>JAIXWJ010000061.1 GCA_027491335.1 Actinomycetes bacterium | reverse complement strand
GCCCTGGATCAATTGGGTGTGGCTGACGAAGATGCCGAGTTCGAGATCCTTGAAGAGCCCAAGCCCGGCCTGTTCGGCCGCGTTCGTGGCGAGGCTCGGGTTCGTGCTCGGGTGAAGCCCAAGTCCCCGCGAGCCAAGAATGATCGCCGGGATCGGGGTCGTCGCAGTGAAGGTGGTTCACGCGAGGCCGGTTCCCGAGACGGGGGATCAGCCCGGCAAAAGCCTCAGAAGCAGGAGAAGAAGATGACCGACAACGCCGACCGTCCCCGCCGCGAGCGCCCCGAAGGCCCGCCGGCTGACCCCGCCGAAGTTGCCGCGCAGGCCGAAAAGTTCCTGCTGGGGCTGGCTTCGGCACTGGGCGCCTCGGCGACCGCCAACTCGGTGATCGAGGGAGACGACATCGAAGTTCACCTGAACGGCGGCGAGTTGGGCCTGTTGGTGGGTCCGCGGGGGAGCACCCTGCAGGCGGTTCAGGACATCACCCGCGTGGTGGCCCAACGACGGATGGGCGATCATGACACTCGTCTGCGAATCGACGTGGGTGGCTACCGAGCCAAGCGTAAGGAGGCCCTGGGTCGTTTCGTGAATCAGGTGGCCGACGAAGTGGTGTCCACCGGCACCCCCCGCGCCCTGGAGGCAATGCCCTCCCCGGATCGCAAGATCGTGCACGATGCCCTGAATGGTCGCACCGATATCGCCACGCACTCCGAAGGCGAAGACCCCAACCGGCGTGTGGTGATCACCCCGGCGAGCGCTTCCGAAGGCTGATGCCGGCTCTCACCCCCGACAACCGAGAGAAATTGATCGATGCGCTGGGCGATGCCCAGCGCATCGGCATGTTGGGGGACAGACCACTGGATGAGGTGGTCGAGCATTCTTTGGGCTTTGTGGCGGCACTCCCCCCGCAGTGCCTCACCCTTGTCGATCTGGGCTCGGGTGGCGGTGACCCCGGCTTGGTGATCGCCATGGCGTGTCCAAATCTTCAGATCACCTTGGTGGATCGACGAGCCAAACGCACGGACCTCCTGGTGCGTTTGGTGGGCCGACTCGGGATACGCGATCGCGTGGAGGTGCTCGAGGCCGATGTCGAGGACCTGCCAGGTCGGTTTCCGGGCCGGCACTGGGATGTCGTGACCAGTCGTGGCTTCGGCCCTCCGGACTACACGGCGCGTCTCGGGTCACCACTTCTTGTCCCCGGTGGCCACATGCTTGTGAGCGAACCACCCGATTCGAACGGAAGTCGCTGGGCGAGCGTGCCCGATCTGGAACTGCAGGGGATCGTGGCCGGTGTGTCGGTGCTGATTCGACGCTGAGAATGTTCCACGTGGAACATTTGAACGTGTCAGAACACGCAAACGGGGACGAACGCAACCCCAGCGATGTTTCACGTGGAACATGCAACACCGATCCGGTACTCTGAGCGACATGTCCGATGACTCGATGTCCCCGCGGGGTCTTCCGCGGATCCTGGCGGTGGCGAACCAAAAGGGCGGAGTGGGAAAGACCACCACGTCGGTCAACCTGAGCGCGTGTTTGGCTGAAGCCGGGTACCGAGTCCTGCTCGTCGACCTAGACCCGCAAGGAAACGCCTCGTCCGGCGTCGGAATCGATACCCGCGGCATCGAAACCTCCATGTATGACGTCATCCTGCATGACGCCCCGATGGAGGACTGCATCGAACCCGCATCGGTCAAGAACCTCTTCGTGGCCCCCTCAAACCTGGATCTGGCCGGGGCCGAGATCGAGCTGGTCCCCCAATTCGCCCGCGAAGGTCGGTTGAAACGAGCCATCGAGTCGGTCATCGACGACTACGACTTCGTCCTGATCGACTGCCCTCCGTCGCTGGGGTTGTTGACCGTCAATGCCTTGGTCGCCGCCCGTGAGGTTCTGGTGCCCATTCAGTGCGAGTACTACGCATTGGAAGGCCTGGGCCAATTGTTGCGCAATGTGGATCTGGTGAAGCGCAACCTCAACCCAGAACTCGAGGTCAGCACCATTCTCCTGGTGATGTTCGACGCCCGCACCCAGTTGTCGTCCGACGTGGAAAGCGAAGTCCGAGAGCACTTCGGTGACAAGGTTCTTCCCACCCGCATTCCCCGCAATGTGAAGTTGTCGGAGGCCCCCAGCCACCATCAACCCATCAACGTGTATGACCCCTCGTCGAAGGGCGCCATTGCCTATCGACTTGCTGCCAAGGAGGTGGCCGGTGGCGCGACGCCCAGGTCTCGGTAGAGGACTCGATTCCCTCATCCCGTCCAGCGACGGACGAGCAACACCGCCCACCAGTGGTGGCGGTCCGGCATTGCTGGAAATTCCCGTGGGGGATCTCAGCACCAACCCCAACCAACCTCGCCTGCACTTCGACGAGGAGGCCTTGGCCGAACTGAGCGCATCCATTGCCGAAATCGGCGTTCTGCAGCCACTTCTGGTTCGGGCTTTGGCTGACGGGAGTTATCAGATCATCGCTGGCGAACGACGTTGGCGCGCGGCGCAACGCGCGGGTCTGGCCACGGTGCCCGCGGTGGTCAAGACCACCGACGACATGTCGTCGGTGGAGCAGGCCCTGGTCGAGAACTTGCACCGACAGGACTTGTTGCCCCTCGAAGAGTCGGCGGCGTACCAGCAACTCATCGACGACTTCGGCCTCACCCACGATGCGGTGGCCAAGCGAGTGGGCAAGAGCCGAGCCTCCATTTCCAACGCCCTTCGCCTGTTGACTCTCCCCCCGTCCATTCAGGGTCTGTTGGCCGACGGCAAGCTGACCGCGGGCCATGCCAAGGCGTTGTTGGGATCACCCGATCGTCTGTACCAGGAACAAGTCGCTCGTCGTGCCGCCGATGAAGGCTGGTCCGTGCGTGCGGTGGAAGAAGCCATCCGCGATCGAGGCATGGAACAAGCCGGACTCGATGGCGGAGAAGCGAGCTCGCCCACCAGTGGTGGAACCACCCGTCCCGTGAGTCGATTGCGTCAACCGGCGGTTCTGGAGTTGGAGCAACGGTTCTCCGACTACTTGGGCACCAAGGTCGAGGTGAAGATGGCCGGACTGAACAAGAAGGGTTCCGTCACCATCACCTTCGCCGGGTTGGAGGATCTGGAGCGGATTTACCTGCTCATGATGGGTGCGGGCGAGATCGACCCCGACGAATGAGGGTCAAGAAACCCTCAACCTGAACACGAAGGTTCTACACAGACTGTGCACAAACCTGTGGATAACTAGGGCGCCCAGGCGGTCAGAGCCAAAAAGAGCGCATCGGCGATGCGTTGACTTCGATTCGCCATGACATCGGTCGGGCCCAACGTCACCAGAACCGCGGGCATCTTGGTTTCGCGCAGGATCGGCAGCCGCATCCCGTGAACGGTCATTCGTGGAACCACGTCACGCATATGCCGTTCGATGAGGTGCGCGAGTGCCCGCCCGCCCGCGGACTCGAACGCCGGGACCGCGTAATAGGCCACCTGTGATCGCGATTCCTCGGTGGCCTCCACCCCCACGTACACGTCGGCGCCGAACAGATTGGCCGTGGCGCCTTGCTGTGCCGCCTCGTCGTCGACCGTTTCGATCAACATGGCCCCGTGATCGCGAAGAAGCGTGCTCAATGCCTCCAACACGCTGGTCAAACCACCGAAAGAACCCACCGCGACGCGTCGACCAGCCAACGGTTGTCCGGTGCGGGCGTGTTCGGCGTCGCGAACGGCGGCGATGCCGGGTCCGTCTCCGGTCATCTTGGAGAGGCGACGCAGAACAACGACGGTCTCGGCTGTGCACACACCATCGATCTCGAGGCCGGCGTTCTCTTGGAAGTGTCGCATCGCGCGGGCGGCGAGTGAACCGAAGATGCCGTCGATGCGTCCGACGTCGAAGCCGAGGCGCGACAAAATCCGCTGAAGCTCGGCCACGTCGTCACCGCGCAGATTCGGTGATCGCAACATGAGCGGGCGATCTCCCAGACTCCACCAGGCCTCGATGAGGGTGGTCCATGTCCCCTCGTCGCACAATCCGGTCACGGCCAGACCACGATCGAGTTGGAAATCGGCGATCGCCTGACGAGTCCCGGCGCAGTACACCCCGGGTATCACCCCAGCGTCGGATAGGTATCCGGCGGCACCGAGGCGACGTTGCAGCTGTCGAACGGCCTCGCCCGTGTCCTCGGGCGACAGGGCCATCAGCCGAGGAATTCCTCCAGGTCGGCCAACAGTTGACCCTTGCCCTTGGCTCCCACCATGCGCTTTTTCAATTCGCCGTTGTGGAACACCAGCAACGTGGGGATGCTCATGACGCCGTACCGCTGGGCGATGTCGCCGTGATCATCCACGTTCAACTTCGCGATGGTGACCTGGCCGGCCTTTTCGGTGGCGATCTCACCCAGGATCGGGGCGATCATCTTGCACGGTCCGCACCACTCCGCCCAGAAGTCGACGACCACGGGCGTGGACGACGAGTTCACGGTCTCGTCGAAGGTTCCAGAAGTGAGAGTGACAATTCCATCGGCCATGACGGCCATAGTAACGCAGCGTTGTCAGTGGTGCTGTTCCAACCAACGCTCGGCGTCGATGGCGGCCATGCATCCCGAACCCGCGGCGGTGATGGCCTGTCGATAGGTGTGGTCTTTCACGTCACCACACGCGAACACACCGGGAATGTTGGTGTACGTGGAATCGGGACGAGTGATGAGGTATCCCGAATCCTCCATGTCGAGCACGCCCTTGAACACGTCGGTGTTCGGGCGGTGACCGATGGCGATGAACAAGCCGGCGATTTCGAGCGTGCTTTGCGCGCCGGTCACCGTGTCCACCAAGTTCACGCCCTGTAGTTGGTCGTCTCCGATGATTTCGGACACCGCGGTGTTCCAACGCACTTCGATCTTGGGATTGTTCAACGCGCGCTCCTGCATGATCTTGCTGGCGCGGAACGAATCACGTCGGTGAATCAACGTGACTTTGCTGGCGAACTTCGTGAGGAACGACGCTTCCTCGATGGCCGAGTCGCCACCGCCCACCACGGCGATCTCCTTGCCGCGGAAGAAGAATCCGTCGCAAGTGGCACACGTCGACAACCCGTGACCGATGAGCCGCTCCTCGTCCTGCAGGCCCAACATGAGGCTTTGTGCACCCGTGGAGACGATCACCGAATCGGCGGTGAACACCTCGTCGCGCACGTGCACTTTCAATGGCTTCTCACCGAACTCCACCTTGGTGGCCTTGGCGGTGAGGAAGGTGGCACCGAACTTGGCGGCCTGATCGCGAAAGCGCATCATCAACTCGGGTCCCATGACTCCTTCGGGGAAACCCGGGAAGTTCTCCACCTCGGTGGTGAGCATCAACTGGCCACCGGGCTGATCGGACGTGCTGGACGGCTCGCCTTCGATGACGAACGGTGCGAGATTCGCGCGCGCGGTGTAGATGGCCGCGGTGAGACCCGCCGGTCCGGAACCGATGATGATGACTCGATGATGTTGCGACATCAGACGCCTTCCTTGCCGTGACGCTTGATCATGCAGATGGTGCCGATCAGGCAGAAAATGGAACCGAGAACGAGATGCGACACCCAGACCGCGGTGTCGTGATCGAGGGGCCACTCGATCAGATTGATGAGTCCTCGACTGATGGCGATCAACAGCAACGCCACGGCCATCATTCCGAGGAAGGCGGTGAGGATTCCGAACACCAAACCCCGAGCCACCATCACGATGGGCTTGGTGGTGCGATCGCGCACCTTGTCGATGGTCTCGACGATGGTGTCGGTGAGGTCGGAGGCCCAGTTCGGATCGGTGAGCGGATTGCCAGCCATGCTGGCGAGGCTAGCGATGAACCGGGCTAGGGCGTCGTGGCGAGCACGACGGAACAGTCCGAGATGCGGTACACGACGACACCGTGCGCGGCGGACCAGTGGATCTCCACGTCCTCACCATTGATGGTGGCCACCGGGATGATGGTCGGGCGCAGGTCGTCGGGACACGCGTCCGCGAGATCGGCGGCCTCGGCGGGTACGTCACCCATCGCCGACGACATCGCGGTCGACATGTCCCCGGAAGACATCTCCGTCGACATCCCGTCGGTCGACATCTCGGGAGCAGCGGAGGCGGTCGAAGCATCCATCGAGGCGACCTTGGTTTGCACCTCGGCGGCGGGAACCTCCGAACGTCCCGACGACGACACCGCCACGCCGACGATGGTGGCCACCGCGGCCGCGGCCGCCAGACCGGTGATGTACACCCGGGCTCGACCGGGGCGCGCGGAGGTCGACAGAGCTCGTTGCACGTCGACGTTCACGGTGCTCGCGGACGCATCATCACGTGAGCGCAACATGGTCTCTCGAACCATTCGGAACTGCTCCGCGCGAACCATCACGGCCTCACGAACGTCGACCTCGACGTCGTCGATGACGATGTCACCGTCGATCAACCGGCTGGCCCAGTCGTCGATTCGTTCGGAGTTCTCGGAAGTGTTCATGCGTCTCGACCTTGGATGTGACGTTCGTTGGCGGCTGTCTGGTTCCCGAGAAGTTCGGCCAATCGGGCGCGCCCTCGCGCGATACGCGACCGCACGGTGCCCCCGGGAACCCCGAGGATCTCGGCGATCTCGTCGTATTCCAGATCCATCACGTCTCGGAGCACCACCGCGACCCGGTAGTCCTCGGGGAGTTGCCGCAAAAGTGGCGCCAGTTGGTCGGCGTCGTCCACCTGATCCTGTGACGCCGTGTGGGACTCGTCGACCACGTCGCGTTCATCGTCGACCACCCGCAACCGGCGACGTTGGCGTCGCCGACCCTCGTCGATGGCGGCGTTCGTCGCGATCCGATACACCCACGTGGTGAACGACGATCGACCATCGAATCGTTCGATGTTGCGCACGATGTTGATGAGAGCGTTCTGCGTGGCGTCCTCGGCGTCGGCCTCGTTGCTCAAGGTGCGACGACAGACGTTGTGAACGAGGGGATGCACCTCGCGCAGGATCTGCTCCAGAGCGACTCGATCACCACGCTTCGCTCGCTCGATCCGATCCGACGAGTTCGACGTCATGGTGCCGATTGCACGCGGATCTCGGCGATGCTGCCCCGATACGGGTTGGCATCACTGCAGAATCCACTGCGCCCCGCCTCGGTGATGAACACGAGGGCGTATTGCGCCGGCGACGAGAAGGTGGCGGTGATCGTGGAACCCTGATCCTGGTTGCCATCCCAGATCGGTGAACCCCAATCATCCAGTCGCTCACCGGCCACGTTCGATGCGTACACCCGGGTCTGCCAGGTGGGCACGTTCATGTCGATCTGTAGTTGGGCCAATGCCTGCGCGTTCATTTGCAGTACCAGACCCACTCCGGACTTGCTGCCGAAGGTGGACGACTTGTAACACACGGTCGACCACGACGTCTCGGGGTCGCCGTCGGTGACGTTGGTGACCTGGTCGTCGTTCTCGGTCTTGTCGTCGCTCTCCGGATCGAAAGAGCGCACGCCGGTGATTTGCACCGGACCGTTGTAGATGGTGGTGGTGACGCCGGGCTCGACGGGCGCCACGGTGGCGGCGGGCGAATCGTCGCCCGACAGCGAGGCGATTCCGACACCGATCGCGAGCAGGCCGACGACCGCACCAATCAACCAGGCGGGCTTCACGGGAAACGGTGGCTTGACGGATGCGTTCGACGACGTCTTCGTCGTGGGCGTCGGTCGCGATGGTGTGCGATCACGAGGCGTTCCGGTCGAGGGAGTGTTGCCCGTCTTGGTGCGAATGACCTTGTTCGGCGGTGGCGTCGGGTCCTTCGATCGCGGCACGCCGGACGGTGTGTTTCCGGTGGTGACTCCGCCCGCGGCTCGCAGTGCTCGACTGGCCTCCGCGCCGGTGGCGAAACGCTTCTCGGGCTCGCGAGCCAACATGCGATGGATCACCTTCAGCACCGCCGGATCGAGGTCGGGCTTCAGTGTCTGCAGCGGTGTGGGGTCTTTCTTCAGTCGAGCCAACGCCGTCTCGGTGTCGCTGGCACCCATGAACGGAACCTTGCCGGCCAGGCATTCGTAGAGAACGAGACCCAACGAGTACACGTCGGCGGCCGGTCCGAGCTCGTCACCCAGAACCTGCTCGGGTGACAGGTACTTCGCGGTGCCCATCATGATGTTCTCGTTGGTGAGATCCTGATCGCCGCTGAGAGCCTTGGCGATGCCGAAGTCGGTCAGCATCACGCGCCCGTTCTCGGTGAGCAAGATGTTGCCGGGCTTCACGTCGCGATGGATGATCCCCGAGCGATGCGCGGCATCCAGTGCCGCGCACACGGCCACACCGATGTGGACGGTCAGCTTGAGGCTGAGCGTTCCCTTCTTGTCGAGGGTTTCGCGCAGCGATTTGCCGTCGACGAACTCCATGATCACGGCTTGACGACCGTTGTCCTCGACCGCGTCGTGCACGGTCACCACGTGGGGATCGTTCAGACCGGCGGCCACCAGGGCCTCGCGTCGGAATCGCTCGGCGACCGTTCCCTCGGTGGCCAGATGAGGTTTGAGCAACTTCACGGCCACCGTGCGATTGAGCGACAGGTCGGTGGCTTTCCACACGTCGGCCATTCCACCGTGTGCTCGGTGCTCATCGAGTCGATAGCGACCCGCGATGACGGTGTTCGCTCGAGGCGCAGGGTGGTTCGACGAATCCGACATGGCTACGCCATGACGCTAGTTGTCACCATCTCGTGACACGGGGAATGTCGTGACGCGGAACGCGTGAAGGGTGACGCGAACGATCAGTTCTCGAAGAAGGCCACGCCGATCGTGCCGCGCCCGGCGTGCGCACCGACGACCGCACCGATTTCACCAACGAGGATCTCACCGGTGTACACCTCGCGCAGTTGGGCGAGGAACGCATCGACATCGTCGCAATCGGCGTGCAACACGCTCAGTTGACTGATTCCTCCGGCGGCGACGGCCTCGCGCACCTTGTCCACCACGAACGCCACGGCCTTGCCGCGGGTGCGTTGCTTGCCGCCTTCCTGAACCACACCGTCGCGAACCTCGATGATCGGCTTGATGGACAGAACCGAGGCCAACATGGCCTTGGCGCCACCGATTCGACCACCCTTCTTCAGGTTCTCCAAGGTGTCGAGGGCCCCCCACACCTTGCAACGGGCGGAGAGGTCGCGGGCCATGGCCTCCACCTCGTCGAGCGACGCACCGTCACGAGCCGCCCGGGCGCATGCCACGACGATGGATCCGAGACCCATGCTCACCGTGCGACTGTCGACCACTCGCACCGGAATGTCACCCTGCAAACGGTCGGCGGCGACTTCGGCGCTCTGCAACGTGCCCGACAGGGCTCCGGACAGGTCGATGATGACCACACCGGTGGCTCCCTGGGCCGCCAGGGCTCGAATCGACTGCTCGAAACGGCCCGGTGACGGGGCGGCGGTGGAGGGCAGGTCGGATTCGGTGGCACAACGCGCCCAGAACTGAGCGGTGGTCAATTGCTCGCGGTCGATCAACTCGTCCTCGCCGAATCGAATGAAGAGCGGGACGACCTCGATGCCGAGTTCTCGAACCACGTCCTCGGGGAGATCGCAGGCGCTGTCGGTGATGATGCGAACGGATGATGTCACGAACGCAGATTAGTGGTTCAGGCTGGGGTGCCGAGTGGCGGTGCGATCCACTTCGGCCGACCGCCGTCGCCGTTCGCGACGCAGATGATGAATCCACCACGAGACCAAGAGCAACAGGGCGATTCCGGTGACCAATTGACCCAACCCCGCCAAGGCGTTGACGCGGGCCGTGAAGGTGACGGGTACCCCCAGAGCCTGGGCTCCATCGGGGGTGAAGAGTTGCAAGATCACGGGGAATCGACCGTTCGATCGGGCTTGCACGGGAACTTCAACCGAGGTGGTGGTGCCCGCCGGAAGTACGACCGCCTCGTTCTGCGAACCGAAGCGCAACTTGGAACTGGAGAGTCGAATGTTCACCCGTAGGTCGGACTCGTTGTCGTTGCGCAACGTGACCCGAATCGAGCTGTCGCGTCCCCCGAGGGTGAACGTGGTGGACGTGGGAAGCGTGATCGATTCGGCGAGTGCCGTCGTCTCGACATCGACGGCGGTCACGTAGGCCTCGCGGCGGACGTCGGTCAACGACGAGTCCGGCAACACCTCCAGAACTCTCCGCCACATCTCCACGCGAACGTCACCCGCGGGCAACATTCCGGAGAAGGAGTCGATGCGAGACCGCAGTCGTGCGTCGATGTCGGCGAGCGGGTTCGATTCCGGACCGGAGGCGTCGGCGGTCGGCAGAGCCAACTCCACCGGACCGTCGTCGGTCATGTTCGGATCGGTGGAACGCAGGGCGTCGTCCAGCGTGACCAGCACGATGTCGGGCTCGGTGGACATGGAAGAGACCAGTGCGGTGAGGAACTCGGCCGACGGAGGAGCCCCGTCGAACGTCGTCACCACCACGGTGCGGCCACTCGTGTTGTCGTTTCCTGGATCATCGGCGAGCAACTCGTCGCGCAGAATCCGCAGTTCGGCGAAGAGGTGTTGCGCGGCGAGGTACGCGTCCGCGTCGTCTCGGGATCCGTCGGTCATCGTCCGCGACAGCATCGGGTCGGCCAGAGCAGCATCGATGGACCCTCCCGGAAAACTCAGGCGGATCAGGCGCGTGGGATCGGCCAAGAACGAGGCCCCATTGGCGGTCTCGGCTTGGGCTCGCGGTGTGAGAACCACCGATCGGAATCCCATGTCGCGCAGCAACGTGACGGACCCGGCCGACAGTCCGGCGGTCGAGAGGTACGTGTCGCGCGTGATGATCGCCGAGGGGATGTCGTTGCGCAGAACGTCTTCCCCGCGACGCAACTGTTCGAGGAAGATGGCGGGCGCGTCCTGCACCACCAGCTCGTCCGGATCGGCGTCGACGAAGGGAGCCGACAGGAACTGCACGGATTGCAGGGCATCGATTCGGGTCAGAAGATCGGAGGATTCGTCGCCGAGACGCTCGATCGCGTTGATCCATTCCGGTCGGGACAACAGCGTGAGCGGTGCCATGTCGAGATCCTCGATGGCGGTGATCATTCGCTCGGTTCGAGTGAGGGCGGACGCATCCACGACCGTGGAACCATCGGGCTGCAACGCGAGCGGACCCGTCAATCCGCTCACCAACGCCACTTGCAACGTGCCGCGAGCCGTCGGGGCCGACGTCTGCTCGGGAAGTCGCTCGACGAAGGTGACGAGCTGGTCCACGACCTTCTTGTCGATCACGATGCCGATCGAGACGGGGTGAACCCCCACGGCCGACATCTGCAGGTTCTCTCGCGTGCGAACCCCGATCTCGATGGGTACTCGAATGTCGAGGTAACCCGAGCCGTCTCTGGTGATGTCGGCCGCCGAGTACAACACGGTGTCCACCACGCTCGGCAGATCGCCATCCATCACTTCGCGAACCGCCGCTCGAGTTCGCACCGGGCGATACGAGGTGATGGCGATGGATGCCGTTCCGTCCACGGGAAGATCGCGGGCCGACACCGTGAGCCGAATGAGCGAACCCTCGATCCCGGCCACGTATTGGTCCTGGCTGACGAGCACGCCCAGCGATGGTGCGATCGCGGGCAGTGCCGAGATCGACGAACCGGATCCGCCGATGATCGCGCCGCACATCGCCACGCACGACGTGATGGTGGCGAGAACGAAACGCTTCATCGTTCCCCCGCCACGCGTGAAGAGACGGACAATTCGAGCACGGACAGATTCTCGTCCATGTCGACGAACCCGACGCGTCGGTACAGATCGAGGGCGCGATCGTTGTCGAGACGGGTGTTGACGAGCACGTCGCGCACTCGATACCGCCGCAACCAATGAAGTCCGTCGATGAGCAACGAGGTGGCCACGCCCTGACCTTCGTGACCGGGTTCGACGGCCAGACGTTGAATGAACCCGGCCGAACCGTTGCGTCCCGTGATCATGTACCCCGCCGGCTCGTCGGCGGCGGTGAGGGCCAGCCGAATGCGATGCGTGGGTGTGGCCGTGCACGCGTCGCGGATGCCGGCGGCATCCAGTTCCCATCCCTGATCGAAGGCCTTGCGGTCGATGCGCGCCGCGGTTTCGAAGGCCCGATAGGAACGCAACGCCCGAGTCCGATGATGGGGCTCTCCGATGATCACCTCGGTCAGATCGAGTCGCAACAACGCCAAGTGTTGGATCTCGACGTAGCCGTGATCGAGGAACACGCGCGCGGCGTCGGGGGACAACGCGCCGGTGCGAATGGTGGAGTACCCGTCGCGGGTGATCAGGTTCGTCCAGTCGAGCAACGTGGTGGATCGTGGTGCCACGGTGTGGTCGGTGAGCACCAAGTGGGCGACATCGACCTCGCTCGGCCACGGGCGCAGGCGAGCGCGCACCGTTCCGTCATCCAAGACCCTCGCCGTCACCCTCCTGACGGTAGCGGCGACGGTTATCGTGCGCCTTGATGTCGTTGCTGTTCGTGACCCATGAGGCCTATCTCGACCATCTGAACGGTCCCACACATCAGGAACGCCCCGCGAGGTTGGGGGCAGTCATCGATGGTGCCCGCGAGGCCGGTGTGGCCGACGCGCTCGTGGCTCTCGAACCACGGCCCGCGACGCGCGACGAGGTGTTGCGGGTGCACTCGAAAGACCACGTGGAACGCATCGAGGAAGTGGTGCGTGCCGGAGGAGGGCGCCTCGACGTCGACACGTCGGCCTCGGCGGGCTCGATGACCGCGGCCCTCCTGGCCGCCGGAGCCGGACTGGCCGCCATCGAGGCTCTCGACGCGGGACAAGGCGACGCGGCTTTCTGCGCGGTGCGACCCCCCGGTCACCACGCCACGCGCACCGAAACGATGGGTTTCTGCCTGATTTCCAACGTGGCGGTGGCGGCCGCACATCTGGCCGACCGCGGGGAGCGCGTGTTGGTCGTCGACTTCGACGCGCATCACGGCAACGGGACCCAGGACATCTTCTTGGACGATCCGCGGGTGATGTTCGTGTCGCTTCATCAATGGCCCCTGTACCCGGGAACCGGATGGTTCGACGAGATTGGTGTCGGCGGGGGAGCCGGTTTCACGATGAACGTGCCGTTGCCTCCGGGCACCACCGGTGACGTCTATCGACGAGCCTTCGACGAATTGGTCGTTCCGCGAGCACGAGCGTTCGTTCCGACGTGGTTGATCGTGTCGGCGGGCTTCGACGCCCATCGCAACGACCCCATCACTCAGATGGGACTGTCGTCCGGTGATTACCCGGCGATGATCGCGGCGTTGATGGAGTTGGTTCCCACGGGTCGTCGATTGGTGATGCTCGAGGGCGGCTACGACTTGGACGCGTTGCGCATGAGCACGGCGGCCACGATGTCGGCGCTTCTCGGATCCGTACATCGACCGGAGCCCGAGACGTCCGGAGGAACCGACGAGTCGATGGGTCGCATCGCCGAGATCCGCGACTTTTGGATTGCCGCGGGTCATAACCTGATGTCGTGATCCCCGATCGTTTTGCTCCGGTTCTGGAGGAGTTGTCCGAGATCGGCGGATTGTTTCGCGAGGCCGGACACCGGTTGTACCTGGTGGGAGGCACCGTTCGCGATCTGCTCGGTGGCCGCGCCGACACGAATCTGGATTTCGACGCCACCACCGACGCGCGTCCCGAACAGATCAAACGACTGTTGTCGGGATGGGCCGATGCCCTGTGGACGCAAGGCGAACGCTTCGGAACCATCGGTGCTCGCAAGGGCGATCGGGTGTACGAGATCACCACTCACCGCGCCGAGGCGTACCACGCCGACACCCGCAAACCCGACGTCGAGTTCTCCGACGACATCGAGGCCGATCTGTCGCGTCGGGATTTCACCATCAACGCGATGGCCCTCGAGGTCACGAGCGACTCGCCGACTTTGGTGGATCCCTTCGGGGGCGCGGCCGATCTGTTGACCCGCACCCTGCGCACGCCGTTGGATCCCGAGATCAGCTTCAGCGACGATCCGTTGCGCATGATGCGAGCGGCCCGATTCATCGCCCGCTTGGGAATGGAGCCGGTCCCCGAACTGGTGGACGCGGTGAAGAACATGAAGGATCGCTTGGCGATCGTGTCGTCCGAACGAATTCGCGACGAGTTGGACAAGTTGATCGTGGTGGATTCTCCTACGGCGGGTCTGTGGTTCCTGGTGGAGACGGGCTTGGCCGACCACTTCTTGCCGGAGTTGCCAGCGATGCGCCTGGAGAACGATCCCATCCATCGTCACAAGGACGTGCTGACGCACACGCTCGCCGTCATCGAGAACGTGCGCTCCGACGCGCATCCGGAGTTCGACTTCCGCATCACTCGACTGGCCGCGCTGTTCCACGACGTCGGCAAGCCGGCCACCCGCGGTTTCGTGGAGGGCAAGGGCACCACGTTCCACATGCACGACGTCAAGGGCGCCAAGATGACCCGTAAGCGCCTCACCGCCCTCAAGTACTCGAACGAGGACAACGACGCGGTCACCGAGCTGGTGCGACTCCACCTGCGGTTCCACACCTACGAGATGGGCTGGACCGACGCGGCCGTGCGCCGGTACGTGAACGACGCCGGGGTGTTGCTGGCGGAACTCAACGTGCTCACGCGCTGTGACTGCACCACCCGCAACGAACGAAAGGCCGCTCGATTGGCTCGTCGCATGGACGAGCTCGAGGAGCGCATCGCCGAGTTGGCCGCTCGCGAGGAACTCAAGGCCATCCGACCGGAGATGGACGGAACGGCGGTCATGGAGCATTTGGGTATCCCGGCCGGACCGGCCATCGGACGCGCCATGAAGTTCCTCCTCGAGATCCGATTGGACGAAGGTCTGATCGGCGACGACGAGATTCGGCGACGACTGGACGCGTGGTGGGCGAACACCCGCACCGATCTCGGCCACTGAACGGCGACGGGTAGTCTCTCGTTCCAATGGCCAGGACCCGCGACACGTTCGACAGCGGATCGTTTCGTGGTGTCGCGTCGTTCCGATCGGGCTTGGTCGACCATCGCATGGCGCGACGCCATCTGATCAACGAGTACCACCGCGGCCGACTGGGTCGCGAAGAAGTGTGCGACGCGCACCCCGAACTGATGCGCGCGGCCCGCGGCGTGGGCAAGCAGACCGAAACCCGTTGCCCCATTTGCGTGGAGTCCAACCTCGTTCTCGTCACCTACGTGTTCGGACCGCGCTTGGCCGCTCACGGCAAGGTGGTGGCCGACAACAACGAACTGGCGCAGTTCCACCGGCGGCCCGAGGAATACACGGCGTACGTGGTCGAGGCGTGTTGTGCCTGTCGTTGGCACCATCTCGTGCGGGTGTTGCCCATCGGCGGTCAACGAACGAATCGTCGGGTCGGATAGCGAATGCGAGATCGTCGATGATGAAACGCGGTGGGATGAAACTCGGTGGGAACAAGCGCGGCTCCATCCGTCGCAACAACTGGTTGCCACACGAGGCCAGTCGCCGCTTGCAACGCGACGCCATGACCGGATTGGTGATGGTGCTGCTCGGTTGTGTCGCGTTGTTGATCCTCGGAACCATGTCCGATTCGTTCACCGTGAAGTTCATCGACGGCCTGCCGCAAATGTCCGACGGCACTCCCTGCCAGTTGCTGCAGGTCACTCCGTACGACGACCCCACCATGCCGATGAGGGCCATGGTGGATTGCGGAGACTTCGGCGGCCTCGGCGTGTCGGGCGTTCTGCAACATCTGTTCCTCGCCCTCTCGGCGGTCGGCGTGATGTTGCTGTTGAGTGCGGTGTTCTCCTTGGTGCTGGCCTCGCGGATGCCTCAAGAAACCTTGGCCGTGCCCATCTGCGTGGCGGCCGCCATCATCGGCATCGTCTCGGTGTGGTGGGGCCTTCAGGGCGGGGGACCGGCACTGGTGTTCCAAGGTCCGCGCGACGTTCCGGTGGCCGGGGTCCTGCGTATCGGAGGTTCGGTTTCCACCCGCGAGGGCGCGGTGTCCTGGGGTGCGGGCCTGCTGGCGGCATCTTTCGTGCGCTTGACTCGCCCCTGATCGACAACCCCGTCACACCCGTCTGTCATGTTGGACCCCGTGAGGTTCTTTGTTTGCCCCCGATACACTCGCGGTGTCCATATCTCTGCCCCATCCGGGGCCTCGGACCCCACCGGGTCCGCGTCCGAAGGGAGTCACACGCCACATGCGTGCCTATGAATTGATGATCATCCTCGACGGTTCGCTCGAAGAGCCCGTCGCCCAGCAGTGGATCGCCACCATCACCAAGGGTGTTGCGGCCGCCGGTGGATCCATCCACGGCAAGGCCGATTGGTGGGGCAAGCGCCGCCTGGCCTACCCGATCAACAAGAAGGAAGACGGCTACTACATCGTCTTCAATCTCACCGCCCCCGGCGGTGCTCTCGACGAACTCGAGCGGTCCATGCGTATCGCCGACGACGTCCTGCGCCACAAGTTGCTCCGACTCCCCGACGCCGAAGCGGCGCGTCGCGGTCTCGTGGCGGCCTGAGCCTCGTCTTTCGACCACATCAACCACCAGCAACAGCAACCACCAGAGAAGACCCGAAAGCAGACCAGGAGCAATTATGGCCTCGAACACCATCACCGTCGTCGGGAACGTCACCCGCGACCCCGAACTTCGCTACACCCAGTCGGGCAAGGCGACCGTCAACGTCGGCATCGCGGTCAATCGCCGCTACCAGGTCAATGGCGAATGGCAGGAGCAGACCTCCTACATGAACGTCGTGGCATGGGATCAGCTGGCCGAGAACATCGCCGCTTCGCTCACCAAGGGCACCCGCATTTTGGCCACGGGCCGTCTCGACATTCGCGAGTACACCGACCGTGAGGGCGCCAAGCGCACCGCGGTCGACATCATCGCCGACGAGATCGGACCGACCCTTCGTTGGGCCACCGCCACGATCGAGCGCACGCCGGGCCGCGGAAGTGGCGATGGCGGTTCGGCCCCCCGACCCAGCAACCGTGGTGGTTCGTCCGCCCCGGCCGACGACGGTTACTTCGGCGACGAAGAGCCGTTCTGATCACTCTCGTACATCCCTGAACCTCACACATCCCTGAATCTCACACACAAGGAACACCGCAATGAGCAAAGACTCCAAGAAGCCCGTCCGGGGCCGCGCCCCCAAGGACAACGGCCGCAAGTTCAAGAAGAAGGCCAACGTCCTCTCGGCCGAGAAGATCGACTACATCGACTACAAGGACATCAACCTGTTGCAGCGCTTCATGTCCGACCGCAGCAAGATCCGCGGCCAGCGCCTGAACGGCAACACGGTTCAGCAGCAGCGTGAATTGGCCACGGCCATCAAGAACGCTCGCGAGATGGCGTTGTTGCCCTACACCAAGCGCGTCGCGTCGGTGGGTCGTGGCGGTCCGCGCGGCTCGCGCGGTCCCCGCACCGAGGAAATGGTCGATCAAGTCTCCGAGGTCGAGATCAACGACATCGATGACGTCGACACCGGCACCGACATCGAGACCACGGTGGCTACTGAGGGCGAGGAGGCCTGATCATGAAGGTGATTCTTCGTTCCGACATCAATGGTTTGGGCAAGCGCGGCGACATCGTCGAGGTTGCCGACGGTCACGGCCGCAACTACCTGTTGCCCCGCGGATTGGCCATCACCGCGTCCGAGGGTGCGGTGTCGCAGGCCGCGTCCATGCGTCGTCGTCGCGATCTGCGCGACGCCGCCGATCGTGATGCCGCTCAGACCATCGCGTCCACGCTGGTCGCCAAGGTCATCGAGATCAAGGTGAAGTCCGGCGCCGAGGGCCGTTTGTACGGTTCGGTGACGGCCGCCGACGTGGCTGGCGCCGTGCTCGATCAGACCGGCATCGACCTCGACCGCAAGAAGTTGAGCGTCCCGGACCACATCAAGAGCGTGGGCGAGTACAGCGTGACGGCCCGCCTGCACCACGATGTGCAGTTCGGCATCAACATCAACGTCATCTCCAAGTGATGACACCGGGCCGTCGGTCCGGGCTTGTCCACAGTCAATCCACAGGGTTATCCCTCTAGTGGTGCACAACCCGCGTCAGGCAGGATGTTGAGCCATGGCCACACGCGTACCCCCGCACAACATCAATGCCGAGGAATCTCTCCTCGGCGCCATGTTGTTGTCTCGCGACGCGGTGAACACCGCGTCCGAGTCGGGCATCAGCGTCGAGCACTTCTACAAGCCGGCGCATCAACACGTCTTCGACGCCATGCGCTCGTTGCTGACGGTGGGCGAACCGGTCGATCCGGTGACCGTGGCCGACGAACTACGTCGAGTCGGTCTCCTCGATGAGATCGGTGGTTTGGACTTCCTGCTGAAGCTCCAGAACTCCACGCCCGTCATCGGCAACGTGGGTCGATACGCCAAGATCGTGCTCGACACCGCGTCGCTGCGTCGCCTCATCGGTGTGGCTAGTGAGATCGCCGAGATCGCCTACACCGAACCCGACGACGTGGCCAAGGCTCTCGACGATGCCGAGTCGCGCGTGTTCGCCGTGGCCGAGCAACGCGTCGTCGATTCCACGCGCCCGCTGCGCGAACTCTTGGAGGCGGCGTCCGACGAGTTGGAGAAGCGCTTCGACAGCAAGGTGCAACTCACCGGCGTGCCCACCGGTTTCGCCGACCTCGACGCGAAGATCTTGGGTCTGCAGAAGTCGTCGTTGGTCATCGTCGGCGCTCGCCCGGCCATGGGTAAGACCGCGTTCGCGCTGAACATCGCCACCAACGTGGCTCAGAAGTCCGGCATGCCAGTGCTGATCTTCTCGCTGGAAATGAGCCACAGCGAACTCACCATGCGAATCCTGGCCAGCGAGGCTCGTGTCGATTCCAACAAGTTGCGCACCGGCAATCTCACCGTCGCCGAGTGGTCCCACATCAACAACGCCATCGGTCGCCTCGATCAACACTTGGTCTTCCTCGACGACAACCCGCGCGTCACCGTGATGGAGATCCGCGCCAAGGCCCGTCGTCTGAAGGCCAAGTACGGCGGACTCGGTTTGATCGTCATCGACTACCTGCAGTTGATGACCGGTAGCAACACCGAGAGTCGTCAGTTGGAAGTGAGCGAGATCAGCCGAAACCTCAAGATCCTGGCGCGCGAACTGGAGGTGCCGGTGATGGCCCTTAGTCAGTTAAGTCGTCAACTCGAGACGCGCCAGGACAAGCGCCCGCAACTGAGCGACCTGCGCGAAAGTGGATCGCTGGAGCAGGACGCCGACATCGTCATGTTCTTGCACCGCCCCGAGATGTATCGCAACGAAAAGGGCGACGCCGCGGACAACGCCGAGAAGGGCATCGCCGAAGTGATCATTCAGAAGCACCGCGCCGGACCCACCGGAACGGTGAAGTTGGTGTTCATGGGCGACATCACCCGTTTCGAGAACGCCAGCCGTCGCGACGACGTCGACTACGAAGGTCGCTAAGCCGGAATCACGATGGGGTCGCCCTCGGGCTGCCAGAGCCACGCGCCGAACTGCTTCTCCATCGGAGGGTTCGGGTCCATCAGCAACTCCATGGCGTGCGCCTTTTCCTCCGCCGTGAAGTCACGGGTGTTATGGCAGAACTCCACGGTGTTGCCTTCGGGATCGCGGATGTAGATCGAGCGACAGAACTCGTGATCCACCTCGAGCACCGCATGACCGTGACTTCGCCACCGCTCACGATGACGTTCGAGGTCGGCCATGGTGGGAGCGTCGAACGCCAGATGGTTGGCCCACCACGGAAGGCCGGCACCCTTGTTCAGATTGGTTTCGTAGCCCGCCAAGCTGTCGACATGGATCTCCCAGAAGGCGATCATGCCCTGTTCTCCCGACGGGCTGGTGCCGGTGGAGTAGAAGAAGTGCTTGGAGAATCCGCCCTCGGGCGTGGGTGCGGTGACCGTCTTGACCAGTTCGAATCCCATGACGTTCGTGTAGAAGTCGTAGTTCGCCTTGGTGTCGTGGATGGCGATGGCCACGTGATGGAAACCCATGCCCGCAGTCTTACCAAGTCGGTCGAGGCTGGCACAATGGGAACATGTTCCTCGGCGACGATTTGTTGAAGTGGTTGGTGCTCGCCCTGGGTGGCGCGCTGTTCGCCGGAAACACCTTGGCCATCATCAAGCCACCGCCGCGAGCCAAAGAGGGCGACCTGTCGCGGGCCCCGGTCAGCCGCAGCGCGTTCATGGCTCTCGTGGGACTGATCGCCGCCATCTGGGCGTTGGCA
The DNA here is from genome assembly GCA_027491335.1 of Actinomycetes bacterium. Classification (GTDB taxonomy): domain Bacteria; phylum Actinomycetota; class Acidimicrobiia; order Acidimicrobiales; family Ilumatobacteraceae; genus Casp-actino8. Next base: position 5,375 of record JAIXWJ010000061.1, on the reverse strand, counting down.
TCGCTGGTGTCGTCGTGAGGGTTTCGTCGTGAGCGACCGCCTGCAACAGCAACTCGATTTCCTGATGGAGATCGATCGGCTGAAGTCGGTGAACCGACAAACGCTGATCACCGACGGCACGCGCCGCGAGAACACCGCCGAGCATTCGTGGCACCTGGCGATGTTCGCGCTCATCCTGGCCGAGCACGCCAACGAGAGCGTCGACCTGTTCCACGTGCTGTCCTTGTGCTTGGTGCACGACATCGTCGAGATCGACGCCGGCGACACGTTCGCCTACGACACCACCGCGTATTCCGACAAGGACGAGCGTGAACAACGGGCCGCGGACCGACTGTTCGGTTTGCTCCCGGCGGACCAGCACGCTCGCTTGCGGGCGCTGTGGGAGGAGTACGAGGCGATGGAGACCGCCGAGAGTCGCTTCGCCAACGCGGTCGACCGCATGCAGCCCGCCATGTTGAATCACATGGTGGGCGAGTTGTCCACGTGGCGCGAGCACGGCATCAGTCGACCTCAGGCGGTCAAGCGCTTGTCACCGATCGGAGATGGTTCCACGCGTTTGTGGGAACACACGCAGGACGTCATCGCCGAAGCCGTGCGCCGCGGCAACCTCACCGAGGGCTGATCAGCCGATCGCGATTCCCTCGGCGGCGACGATCGCGCCGTCGATCACCGTGACGACCATCGGCTTGGCCATCACCCGTTCGTCGGCGACTCGAACGAGATCGAAGAACGTGGTCGGGTTCACCGTCAGATTCGTGTCGGCGTCCTCGTTGATCGACACGAAGATCAACGTGTCGAGGAACGCGGGATACAGGTGCGTCTCGTCGTCGCCCTCACCAATGTCGAAGTTGATGCCTCGCACGTCCTCGTCGAACACTCCGTGCGCGAAGGCTTCGTACACACCGTCGGCCAGAACTCCTTCGATGAAGTCTCCGGCGTATTGCGATGGATCGACCGAAAGGGTGGACCCACGAGGCGGAGGCGAGACCCGGGTGTAGTCGTCGTAGACGGTGTCTCCGTCGATGTCGCCGAGAGTGTCGTTGTGCACCGCCACGGGTGGCGCCACGGTTCCCGACGGATCGGTGGTGGCTGCGATGGTGGTCACCGTATTGGAGTCATTGGCGATGGTTGTCGTGACCAGACCTACGGAGTCCGGCGTCGGCTCGCGAGCATCCCACCACAGGTATCCACCGGCTGCCGCCGCGAGCACGACGACGACGAGCACCGGAAGCTTGGAACGTTTCCGCTTGCGCCGTTTGCGGGATTTCTTCGAGGGCACGCCGTCAGTATCTCAGAGTTTGCGCAGTCGAACGTCGCTCACCCGGTGATCGGTGCCCTTGCGCAGGATCAACGACGCTCGTTCGCGGGTGGGCTCGATGTTCTCGCTGAGGTTCAGGCCGTTGATGCCTTGCCAGATGCCGCGAGCGGTGGCCACGGCCTCGTCGCGCGAGAGATGCGCGAAGTGCCGGAAGAAACTGTCGGGATTCTGGAAGACCGAATCACACAGGCTGAGGAACCGATCGACGTACCAACGTTCGATGTCACCTTCGTCGGCGTCGATGTAAATGGAGAAGTCGAAGTAGTCGCTCACGAACTCGGCGGCTTCGCTGCCGGGCGCACCCACCTGCAACACGTTCAGACCCTCGAGGATCAAGATGTCGGGTTGACACACGGTGACGTGCTCGCCGTCGACGATGTCGTACACCACATGGCTGTACACGGGCGCTTCCACGGAGGGTCGTCCGCTCTTCAATTCGCGCAGGAACTTCAAGAGGTTACGGGTGTCGTAACTCTCGGGGAAGCCCTTGCGGTTCATGATGCCACGTTCCTCGAGAACGTGATTGGGGTGCAGGAATCCGTCGGTGGTGATGAGATCGACCTTGGGATGATCGGGCCAGCGCGCCAACAGTGCCTGCAGAATTCGCGCGAAGGTGCTCTTGCCCACGGCCACGCTGCCGGCCACACCGATGACGTAGGGAACCTTGGGGGCCAAGGTGCCGAGGAACGTGGCGCTCACCTTGTGCAGGTTCTGGGTGGCCGAGACGTAGAGGTTCAACAGTCGGGTGAGGGGCAAGTACACGGCGGCCACTTCGTCGAGGTCGATGCGCTCGTTGATGCCGCGCAGGTTCTCGAGATCGGCCTCGCGCAGCGTCATCGGGGTGGCGGCGCGCAAGTCGGCCCACTGCTGGCGGTCGAACGAGACGTAGCGCTCAGTCACGGCGTCGCACGCTATCGGCCCGGCGAGACCGCATTGGGTCCGGCGGTCAACACCTCGACGCCGGTGTCGGTGACCAGCACCATGTGCTCGAACTGAGCGGTGCGCTTGCCGTCCGCGGTGACCGCGGTCCAGTCGTCGTCCCACATGTGGAACTGCCACGTGCCCAGGGTGATCATGGGTTCGATGGTGAACACCATGCCGGGCTTCATGATGGTGTTGTTGCGCGGGTCGTAGTAATGCAACACCTGAATGTCGGTGTGGAACTGTTCGCCGATTCCGTGGCCGATGAAGGCCCGAACCACACCCAAGCGATGCGTCTTGGCGTGGTCCTCGATGGCCTTGCCGATGTCACTGAGCGGTCGACCCGGCACCACGGCCTCGATGCCGCGCCACATGCACTCTTCGGTGACTTTCACCAACAGACGATCCTCGGCACTGACGTCGCCGATCATGAAGGTGGCGTTGGTGTCACCGTGAACGCCGTTCACGTAGCAGGTCACGTCGAGGTTGATGATGTCGCCATCCTCGATCACCGTGCTGTCGGGAATGCCGTGGCAGATGACTTCGTTCAGGCTGGTGCACACGCTCTTGGGGTAGCGGTGGTAGTTCAACGGGCTGGGATACGCGCCACGTTCGATGGTGAGGTCGTGCACGAACACGTCGATGTCGTCGGTGGTCATGCCCGGTCGCACGAACTCGCCGGCCAGTCGCAGAATGTCGGCCGCCATCGCGCCCGCGTGACGCATGCGCTCGATGATCTCGGGTGACTTCACGGCGGACTCGTTCCAACGCGTCACCTCGCCGGTGGCGGCGTAGCCGGGTTTGACGATGTGGTCGGGCACCGCGCGCATGGGCGAGATGACCCCGGGCTCGATGCGGCCCTCCAACCCCTTGTGGCAACGCTTGTAGCGCCGACCCGAACCGCACCAACAGTCGTCGTTCGACTGCGGCAGCACATCGGGGGCCCGACGACGGGTGGGGCGGGGCTCCTGGCTCACCGGGTCAATCTACCGACCGATGTTCATGGCAGGTAGAAGCCGGTGATGTCGGCGATCACATCGGCGGTTCCATGAACGTGAAAGCAGATCCGTCCCGCGTCCGAGCCGGTCAGCGGCACCCGTACGATCACGGCGTTGGCGATGGTCTGTCCGGTGCGGAAGTTCAGATTGCTCGCCTCGGGTCGGGGCGAGTCGCAGGGATACACCGTGATGAAGCCTCCCGTGACCGGTGCGGTGGTGTTGGTGACCGTCACGTTCAACGCGATCGCACCGAGGCCCAGGGTCTCCACGTAACGCACGTCGAGACCGATCGAAGAATCGCTCACACGCTGACGCACCACGCCGACCCCCTCGCGGGTGTTCAGAATTCGTGCCGGTGCCAACGTGGTGTAGCCCGAACCGTCGGCGAACCACCCGTTCACGTCCACGAGAACGTCGGCGCCCCCGTAGACGTGGAAGCACACCTCGCCGTTGGCGGGAACGGTGGCGATCACGGCGTTGGGAACGATGGCATTGGCCGTGAAGTTGAGGCTGGACACATCGGGCCGCTGGGGCGCATCGCAGGGATACACCGTGACGTAGCCCGGATGAACGCCGGTGGTGGTGTTCACGGCGGTGACGTTCAACGAGACCGCCGCCACCCCCGACACGGGAACACCTCCCAGACCGAGCACGTTCAATCGCACCGTGTCGTCGATCACGCGCCGCTGCGGTGCGTTCACGCCGTTGCGAGTGCTCATGATTCGCGCCGGCGACAACGCGGTGAATCCGGAATCGGTGGCCGACCATCCACTCAGGTCGACGATGAGATGCGCCGAGCCGTACACGTAGAAACACACCCGTCCGTCGTCCGACAGTGGTGCGAGCACGGCATTGGCCACGATCTGACCGGTGCGGAAGTTCAAGTTGCTGGCGTCGGGAATCTGGGCGCCACAGGGATACACCGTGACGTAGCCACCCACGTCGGGGGCCACCGTCGAATCCACGGTGACGTTCAGGGTGACGGCTTCGACACCGGCGGAGGGAACACCCTCGACACCGGCCACCTGAAGCGACAGCGCGGTGTTCGTCACCTTTGCCGCTGGCGCACCCACGGCGTTACGCGTGTCGAGAATGCGCACCGGCGTGATGGTCTGGGTGGTGGGGGCCGCCACGAACTGCCGAATGAAGGCATCACCGGTGGTGCCGTTCGACCCGGTGGCCAACAGTTGTCCGGCGGGCGTGCCACTCAGACGGAAGAAGTAGTCGTTGACGTGCGTCGAACTCGGATCGAGTTGCAGGGCGCCGTTGTTCCCCCACCGAGGGTCGAAGTCTCCGAGCAGATCGAAGCTCCAGATGAGAAACGTGGGCGACCCCAGTCCGTACTGGAACGCCGCCACGTAGAGGCGATCGCCGATTCTCGCGATGGAGTTCAAGAAGAACGAACCCGTGTTGGGAGCGATGCGCAACTCGCCATTGGTTCCGAAGTCGGGGACCAAAGCACCGTCCGCGGAGAATCGTCGCAGGACCGCCTGATCGCCCGCCGATTCATCGGAATGGATCGTCACGAACCCACCGTCGTCCAGAAGTACGGCATCGAAGTAGCCGCCCGGATCCGGCCCGGAGGTGTCGATGAGAGTTCCGCCGTTGCCCCAACTCGGATCGATACTGCCGTCGGCCGCGGTTGCCACGATGAATCCTTGGCTGTCGCCGGACGCAACGTCAAAGTGCTCACCGATGCTGAAGTACCCACCATCGGGGCGCGGCAGAAGCGAGTGTGTGGCGTATGCGTGTGATCCGCCGGGACTGATGTTCACGAGATATTCGTCCGCATCGCTCATGGCACAACCTCCGGTGTTTTGGTCGATGGTGAGCAACGTCAAATCTCCGTTGTCCCGACCGCCGTTCACCACGTACCGTCCGTCGGCTCGCACGTGAAGGTCGGACAACGACAGAGGATCGGAGAACTCGAACGTGGCGAGTCCGTTGCCGTTACCCATGCCCACGCAGTCCGTGCCCGGACCATCGAAGGTGAGGTCGAGCACGCCGGTGGTCGACAATCGCATCACGAAAGCGAGCGTCGGCTGATTGCCCGAGCAATCGTTCAAGAAGCCGGTCAGCAGAATTCGACCATCCGCATCGATGTCGAGATCCATCACGCTGTATCCGCGGTTGTTCTG
>JAIXWJ010000010.1 GCA_027491335.1 Actinomycetes bacterium | reverse complement strand
TACGGACGCCAATTGGCCGCGGCCCTGCGTCGAACGTCCGGCGCCGGATCGTCGACCCATCCACCGGCCCGCACGCGAATCGCGCGCATCGAGGCCGTGCTTCGACCCCGACGGGGTCGTCACCCCTCCACCGGCCTCTGAGCGACCACCGCCGACATCGGCCCGTGACGCTTCGACCCGTTTCGTTTCGACAACGTGCCGTTTCGGCATTGTGACTGTTCGCACCCGGCGGGGAAACCAACGGTCGGCTGGGGAACCTCGCTGGCCACCACGGGTAACGTCACCGGTGATGTCACCCGCCGAGCCCTCCGCAACTCCGGCCACCTCCCCTGCCGCTTTCCTGGCCGCGGCTCGAGGCTCGACCCCTCACCACACGCCGGTGTGGTTCATGCGCCAAGCCGGTCGCAGCCTCCCCGAATACAAAGCCATCCGAGGCGAGGGCAGCATCCTCGACGCCATCAAGCGACCGGATCTGGCCACCGAAATCACCCTGCAACCCGTGCGCCGCTACGGAGTGGACGCCGCGGTGTTGTACAGCGACATCGTCGTGCCGCCTCACGCGGTCGGCTACGGAATCGACGTGGCGCCCGGCACCGGTCCGGTGGCCGAGAGCGCGTTCCGGTCGGCCGCCGACCTCGACCGACTCCGCCCACTCGAACCCGAGGCCGACGTTGCCTACGTCATCGAGACGGTTCGCAACCTCGTTGCCGAACTCCCCAGCTCGGTTCCGCTGTTGGCGTTCGCCGGCGCTCCGTTCACGGTGGCCAGCTACCTGGTCGAAGGACGACCATCGCGCACGTACCAGAACACCAAGCGTCTCATCTCGTGCGACCCCGACCTCTGGAACCAACTGATGGAGCGACTGACGCAGCACGCCATCGCGTTCATCGACGCGCAGTTGACCGCCGGCGCCCGCGCCTTTCAGTTGTTCGATTCGTGGGCCGGTTCTCTCTCACGTCGCGACTACGACGCGTTCGTTCTGCCCCACAGTCGTCGGGTGTTCGAAGTGCTCGCCGAGAAACATCCCGACGCGCCCGGCATTCACTTCGGAATCGGATGCGACCATTTGCTGGAGTCGATGCTTTCCGCGGGTCCGCGAGTGCTCGGACTGGACTGGCGCACGTCCATCTCCGATGCCCGAACCCGCATGGGTTCCGACCTCGTCGTGCAAGGCAACCTGGACCCGGCGCTCGTGCTGGCCGGTCGTGACCCCGCACTCCAAGGTGTCGCCCGAGTGCTCGCCGACAACGCGGGCCACGACGGACACATCTTCAATCTCGGCCACGGCGTCGACCCCTCCACCGATCCGACGATCCTCGAAGAGGTCGTCGCCCACGTCCACGAAAGCACGAGGCGCTGACATGAGCACGACGAAGACCGCGGTACTACTGATGGCCTACGGCACTCCGCGCACCCCCGACGAGATCGAGCCGTACTACACCGACATTCGTCGGGGCCGCGCCCCGACACCTGAACTACTGGCCGAACTCACCGCTCGCTACGACGCCATCGGTGGCATCTCTCCGCTGGCGGCGCGCACCGAAGCCCAACGCGACGCGCTTCAACGCGCCCTCGACGCGATCGCTCCCGAGAGTTTCGAGGTGGTGCTCGGACTCAAGCACGCCGAGCCCAAGATCGAGACCGCCGTGAACGAACTGGCCGACCGCGGATTCCGGTCGATCATCGGTCTCGTGCTGGCTCCTCATTACTCGACCTACTCGATCGGTCAATACATGGACCGCGCGCGGGCGGCCGCCGAACCGCACGGCATGTCCGTGGCGGGCGTCGAGAGTTGGGCCACCGACTCGGCATTCGTCGAATTTCTCGCCGCCGATATGCGCGCTCGTCTCGCGAACATGCCGAGCAACACCAAGGTGCTGTTCACCGCGCACTCGCTTCCCCAGCGCATCATCGACGCGGGCGACCCCTATCCGAACGAGTTGCGCGCCACCGCCGAAGCCGTGGCGGCCGCCGTGGGCCTCACGGACTGGTCATCGTGGTCGATCGCATGGCAGTCGGCCGGTCGCACCCCCGAACCGTGGATCGGACCCGACATCCTGGCGGTCATCGACGATCTCGCCGCCAGCGAGAATTCTTCGGGTGTTTTGGTGTGCGCGTGCGGGTTCGTGGCCGACCACCTGGAGGTGTTGTTCGATCTCGACATCGAGGCTCGCCAACACGCCGAGGCCAAGGGGCTTTCCTTCGATCGAACCGCTTGCGTCAACGACGACGCGACGGTGATCGCGTCGCTCGCTCGACGAGTCGCCGAACTCGCCCACGGCTGACGGTCGGCGCGACGTCATGAACGACCCTCGCGCGCACGTCGTCATCGTCGGTGCCGGCATCACCGGCCTCACCGCCGCCCATCGACTGCTGAATCCGCTCGACGGTTCCTCCCCGTTGTCGCGGGTGACCGTGATCGAATCGTCCTCGCACATCGGCGGCAAGATCCGAACGTCTCCCTTCGCCGGTGTCGATGGGGTGGACGAAGGCCCCGATTCGTACCTTGCTCGCGTTCCCGCGGCCGGTCGACTGTCGCGCGAGGTCGGATTGGCGGACGCGCTCACCAATCCCACCGCCGCCCACGCATCGGTGATGCATGGCGGGCTCCACCGAATTCCCGACGGCCTCATGATGGGCGTTCCCACCGGAGCCCTGTCACTGGCGCGCAGCAATCTGTTGTCGTGGCGCGGCAAGGTGCGCGCCGCGCTCGAACCGATCCTTCCGTCGAGCGGCGACCATCGTGATTCGGTCGGCAATTTCGTCCGTCAACGCTTCGGTCGCGAGGTGCACGAACTCCTCGTCGATCCTCTCGTGGGTGGCATCTACGCCGCCGACACCGCCAACTTCAGCCTGGCCACCGTGCCCCAACTCGCCGATCTCGCCCACGGGCGCAGCGTTCTGCTCACGGCTCGTCGACGCCGAGCGGCGGCTGTCGCGTCGGGTCCCGTGTTCGAGACCCCTCGGGCGGGCCTCGGCGCATTGACCGCCGCGCTGGCCACTTCCATCGAACGGTGCGGCGGCACCATCATCACCGACACGACGGTCAGGAGTGTCCGCCGAACCGGGAGCACGTACTCGATCGACACGGATTCGACCGACACGGGCTCCACAACCATCGATGCGGACTTCGTGATCGTCGCCTCACCAGCGGCGGTGTCGGCGCCGTTCCTTCGACCGTTGTCGGCGGAACTGTCCGACCTTCTCGCACCCACCGAACACGCGTCGGTGGTGATGGTCACCGTGCGAGCGACGGGCAAGGCTCTGGCGCGCTTCGAAGGCATGAGCGGATACCTCGTGCCCAAGCCCGACCAAAAGCGCGTCACCGCCGCATCGTTCGGATCGAACAAATGGGCCCATTGGCGACCCGACGACGACTCGATGATCATGCGGGTGTCGCTCGGCCGCGACGGAGCCCCCACGCACGACCTCGTTCACGAATGGGACGACGAGCGCCTGGTGCGTCAGGTGGTGGACGAAATGCGCGACCACACCGGCGTCGACATCGCACCCGTCGAGCATCGCGTCACCCGTTGGGAGCACTCGTTCCCGCAATACCGGCCGGGTCACCTGGAGCGGGTCGCCACGATGGAGGCCATCGTGAACACCGAGGCACCCGGGGTGCGCCTGGCCGGGGCCAGCATGCGCGGAATCGGCATCGCGTCGTGCATCACACAGGCCGAAACCGCCGCCGCGTCGATTCTGGCGACCATCGATTCCACCACTCGTCTGCGAGACTGATCCCGTGTTCCGAGCCGTTGCCGTTTCTCTGGTCGTTCTGACCCCCGCCCTGTTCGTTGGTTGCGCATCGGGCGAGGAAGTGATGGTGTCCACCACCTCCCTGGCCGCCACCAGCACGACGGCGGCCCCCACCACCACATCCACATCGACCACCACCACGGTGTACTCCGGACCGCCCACGCTCGCGCCCGGCGGCACGTTGCCTCAGCCGGAGAACATCCCACCGGAGGACGCCATCGAGCCCGAGGTCATCGTGGGCGCCCTTGCCATTCCGCGTATCGACGTGATGCAGGTCTTGTATCGAGGCGTCACCTTGCCGACTCTCGACAAGGGAGTGGGTTGGTGGCCCGGAACCGCGATGCCCGGCCAGGTGGGCAACGTCGTTCTCGGTGGGCATCGGATGAGCAAGAAGAAGCCCTTCCGCAACATCGACCAACTGCAACCGGGCGACGAGATCTTCTTGTCGTCGGCCGATGGCGAATTCGTGTACGTCGTCGACCGAACCTTCATCGTCGAACCCACCGACGTCTGGATCATCGACCAGACGACCGACGCCACGCTGACACTCTTCGCGTGCCATCCCCCCGGATCCACGCGGGAACGCATCGTCGTGGTCGCCAACTATTCACGACAGGTCGACGTCTGAACCAAGAAGTCTTCATCCCAGAGTGTCGAACATCGGAATGATCCTCGGTCGTCGACGCACGTGGCCCCGAGCACTCCTGGCCGGACTGCTCGTCGCGGCATCCATGCCCCCGTGGGGATGGTGGCCTTTGTCGTTCATCGGACTCGCGATGTATTGCAGTCTCGAGTACCGAGCCGACACCACGCGACGTCGTTTCTCCACCGGCTTCGTTTTCGGCATTGGGTGGTTTCTCCCGGCCATGTCCTGGATGTGGTTCCTCACCGCACCGGGCTTTCCCATCGCGGTGGCTCTCTTCGCCTCGTTGCACGGTCTGGTCGCCATGGCGACCAGAGGTCGCGCCGACCGGTTTTCGGTGATCACCGGACCCGCACTTCACACTCTCGTGGAGGTGTTGCGCATGGCGTTTCCCTTCGGTGGCGTGCCCCTGGCCACCTTGGGCATCGCTCAGGTCGCCGGACCGCTGCACCGCATCGCGTCGCTTGGTGGCGTCATCGCCCTCACGTGGGTGACGTGGCAGATCGGAGCGCTCTTGGCCCGCGCTCCACGCGAACATCGCCGGGACAACCGCCACGTCCGATCGAGTCGCCGTTGGGCCGTCATCGCCTGTCTCCTCGCGTGGTTCGTTGCGTTCCCCGCGATGACCTGGACCGAGGACACCGGCCGCACCTTGTCGATCGCCGCGGTTCAGGGTGGTGGACCGCAGGGAACTCGAGCCATCGACACGAACCCGCGCGACGTGGTGGAGCGACATCTGGAAGCCACCGCCATCATCGACGCGGACGATCTGGATCTGGTCGTCTGGCCCGAGAACGTCATCGACGTCTTCGACTTCGATCGCAGCGTCGAAATCGACGAGATCGCCGCCGAGTCCGATCGCCTCGACGCGCCTTTCGCCGTTGGTATCACCGAGGACGTCGACGATGCCAGCTTCACCAACGCACAGGTGATCGTGGACCAATCGGCAACGGTGCTCGACCGCTACGACAAGGTCCGACGCGTTCCGTTCGGCGAATACATGCCCATGCGCGGCCTGTTGCGATCACTGGGGGCGCCGGTGGACCAGGTGCCGCGCGACGCGGTGGCCGGCACCACGCCCGCGGTGCTCGACTTCGTCACCGACGAGGGGGACGAACGAGCGGCGGTGGTGATCTCTTGGGAGGTCTTCTTCGGCGGACGGGCTCGCGAGGGCGTCGCTCTCGGCGCGGGCTTCATCATCAACCCGACCAACGGTTCCAGTTACACCTGGACCGTGTTGCAATCGCAACAAATCGCCTCGTCCCGATTGCGGGCCATCGAAACCGGGCGTTGGGTGGTGCAGGTCGCTCCCACCGGCTTCAGCGCTTTCGTCGGCCCCGACGGCGAGGTGCACTCGCGCACGGCGGTGAGCGAGCGGGCCGTCATCAGTCGCGAGATCACCGTGCGAACGGGCGACACCTTGTACGTGCAACTCGGCGACAAGCCCTGGATAGCCGCCCTCGCGGTGGTGCTTCTCTTGGTTCTACGTTCGCGGCGGCGTCCGTTACGACGAGCCTGATCGCCGGACTTCGTTCACAGTTCGATCATTACCGTCGTCGGTCCGTCGTTCGACAACTCCACGTTCATGTAGGTGCGAAATCGACCCGTCTCCACGTGGGCCCCGAGTCGCCGCAGTTCACCAACCACATGATCCACCAGGGGTTCGGCGTGTTCCGGTCGTGCCGCGGCCGTCCAGCCCGGGCGACGACCCGACGACGTGTCGCCGTACAACGTGAACTGACTCACGACGAGAACTGTTCGGGTCGTGTCGGCCACGGAGAGATTCATCACTCCGTTCTCGTCGTCCATGATCCGCAGATTCCAGATCTTGTCGGCCAACTTCGCCGCCACCTTCTCGTCATCGGTGTGCGTCACGCCCACCAACACCACCAGGCCGGGGCCGATCTCCCCCACTCTGGTGATCGTCGAGTCGTCGATGACGTCCACCGAGGCTCGCTTCACTCGTTGCACCAGTGCTCGCACGAGGTGATCGTACGGGCAACAATGCTCGGGTGGGCAATCACGATCTCGTCGTCATCCGTTCCAAGGATGGTCGAATCGTCGCCGACATCGACCCCGCGCGCGGGGGTCGCATCGCGCGGTTGAGCGTCGATGGCCTCTCATTGCTGATCGGTCCCGATCACCCCGATGCGCACGAACCCTTGGGGTGGGGTTGCTACCCCATGGTTCCGTATTGCGGTCGAGTTCGTGACGCGAGGTTCTCCTTCGGCGGCCGCGAGCACGATCTTCCGAAGTCGGCGCAGCCGCACTCCATCCATGGAACCACGTTCGACCGGGCATGGAGCACGATCGCCTCCGATTCGTCGTCGGTGGAGATGCGCACGGATCTCGGTCCGAAGTGGCCCTTTCGCGGCCGAGCGACGCATCGTGTGTGGATCGATCGGACAACCGTGACGATGTCGTTGACCGTGGAGGCCGACGAGGACATGCCCGCGATGGTCGGTTGGCATCCTTGGTTTCGCAAACCCGAAATGTCTCCACTCGGTTTGACGTCGATGTTGCGTCGCGACGACGCGGGTATCGCCACCGCCGAACTCGTCGATCGCCCGACCGGACCCGTGGACGATTGCTTCGTCGGGCGTTTCGCCGGCGGGCTCGACGAGCCGGACGAACTCTTGACGATGCGCATCGATTCGGTCCCGCTCGCCCTGTCGTCGGATTGCTCCCATTGGGTTCTCTACGACGAACCCGCCCATGCCACCTGCGTGGAGCCCCAATCGGGCCCTCCGAATCAGATCTCCGACGATCCGGTGACCCTCCGTGCGGGTGAATCCTTGAGTCGCTGGTTCCGCGTCGAGGTGCTCGCATCGTGAGCGACCTCGCTCGGATTTGGGGCAGACTTTGTGCGAGGTTCCTCGCGGGTCCTCCTCCTGCAATCCGTGCGGCGACCGAACGAACATGACCACGACCCTTTCCGACGCCGAACTCGTCGCCGCTCATCTGGCCGGCGATCGAACCGCTCTGGCCGCCATCTACGACCGCTACTCCGCGGGCCTGTACGACACCGCAGCGGCCATGCTCTCGGATCGTCACGATGCCGCCGACATGGTGCAGGACGTCTTCTGCATCGCGGCCGAGCGCTTGGGTCAACTGCGCGATCCGGAACGCCTCAAGCCGTGGTTGTACGCCGTTCTGCGCAACGAGGTGTACCGACGCACCAAGCGTCGCCGTCGCACGACGCCCACCGACTTCCAATCCGAGACGGTTCCCGACGTGGTCGCCCCCACTGACCCCGGCGCCGAGGGTGCGTCGGTGGCTTTCGCCGAGTTGGCCTCGCTCGTTCGCGCGGCGGCGGCCGGGTTGGACGAGCGCGACCAACTCATCCTGGAGCTGTCCATTCGTCAGGGTCTCGATGGCGCGGACCTCGCCGACGCGCTGAGCGTCACGCCCGAGCAGAGTTACTCGATGGTCCATCGAATGCGCGAACGCGTGGATCGCAGCCTCGGTGCGTTCGTGGTCGCCAAGGCCGGTCGTCGTGACTGCTCCACGCTCGACGAGATCCTGCGCGACTGGGACGGCGAGTTCAACGTCCTCATCCGCAAGCGCGTGGCCCGACACATCGAATCCTGTGAAACGTGCGCGCGCACCAAGGGCAAGGTCGCTCCGTTGGCGCTGTTCGGCGCGGCACCGGTGTTGGCCGCACCGCTCGGACTGCGCGAACGCGTGCTGGAGGCGACGTCGAAGATTCCGACCCCGAGTTCGCACGGTGGAACGAACGGTGGAACGAACGGTGGAACGAACGGCAGAAGCGGATATACCTCGCGCATTCGTCTGCGCCCGAGCGACGGATTCCCGCGGGCGTCACGAATCCTCGGACGCGGTGGGTGGTGGGCCATCGGAGTCGTGATGTTGGTGGCCACCGGTTCGGTCATCATGCTCGCGAGCACGGATTCGGCGCCCGCGAGCAACGATTCTGCGAACAACGACTCATCGATCACCATCGCCGACGGGTCCCCCGTGACATCGACAGAGACCACACCAACGGAGACACCGATCACCACCGTGGCCGGCATCACTCCATTGCCCACTCCGCCGCCCACCGTGTCACCAACCCCTGATTCGTCCACCCCCGTGTCGTCCACCCCCGTGTCACCGACGAACGTTCCTTCGACCGCCGTCTCGTCCGGAACGGCGACCACAACGATCCCGCGTGCGACAACCACCAAGCCCTCGGCTCTGGTCGCGCTCGGCGTGAGCGCGTCGGCCCTCGACTTCTCCACCATGGGCACCACGGCCACCTTGCGACTCACCAACCCCAATGCCTCGGCCGTGCCGTGGAAGATCGCTTCGGCACAACCATCGTTCTTCACGTTCGGCCCGTCGGCGGGCACGCTCGCCAAGGGCGCCTCCGTCACGATCACCGTCACCTTCGCGCGTTCCGTCGCCGCGTCGTACTCCAACTCCGCGTCGTTCCCCGAGGGACGCTTCAACGTGGCGGCGCGCGTCACCGCCACCGGGGCACCCACCACCACCTTGCGACTTCTCGGCTCGATTGGCCGCCCCCCACAGGTCGGCACGATCGCCCTGCGGTTCGGCGGGGCCTCGTGCGCCAATGTCTCCATCCAGGTTCCGGTGTCCGACGAGTCGCCGCTCAAGAGCGTGCTGGCCACCGCCACTTTCACCGGAGGTTTGACCCCGGCCACCCGAACCATCACCCTGACCGATTCGGGCAAGGGCTCGTGGGTCGGCGCGAGCACGAACATCCCCGGCACGACCAGCGCGGTGTCGGTGAGCGTGACGGCCACCGACCGCAACGGCCTGACCACCACCGCGGGCACCAAGGTGACCCGGCCGTCGTCCTGCTGAGCCGCCTCTGAGCCCGTTCGGGCTGGTCCACCCCCTCGCGGGGAGCCCCACCGGACCCACCGATAGCATCGCAACCCATGTCACAACCGCGGGGGTCGGCGTCACCCCACAACCCCCTCGACCCCGATTCGCCGTTGCGCATCGCCTATCTCACCTACCGCGGCAAGCCGCACGTGGGCGGTCAGGGTGTGTACACCCGTCACCTCACCAAGGCCTTGGTCGACCTCGGCCACTCCGTCGAAGTCTTCGGCGGTCAGCCGTATCCGGTTCTCGACGACCGCGTCGCACTCACCAAACTCCCGAGCCTCGACCTCGTCAACGACCACTACCCCTTCCGCTTCCCGGCCATCTGGGAGTTGAAGTCGCGCGAGGATCTCTACGAAGTCGGACTCTTCCTCACCGGCACGTTCGGTGAACCGGCGGCGTTCAGCGCCCGCGTGAAGCGTCACCTCGCGACTCGCGTGGGCGAGTTCGATCTGGTCCACGACAACCAATGTCTCGGGTACGGCATCCTCGGACTCGAGAAGATGATCCCCACCATCGTCACCCTGCATCACCCCATCACGCGTGACCGCGCACTCGAGATGGATCATGCTCCCAACTGGTGGAAGAAACTCGGAGTGTCGCGCTTCTACTCGTTCGTGAAGATGCAAGGTCGCGTGGCCAGTCGCATGCCGCGCATCGTCGTGGTGAGCGAGAACAGCATCAAGGACATTCACGGCGACATGGGCGTGTCCTACGACCGCATGCGACTGGTGCCCGTGGGCGTCGACCCCGATCTGTTCAAGCCACTTCCGAACGTCTCGCGCATTCCCGGTCGACTCATCACCACCGCTTCGGCCGACGTCGCGTTGAAGGGTCTCTCGTATCTGCTCGAAGCGGTGGCCAAACTGCGCACCGAGCGCGACGTCACCCTCACCATCATCGGCAAGCCCAAGCCCGGCAAGAGCATGGATCTCATCGACAAGTTGGGTCTGGCTCCGCACATTCAGTTCGTGTCGGGTGTCTCCGACGAACGCATCGTCGAGCTCTACGCCGAGGCCGAGATGGCCGTGGTCCCCTCGCTCTACGAGGGATTCAGCCTCCCCGCCATCGAGGCGATGTGCACGGGCATCTGTTTGGTGGCCACCGACGGCGGTGCGTTGCCCGAAGTCACCGGCACCGACGGCGACACCGTGTTGCAGTGCGTGGCCGGTGATGCCGAGGCTCTCGCGACGACCATTCGTCGCGGCCTGGACGACCCCCAATTGCGCGCCCGCGTCGGACAGAACGGGCGCAATCGCGTCGTCGAACGATGGACCTGGCGCAAGTGCGCCGAGATGACCGTCGAGCAGTACCGCGAAGTGCTGTCCATGCCCGCAAACCGCGAGAAACTGCGACGCAACGGACGGATCGGCTGATGCTGACCGTTCGCTTCCCCCGTTTGGGTCTGACCCCGGGCGATCTGGTGCTCGATGCCGGCGCGGGCTTCGGACGCCACGCGTACGAGGTGGCTCGTTTGGGTGGTCGCATCGTCGCTCTCGACTACGCCGACGACGAGGTGCGCGCCACGCGCGCCACGTTCGGAGCCATGATCGAGCAGGGTCAGATCGAAGCGAACAGTTACGTGGGCGCCCTGCGCGGCGACGCCACCCGCCTGCCCTTCGCCGACGGCACGTTCGACCGCGTCATCACCAGCGAGGTTCTCGAGCACATCCAGAACGACGTGGCCGCCATCTCCGAATTGGCTCGGGTTCTGCGTCCCGGCGGAACGTTGGCGTGCACCGTCCCGTCGTGGTGGCCCGAGAAGATCAACTGGAAGCTCAGCGACGAATATCACGCGCCCAAATCGGTGGGTGGACACGTACGTATCTATTCCCAGACCGAACTGGAGGCCAAGCTTCGCTCGGCCGGCTTGTCGGTCACGGGGTCGCATCACGCGCACGCGTTGCACTCGCCGTACTGGTGGCTGAAGTGCGCGGTGGGCCCGCGTCGCGAGGATCACGCTCTGGTGAACGGTTACAAGAAATTCCTCGAGTGGGACATCATGAAACAACCGAAGTCGGTCAAGTTGGCCGAGAAGGCCCTGTCGCCGTTGATGGGCAAGAGCCTGATCGTGTACGCGCGCAAGAACGCGCTGGCGCGGACGGTGGCCCGATGACGCGCGTGCCCCACGTCGAAGGAGTGCTCAGCGCCGACGAGGTGGTTCGCACCGCCGAGTCCATCGCCGCACTGCAGTTGGACAACGGAATGATTCCGTGGTTCGAGGGTGGCCACTGCGATCCGTGGAATCACGTCGAAACCGCCATCGCCCTCGACGTGGCGGGTTTCCACCGAGAGGCCGAGCGCGCCTACCAATGGCTGATCGACACCCAGCACGCCGACGGCTGGTGGTTCAACTACTACCTGCCCAGCGGAACGGTCGAAGAACCGAAACTCGACACCAACGTGTGCGCCTACATCGCCTCGGGCGTGTGGCACCACTGGCTCGCCACCGCCGATCGTGCGTTCATCGACCACGTGTTTCCCACCGTTGAACGCGCCATCGACTGGGTGATGTCGATGCGTCGACCGAACGGCACCATTCGCTGGGCCCGCGAGGAGCACGCCTCGCCGTGGGACTACGCGTTGCTCACGGGCTCCAGCAGCATCTGGCACGCGCTGATGTGCGCGAGCCACCTGGCCGACCTCGTGGGTCGCCCGCGACCGGAATGGCGCGAAGCCGCCGACGTGTTGCGCGTCGTGATCGCCACTCAACCGGACGCGTTCGAGCCCAAAGCGCGTTGGGCCATGGACTGGTACTACCCCGTGCTCACCAACGCCCTCGTTGGCGAACAGGCCAAGGCTCGCTTGGCCGAGAGTTGGGGAACGTTCGCCATGGAGGGACGCGGCATCCGTTGCGTCAGCGACGAGCCGTGGGTCACCGCCGCCGAAACGGCCGAATGCTCGCTGGCTCACGTGGCCGTGGGTGACCTGAACACCGCCATGGAACTCCTCTATTGCACCCGGGCCCACCGAAACGACGACGGCAGCTACTGGACCGGCATCGTGTACCCCACCATGGAACGCTTCCCGAACGGTGAACGCACGGCCTACACCGCGGCCGCGGTGATCATGGCCGCCGACGCCATCGATGGTGGTTCGGCCGCCTCGCGATTGTTCGTTCCCGGCGTCACCGTCGACTGAGAGCGCTCATCGGCAAGAATGGGCCGATGACCGCGAACACCAACGCACCTCTCGCATCGAGCCCGTTCGACTCCGTGTCCTTGCGCGCCCTCGCGCAACGGGCCCTCGACACGATGGGCGTGACCGCGCGCCTCGAGGACGCACCGGTCTCGGGAGCCGACACCATCGCCGTTCGCTCCCCCATCAACGGCCGTGGTCTCGGGGTCGTGCGCCTCGACGCCGAATACGTCGCACAGTCCGACGTCGACGCGGCCATCGCCCGCGCGGTGACGGTGTTCGAGAGTTGGCGTTCCGAACCGGCACCGCGACGCGGCGAAGTGGTGCGGCATCTCGGCGAGCAACTTCGTCGCCACAAGGAGGCGCTCGCCGATCTCGTGCAGATCGAGGTGGGCAAGATTCGTTCCGAGGCCTTGGGCGAGGTTCAGGAAATGATCGACATCTGCGACTTCGCGGTGGGACTCTCGCGTCAACTGCACGGACTCACCATCGCCTCCGAACGACCGGGGCACCGGTTGTCGGAGACGTGGCAACCTCTCGGACCCGTCGGTGTCATCAGCGCGTTCAACTTCCCGGTCGCGGTCTGGTCGTGGAACGCCGCGCTCGCCTTGATCTGTGGCGACCCCGTGGTGTGGAAACCCTCCGAAGCCACCACCCTGTGTTCGTTGGCCACCACGGTGTTGGCGCGTCGGGCCGCCATCGAGGCGGGCGTGTCCCCCGACGTGTGTCAGGTGGTCTTCGGTGATGCCGAGGTCGGACGAGCACTCGTCGCCGATCATCGAGTGCCGCTGATCTCGGCCACCGGTTCCACCCGCATGGGCAAGCTGGTCGCTCCGATCGTCGCCGAACGATTCGGCCGTTCCATTCTCGAACTCGGTGGCAACAACGCCGCCATCATCGCTCCATCGGCCGATCTCGATCTGGTCGTGCGCGGTGTCACCTTCGCCGCGGCCGGAACCGCGGGCCAACGTTGCACCACGTTGCGTCGCTTGATCGTTCACTCGTCGCGCCTCGACGAGGTCGTCGACCGCGTGTCGCGCGCGTACTCCCGACTGCGAGTGGGGAACCCGCTTCACGCCGACACGTTGGTGGGGCCGCTCGTCGACGCGCGCGCGGGCGCGGCCATGACCGCGGCCATCGAGTCCGCGCGACGCGAAGGAGGCACGTTGGTGGTCGGAGGCGATCGCTGTCTCCTCGACGAAGCGCCCGATGCGTCGTACATGAGACCGGCTCTCGTGTCGATGCCCCGACAAAGCGAGATCGTGCGCACCGAGACCTTCGCCCCGGTGCTCTACGTCATGTCCTACGACTCGATGGACGAAGCTCTTGCCATCCAGAACGGCGTGCCGCAAGGGTTGGCGTCGTCCATCTTCACCACCGACCTGCGCGAGGCCGAACGCTTCACGGGTCCGGCGGGCAGCGACTGCGGCATCGCCAACGTGAACATCGGACCCTCGGGCGCCGAGATCGGCGGCGCGTTCGGAGGCGAGAAGGAGACCGGCGGTGGTCGCGAAAGTGGCAGCGACGCATGGAAGGCCTACATGCGTCGCCAAACGCAAACCATCAACTACTCCAACGATCTGCCCCTCGCTCAGGGCGTCGTGTTCGAATAGGAATCGTCGAAAAGATCCCCGACAGCGGGGCGGATGCATTCGTCACAGCATCGAACCGACCCCGCCCATGACCCCCTCGGCGACCAGGGGTACACTTCGGCCATGATCTCGTCCTCCGACCGACACCCGGCCTTCGAGGAATACTGCGAGTGCATTTTCGAGTTGCACGAGGACGACCTCGAGGTCATCCGGGCCCGCATCGCCGAACGCCTCAACGTCAGTCGCGCCTCGGTGTCGCAGATGATCGAGAAGATGACCAAGGTCGGTCTGGTCACGTCCACCGACAACACCATCGCCCTCACCGCCGACGGGCTGAAGTTGGCCAATCAGGTGGTGAGACGCCACCGTCTGGCGGAGCGATTCCTCACCGACATCCTCGGTCTCAGTTGGTCCGACGCGCATCGCGAGGCCGGCAAGTGGGAACACGTCATGAGCGACGAGGTGGAAGCCGCCATGAATCGCGTGCTTGGTGCCCCCACCACCTGTCCGCACGGCAACCCCATCCCGGGCTCCAGCTACATCGATCCCCAAGCCGTTCCCTTGGCTCGGATCGGCATCGGTGATCGTTTCACCGTCGCGCGCATTCCCGAGGAACTGGAGTTCACTCCCGGACTCCTCGACTTCCTGCAACAGTCGTGCATCCTTCCCGGGTTCGCCGGCGAGGTGTGCGCCAAGCCCGCCGACGGCACCATGTCGGTCGTCATCGACGGTCGAACCGTGGCCGTGGACGCGTTCGCATCGTCGCGAATTCTGGTGACCGTCTGATGTTCGCACGAAGCAATCCCCTCGCACCCGTGGCTTTCGTCGTGCCTCTCGTCGTGCTGCTCGGCGCCTGCGCCCCGACCACGTACGAGACCTCGGCCACCACCACCGTCGTGGCGGCCACCACCACCATTCCCACCGGTCCGGCCAGCGAACTGTTGCCCCGACTTCACCAGACGATGCTGACGCTGTCGTCCTACATCGGCCCGGACGCCAGTGGCTCCACGACGAGCGGCAAGAACGAGGTGCTCGCCGAAATCGAGGCCCTGTGGTCCGCCGCCGAAACCGAGGTGACGTCCCTCAGCGCCGAATCCGCCGAATCGATCGGACGCATGGTGGATCTGGCGCGCACCGCCGTCGAACGCAACCGTCCGGCCGACGCCGACAAGGCCGCCAAGTTCGCCGGGACCGTGATCGACCAACTGCTCGACTGACGACGAATCAATAGGGTCAGTCGCGCATCGGCGCGGGCAACTCCTCGGCATGCACGACCGTGAGTCGTTGCGTCGAACGCGTGAGCGCGACGTACAGAGCACGCATTCCCTGGGGCTCGGCGCGCACGATGCGCGCCGGTTCCACCACGATCACTCCGTCGAGTTCCAGACCCTTCACCAAACCGACCGGAACGATCGTGATGCCCGAGTCCAATGCGGCGCTGGCGGCTCGTCCGTGTTCGATACCCCGTGCGTCGAAGTATTCGCTCGTGACCTCGGCCATGGAATCGGGAACGACGACGGCCACGTTGCCCGCCCCGATGGTGGCCACCATCGACACCGTCTCGTCGGCGACCGACGCCAACAGTCCATCGGCGGACGGGACCGCCACGACGCGCGGAGGAGCCACGCCCTCGCGCACGGCGCGGGGAGCCACCAGTCCGGGAGCCGCGGCGTGCATCACTCGGGTGGCCAACTCCATGATCTGCCCGGGGATTCGATAGCCGACCGACAAGCCGATCACCCGACTGGGTTTGCGCTCGGGCAGATGGTCGAGCACGTCGTTCCAGGTGGACGGCGCGTGCGCTCCGGTCGCCTGCGCCAGATCACCCACCACCGTCAAGGAACCCGACAGTGACCGTCGGGTCACCATCGCCAACTGCATGGGCGTCAGGTCCTGCACCTCGTCCACGACGATGTGTCCGTACGTGCGAATCTCGTCGGCCTCGTCCACCTTTCCGTTGCGCCGCGGAAGCGGCCCCAGATGCATGCGCGCCTCGTCCAACAACGCGGCATCGGCGACGGTCCACCGAACGTCGTCGAGGCTCTCGGATCGTTCGCGATGCAACGACAGGATCTCGTCCTCGGAGAAGCGACCACCGTTGGCCAGCTTCAACAGGGCCTTGGAGCCGAAAAGATCGTGCAACAACTGCGCGGGTGTGAGCTTGGGCCAGATGCGATCGATCATCGCGCGCGCATCGTCGTCACCCTTCAACGCCTCGCGAACCTGTGCTCCCGACGCCTCACCGTCGCGCCACGTCGCCGCCATCGCTTCCCACAACTCGTTCTCCACCCAACGACAAGCCGGGTTGTGTCGATGGAACCGACGGCGAGCGCTCTTGATGATGCGCTCGGTCTCCTCGGCCCGCAAGCGCACGTAGCCGTGTCGGAACGGAAAGCGCATGTCCTCGCGCAACGGTCGTTGCCGATCCTTGACCGCCTTGCGCACGAGGTCGGCCATGCGTTCGTCGCCCTTCACGCGCGCGGTGAGGGGACCATCGACCGCTCCCCCGCTCGACGTGGACCATCGCACGTCGGGAACCAGGTCCTGCAGCACCACCTGCTCGACTCCGGCCTCGCCCAGTGACGGCAGCACGCGCTCGATGTATCGAAGGAACACGCGATTCGGTCCGATGACCAGAACTCCCTGATCCTCCAAAGGAAAGCGATTGGTGTACAGCAGATAGGCCGCGCGATGAAGAGCCACCACCGTCTTGCCGGTGCCCGGACCACCTTGCACCACCAGCACGCCACCCTGTGGCGAGCGAATGATCTCGTCCTGCTCGGCCTGAATGGTGGCCACGATGTCGCCGAGTTGACCGGATCGACCCCGCTCGATGGACGCCAACAACGTGCTGTATCCGCGCAGACCGGTGCCCGGTTGCGTCGCGGCACCGGCATCATCGATGAGCCCGTCGTCGGTGCCCACACCCAAGTGGCCGACTCCGAACAGTTCGTCCTCGATGCCGTGCAACGTGCGTCCTTGCACGACGAAGTGTCGCCGCCGTGCCAAGCCCATCGGGTCGCGACCGGTGGCGCGGTAGAACGGTTCGGCCACCGGCGCGCGCCAATCCACCACCACGGGCTCGCGATTCTCGTCCGACACCGCCAAACGTCCGATGTGGAAGCTCTCGATCTCGATGGCCGCCCCGCCATCCACCTCGTCGGCGAGACGATCGATTCGACCGAAGACCAGCGCCGCGTCGCCCAAATCCAGATCGGTGAGGCGCTTCAGCAACGCTTCGTCGATGGCATTGCGTTCGAAACGATTCTGGAACGTCCCTCCGGTCCCCGACTCGGTGAGGCCCCGCATCTTCCAGGCATCGGTGCGACTGGCCTCGAGGCACGCGTACGCGTGATCGATGTGGGCCTGCTCCTCGTCGAAGTCCGGATGCTGAGATGTCATCGCCCGTTGAATCCTGTCGTGACGGATACTGCGTGTTTCCCGAAGAAATGGGGTCTCGGTACTCTACAACCACCCATGAGCAGGTCGACCACACCGAAAAACACCTCCGCGAGCGCGGCGAGAAAGGGCGCGGCGTCCGGAGGGACTCCGGCCACCGTGGCCCTCGAGCGCGCCGGAGTGCAGTTCGGCGTTCGCTCGTTCGACAACGACATCGCCCCCGGCGAATTGGGCTACGGAAAGGCCGCCGCCGCGGCCCTAGGTGTGTCCGAGCAACGAGTCTTCAAGACCTTGCTCGTCGAAGCCACCGGGCCCGTGCGACACGCCGTGGCCATCGTTCCGGTGTCAGGGCAATTGTCCTTGAAAGCCATGGCCGCCGCCATCGGAGCCAAGAAGGCCGACATGCTCGAGGCCCGAACCGCCGAGCGACTCACCGGCTACGTGGTGGGTGGTATCAGCCCGTTCGGCCAAAAGAAATCGCTACCCACCGTCGTGGATGCGAGCGCACTCGATCACGAGACGATCTTCGTGTCGGGTGGCAAACGCGGACTCGACATCGAGATCGCACCGCACGCGTTGCTGACCGTGCTGGGCGCCGTCAGCGCCGCGATCTCGGCGTGACGCGAGAACTCAGACGGGACGGACGTTCTGGGCTTCGTCGCCCTTGCGTCCCTGACCGATCTCGAACTCGACTTGCTGGCCCTCGTTCAGGGTTTTGAACCCTTTGGACTGAATCTGTGAGAAGTGCACGAACACATCGGGACCGTCTTCACGGGAGATGAATCCATAACCCTTTTCGGCGTTGAAAAACTTCACGGTGCCGATCGCCACGGCGGTACTCATTTCTCTCTCGAGTCGGACGACGTGCCCGACGAGAAAACACTATGCGAAGAATTTCGGGCTGTACACACCGAACTTCCACGACCGAGACGGGGCAAGACGGGAACGAGGCGGGGCGATACGGTTCTCGCGTGCGCCACATGCCGGACCCCTCCACCGACCCGAACGATTTTCCCTTCCAACACCGAATCCGAGTTCGCTTCTCCGAGACCGACGCCATGGGAATCGTTCACCACAGCCGATACCTGCCGTATCTGGAAGAGGCCCGCGTGGCCTACCTGCGCCACATCGGCCACCCGTACTCCAGCTTGCGCGACGACGGAGTGGACTACGCGGTGCTCGAGGCCCACGTGACGTACCGCAAACCGCTGCGATTCGACGACGTCTTCGATGTTCACCTGATGGTCTCGGCCGCGTCACGGGCCTCGTTCTCCATGTCGTATCTGTTGACCATCGACGGCATGATCCACGCCACGGCTCGAAGCATGCACGGATGCGTCAACGCCGAGGGACGCCCCATCCGCATGCCGCAATGGCTCCTCGACATGGCACCGCGAGCCGACTGAACCTCGACGCGGGTTACGCTCGAACCATGTCGAGTTCCGCGCCCGCACCCACGCCCATCAACGACAGCCCCACCGAGTGGGTTCGTGATCACGTCCAGCGCTACGTGTCCACCAACGGCGCGGATGGACACGACTGGAACGGCGTGCCGTGCCTCCTGCTCACCACCAAGGGACGTCGTTCGGGCACGTGGCAACGCAGCGCTCTCATTTACGGCGTCGACCCCGACACCAACGACATCATCCTCGTCGCCTCCAAGGGCGGCGCCCCCGAGAATCCGTTGTGGTACGCAAACCTCGTCGCCGAACCCCGGGTCTGGGTGCAGGTCGGCGCCGAGACCACTTGGGCCACCGCCACCACCATCGACCCGGTCACCGATGCCACCCGACGCGCCCATCTCTGGCGGGTCATGAGCGCCATTTGGCCGGGCTACGACGAATACCAGACCAAAGCCGATGTCGCCTCGCGCATCATCCCGGTCGTGGCCGTGCGTCGATCCTGAGTCGCCGCTAACAACGGTCTCTTCGCCGAGGTTCTCCGGGCTCGTTCGAACCTTGCCGACCCGGTGACATTTCTACCGATCTGTGCGAATCGCCGATTCGCGGCCCCCCTCGTCATGTGCCTCGTGCCGGCTCTCTTAGCCTGATGCGACCGGAACGAGGAGGAACACATGTCCGCGAGCGAGGCCGTCTTCGGGGCCCTCATGATCGTCACAACGGGTTTGGCGGCCCTGTCGTTCTGGGATCTCTCCAACCGCTTCCACGTGGAGAATTCACCCCCGTTGCGGCGTATCGCTCTGGCCATCGCCTGGCTCACCGTCGGTCGTGTGGCGACGTTCATCGACATGGCGGTTTTCGACGGTCCGGGCCAACCCTTGTGGCACTCGGCGTTCGTCCTGCCCGCGATGCTCCTCAGCGCGATCTTCGCCTCCATCACCGTTCGGCTTCGATCCCGAACCATGACGCCGTCGCTTCGCTACAGCGCCGCCATCATCTCCGTCGGGGTCGTCGGTGTGATCTGGCACACGGCGACCGAACGAACCTTCTCGGTCGACGACGCGACGGCATTGAAGATCACCATCGCCGCGACTCACCTCATCATCGATTTCCTTCTCCTGTCGTCGGTACTGACGCTCGGCGCCTTCGCCAGTCGCCTGAAGGGGACACCCACCCGATTGGTCGCCCTCGGTGTCATCTTCGTCGTGACGTCGGACATGGCCTACGCCGTCGAGGTCATGCAGGGCAACTTCCGACTCGCTTCGTGGACCTCGGTGGGATTCATCGCCGGTCCGCTCTTGGTCGCGCTCGCTCCACGGCTCGTCACCGCGGACGGCTTGAACATTCGATCGACGAACATCGCCAGCGACACCTGGTCGCTCACATATCTTCCCCTCGGCGCCATGTGCGTTCTGCAGATCCTCAACGTCCGCGATGATCCCCACCAGATCGTGTCGCTGACCATCCTCACCATCATGGTGATTCTGCTCATCGGCCGTATCCAGAGCTACAAGAAGAGCGTCACGACCCTCAACGATGAACTTTCGGACAGCCTCGACTACCGCAGTCAGGAGCTCGAACGCCAACAGCTGTTGAACGATCGAATCATCGGCGTCGCCGCCGACGGAATCGTGGCGGTCGACATCGAGGATCGGGTCGTCTTGTGCAACGACGCGGCGCGGGACATCCTGTCCATTCCCAGCGAATCCGAAACTCCCGAGAGACTCCACGATCTATTCCACCGCGATCCCACCTGTGCGGGCGATTGCCCCATGCTCGATGCCCTCCACCAGTCGGATCGATCGATGCACGAGGTGTCGTTGGACATCGAGGGCGAGGAGCGGGTCATCGAACTGGCGGTGCGCGCTCTCGACGGCCCCGCCGCCGGCTTCGTGCTGGTTTTTCACGATGTCACGGACCGGGCCCGTTTGGCCCGCATGAAGGACCGCATCGTCTCGGTGGTCAGCCACGAGATTCGCACTCCGCTCACATCCATCCGTGGCTCGTTGGGCCTCATCGATGGGGGCCTGATGGGCCAGGTCAGCCCGGAGGCCAAGCGGATGATTTCGATCGCCGTCGACAACAGCGAGCGACTGATGCGCCTCATCAACGACCTGCTCGATGTGGAGCGCATCGAGTCCGGTCGCCGGGTTCTGAACCTCGCCTCGACACCGATCAACGTTCTGATGTACGACGCCGTCACGGTGATGCAACCGATCGCCGACGTTCGTTCGGTCCACATCGAATACGACGCGCCTGGGGAGTCCGTGCTCGTCGATCGCGATCGCATCCTGCAAGTGCTCACCAACCTCATCCAGAACTCCATCAAGTTCAGCGACCCCGGTTCGACCATTCGTTTGGCGGCCGAGAAAGACGACTCGCACATGACAGTGACCATTCGCGACGAAGGGCACGGAATCCCCGCGTCCCACATCGAAGCCATCTTCGAACCGTTCCATCAGGTGGATGTGTCCGATTCGGGCCCCAGTTCGGGTTCCGGATTGGGTCTGGCGATCTGCAAGGAGATCGTCGAGGCCCATGGCGGAACGATCTGGGCCGAGCGTGGCATCGAAAACGGTGCGGTCATCCGATTCCGCATTCCCATCAAGGATGCTCATCCGTTCAACGCCGCGTCGACCGCGGCCCGAGCCACGAACGGAGACGCGCAATGAGCCAACCTCGCAACATCTTGTTCGTCGAGGACAACGACGACATCCGAATCATCACCACCTTCGCCCTCGAACACGACGGACGATTCCGAGTCCTGGCCGCCGAGAGCGGGGAACGCGCCCTGCAACTCGCCGACTCGAGCCCCATCGACGTGGTGTTGCTCGACGTGATGATGCCCGGCATGGATGGCACCGAGACACTCGCCGCTTTGCGCGAGTTGGAGGCGACTCGCTCCACGCCCATCGTCTTTCTCACGGCCAAGGCTCAACCGACGGAGGTGCAGCGTTTGCTGGAACTGGGAGCGCGGGACGTGCTCACCAAGCCCTTCGACCCCCTCACGATCGCCGATCGTCTGGCCGGAATCCTCGATGACTGAGCAACCGTCCGGCGACGACCTACGACGAGTCTTGGCGAACATGTGGCGAAGTCGGCGAAGCGAGGTCGCGTCACAGGTGGCGTCGACCGCCGACATCGCTCGACGCATTGCCCACGATGAATCGACGGATTGGGCCTCGCTCCGAGCGAACATCCATCAACTGGTGGGCGTCCTGGGCGTCTACCGCCTCGACGATTTGCGCGCGCTCGTGGTGTCGCTGGACGAGGCGGCTCGGGTCGGCGATGACCCGACCGAAGCCGGGATCATCGCCGACCAGCTCGACGAACTACGCCGTGCGGTGGAGCGTCACAGCGGACCGTCAACGGCCGGCGAAGATCAGTGATCGCGCCGACTCATCGAGACCGCTGAACAACAGCGCCAACTGGGTGCGATTCTCGCGACCCAGAACGGCCAACATTCGCGACACCCGGTTGCGCACGGTTTGTGCGCCGAGGAACACCCGCTGACTGATCTGCTTGTCGGTCATGCCCTGGCCGAGAAGTTCGAGAATCTCCAGATCGGTGCGGCTCAGCGACAGCAACGCGAGCACGCCACGCTCGTCGAGTCGTCGCTTCACTTCGACGGGCACCATGTAGCCGGTGCGACGGGATCCGGTGACCACCGCGGTGAGTCGCTCGAGGATGAGTTCGGGCTCCGAGGACTTGTCCATGATGCCGTCGACCCCGATTTCTTCGGCTTCCAGAAGAATCTCGTCGCTGAGAAAACCGGTGAGCAGAAGAATGCGCACGCTCGGTGCGTCGGCGCGCAGTCGCCGCGCCAGTTCGAGTCCGCTGCTGCCCTTCAGTCGAATGTCCAACACCACCGCGTCCACCTCGATGGCACCGAGGGTTTCGATCGTGTCGTCGAAGCCCTCCGTTTGGGCCAGCACCCGGAAACTGGGCGAGGAATCGATGATGGTCGACAGCGCTTCACGGACGATCGCATGGTCGTCGCACACGAGCACTCTGACCTTGTTCTGATCGAGGTTCGCCGTCGCTTCCTGCTGTTGTTCCTGCTCTTGAATTGACATGACACCGCCTTTCGGTCGTGAATGCTTCGGGCATTCGCCGTAGCACCAAATCACACATCTCGAGAAGAACAAACGCAATCCACCGTCGTCATGTTCTCGTAAAGCCGAGGACATCTTAGGAGGATTTTTGTCCTTGCCATTCCCCCAAATGCGATGGGAGACATATGTTCATTCCCCTCGCCGACTTCGATAACTACGTTGCGCCCCACCACGACCACTGGAGGGGCACATGAACATCACGTCATCAATCAACGATCGAGGGGCCTTCTGGCACCGATCGAACACCAGTCGCCGAGGGGCCCTGTTCGCGGTGCTCCTGTTGGCGATTCTGGCCACGGTCTGGACCACCACCATCGGTGACCGGGTCGATGCCGCGAGCGGTCCCTCGGCCGATCTCGAGCAATGCGCCAACGACGGCTCCACGTGTGATGCGTCACATGCGTCGCGGTGGCAAACCGGAAACCTCAACGGTTCGAACTCGCACTACTCCGAGGGCGAGTCCGTGCCGTACCGATCGGTGATCGATCGTCTCACCGTGGGTGCCACCTACGCGGTCACGATCTCGTGGAAGTCGAGCGACAACGGCCGCCACACCCTCGACTACATCACCTCCTACGACCGCACCGAGTCGTCCGCCGACCCGTGTGCCGGTTCCGCCTGCACGGGTAGCCCGGCCACCATCGGCATTCCCACCAACTCGAGTCTCGGCATTCCGCAAGCTGGCGGAAGTCTCTCGCTGTGGGGCGGCACGTTCACTTCCTCCGGTGCGACCGTGGCCAACACCGGCGATCTCTGCGGTGACGCCACCTGCACCATCGCTGCGAACCCGTCGGGCTACTCGCTCTCGGGAACTCTGGATACCACCAGCACCACGTCGATGCGCGTGTACTTCACCGCCACGACGACCTCGGCCGTGTTGGCGTGGGGTGGCCACATCGCCTCCCAGATCGACTGGGGCATCGGACTCTCGGCGGGTGCCGTGAACGGAGCGAGTTACCACATGTACTTCTCCTCGCTCGAGTGTTCGAACCGCGATTGCAACGTGGGTCAGAAGGACCGCTCCATGTCGACGACCGCCGTGACGGTTCCGGCCTCGATCACCATCGAGAAGAGCGCCAGCGTTCAGGGCTCCACCAGTTTCGGATTCACGGCCTCGCCCGCCCCCCTGACCGCCTTCGATCTCGTCGACGACGGCTCGATCGACGACCCCGATGCCACACCCGCCTCGCGCACGTTCGGTGACATCGTCGATTTCACGACGTACACCATCACCGAATCGTCGACCTCCCTCTGGTCGCTCACCAACGTCGCGTGTTCGGTTCTGGCACCCAACGGAGGTTCACAAACCGTCGATGGGAGCAGCGTGACCATCGATCTTCGCGAGGGCGAGTTGGTCACCTGCGTCTACTCGAACGCCCGCGATCCCCAACCGGCCATCGACCTCGTCAAGAGCGCCGACCCCGTGACCTACGCCCAGGCCGGCGACGTGATCGAGTACACCTACACCATCAGCAACGTCGGTGATTCGCCGATCGGTCCCACCCAGTTCACGATCACCGACGACCACATCGACGATGGAACGGCGTTCGACTGTGGTGCCGCCGACAAGACCTTGATCGTCGCGGCGTCGTTCTCGTGCACCCACGACTACACCGTCACCGCCGACGACGTGACCGGTGGTTCGGTGAAGAACACCGCGACCGCCCATGCGGGTCGAATCTCGAGTTCACCGGCGGTGGCCACGGTCACCTTCGTGGCTCCGACCACGACGACAACCACCACCACGGTGCCCGAGACCACGACAACCACCACGACGGTGCCCGAGACCACGACAACCACCACGACGGTGCCCGAGACCACGACAACCACCACCACCACGGTTCCCGAGACCACGACAACGGTCACCGCCACCACCGTGGTGGAGCAAGAAGTCACGACAACCACCACAACCACGATTCCGGTGACGACGACGATCGTCGACACCTGCATCACGATTCCCCGTGAGACTCCCGAGACGACCGTGGCCCCCACGAGCACGATCAACCCGACCACGGTTCCGGGCACGATCGACCCGAGCGCCATCGACTCGACCACCACGACGGTTTTCGATCCGTGCGTCGTCCCGACCACGATTCCCGGCACGATCGTTCCGACGGGCGCCAGCACCACCTCGCCCACCATTCAGCCCACGGGAACCACGGCAAAGCTGCCGACCACGGGTGGAAACACCGAGCCGTCCGGACGGACCATCGCCTTGATCATCCTCATCGGTGCGTCGTTGATCATCATGTCCCGCCGCCAGGTGCGTCGCGCGGTCGCGGATCGGGATCCGTCATGAACGCCCACATCTCCGATGGTTTCGCCTCGTCCGCCGGCGGCCGTTTCGCGATGGTGAGCACGTTGCCACCGACGGCGTGCGGGCTGGCCACGTTCGGCGCGGCCCTGTCCCGCGGCCTCGAACTGCGACCGGGGGTGGAGGTGGAGGGAATTCGCGTGATGGACGGGCCCGCCAACGAGAACCACATCGACGCCACCGGCGGCAGTCACGGCGTCGACGAAGCTCGCCCGACTCACCTGTGGCACGTTGCGGATCATCGATCCCTGTTCGAGACCGTGGACCGCATCGACCAACTCGACGGTGTGTTCCTGCAACACGAGTACGGGATTTTCGGTCCCAACGACGGGGACGTTGTTCTCGATCTGTTGGACCGCATCGACGTTCCGTCGGTGACCACTCTGCACACCGTTCCGTTGACCGCCACGGCGAACCAGCGCCGCATTCTCGAAGGTGTCGTCGATGGTTCGACCGCATCGATCACGATGACGATGAGCGCCCGCACCCGATTGGTCGAGAACTACGACGTCGATCCCGCCAAGGTCTTCACCATCCCCCACGGTGCCACCATCCCGGCGGGCATCGGACACGTCGAGCCTCGCCCATACCAACTCCTCACGTGGGGTCTCCTCGGACCGGGCAAGGGCATCGAGTGGGTCATCGAAGCCATCGCGCACATCAAGGACGTCCACCCCGAGATTCGGTACGTCGTCGCCGGAGCCACGCATCCCAAGGTGCTGGCCCGCGATGGCGAGGCCTACCGCGACTCCCTCATCGACTTGGCTCACGAACTCGGTGTCGGTGATCGAGTGGTGTTCGATCCCCGTTATCGAACCCTGGACGAACTGAACGACCTGATCCTGCAGAGTGAGTTGGTCGTCCTGCCGTACGACTCCCCCGACCAAATCACGTCGGGAGTCTTGGTGGACGCGGTCTCCGCCGGACGCCCCGTGGTGGCGACCGACTTCCCCCACGCGAACGAGTTGAGTCGAAGTGGGGCCGTCCGAGTCGCCCCCCGACGAAATTCGTTGGGGCTTGCTCGTTCGATCGATCAGATCCTGGGATCCCGATCGACGCGGGTGTTCATGCGGCAGGCGGCCCGACGCTTGGCACCGCAACACTCGTGGCAGTCGGTGGCGCGTTCCTACCTGCGGGTGATGCGTGCGGGACGTCAGGCCCCGAGGAGACAACTGACGTCATGATCGCCATCGCCAACGAAGTTCGCCAACCGATGCGCCTCGACCATCTGTTCACTCTGGCCGACTCGCGCGGGATCCTCGAACATGCCAATCACACCGTCCCCCGACTCGCCCACGGGTATTGCACCGACGACAACGCTCGCTTGCTGTCGTTCACGGTTCGTGATGCCGGGCGCACTCGCGGATCCGAGATGCTCGCTCATCTCGCGATGCGCTTCGTCCTCGATTCCCAGGAACCCGACGGACGGATTCGCAATCGCATGGCGTTCACTCGCCGTTGGACCGACGAACCATCGACCGACGACTGCTGGGGTCGCGCGGTTTGGTCCCTCGGAACGGCGGCCGCTCGTAGCTCAGATGCACTGTTGCGTCATCGGGGTTTCGCCGCCTTCGAACGATCCGCCCGTCTCGAATCACCATGGATGCGAGCGAGCTGCTTCGCCGCGCTCGGTGCGGCCGAGGTCGTCGGCGTCGACTCGTCGAACGCCACCGCTCGCGCATTGCTCGCCAACGTTGCCGACCGGGTCTCGGACCGCCTCGGCTATCCGAGCACCGAGGGGCTACCGAAGTGGTTGTGGCCCGAGCGAGTTCTCACCTACGCCAACGCCGTCATTCCCGAAGTGCTGATCGCGGCGGGCCAACTCTTGAACCGCCCCCGCGATCTGGCGCGTGGTTTGGAGCTTCTCGATTGGCTGTTCCTCACCGAGACCTTCGACGGACATCTTTCCGTCACGCCTGTCGGCGGTCGTCGGTTCGGTGACTATGCACCGGGCTTCGATCAACAACCCATCGAGGTGGCGGCCCTCGCCGACGCGGCTCACCGTGCGTGGTGCGTCACGGGCGATCCCCGATGGCTGGACGAGTACGCCAAATGTCAGAACTGGTTCCTCGGCCACAACGACATCGGCGTCGAGATGTTCGACCGCTCCTCCTTCGGCGGGTACGACGGCCTCACCTCGAGCGGGCCCAACCTGAATCAAGGAGCCGAATCGACGTTGGCGATGCTCTCCACCCTTCAGGAACGAACGTCGGCATGACCGACGGACTGCTCACGCGTTCGACAACCGTGCTGGAACCCGACTCCAGTCGCACCTTGCTGCACCTCTTCATCGCCGGACAGGAGGACTTCGGGTCTCCGAGCGGACGCGCCGGATCGGTGATGGATCGGGCGTTGCGCCTCACCGAGGCCGAGGTTCGCACCGAGCTCGACGCCGTCACCGAGGTGTTCGGACCCCGACACCGGGATCTCGACTATTGGCTCGAGGTGCACGCCGAGCGCATGGCCGGACGCATGCCTCGTCGAGTGGCGCTCTCGCGCGATCGCTTGATGCTGATCGGCGCCCTCTTCACCAACGAGGTGACCGTGGAAGGCGCCGCCCTGACCAACCCATCGATCGTTCGTTTCGGCGACACCACCGATGGCAGTGCGCAATTCATCATGAGTGTTCGCGGCATCAGCGAGGGTCATCGCTCGTCGATCGGGTTTCGAACGGGTCGCATAGATGCCAACGGAGTGGTGCACGTCGACACCCCGCATCACACCCTCAACCCCGGTCTGCAGGCCGAAGGTCATCTGCACAAGCGAACCTTCGCCGGACTTCTCAGCCGATTGGGAGATCTCGACGACGACGCACGCTCGGTGCTCGACGGCTTGACCGACCAGTTCTCTTCGGCCGACCTCGATCGCCAGATCGCGCGTCTGGTGAAGGATCGAGAGACCTATCGAAACGCCGACGGAACCGCTCACCGGTTTCGCATGATCGCCGAACGAAGTTATTCCCTGGCTTTTCCCAGCGAAACCGATCCTTCGGCGCGCATCCTGTGGCCGCATTCGGCGGCCGAGTGGCGAGGCATGGAGGACCTTCGTTTGGTGGAGTTCCGGTCCTCGGACCGAGACTTCGGATACTTCGGCACCTACACGGCCTTCGACGGCCGTCACGTGTCGCAGCAGATGTTGCACACCCGCGACTTCGTGTCGTTCGACGTCTTCCCCGTCACCGGGATGGCCGCGCGAGGAAAGGGCTTGGCCCTGTTTCCCCGTCTCGTCGGAGGCAAGTACGTCGCACTGTCGCGACACGATGGTGAGTCCAACTACGTCGCGTTCTCCGACCATCCCGAATCATGGGACAAACCGGTGCGACTGCAATCGCCCGAGCATCCGTGGGAGGCGCTCCAAGTGGGCAATTGCGGTTCTCCGCTGGAAACCGACGCCGGATGGCTGGTGCTCACTCATTCCGTCGGACCGATGCGTTGCTACACGATCTCGGCCATCCTGCTCGACATCGACGATCCGACTCGTGTGATCGGGCACCTCGAGCACCCACTCATCGCTCCCCTCGACGGTGGACGCGACGGATACGTGCCCAACGTGGTGTACTCCTGCGGAGCCACGATTCACAACGGCAATCTGGTCGTCCCCTTCGGCATCAACGATGAGTCCATCGGCTTCGCGAGCGGTCCGGTCGGCGATGTCATCGATGCCATGAAATACGGACGCTGAGATCCGCGGACGGAATACCTTTCAGTCACTCGGCCAAACGTCGGCGGTCGCGCTCAGTTCGTCGCGAAAGTCCGGATGACTGATGGCCGCCAACGCGTGGGCCCGCTCACTGATCGACAGCCCAGCGATCTCGGCCGCCCCGAACTCGGTGATGACGACGTCCACCTGATGACGCGGGGTGGTCACCACGCTTCCCTCGGGCAGGCGCCCCGCGATTCGTGACACCAGTTTTCCGTCCACCATCGTTGTAGACGGCAGGCACACGAGACTGCGCCCATTGTCCGAGAGCCCCGGACCGGACACGAAGTCCTCGTGACCGCCGATGCCCGAGAATTGCTTGCCCAGCACGCTGTCGGCCACCACCTGACCGGACAGGTCCACCGCCATGGCGCCGTTGATCGAGACCATGTCCCGATTACGCGCGATGATCTCGGGCGAGTTCACGATGCCCACCGGCAGGAAACGAACGTCCCGATTTCCGTCCAGCCATTCGTACAACGCCGGTTCTCCGGCCGCGAACGTGGTCACCGAGAATCCGTCGAACTCGGTTCCCTTGCGATTGGTCACCTTGCCCGCTTGATGGAGTCGCATCAATCCCGTCGTGAACATTTCCGAGTGGATGCCGTAGTCGCCGCCGTCACCGGCGGCCAGACGCGCGGCCACCTGCGTCGGGATGCCTCCGATACCGGTCTGGATGGTGCACCCGTCACGAATGAACGAGACCGCGATCTCGGCGATGACGCGCTCGGCGTCGTTGGGTGCCACATCGGCGAGGTTCAGCGGGACCCGATCCGAGAAGACGACGTGATCGGCATCGCTCACCGCAATGGAATGGTCGTATCCGCCGGCCCCGAACGTGCGCGGGAAATGCGGGCTGCATTCCACGATGAGCACCCGGTTCGGATCGGCGATCACCTCGGCGATGACATCGGTGAACGCACCACAATGAAGGCTGAGCGAGATTCGCCCGTCGACGGGCATCGAACCGGCCACGGCCACCACCCGTGGCTTCAGCCGGTGCAACACGGTCTCGAATCGCCGGAAGTCCGCGGGAACGAAGTCCACGTCGGCCCCCGTGTCGCGCAGGAATCGCTCGGCGGGCCCGAAGAACCCGCTCTTCAGATGAACGGAGGGACGACCGAACAGCGAGAAGAGATCGGGCAACAACGCGCCGAACACCTTCAAGTCGACGAAACGATCTGTCGGGGTCGAGTCACCCAACGCGTGCAGAAACCCTCCGGGAACGCCGGGACCAAGCGGAATCGCCAAGGTGTCGGTCGGTCGCAGCGATGCGATCGCCTCGTGGAATTCACCGATGCGTCGATCGATCATTCGGTCAACTTAGTCGCGTTCGTCGAGCGAGATGCCTCGGGCCTCCACCTCGGCGGCGAACTCGATCCAGGTCTCTTCGGCGACATCGACGGCCGTTTGAGCGGCCGCCAATTGTTCGCTCAAGGCCGCCAAACGCGCGTGGTCGGGCGAACTCCCTGCCGCCACACTCGACAACTCGGCGCTGGCCGCGTCGCGTTTGGTGATCGCCAGATCCAACGCCTTCTCGGACTGCGCCAACAAACGTTTCAAGGTGCTCGGCGACTTGGCCGAGATCGATTTCGCCTGGACGGATTTCGCCGCGTTCGTCGACGCGACGACCGGTGCGTTCGTGGCGGCGACCGACGGCGTCTTGCTCACCGGCGTCCGATTCGACACGGATCCCCGACCGGTTGGTGACGGCTGGTTCGTTCGCGACGCCAACCATCCAGCCACCCCTCCGCGCACGGGCCGGACGTCGCCCTCACCATCGAGAGCCAGCACGTCGGACACGGTGCGGTCGAGGAACGCGCGGTCGTGACTGACCACCACCACGATTCCGGGCCAATCGTCGAGGAAATCCTCCAACGCGCGCAGGGTGTCGAGATCGAGATCGTTCGTGGGTTCGTCGAGCAAGAGCACGTTCGGTTGCTCGAGAAGCGTCAACAACAACTGCAGTCGGCGCCGCTCGCCGCCGGACAACGTGGAGATCTCGGCGAACTGGGCGTCGCCGTCGAACCAGAATCGCTTCATCAACGTCACGTCGTCGATGGACGGTGCTCCTTTGTCGCCGGCCACGGCGTCGCGCACCTTCATCGACGTGTCCAGTTCGCGTCCGAGCTGGTCGTAATAACCGATTCGTACCGTTCGCCCCACGTCGATCGTGCCGGCGGTCGGCTCCAAACGTCCGGCGATCAACTCGAGCATCGTGCTCTTACCCGCCCCGTTCGGACCCACGATCCCGATGCGGTCGCCCGGTTCGAGCACCAGATCGAACGCGTCGAGCACGCGCGCTTTCCCCGGCCATGAAAATGCGACACCAGTCATCTCGATTCCCTTGGAGCCGAGCCTCTGAGCGCCGAGACGTTCGCTCGAGTTCAGACCGAGATCACCCTCGCGCGCCGGACCGTCGGCCTTGGTCTCGATCAACTTCGTGGCCGCCGCGATGCGCGCCTTGGGCTTGCTGGTGCGCGCGGGCGCTCCCCGACGCAGCCACGCCAATTCGGTGCGGGCCAGGTTCCGTCGCACCTGTTCGGCCACCGCCGCTTGCTCCTCACGTTCCACACGACCAGCCAGATACGCCGCGTAACCGGATCCGGCGTTCCATCCCGTGGGAACGTGCAGATAACCGTGACCGCGATCGATTTCCAGCACCTTGGTGGTGACTCGATCGAGCACGTGTCGGTCGTGAGTGACCAACAACAGTCCGCCCGTGTAGGCCGCCAGCCACTCCTCCAAGTATCGAATCGCGTCCAAGTCGAGATGGTTCGTGGGCTCGTCCAGAATCAGTGCTTCCCACTCTCCCGCCAGCAGCGCCGCCAGGGCCACGCGCTTGCGTTGGCCGCCCGACAACTGATCCGATGGCCGATCGATGAGGGCCGCCATGCCCAACCGATCGAGCATCGCCTCGGCCTTCCACACGTCGGACGACTCGCAACCCGACATGGTGATCACCGCTTCGCGAACGGTCCCCGACGCCAACACCGGATTCTGACCCAACACACCGATGCGAGATCCTCGTCCACGTCGGACCACGCCGGCTTGGGGCTCGATCTCACCGCTGATCATTCGCAGCAGTGTGCTCTTGCCGCAACCGTTGATTCCGACCACGCCCACTCGGTCGCCGTCGGAGATCGTGATCGACACATCGGCGAACAGGGGTCGGTTCGGACGCGAAGCCGCCAACCCCTGGGCATCGATGATGATCACTTCGTGTCACTCATTCGGCGACGAAACCCGGCCACGAACGCATGTAGCCAACGAAACCGTCGCTCAAGCCCTCGGCGCGCAGTTCATCGGCGGTGACCGGAAGCGAACGCATCACGACGTTCGGATCGGCCGCCACCATTCTCGGGAAATCGTGGTGAAGGATCGCGGCCCGCCCGAGGGCCACGATGTCGGCCCCGGCATCGATCGCGCGGGTGATGTCGGGTCCGCCGTACAACTTGCCCGCCACCGCGAGTCGCACGTTCCCGCGTGGTAATTCGGCGAACACGTCGATCAAACGGCGATCGGCCCATGCCGCGTCGTGGGCGTGAGCGAAGCAGTCCCACAACGACATGTCGATCATGTCGACCTTGCCGCCATCGACCAACCATCCGAAAACCTCGCGGATTTCGTCGATCACCATTCCGAATCTCTCGGGCGACAAACGAACGCCGATCTGGAAGTCCTCTCCGCACCGCGCGCGGATTCCATCGATCACGTCGAGGAGCAACCGAGCCCGATTGGCGAGCGACCCTCCGTAGGCGTCCTCGCGACGATTGAGTTCCGCCGACAGGAACTGGCAGATCATGTATCCGTGGGCGCCGTGCAGTTCGACGCCATGAAACCCGGCGTCGCGACAACGCACCGCCGCGGCCACGAAATCCTCGG
Source organism: Actinomycetes bacterium (assembly GCA_027491335.1). GTDB lineage: Bacteria > Actinomycetota > Acidimicrobiia > Acidimicrobiales > Ilumatobacteraceae > Casp-actino8. The sequence goes on along the minus strand of JAIXWJ010000010.1, from coordinate 6,073 downwards.
CCAGCTGTTCCACTTCCGCGGTGGACAACGCGCGCGCTCCGGTGGCGGAGTCGTCGGACGGGCACACGGGTTCGGTGCCGATCAACTCCTTGGGCGAACGATTGCCGGCGTGATGAAGCTGAACGATCGCCACACTGCCCTTGCCCGAACCGTCACCGACCGCGATGTCGCGAGCCAAACGGGCGAGCCCCGGCACGTGGTCGTCGGAGAACGTTCCCAATTGACCCGGGAAACCTTGACCGACCCGTTGCACGTGCGCGGCACACGTCATGGTCAATCCGAATCCACCACGCGCTCTCATCGTCAGCCAGTGATGCTCCTCGTCGGAGAGACTGCCGTCGGCGTGACTCTGCATGTTCGTGAGTGGAGCCAGCATGAAACGATTCGGCATCGCGGGACCGTGGGCGAAGGAGACCGGATCGAAGAGAGACGACATCTCCACAGCCTGACAAGTGGTTCGAGCGACCAGCGAATCCATCGAGAACGAACCGGGAACCGGGCCGTGGACGCCGAGCCGAAATCACTCGGAAAACCGGCTGTTTCGGCCCTTGGGGGCCAAGAAAATGGCGTGAAAAATGATGTGAAAAATCGCTCGGAAATCCGCGATCGGCGTGAATCCTTGTAATAAGTTCGCATTCATGAAGAAACGTGAACTCATCCAAGCAGTATCTGACCACACCGGACTCGACAAGAAGACGGCCACCGCGGCCGTCGAGGGAACGATCGACGTCATCCTGGCCAACGTGGCCAAGGGTGAAATCGTGAACATCTCCGGGTTCGCCAAGTTCGCCAAGATCAAGCGTCCGGCGCGTATGGGTCGCAACCCAGCCACCGGCGAGACGATCAAGATTGCGGCGAAGACCGTGGCCAAGATCACTGCGCTCAAGGGATTCAAGGACATCGCCCTCGGCGCTGCTCCGGCCCCCAAGCTGAACAAGGCTGGCGCCGCCAAGGCCGCTCCCGCCAAGAAGGCCGCTCCGGCCAAGAAGAAGGCAGTTGCCAAGAAGGCTGCTCCCGCCAAGAAGGCCGCTCCGGCCAAGAAGAAGGCAGTTGCCAAGAAGGCCCCGGCCAAGCGTCGCTGACCGAGGCGCTTCGGCGCTGAAAGAAATGTCGAACACCCCGTCGCGCGAGCGGCGGGGTGTTTCGTTTCCCCGCCGAATCACTGGCGGCCTGTCAGTCAGCTTCTGGCCACTCGTCTTCCGGTCACTCGTCTTCCGGTGACCAGCGATCCGCGGTCACGGTGAGCCGCAGGGTGTCGATTGGTGCAGTGGGGTCGACATCGACCGGCACCTTGTCGAAGATCACCTCGATGGAACCCGAGGCCGGAATCACCACACCGGCCGGCAAGCGCGCTCCGATGTCTTCGAACACCCGACCCGACACGTCCACCGCGACGGCCGATGGATTGGTGATGGTTGCCCGCATCACTCGACCGGATTCGTCTTGTTCGATGATGTCGATCGACACCTCGGGGTCCGGAGCCTGGGACGGTGGCAGGTACTTGTCGGACTCCAAGTAGTACTTCCGCTTCGGAACGACGTACTGCTCCATCAGGATGCGCTGGGCTTGTTCCAGGGATTGGCTGGATCCGTACTGGCCCCACTTACGGCGGTCCAGTTCGGCATCGCCGGCCATCAGTGCGAATAGATCCGCCACTCGTTGTTCCAGGAATCCCGGGGCGAGGAATTGATCCGCCAGCGTTCGGGTTCGACGATCGACGAGCGTCCTGAAGTGATCGTTGTTCAGGAAGATGCCGGCCAAACGATTCCCTCCCGGATATTCCATCCACGGATCGGCTTTCACCTCGTCACAACGAGCGTTGCACGGACTGGCGTAGCGACGTCCGAAGTTCAGGTCGAAGTCGATCGGCAACAGACGCCATCTCTCGTCCTCGGGATCGAGGATCACGAAGTAGTTCTTGTGTTGCCATTCCGGATGCTGAACGACGCGCATGGTCGCGATCGCTTCGATCACCTGAGGAACGTCGACGTGCTCGTACGCGAACCGAATGAGATCGTCACCCTTCAGAGTCCCGAGAGTCTCGATGAGGTCGCGCAGCTCTTGGTCATCGTCGTCCGAATAGGTCCGCGAGAATCGTTCGTAATGCGTTTGGAAAACGTCGCGCGGAAGATCGAGGTTCCCGAGGTTGAGCTTGGACACCCTCTCGGCCTTATAGACCAATGATTCAGCCGACAAGCCGATCTTGTCGCGCCAATCGGCGTCAGCCGACTCGCCGTACATGTACAGACCGAAGAACTCCTTGTTCTTCTCCAAGCGAATCGGGAACACCTGTTGGGACACCCCACCCGACATCGCTTGCATGTCGGACGTGAGGATCTCGCGCGAGTAGGACTTGTCGGTGGCGGCGGGCAGCAGATCGAACTCGTCGACCGGCGCGTCGAGCAGACCGCCCATGTCCCACTGATGGCCGGCAGGCAACATCACCTTCCACTTGCGCTTCTTGTTCGAGCGCGCTTGGTTTCCCTTGATCCGAATGGTGACGTTGTCCATGATCTCGCCGTTCACGGCGAAGACCGCCGGAAAACCATCGTCTCCGTGCAAGGTGGTCTCCACCCGCGCCAGGTCGTACACGTCGTCGGGGATGAACCACTGGAATCGGGTCAACGGAGACGGAGCGTCGGGCTCACTGGCCACCACGGTTCCGGTGTACTCCGCGCCATCTCCGGCCCTCGGGTAACGGCCGGTCGCGACATCGTCGGACAACTCGATACGGAAGCGCACGAGGTCTCCCGCTTGCTGTCCGGGAATCGTGGCCGACAGGTTCGCACCGTCGCCGGACGCGGTGATCGACATCTCGATCGCGATCTCCTCGGCGAATCCAACTCGGTAGTACAAGGTCGCCGCGTTCGCCTCGAATCGACTGATCGCGGCCACCTCCAAGGGTTCACCGGGTGCCGGGGACAGAGCGAACTCGACCTCCTCCACGATCGGCACGAGCCCGACCCCCGTGGTGGCTTCGGACGTTCCCGCACTGGCGACCCGCGACTCCCAGTTGCCCGGCTCGAGCCCGGACTCGCGGGGATCACGGCGATGCAGAGTCTCTCCGTGTCCGTCCGCCATGGCCGGCCACGGTTGTCGATCCTCGAAGCGAACGACGTCGTGCACCACGCCATCCGCCGACACGAGTCGAAGTCGATCGCTGTTGCGTGCCAGACGAGAGAGCCCCGCGACGTCGGCGAGAACCTGAGTGGCACCGGCCGCGACGATCGTGGACGTGATCCAGCACCACCCGATGCCCTCGATGCACCAACCGTTCAGATCGATCGGAGCGTTCGTGGTGTTCGACAGTTCGATGTAACGAGCGGCCGGGTCGTCGTCCTCGGGGTGGTAGTTGATCTCGGTGATCACGACGTCGCCGACCGTCGCTCGGTCGGCCGCCACGAACGCCTCACCCGGCGTGGGCGGCGCCGACGACCACGCGGTGGGGTCGGACCCGTCGCGCGTGAAATCGACGCGCTGCAAGGAGTGTCCCCCGCCGTCGGCCAATTCCGACCACGGTTCGCGATCGGTGTAGGCCACTGTGTCGAAGATCTGACCGAGAGGATCGACCACGCTCAACTCGTCGGCCTTGTTCGACAACGAACCGGGGAAGGAAGGTCGACCGATGACCAGCAACGCGCCAGGGGCCAGAACGGTCGACTCCTCGACGCAGTACTTGATGCCCTCGATGCACCAACCCTGAAGTTGCAGGTCGGCTCCCCCGAGGTTCACCAACTCCACGAATTCATCGTCCTCGCGGTCGGCCGGTGCGTGGTAGTGGACCTCGGAAATGCGAACGTCCACCGTCAACGCCGTCGCCGCGTCCGAGGTGCCGGGCGACGATGTCCCCCCGACGATCTCGTTCCCTCCGCCGGACGAGCACGCCACGATCGTCGTCGCCATGATCGTCGACACCAGAGCGAACGACGCGTGGCGAGCGAATCGATGACGAATGACGGGCACCCGATCACTCTAGAAGTCCCTGCACGCATCTATACACTGAGTGAACCGGGGGTGAACATGGGCAATCTCGACACGGCGGAACTGATACGGGATCTGGCGTTGAACCTCGTCTCCATCTTCTTGCTCGTCTACGTCATCTACTTCCGACGCCACCGCCGATGGGACCAAGTGGTCGGCTACGTGGCCTTCAACATCAGCCTGTTCACCGTGTCGGCCGCCCTCGGCTCGTCCGGCCCCGTGAACGTCGGAGTCGGATTCGGGTTGTTCGCGGTGCTCAGCGTGGTGCGTCTGCGTTCGGACGAGTCCGGGCAGATCGAGATCGGCTTCACGATGGTGGCGCTCGTGTTGGGGCTCATGGCCGGACTTCCCGGCATGGAGTTCGGAATCAAGGTCCTCTTCGCCGCCCTACTGGTGATTTCCATGTTCCTGGTCGACATGGGCGCGATCGGTCGGCGCTATCGGTACGCGCGGGTGAAGGTGGAGTTGGATCGCATCATCCACGAGGAAGAGGCCTTGCACGATCACCTGCGATCGACGTTCGGCAAGGCCGTGAAGTCGGTGTCGCTGCGGTCCGTCGACATGGTTCGCGACACCATGACCCTCGACGTCGTCTTTCACACCGAGTCCTGACGTGACAGGGGGAATGTTCGAACGATCACTCGATCGTTTGGGCTCCGTGTCGCTGGAGGAGATCTCCGTCGAAGCGCCGTTGATGCGTCGCTACGACCACAAGTACGTCACCACGGATTCCCGCGCCGACGAATTCATCGCCTCCCTCGACGACCAGTGGTGCGCGCTGCGATTCGGTGTCGAACGCTCCCCGAGATACCACACCGTCTACTTCGATGATGTGCTTCGACGCACATATCGCGATCACGTGCAGGGACGACGCCCACGATTCAAGGTTCGCTCACGCACCTACCAGGACGGCACCTCGTTCCTCGAGGTGAAGCTGAAGACCGGACGCGGTCAGACCGACAAGTCGAGAATCCCCCGCGCCACCGAGACGACTCCGGTGCTCACCGAAGCCGAGCACGCATGGTTGAGTTCGCTTCTTCCCGGCTTCGACACCCGAACCCTGCGTCGGAGTTTGTCGGTCGACTGTCGGCGGATCACACTTCACTCGCCAACGCACAAAGAGCGCGTCACCATCGATCACTCGCTGGCGGTGGTCCTGAACGGCGACTGGGCTCCCCTGCTCGCCGGCGGTGTGGTGATCGAGACGAAGTCGGAGACGTTCCGTAGCCGGGCGTCACACCTGCTGTCCGACCTCGACATTCGCACGGTCTCGTTCAGCAAGTACTGCGCCGGACTGTCGGTGGTGGATGCGTCGGTGCATCCCCGCATCCGCGTCGATGCCGAACGTGCACTGCACGTCGGTGTGGGCGAATGATTCAGGCCAAACCGAGAGCACCCAACGTCATCGGCCCTGCGTAACCGTCGACATCGAGACTCAATTGGAACTGCAGATCGAGCACGGCCTTCAATGTGCCGAAGTCGAATGCATCGTTCGGTGCCTCCACGAGGAAACCGCCGGCACTCAACGCTCGATCCAACTCCGCCACGCGAGGTCCATAGTCACCCAGGCTCAGTGATCCAACAGCGGGTTCGGCAACCGGCCGGTACACATCGTCTTCCGAGTCACCTTCGCACGACCAGCGGATGTGCCACAAAGCCACTACCTTGGGGAGACCGAACGAACCCGCGGCTCCTTCGTAGCACATGTTGTACACCCATCCGCGCAGCTGCCACTGACCGTTCACCGACTCGATTGCCAGCGACGATTCGCATTCGTACTCACATTCCGTGGAGTAGGCGAACATCCAACCACCGGCACACGACGGTTCGGAAATCTGATAGGCCCTGCCCGTCGAGTCCACCGCCAACGTGGGCGGAATCTCGCATGGCGGAAGGTTGGCCACGGGCAATTCGAACGTGTCCGGCAAACCAATCGGAGCCTCCGTCGAACCATCCGGCGACGAATCTTCCGGGAGAGAGTCCGTAATCGTCGAATCAACCACGACCGAGTCCTCGGAATCGCGGGCAACGGTCGACACCGTGGTGGACGATTCCGAACCACACGCGGACAAAGCCATTGCTCCCACGAGGC
>JAIXWJ010000020.1 GCA_027491335.1 Actinomycetes bacterium | reverse complement strand
GCGCCCCTCGACTGCCACCCGCCGGCGGTCCCCGCCGAGATCAACACGTCCGGCGCGAATCGTCGCACCACCTCGAGCGTCGTCAGCGCGGCTGCTTCAGTGCCGATGGAGTCCACTCCGTGACGCGCGTCCTTGCCGTTGACCGCCACCACCACGTCGCAGTCCTCCACACGAGCCGTGAAGAATCGTGCCGGCAGCGGCGGAGAACCATCGGTCTCGACGGCTCCGAGCGTGTCGAGGATCGGGCGCGCTTCGGCTTCCATCGCCATGATCACCGCAATGCACCGCACGATCGGAGTGTAGAACTACGGTTGTCGTCGTATGGGACTGTTCAAGCGCACGCCGAAGACTCCGCCGGTGGACCCGGCCGAAGTCGCCGAGCTACGCCAGCGCATCGACGAACTGCAGCAATTGGTTCGCGACATGTCCAACGCCGACGACGTACGTGACCAACGAGTCGCCGAACTCGACGGCAAGGTCATCAGCCTCGGAGCGCGGGTCACCCAAGTGGGCACCGAGGTCACGCATCAACTCACCGAACTCTCGGGCGACATCGACAAGCTCGGAACGCGCACCGACGAGATCGCCGCCACCGTCGGAGATCTACCCGAACAGGTGGAAGCGGTGCGTAGCGATCAAGCTCGACTCGCGAACGAACAAGCTCGCTACGAGATTCGATTCAGCCAAGACCTCGCCGAGGTGGCCGACATCGCCATGAAGAAGCGCTGACCCGAAACCGTTCGTCGGTTCGCGTCAGGCTCCCAGCAGAACCAAGGCTTCGGCGATGAGGTCCTGAGCCTCGCTCACCTTGTCCTGGTACGCGCCCAAGTCGCCGTCGCGCAGGGCCTCATCGGCCTCATCGAACAACGATTGGGCTTGTTCCAAGAGCAACGCCGGATCGGTGATTCCCGAACCCGGATCGGTGGTGCCGGGGTCCGTGGTGTCCGGGTCGGTGGTGTCCGGATCGGTCGTGTCCGGATCGGTGGTGTCGGGGTCCGTCGTGTCGGGATCCTCGCCACCAGTGTCCACCGTCTCGCCCAGATCGATGTTCGCACTGGGGAACAAACGGTTGATCGCCTCGGTGAGCGTGTCACCGATGACCGCTTCACCGTCATGCCACGCCAGAACGCGACGCACGAACACCTGCTTGCTTCCGGTGTCGTCGGGACGCACGTACAACGGACGCACCCACACCAAGCCCTTGCCCACGGGCACCAATTGCAGTTGTCCGAAGATCACGCGAGAACCACGCTGGTCCAACAACGTGACGACCGGCGAGATGGTGGGGTTCGAACTCAATTCGGCCGCCACGGTGGCCGGACCCGCCGGCAAGGTGCCGTCGTACACGTACACCTTCAGCTGTCCGTAGGTGGCGGGCTCGCTCGACACCACCATCAACGCCTTCAATTCCTTGCGGGTGTCGTCGGAGGAGAACGGAACGAACGGCCGCACCAACGAGAACGTTCCGGTGGTGCCATTGCCTTCGGGCGAATGGAACATGGTGTAGTACGGCTCGAAGCGCGCCACGTTGGCATCGGCCACGTCGCCGGTGTTGGCCTGGGCCACTTCGTCCACGATGGTCGTCGCGTCGCCGGCGCCGGCCGACAGTTCCGGCTCGCGCGGCGCTGCTTGGGCCACGCTCCAAGCGGCGTCACGATTGAAGAACTGATCCACGTCGGAGAACTGATAACGCCCGTACAAGTTCGTCTGGACGCGGAACAGATCCTCCGGATAACGGAAGTGCATCCGCAGCGAATCGGGTATTTGATCCGCCGCGGTGAACAGACCGGGGAAGGCGCTCGACCACGCGAGCACGATCGGATCGGTGGAATCCACGACGTACAAGTTGATCGTTCCGTCGTACGCGTCGACGACGGCCTTCACGCTGTTGCGCACGTAGTTGAACGAATGATTCAGGCCGGACGCGGCGCTCAGGTTGTCGGTGTTCGCCTGCTGCGCGTACGGATAGCGCGACGTGGTGGTGAACGCGTCGATCACCCAGAGAACCTTGCCGTCGCTGACGACCGGATACGGATCGGCGTCGAGATGAAGGAACGGCGCCACCTTCGACACTCGGTCGCGCACGTCACGCACGTCGATGAGACGCGATTCGTTCGAGATGAGGCTGGATCCGAAGAGGTTGAACTCGCCGAGCGTCAAGGCGTACGCCAGTCGGCGAACGGTGGAGTTCAACTTCACACCGGCGACACCCGCGTACGGTTCGGCCTCGGTGTCGGGGCAGGCCTGCTCCACCTGCTTGGTGTTGACGATCGCGTAACCCGGCTGTTCCGTTCCGACGTACAACTGCGGACGCGCGTCGATTCCGTCCTCATAGATGGGTCGACCATCGGACGTGACTCGACTCGCGCTGGCCGCCACCACACCACAACCGTGCGTGTAGATGAGGTGTCTGGACACCCACGTCTTGTTCGGGATGCCCTCGGGGTTCAGCTCACGCGCCGCCACCATGGTCTGTTGCAAGCGACCGTCGACCTCGTAACGGTCGACATCGAGATCGTTGATGGAATAGAACGCGAACTGGCCCTGGTCCAGCGCGAAGCGGTCCTTCATCTCGGCCACGTCGAGCAGACGGGTGTCCGACAACGGAACGACACTGGCCTTCACGTCGGCGGCGGTGGCCTCGTCGGCCGTGAGGTTCACCACTTCGACGTTGTCGAGACCCATCGCGCGTTGCGTGGCCTCCACGTTGCGAGCGATGTAGTCGCGTTCGCGCGTGGTGACGTTCGGCTGCACGACGAATCGCTGGATCACCGCGGGATACACCGCACCCGCGACGACGGCCACCACGGCCCAAAGAGCCATCGACAACAGCGGCAGACGCCAACCGCCCCACCGAATGCCGGCGATGAACAGAACCGCCACCAACAGGCTGATGAGGATCAACAAGTTCAGCGCGGGCAACTGTGCGTTCACGTCGGTGTAGGTGGCACCTTGCACCACACCCCGCGACGACACGGTCAGTTCGAATCGCTGCAGCCAGTAGTCGGCGGCCTTGATGACGGCCAGCAACGAGAACAGGATGCTCATGTGCACGCGACCACCCTTGGTGATGCGCTGTCCCGGCATCTGCACGCGAACGGCGCCGTTCAGGAAGTGCATCGCCGCGGTCATCAGGATCACCAACACCAACGCGGCGAAGGCCCAGTCCACCACGAAGGTGAGGAACGGCAGACGGAACACGTAGAAACCGGCGTCCACACCGAACTGCGGATCACTCACGCCGAATGACTTCGAGTGCCGGAACAGCAGCCAGTCCTGCCACTGCGCCACCGCGGGAACACCGACGATCAATCCGAAGATGACAGAGATCAGCAATCGCAACACGCGGGTGCGCTTGCCCACGAACATTCGATAGCGCTCCACCACCTCGCGCTCTGGTCCCTCGGGCAGATCGGCGGGAGCGAGTCTTTCCGCCAAAGTGAGGCTGATGAAGGCCACGATGGCGAACCCGATCGTGAACACCGCGCCCAGGAACACCTTCGACTTGAGGACCGCCCAGAAGGTGTCGCCCCGGTCGACCGAATCGAACCACAACAACTCCACGTAGAAACCGGCCAAGGTGCGCGCCGACAGGACGAACAACACCAGGAGTGCCGCGATCACCAGAAGGATGATCCGACCTTTCGACACCTTGAGGGAACGGGGGGTGCGAGGGCGACGAGGCCCCCGAGGCAGATCCGAGGCTGGTCTCACGAGGCGAGACTAGTTCTGGTGCGGAACGAGTGCACAGCGGCACCCCGAGTGCGCCGGCGCGTGCGTGTGACCGGTGGGGAAGGCGTCTCCGGCCTTCACCGCTCCGGCCAACGAATTGTCCTCGGCATCGGCGCACGCCGGGCCGTTGGGATCGACCTTCCAACACACTTTGGTGCCCGGATCGAGGGCCGCCAACGCTCCGCGACCGTGTGACGCGCGCGCGATGTCGTCGACGTGAGTGTCGATGTGTTGGTTCTTCCACTCGCGGTACACCAAGCGAACCAACGAAGACAGTTCGTTGTTGTCGCCAGCGGCTTGGGAGATGCTGCGACTCAGGCGCTCGCGCAACGGAGCAACGATCGACGAGATGATCTGCTCGTTCACGGCCGCCATCTGCTTGGCGATGTCCTTGGCGAGTTCCTTCTCGGATGCATCGCTCAGCGACCGGGCGCCAACCATCGCCGCACTCTTCACCGCGGCTTCCAAGGCGGCGGTGTAACGAGAGGCATGGTCGGCCTTTGGTCCGACGATCGCGTCGAGCGTCTTCACCGGGGTCTTGCCTCGCAGGGTGTCCAGCACCTGATTTTGTTCGTCGGCCAACACGCGCTTGGCCTTGCGACTCATCGTGGAGATGATCGGGGCCAACGCCTCGTCGCGCGTTTCGAACACCGTCGCCACTGGCCCGGATTCCGAGTCGAGTTCAACGACGGATTCAACGACGGGCTCGTCGATCACGGGAGCCTCGATGGGCTTCACCGGCGCACTGGGACGCCCCGTGGGCTTGGTCTCATCGGCCGACTGCACCCGAGCCGCTTCCTTGGCGGCCACGGTGTCGGCCCCGGCTCGGCGCAGTTTCGCGAAGATGTCGTCAACCGGAGCGGGCTTGGGCCGTGTGGTCGAGCTGGAGGGAACCACGATGGGGGCTTCCATCGGCGGGTCGGACTCGTCGTCGACGTCACCGTCGAGATCGTCGTCGAAATCATCGTCGACCATGTCGGCCACCGACATCGTGCGCTGATCCGAGCGGGCGAAGAGAGACACCACATTCGACGTCGTTGTCTCCTCGGCCACGGCCGGGTTATCGACGTTGGGCTCTTCGACATCGGGGGCTTCGACAACAGGCGTCTCGACAACAGGCGTCTCGACGACGGACATCTCCATGTTGATGGTCTCGGGGTCGATGGGTTCGGGGTGATCGACGACCGTGTTCACCACCGGAACGTCCACCACCGGGTCGTCGTCCTGGTCGTAGGGCAACGGCGCGACGGAGGTGACGGCCTCGGCGGCCGGCAAATCGTCGGCCTGAACGATGATCGGAACCGGACCGGTGGTGTTGGCCAGGTTCACGAACTCGTTGGTCTCGTCCGACGACTCGTCGAGGTCGCGTAGAACGTCATCGGTGGCCAAACGGGCCCGCTCGAACGCCTGAATCAGGCGGTCGCGGCTGTGCATCAGGTCCTCGAGCTGCTCGCGGGCCAATTCGCGGCGCTTGGCGACGTCGGCCAACACCCGCTCGCGGTAGGCCCGAGCCTCGTTCACCATGTCGCGACCCTGCTGCTTGGCCATCAGAATCTCGGATTCGGCATCCGACGAGGCGTCCTGGCGGCGGCGAGCGCCCTCCAATTCGGCGTCTTCGCGGATTCGGGCGGCCTCGTCGGTGGCCTCACGGATGAGGCGAGTGGCGGTTTCGTCGGCCCGGGTCTTGATCTTGGCAGCCGCCTCGCGAGCGGTCTGGACGATGCGCAGGGTCTCTTCGCCCAGCATCGCGGCCACGGCGTCCTCGTCCAGTTCGAGCGGAGCAATAGGGGCTCCATGCTGGACATTTGCCAGTTCACGCTCGAGGAACACCACTCGTTCCTGCAGGCGGGACAGCTCGGCGGACACCATGCGCAGGAAGTCGCGGACCTCGTTCTGGTCGAAGCCCCGGCGTGCGGACGGGAACGTCGCTCCCGCCACGGCGGTGGGCGATGAGGGGTCAGGACGCGAAAACGAGATGGCCATTGAACGGATAGTACGAAAACCCTGTGGAAAAGGGGTGGCAATCAGGGGTTTCGGTGTTGGTCAACCATCACACGGGCACCCGTCAGGCCGGGTCACCGCCACGACTCACCAACGCCGCCAGGGCCTCCTCCAACGAGGCCACGGGGATGATCTCGACGTTGTCGCCCACGGCGGCTTGGGCGTCGGCAATGTCGGCCTCACCTTGTGCTGTGGGCACCAGGAAATACCGAGCCCCGGAACGCTCGACGGCGATGGCCTTTTGCACCAGGGCGCCAATGGCCCCCACCGAACCGTCCTCGAAGATGGTGCCCGTCACGGCCACGCCGTCGGCCGGAACCAATTCGCCGGGGGTCAACTGGTCGATGAGAGCCAAGGTGAACGACAGGCCGGCACTCGGGCCGCCAATGCGGTCGGTGTCGATGGCCACGTCGAACGGCAGGCTCACCGTGCGGGTGTCGCGGGCCGAGAATCCGACGATGGTTCGGGCCGGCGCATCGGGACTGGCGATCAACTCCACCTCGACGGTTCGTGACTCGCCGGACAATGAGAGAACCTCGATGGTGGCCACGTCACCGGGCTTCGCGTCGGCCAGAGCCTCTGAGATCTTCGACACCACATCGATCGTCACCACGCCGTTGCCAACGTCGATGGATTGGATGATGTCACCAACGTCCAACACCCGACAGGCCCGACGGGGCGGCGCCGACTCGTCGCACAATCCCGCGTCGAACCCGGCGATCTGGGCCGGTCCCTCGGCCAATGTGGCGTCCAAGCCGAGATACGACATGGCGACGTACGCCGCGATCTCTTTCGCGGTGGACATCGCACCGAGTTGAATCTCGCGATTGGCCTCCGGGTCACAGTCGCCGAATCGCTGCTCGCAGGTGAGCACGTCGACGTAGGGATCGACCCAACCCATGAAGGACTGCAACGCGGTCAGTTCGCTTCCGAGGGCCGTCACGAATCGCACACCGTTCTCCGGCGGGTACACCTGCACGTCGCCTCCGACGATCGTCAATCGATCCCCCACCTCGGCCGCCGCGCCCGGCGCGGTCTCGTAGCGCTCGATGGGCCACACCGTGGCGCCAAGAACGACCATCACGATGAGGAAAGCGACGGTCATCATCGGAATACCCCACACCTGAGAACGAAGCGACAACGACGACGGCTCGACCCCGACTACCGTTCCGTCTCGCGTGTCACTCACCGAAATCTCCACCCGCGTCGCCATCGTGGCCGGCTTGGCCATGATCGCCCTGCTCATCGTCGTACGACGCAAGCCTGCCAGAAACGGAACCGGTTCACCACGCGACCAATTCGGATGGGAGTCGCATCAAGACCCCGACTCCGACGCTCTCGTCATCGATCCCCTGCGCAAACGGGCTCTTGAAATCATGGGCCTCGGTGCGATAGCAATCTTCGGGGGAATCATGGTCGCCATCGTGGTCTCTCTGTCCATCGCTTGGATCGTCACCAATTTCCTGAACCGCTTGTGAACACTCCCGAATCATCCGAACACGCCGAACGACGTCGTTTGGTCGTCCTCGCCGGACACACCGGCAACCTCGACCTCATCCGCAACGGCCTCGAACACGACGCGGCCACCGTGCGTGACGCCGCCCTCGGCGCGCTCGCTCGTATGGAGATGCTCGACGAAGGCACGCTTCGTCGATTCGAACACGACACGGACGCGCGCGTGCGCAATCGCGTCGCCGAGCTCGCCGCGAACTTCCCGGGCTTCGACTTGTTGCCGTTGTTGAACGACGACGATCCGATGGTCGCCGAGATGGCCGCGTGGTCGTGCGGCGAACACGAGAAGGTGTCCGACGCCATCATGAGTCGACTGATCGACATGACCACCGGTCATGCCGAGCCGCTCGTGCGCGAGGCCGCGGTGGCCGCTCTCGGCGCGATTGGTGACGATCGAGGTTTGGCCGCCATCCTCGCGGCGTGTGACGACAAGCCCGCCATTCGTCGTCGCGCCGTTCTCGCTCTCGCCCCGTTCGATGGTCCCGAGGTGGACGCCGCATTGAAGCGCGGGCTCGAGGATCGCGATTGGCAAGTTCGTCAGGCCGCCGAAGACTTGTTGGGCTGACGCGGCCCGTTCAGACGCCTTCGAGAATCAGCAGGATTCCGAACACCACGAACAACACGGACGCGCCGTAGCGAATGGTCTTCTCCGGCAGACGCGCACCGAGGTGATACCCGACCAGAATCGCCAACGCGTCGGCGGCCACCATTCCCAACGTGGACCCGAGCCACGTGCCGAAGATCCCCTCTTTCGTGGCCAGAGTGATGGTGGCCAACATCGTTTTGTCACCCAACTCGGCGAGGAAGAACGCCACGCTGGCCGCAACCACCGCACTGCGCGTTCCTTTGTCGGCACGTTCGACCTCGTCGTCATCGAGCGAGTCCCCGCGCAAGGTCCAGCCCGCGAACACCAGGAACGCGATACCGGCGATGATGGCGATGGTGTCGGTGGGAATGCGCGCCCCGAGTACCGCACCGATACCCACGCTGATCGCGTGCGTCACCGCCGTGGCGATGGTGATTCCCAACAAAACGGGCCACGGCTTGTAACGAGCCGCGAAGGCCATGGCCATCAATTGACTCTTGTCACCCAACTCGGCGACGAAGATGACGCCGAAACTCAGAAGAAACGCGTGGAGCATCCGTCGATCACGACGGACAGCAGACGTTGCCGTGGCCTCGATCGGTGGCATCGGTCTTGCTGCCGAGCAACACGTTGCCGAACGACATGTTCGTGAACTGTTCGACATCGGCGTGCTTCACGTAGAACTCCCACTTGTGACCGTCCGCTCCGGTGACCCAGGTTTCGGTCTTCTCGGCGAAACAGCACTGTGTGTCATCGATGCCCGTGGTCTCGAGGCCCGCCTCGCGCATGCGACGATCGGCGGCCACCACCTCCTCGGCGGTCTCGGTTTCGACGCCGAGGTGGTTGATCGTGCCGTGCGCACCGGCTCCTTCGAAGATCACCAACTTGAGGGGCGGGTTCTCGATGGCCCAGTTGGCGTAACCGGGCTTCACCTTGGCCGGAGCCTCACCGAACAACTTCGTGTAGAAGTCGATGGCGGCGTCCAGATCGTCCACGTTCAGGGCCAACTGCAATCGCATGCACTCTTCCTATCAGCCTCTCCGGCCGTGGCAAACTGACGTATGACCTTTCTGCGGTCCGACGAAGCGGTTGATGCCTACATCGCTATGCGTCGTCGTGTGATCGATCTGATCCGCGAGGTTCCCGATGCCGATGGCGCTCGCGTCGTGCCGCTGTGTCCGGCGTGGAGCGTCGCCGCGCTCGTGTCGCACATGCTCGGCGTGAACGAGGACATCCTGGCGGGTCGTATGGAAGGCGTGACCACCGACGCCTGGACTCAAGCACAGGTCGACCGACACGCTGGTGAGTCCTTGGAGCGGCTGGCCGACATCTGGGAATCGATCACGATCGACTTCGACGCCGTCCTCCCCCGCATCGCCGCCCCGACGAACTCGCAAATGGTCATGGATGCCGTCACCCACGAGCACGATCTTCGACATGCGCTGGGCTCCACCGAGGCCCGCGACTCGGCAGCGGTCGACGTGGCACTCGGATGGTTGCTCAACATGGCCGAATCGAAGCAACCTGGGCTGGGGCATTCTTTGAACACCTCCGGGGTCGAGCCGTATCAGTTACTGCGGTGTCTCACCGGTCGGCGATCAGCCGATCAAATGAACGAACTCGGTCTTCCGGTGTCGTTGATCGAGAAGATCCTGCGCGGAACACCACTGAAACCACCCACCGTTGCCATCGAAGCGATGAGATGACCGCGGCCCAATGACAGGAGAAGCCATCATGAACACGGAAACCAACGGCCACGCCAAAGCCACCTTCACCCGTTTCGAGGACTCGACCCGCGAAGAGTGGGCCACCATCATGGAATGTCTGAAGGTGACGCAGTCGCTCGTTCCCGATCGCATCATGGAACAGTTGCGGCACCTCGGATCCGATGACGGAGGTTTCCCCGTTTCTCGTCTGGAGCATTGTTTGCAAACCGCCACGCGTGCCATGCGCGGTGGTGAGAGCGACGAGTACGTGGCCTGTGCCCTCATCCACGACATCGGTGACACATTGTCTCCGTACAACCACCCGGCCATCGCGGCCGCCATCGTGAAGCCCTTCGTGAGCGAAGCGAACCACTGGATGGTCGAGCATCACGGCATCTTCCAGGGCTACTACTTCTGGCATCACATCGGCCTCGATCAGAACGCGCGCGAGGCGTACCGGGGTAACCCGCATTGGGAGTACACCGAGGAGTTCTGCGCGAAGTACGACCAAGTGGCCTTCGATCCCGCATACAAGAGCGAATCACTCGAATACTTCGAGCCACTCATTCGCGCCACTTTCGGCGGCCGCTGAACCTTCCCTCGTCCTCCGATGCCCTCGGAGACGCTTTAGTCACCGGTTGACTATTGGGCGTCTCGACCGTACCCTGTGCCCATGAACACTGTCCCCAAAGGGGCCGGGCGTCTCGTCGCGATCACGTTCGGCTTGCTCCTGGTGGGCGCTTGCGGTGATGACGACACCGTCACCCTGAACGTGATGGCCGCGTCGTCGTTGTCGGGAGCTTTCGCCGACATGGAGACCGCGTTCGAGAACGAGAATCCGGGGGTCGACGTGGTGGTGATCACCGCGTCCTCGTCCGCTCTGGCCGGACAGATCATCGATGGCGCCGACGTCGACGTGTTCGCTTCGGCCGACGAAACGCAGTTCGACCGCGCCGCCGAAGTGGTGAGGTTCGATCCGCCGCGTGTGCTGGCCACCAACGCGCTCGTGATCATCGTCCCCCCGGGCAATCCACGCGCGGTGACGGGTCTGTCCGATCTCGCTCGCGACGATGTACTGGTGGCCACCGCCACCGAGGACGTCCCCATCCGCAAGTACACCGATCGGTTGCTCGAGGCCGCCGATGTGGAGGCCAACTTCGTGACCTTCGAGGCCAACGTTTCGGGCATCGTCACGAAAGTGACGACCGGATCGGCCGACGCCGGAATCGTCTACCTGTCCGATCTCGTGGGCGCCGACGTCGAGCCGATCGAGATTCCCACCGACGACAATCTGCTCGCGCGTTATCCGATCGCCGCCAACGGCGAATCGCGACGCGTCGAACTCGCCCGTCGTTGGGTCGACTTCACGTCCGGCGAGGAAGGACTCGCGATTCTCGAGGCCCGAGGATTCGCCGCGCCATGACTCGTCGTCGAAACCAAACCCCACGTGTGGCACGCGTGCTCGCCGCCATCGCGGTGGTCTTCTTCTGCCTTCCGTTCATCGGATTGCTCTGGAAGACACCTTGGTCGCGAATTCTCGATGTGTTCGGTGACGCCGATAGCCGCGACGCATTGTGGCTGTCGATACGCACATCGATCGCGGCCGCACTGTTGAGCCTCGTGTTCGGTGTGCCCTTGGCATGGGTGCTGGCCACCAGCAATTTCCGCGGCCGCAACGTGGTGCGCGCGCTTTGCTTGATTTCGATGATTCTTCCTCCGGTCGTCGGAGGAATCTCGTTGCTCTTCTCGCTGGGTCGTTCGGGTCTCTTCGGGCGCTGGCTCGACGAGTGGTTCGGCTTTCGTTTCACCTTCAGTTCCTGGGGCGTGATCGTGGCCCAGACCTTCGTCGCCATGCCCTTCCTCGTTCTCACGGTCGAGGGTGCACTGCGTCAATCCGACACTCGGTTCGCCGAAGCCGCCCGAACGTTGGGTGCGTCGCCGTGGTACGCGTTCCGCCGCGTGACCATTCCCTCGATCGCCGGGGGGCTCATCGCCGGAACCGTTCTGGCGTGGGCTCGCGCGTTCGGTGAGTTCGGCGCGACCATCACTTTCGCCGGCAACTATCCGGGCACCACGCGCACGCTCTCGATCGAAACGTACGTGTCGCTCGAGACCGATCCGGGTCGTTCCATGGCCCTCAGCGTGATGATGATCGGCATTTCGTTCGTGGTGCTCGTGGTCTTGCGGGATCGTTGGCTCGGCACCGAGGAGTCGCGTTGAGTCTTCGTCTGGACTTCACCGTGCGTCTCGCGACCTTCTCCCTGCGTGTCGACGCCACCATCGACGATGGCAGCACCGTGGCCATCATTGGAGCCAATGGAGCGGGCAAGACCACGCTGCTCAAGACCATCGCCGGACTGATGCCCGTCGACGAGGGTCGCATCGTTCTCGACGATCGAGTTCTCGATGCCGCGACCAACGACGAATACGTGGCCCCCGAGAAGCGTGACATCGGAGTGGTGTTCCAGGACTACCTCTTGTTCGATCACCTGTCGATGCTCGAAAACGTGGCGTTCGGACCACGCGCCCGCGGTGTCCGCGCCGCCGAGGCTCGTGAACACGCCCGGCAGATGATCGCCTCCGTCGGAATGGCGGATCTGCTCGAACGACGCCCTCGCGAATTGAGCGGAGGTCAACGTCAACGCGTCGCGTTGCTACGAGCACTCGCCATTCGCCCCCGAGTGTTGTTGCTCGACGAACCGCTGGCGGCCATCGATGCCGCCGCACGCCCGGAACTGCGCGCCTCACTCGTCGAGCGAATCGCCGACTTCGATGGCACCACCCTGGTGGTGTCGCACGACCCCAGCGATGTCGCGGCCATGGCCGACCGGGTGATCGTTCTCGAGTCGGGCCGTGTGGCGTGGGACGGACCCGTCACCGACGATGGATGGCAACCTCGATGAGTCGTTCCACCCGCGAGGTCGGACAGCTCCTGCTCGGTGAGTGGGCTTGCCTCGGCGTGTTGGCCCGGGAGCCGAATCACGGATTCGCCGTCGCCCAGGAACTGCGGGCCAGCGGTCGCATCGGTCGGGTCTGGTCGCTCAGCCGACCACTCACCTACCGCGCCATCGATCAATTGATCGCTCGCGGATACGTGGAGGTGATCGGCGAAGAACCGGGCACCGCGGGTGGCAACCGCACCATCGTGGCCGTCACCCGCTCGGGTCGTGCCGCACTACGTGCGTGGTGCCGAACGCCCGTTCATCACTTGCGAGATCTGCGCAGCGAACTGTTGCTGAAGTTGGTCGTGGCCGAGGTCAACGACATCGACACCACGGCGTTGGTCTCCGCCCAGCGCCTCATCGTGGACGAGTTCGTGAAAGCGAATCGCGGCTCGCGCGACGTGGTCACCGTGTGGCGCCACGAAATGGCATTGGCGGCGAAGCGGTTCCTCGACTCGATGTCGTGAACACCACCCACCGCTGGACTCAGGCGGTGTGCACCTCGAGGCCGGCCAGATCGCCACGAGCCCGCCAGGCGGCCACGTGGTCGATGAACCCCATCACGCTCGTCATCCAGGCCATCGAACGGGCCGTGGTCATGTCGCCAGCCTCGCCCTCACGGTTGAGATAACCCGGCGTGCACACCGCGTTGTAACGCGCGATGCCGAAGACCTGACCGAGGAGCAGATTGAACCACTCCTCTTGCGCCGCTTCGATCGGCTCCATGGTGGTGATGCCGTCGGCTTTGGCCTTGGCCACCAGCCAGCCCACGTGTTCGGCCACCGTGCTGATGGAGTGCAGGAAGTTCGTGGCCTGAGCGCCTTGAACGGTGCTGATCATGAGCATGTTCGGGAACCCGCGAGTTAGCACGCCTTGGAGCGTCGACGGTCCGGTGCCCCACGCCTGCGACAGCGGAACGCCGCCCCGGCCCTTCGGGTCGAAGCCGAGACGGTGGTGGTAGTCGCTCGTGACCTCGTAGCCCGACGCGAAAATGAGCAGATCCACGGGGTACTCGACACCGTCGAAGATCGGCCCGTTCTCACCGATCTCGTTGATGCCGTGTCCGTCGGTGTCGACCAAGTGAACGTTGGATCGATTGAAGGCCGGCAGGTACTCGTCGTGGAAGCAGGGACGCTTGCACGCCTGGCTGTACCAGGGCATCAACTTCTTGGCGATCTCGGGGTCGGTGACGATGTTGGCGATGTGATCACGGATCATCTGAACGTTGTCGAAGTCCAATTGCTCCAGCGCCGCGGCCTCTTCCTCGGATTCGGGGAACTTGCGCGTGTCGGTCCAGAACAACTTGGTCCATTCATCGGCGACCATGTCGACCTCGGGTTGCGAACCCGTGATGGCCTGAGTGAAGTTGACGATGCGCTCGGCCTGCCAACCGGGCTTCAGAGTCTTGAACCATTCCGGATCGGTGGGCTTGTTGTTGCGCTTGCCCACCAGAGCGGGCGTGCGCTGGAAGACGTACAACTCCTTGGCCGCCTCGGCCAACTTCGGAACGGC
Source organism: Actinomycetes bacterium (assembly GCA_027491335.1). Classification (GTDB taxonomy): domain Bacteria; phylum Actinomycetota; class Acidimicrobiia; order Acidimicrobiales; family Ilumatobacteraceae; genus Casp-actino8. The sequence continues at coordinate 9,564 of JAIXWJ010000020.1, read as the reverse complement.
CTGAACCGCGGTGGCGCCGGTGCCGATGATGCCCACGCGCTTGTCGGCCAGGTTCACCATCTTCTCGGTGGGGCTTCCACCCGTGTAGCCGTAATCCCAACGACTGGTGTGGAACATCTTCCCCTTGAAGCCCCTGATGCCGTCGACATCGGGAAGCTTCGGACGGTGCAACACGCCACCGGCGATGATCACGAACTTCGACGAGAGATCGTCGCCGCGACTGGTGGTGGTGTGCCAACGCTGCGACTCATCGTCCCAGCGCATGTCCTCGACCTCGGTCTGGAACAACGCCTTCGAATAGAGATCGAGCGTGCGACCGAGCAGTTGGCAGTAGGCGAAGATCTCGTAGGCCTTCACGTACTTTTCGGTGGGCATGTAGCCCGTCTCTTCCAGAAGAGGCAGATACACGTACGACTCCACGTCGCACGCACAGTTCGGATACCGATTCCAGTACCAGGTGCCACCAAAGTCACCGGCGAGGTCGATCATTCGAAAGTTGGTGATTCCCGCCTTGCGCAGATGGTGCGCGGCGAGCATGCCACCGAAGCCGGCGCCCACGATGACGACCTCGGTCTCCTCCTTCACCGCGTCGCGGGTGAAGTTGGGATCCGAGAACGGGTCGCGGCCGAAGTCGGCCCACTCTCCGGCGATGGTCTTGAACTGGCCCGTGCCATCGGAGCGCAGACGCTTCTCGCGCTCGATGCGGTACCGCTCGCGAATCTCGTCGGGCGACAAGTGTCCCGATTCTGATGTGCTCGTCATGTTCGTGTTTCCCCTGACCGATTGGTGTCTTCCATCCTCGCAAGCACCCCACCTCGTCGCCAATTCCTGACGTCGCCGGGGTCGGCCGTATGCCATCTCTCATGCACTCGAGCCATGACCTCACGATAATCCGAGTTCGGTTCTACGCTGATCGCATGTCCGCGAATCCACAGCCTCTCGTCGACGTTCGACGTGCCGACGACCGACCGCACACCCGTATCGGCTGGCTCGACTCGCGACACTCCTTCTCGTTCAGCAACCACTGGGACCCGGCCAACACTCACCACGGGGTGCTTCTCGTCAACAACGACGACAAGGTGGCCCCCGGGGCCGGCTTCGACACCCATCGTCATCGCGACATGGAGATCGTCACCTGGGTGCTCGACGGGTCGCTCGTACACCAAGACTCCATCGGCAACAGCGGAGTTCTGTACCCCGGTCTCGCGCAACGCATGAGTGCCGGCACCGGCATCTTGCACTCGGAGAAGAACGACGCCTGGAAGCACGGTGTCGGCGATCGACACGAGTCGCCCGTTCACTTCGTTCAAATGTGGGTGGTTCCGGACGAGTCGGGCATCGATCCCGGTTACGAGCAAGTCGAGTTGGAGGCGTCGCAACTATCGGGGCGTCTCGCCGTGGTGGCGTCCGGCATGGACCAACATCGCGATCGCACGGCCATTCGCATTCGCAATCGTTTCGCCGCGCTGCACGTGGCTCGCTTGTCGCCGGGCGAATCGATCGTCGTTCCCGATGCTCCGTTCTCGCACGTCTTCGTCCCTCGTGGGGAAGTGAACATGGAAGCGGCGGGCTCTTTGAGCACCGGTGACGCGGTGCGCCTCACCGCCGAAGGTGGTCACCGCATCACGGCGGTGTCCGCATCGGAGATCATGATCTGGGAGATGCACGCCGAACTCCAGGGCGCGTGACTCGGTCAGAGTTCGTAGCGGTACAGATTCGACTCGCGCTTCACGAATCCCATTCGTTGATACAGGCGGTTCGCCGCTTCTCGCGAGGGTCGTGACGTGAGATCCACGGTGATGGCGCCGTTGCGGCGCGCGTGCTCGAGCGCGGCACGGTTCAACGCCTCGCCCACACCGTGGCCACGGGCGCTCTCGTCCACCACCACGTCTTCGATCCAGGCTCGAACTCCGGTCGGGATGCGGAACATGGCCAGCGTCAACGAACCCACGATCGATCCATCCAGCCGAGCGACGAACAACGTCGACGCCTCCGACGACACCAGGGCTTCCAACGCGTCGCGTCCGGGAGGCGGGTTCGACGACGACAACTGGGGAATCAACACCTGGAACGCGGCCACCAGTTCATCGTCGACTTGCGCACAGACGTCGACCGTTACTCCCACGGTGGCGAGTCTAGGCAGTCCACCTTCTACGGTTGCCCCATGACTCGCATCACGGATCACGCCGAACTCGCCCGCAAGGCTCGCGCTCTCGGGGCCGCCCTCGAGCCGTTCGTGGGCCAGGTGTACTTCTCCCCCGAGTGTCACGCGAATTACGTGGCTCTCGGATTCCAACCCAGCCCCGGTGACATGAACGGTGTCGCGTTGCCCGAAGGCATCGCGTACTTCACCAGTCGCGGCTCGTTGATGGGACAAGTACCCGGAGAGGTGGTGGCCGCGGCCTTCGCCGTGTTCAATCCAGCGGCGGTCGTTCCCTCGGTCACCGCGGGTTGGGCCATCACCGATGCGGCGACGATTTGTGCCGCTCGACGCGCGGGAGCGATCGCGCAACTCGAGCGCATCCTCGGCGCCAAGCCCGGTGGAGTCGCGCGAGCTCGCGTCATTCTCGAACGCGCGGTCGGCGTGTTGCGCCCCGAGGGACGACCGTTGTTCGCGGGAGCTCTCAGCCAGTCGATTCCCGACACCGATCTCGGTGCCTGCTGGCATTTCGGCGACATGATCCGCGAGTACCGCGGTGATTCGCACACCGCCGCGTGGATCTCGGCCGGTCTGGACGCCACCGAGATCGGTCTGCTCACCGAGCTGTACTGGGGTTTGCCTCTGAAGTCCTACAGCCGCACCCGAGCGTGGTCGGAGGACGACTTCGCCGCGGCCATCGATCGCCTCGAATCACGTGGACTCGTTCACGACGGAGCGTTCACCGAGGCCGGTCGCGAGATCCGGGAACGAATCGAAGTGGACACCGATCGACAGATGCTGGGATGCATCGAAGCCATCGGCGACGACTTCGATCACCTGATCGCCATGCTCGCGCCGTGGTCCGAGGTGGTGCGCAACTTCAAGGGCTACCCGGCGGCCGGACCGCACGAGTTGGCCGCCGCCGCCAGCAAGCGATGAACGGTCGAACCTCGATGGCGAACGTGGCAGACTGACCCCGTGATCCTCACCGAACTCCGCACGACCGCCGACGCGTTCCACTCCAGCACCGGATGGGAACCCAAGCCCGAGGGACTGTGCCGCGGCGAGATCTGCGTGCCCGCACCCGGTGCACTGGCCCCCGACGGGTCCCTCGACGTCACCATCGCGGCGGAACGTCTCGGCATGCCGATCGTGCACGACGTCGAACACGGATTGTGGGCGTTGGGTAGCGCCACTCTCGGAGGACGCGCCCTCAGCACCGCCGTGGCCGCCGACCCCGAACTGAAGACGTTCGACAACGAGCCCTTCCGGTTGTCGTCGTTGCGGGGCAAGAAGGTCATTCTTCTCGCCTGGTCCAGTTATTGAGGCTGCCGCTCCAGCCTGCCCGGGTGGCAGGCGCTTCACACCGAGATCGAAAAGCACGGCGCCACCATCGTGACGGTGGCCCTCGACATCGACATCGACTTGGCTCGACCGTGGAACACCCTCGCCGCGGCGACGCACCCCACCCTCATCGACACCACGCACATCACGAACGCCGCGTTCGGATTCACGAACATTCCGATGGCGGTCTGGATCGATGAGAACGGTGTGCTCGTTCGTCCCGCCGAAGCCGCGTCCATCGAACGCAGTCCGTTGCGCGACATGGAGATTCCCGAGGGCTTGCCCGAACAACTCAGCAAGGTGATGCACGCCGTCAAGGCCATCCCCGATGACGCCGAGGCCTATCGTGCGGCCATTCTCGATTGGGTGCGCAACGGCGCGGAATCGCGATTCGCCATGACACCCGACGAGGTGATCGAACGCAGTCGTCCGCATTCCGATGACGAGGCGCGGGCGCGCGCCTGCTTCGAGTTGGGTGAACACCTACGTCGCACCGGCCATGCCGACTCCGCGGTCGCGTGGTGGAAGGAAGCGCATCGCCTCGATCCGCAAAACCTCGTGTACAAACGGCAGGCCTGGACGCTCGTCACCACGCCCGCCGGAGCCACCGAGTACGACCTCATGCAGGGTCCGAACGATGTGTACGACAGCAACCTCGTGGACGAGGTGTCCGGCGAGGGCGGGTTCGCACAGTTCATCGTGCGACCGACACTCTGATCTCATGAATCGGTTCGGCCGGCCCGAATCGACGTTCCCGAATTCGATGTGCGGGCACCCATTCGTCCCCTCGATTTCGGGCGATAGCGTGTGGAGTAATGGCTGATCTGGAACACGTTCGATGGATTCGCCGACCCGAACTTCGTCGGCCCCATGTCGTTGCCGCCTTCACCGGATGGAACGACGCCGCTGACGCCGCGAGCACCGCACTTCGCACTCTCATCGAGCGTCTCGGTGCCGCGCCACTGGCCGAGATCGACCCCGAGGAGTTCACCGATTTCGCCACCATTCGTCCGCACGTGAGACTGGCCGACGGATCCACGCGCAGCATCGTGTGGCCCACCGTCAGCATGTGGTCGGTCACCTCCAACGATCAGGATCTCATCCTCATCCTCGGTCCGGAACCGGCACTGCGTTGGAAGTTGTTCTGCCAACAGATCATCGGTGTCGCGCTCACCTACAAGGCGCGCAGCGTCATCTCTCTGGGTGCGCTGCTGGCCGATGTTCCTCATCGTCATCCCACGCAGGTGCTCGGAACGGCGGTCGATCAAGAGATGATCGACGCGCACGATCTGCAGCGCAGCCGTTACGAGGGACCCACCGGAATCGTGGGCGTGCTCAACGACGCGGCACATCGCGCCGAGTTGTCGACGGCCTCGTTGTGGGCCGCCGTTCCCGCCTACGCGGCACAACTGCCCTCGCCCAAGGCCGCCGCGGCCCTCATCGAACGTCTCGCCGAGATCGTCGGTTGCGATGCCCCCACCACGGCTCTCGACGCGCAACTCGAACGGTACGAGGACGCCATCGACCAAATCATCGAGAGTGATCCCTCGATGGCCTCGTATCTCGAGCGACTCGAGAACATGGACGACGAATACGACGAGGATGACGACGAGTACTCCTACGCCGAGGACGACTCCGACGACGAGGCACTCGATGCGGACATGGTCGATGCCGGCACCACGAGTGACCCCATCACCGAGGAATCACTCGACAGCGAGGCCTTTCTCGAAGAGGTCGAGCAGTTCCTGCGCAGTCAACACGACGACTGAACTCAGGCGTCGCCGCGCCACACCGGATCACGAGGAGCATCGAAGCTCGCGATCATCGGTTCACCAGCGATGGCCGCGAACGCCATCGGTCCCCACCACTGCACGCCCGCAGTGATGTCGGGCAGCGAATCCGGATGAAACCAGCCGATGTCGGCCGTCTCCAGGGGATGACCCGACAAATCACCGCCGGTGGCCCGGCAGTGGAACAACAACATGTACATGCCGAAGCGACTGAAACCCATGCGCTGACCATCGACCACGCCCAACAACCTCACCGGTTCGCACACGATCCCGGTCTCCTCGTGCACTTCCTTGATGGCCACCTCGCTCGGTGAGTAGCCCACGTCGGCCCAACCGGTTGGATACAGCCACACACCCGAATCGGGTCGCTTCACCAGCAGGATGCGTCCCTCGTCGTCACCGACGATGGCACCCACGGCCACCTTCGGAGTGATGTACCCGGGTACTCCTTCGCCGATGGACTCCATCCACTCTTGGACGAAGTGATCCTGCTCGCGTCGCACCTCGAGCGCTTCGTCGGCGGCGGCCTTGATGTCGGCGGCGACGTGAAGAATCTCCTCGTATCGTTCGCGTTCATACAGACTCTCGGTGAATCCCATTCCCGTGCGCGCGATACCGGCGAGGGTTTCGCTCCACCGAACCAGATCGCGCGTGAAGTCGTTGGGCGTCGCCCCGGCCGCGTCGTCGGACATGAGGAGAACCTAGTTCGTCACGATGCCAGCGAGAACAAGATGGCGCGTTCCACTTCCAGACGATGGAAGGCATCGATCAACTTGTCTCCGCTCGAGGTGCGCACGTAGAACGCGTCGACCACCTCGTCGCCGATGGTTTGCACCGACGCGTGTCGGATGTCCAGCCCGACCTCGGCCATGGCTTTGGTGACGCGATGCAGAATGCCGTGTTGGTCGGGTGCGCGAACCTCGATGACCGTGGCGTTCGACGATGCTTCGTCGAAGAAGGTCACTCTCGGTGGCCCCAACTCTCCGGCCGAACGGCGCTTTCGGCGATACGTCTTGGCTCTCTCCGCCAAGCGGTATTCGATGGCCAGTTGCCCCTTCAACGCTCGTTCGAGATTGGTGACGATCGGTCCCCACTCGATGGGTCCGTGCGAGGGGACCAGCACTCGGAACTGCGACGCCGCCATGCCTTGTTCGTCCGAGTGCGCTTGAGCACCGAGAACTCCGAGTCCGTGCAGAGCCAGAACTCCCGCCACCTTGCTGAACGTTCCCGGTCGGTCCGGACTGACCACGGTCACCGAGTTCTCGTCGAACCCGATGGTGATCACGCCACCGGCCATCATCTCGAGCACCTCGGCGTCGGGGAACAGACGCCATTGAGCTTCGCCCACGTCGGCGCCACCGAGCACCAAATGCACTCGCCGCACCAGATCGTTCACCAACTCGGCCTTCCACGAACCCCACGCCGCGGTGCCGGTGGCCAGACTGTCGGCCTCGGTGAGTCCGTGCAGCAAGTCGAGCACCAACGGTGAACGCACCTCGTCGGCCACGGACATGATCGTGGCACTGTCGGCCAAGTCACGACGTGTGGCGACGTCGGGCAACAACAAGTGGTTCTTCACCATGGAACACACCACGTCGGTGTCGTCGGCACTCAGGCCGAGCCGGGGACCGATGCGTTGCACCATGGCCACGCCGACCTCGGTGTGATCACCGGGATAGCCCTTTCCGATGTCGTGGAACAACGCGCCCAGAACCAGCAGGTCGGGTCGCGCCACGCGATCGGCCCATGAAGCGGAGTTGGCCGTGGCTTCCCACAAGTGACGATCCACGGTGAATCGGTGATACGCGTTGCGTTGCGGCTTGCTGCGGTTGGGTGCCCACTCGGGCAACACCTTCACCCACAGTCCTCGTTGATCGAGCGCCTCCAACACCGGGATGGCGTCGTGCCCGGTGAGCAACAACCCGACCAAGTCGTCGATGGCACCCACCGGCCACGGTGACGGCATCGCCGGACACGAAGTGGCCAAGCGATCCAAGGTGGGTCGGTCGATGCGCGCCTTGTGTCGGGCCGCGGATGCGGCAACGCGCAGCAGAAGCGTGGGATCGGTGGACGGATCGATGGTGTCGTCCAGGTGCACTTCGCCGTTGTGCAAGATGACCCCGGGCGCCAAGTGTTGATCGGGAACCGGTTTGGCCTTCGCCGACGCGACGCGAGCCCACACCTCGTCGCCCACCCACGCCACGGACCGACCGGCGTTCGACAACGACGCCACCAACGCATCGGCGTTCTTGTAGCCACACGACTCGGCCACGGCGTCTTGGTCCTCCAAGTGCATGACCTCGACCGCACGACCCTGATGACGGTGCAACGCCACGCGCAACGCCATCAACACGTCGCGACCGGCATCGAGCGCGGCACGATCGGAACGCGTGATGGCCACTCCCGCCGCCTCGGCCCACAGCAACGCGTGAATGTCGCGCAGTCCGCCGTAGCCCTCCTTCAAATTGGGCTCCAGGAGGAACGCCACCTCGCCGTGCTCGCCTTGGCGCGCGCGCACGCGCTTCATCAGGTCGGGCAAACGTTGATCGGCCGAGTTTCGCCAGGCCTTCAATCCCTCGCGCGCCAGTTCCTGGGCCAAGTCGGCATCACCGGCCAACAACCGAACGCTCAGCAGTGCGGTTGCCGAGTCCAACTCCGTCTTGGCCAGATCGATCGCTTGCTTCACCGTGCTCACGGAATGTCCGAGCTTCAACCCGGCGTCCCAAATGGGATACCAAATCTTGGACGCGAGATCGTCGATGTTCTTGACTCCGTCGTGCACGAGCATCACGTCGAGATCGCTGAAGGGAGCCAACTCGCCGCGCCCGTATCCACCGACGGCCACCAACGCGCAACGCTTCGATGGCTTCACCGATTCGTGCGCGGACTCCCACAGTTGACGCAACCACTCGTCGGTGGCGGCACACAACTCACGCGTCAACTTCACTCCGCGCAAATTGGGATCGTTCAGAACCTGACGGCGCCGTTCCATGCCCTCAGTCTGTCGCAGAATTCCCGGTGGATGCCCGACCGTGTGTGAACGGAAGAATTCAGGTTCGTTCGGTTCGTCGACGGCCGATGATGGTGGCCGCCTTCCATGCACCCCATTCGATGCCCGGCTCGAGCAACGAGGCATCGATGTCGGCCCACGTGGCGGGGGCCAGACCGTAGACGTCGTCGGGGAAGGACCGTTGGTCGAACTCGTCGCGCTCCACGGGCGTCGCTCCCACCGAGGCCAGGAAACGGCCGATCGGGGCCGTTGCCGCGCGCAACACAGCCAATGGATTGGTGCGCTGTTGTTCGGCGTCGAGTTCCAGCAGTTCGCGCAAACCCTCGATCGCCAGCCGCTCCGTCTCGGTCACCGCGGAAAGACGGGACTCCTCGGGCACCAGCCCGAGGAGTCCATTCGCCGTCAATCTTTCGTCGACCAATCGCGCGGCCCACGGGCCCGCGACAGCGGTGACACTCTGCAGCAATCGGGCGGAGTAATCGTCCACCCGCACAGCCAATCAGAATGCCGAGCCGATCACACCGCCGTTGTGGCCGGTGCGTCCGTGGTGGGCGCGTCCGTGGTGGGCGGAGCCGTCGTGGTTGACGTGGTCGGCGGAGTCGTGGCCCTCAACAGAATCGCCACTCGAACCAGGATGCGCCGCGCGTGATGAAGGTCGTCGCGATCGGGAAGCGATGCGTCGCTGGGCTGCAACAACGCACGAGCCTCGGTGATCATCAACAAGGCGTCGGCGTTACCGGCCTCGGTGGCCGCTGTTTCCAAGCGGGTGGCGATGGCCAGCATCTTCTGCACCGAGGCGGCGATTCGCGCCTCACGAACCTGATTCAACGCATCGCGCACCACCTGACGAGGGTCGGCCGATGGGTCATTGATCAGTCGATCCTTGGCCGCGTTCAACACGATCAACAACTCGGCCTTCACGTCGGCGGGCATGTTCGAAGCATTCACGGCGGCGATCACGCCGGCCAGAGTGAGAATGGCCTTCGACGCGGGGGTCTCTTGCAGTGCTTCGCGCGTGAGTCGCATGGCGTTCTCGAAGTCGTCGCGGGCGGGCATTTCACCGGCTTCGAGCGTAACCTTCAGGGCCTCCAACGCGGCGATCGCTTCGATGCCGGCGTCGGTGGTGTTGCCCGCGAGCAACGCGAGTGCTTGGGTGACCGAGCCGAGCATGCGCTGACGCTGCATCTCGTTGGGAACTTCGCCGGGAGCGGGAGCCTCATCGTCGTCGGGTCCGTCACCGATGCGTTCGTACACCAACTGTGCGACGGCACGGAACACGG
>JAIXWJ010000016.1 GCA_027491335.1 Actinomycetes bacterium | reverse complement strand
GGGTCAGCACCGGAAATGTCATAACGGATGTGGCAAACGAGGCCCAAAATCTCGTACTCGGTCAGGCCGCCACCGGCCATCGCACCCTGGGCCGGCATGGCGCTGCCGTTGTAGGAGCGGGGGTAATGGGCCCCTCCCTCGCGATTCGGGTCGCCATAGGACTCGATACCGGCGGCCTCGTAGGCCTCGGTGCCGTTGTACACCCAATTCAGCATGTCTTCGATGTGGGGGAAGGTCTTCTGTGACTCGCCGTTGTAGAGGGCGCGACCGGCACCGCCGGCACCATCGCCACCATGACAGCTGGCGCAGGCGCCGTACTGCTCGATTCCGATGGCAATCGGTCCCGACGCCTCGGCTTTTTGCGGCTGGAGCCCGCGAACGTACATGAACAAGAAGATCGGCATCAGCGACAGCGTGGCCATGGCCCAATACGGGATGCGCTGTCGAGATTTGGCGGCGGCCACATAGGGGGCGTCGGGCTTCGAAACAGGCTTCTGAGCAGGGGTTTCTGCGGCTGCTCGGGCCACCGGAGCGGCTGCTTCGGTGGTGGCCGGCACGGGAGCGGCACTGGCCTCGGACGAGGCGCCACCCGCCTTGCGGTCGCGAGAGCGCTTCAGGAGGTGCTCGGGAATCTCGGTCACGGACCAGTCCTTTCGGAGATGGGTCGGTCGGGGGTTGCAGAAACGATACGGAATCGCCGATCGCGAACGAACGACAGTCCGCCCAGAACACTAGAGGGCGACGAGGCCGAGTGGGGAATTCCCCGCGGGGATTTCCGAAGTCGGTACCTTGCACTTGCGCACAACCCGACCTTCCCGGAGGGGTGGCGTGATAGACCACAAAACGTCGTTGCGATCGCACGACCAACCCCCTTCGTTCGAGGCTCGGCCGATCGTCTCCGTCGTGTGACGGTCAACCGTGTTTCGCTTCGTCGTGAGTTGGGTCGTTCGAGACCTCCGACGACTACAGTTCCCACAGGTACAACGACTCGTCTACGCAGGTACATGGGTCAATGTCACCGAAATTCCGACAAACGACACGCGATGACCACCACGCTCACCCGTGGAAACAGAAGGGATGACCGGCTCGATGCTGGCGATTGACATTCTGAAATGGCCGGGGATGAACCAGGCGTTCCTGTTCTCTCTCGCGGCAACGCTCATCCTGACGGGCCTCATTTTCGTGTACGGCAAGCGCCGTCCGATCGGGACTCCGGTCTCGTGGGGCGAAGCCATGGTTGGCTCCACCTACGCGTTCTTCGTGATGTTCCTCGCGTACGGCGTGGTGCCCCACCAGTGGCTGGTGCACGTGCAGAACGAACTCGGTTGGCAGTCCGACAAGATGCTCTACGGACCCGGCGACATCCTCAAGTCGCAGGCCAAGGGCGGAAGCTTCCCGTTCGACATCAACTACTTGCAGGTCGGCGACATCATCGTCACCGGCATCTACGGCTTCTTCCTCGGACTGCAGATCTACATGTGGTCGTGGTGGCAAAAGCGCGGTCAGTCGAAGTCCACCGAACTCGAGCAGTCCACCTACGGTCGCCCATTGGTGAAGAAGGCCTGAGCCATGGCACGTACCGACGCCAATCCCCCGATGATGCCCTACTCGGACCAGTACCAACTGGTCGAGGTGGATGCGGATTACCTGACCAAGGCCGTCAAGCCGAAGCAGTTCATTCACATCGATCAGACCGAGTGCATCATGTGCGAGGGTTGCGTCGACATCTGCCCGTGGAAGTGCATCCACATGGTCACGCCCGATGCCATCGTCGAAGCGACGGGCACCGAGCGTCCGGGTATCGACCCGAACGACAACGTTCTCTTCATCATCGACGACGACGTGTGCACGCGTTGCGCACTGTGCGTCGATCGATGCCCCACCGGGGTCATCATCCTCGGCAAGGCCGGTGCCGCGTTGGCCACCGGCGACACACATGCTCGTACCGGTAATCACGGCTACGCCTACGGAATGCGGTTCTAGGAGACACACTCATGGCAAAAGTCATCGACGACCCCCGACCCACTGCGAAGGAACGACTCAACAAGACCGTCGAGTCCGTTCAAGGCAGTCAAGCTTGGAACTCGATCTTCCGTCCCGGATCGATTTTCCGCAAGGGCTACACCGACAGCCCGCGTAACCGTTCGTACGTCATCATGAACTCGGTGCTGTACCACTTGCACCCGGTGAAGGTGAAGCGTCACGCGGTCAAGGTCAGCTACACGCTGTGCCTCGGCGGACTCAGCTTCTTCCTCTTCATTCTTCTCACCGTCACCGGCATCTTCCTGATGTTCTTCTACCGTCCGGAAGCCACGGCGGCATGGAACGACATCAGCAGCCTTCAGACATCGGTCGCCTTCGGATTACTCATTCGAAACATGCATCGATGGGGAGCGCACTTGATGGTGCTGTCCGTGTTCTTGCACATGGCTCGCGTCTTCTACCACGGCGCCTACAAGCCCCCGCGCGAGTTCAACTGGGTCATCGGCGTCGTGTTGCTCACGCTCACGTTGCTGTTGTCGTTCACCGGTTACCTGCTGCCGTGGGACCAGTTGGCGATGTGGGCCGTGGCCGTGGGTACGAACATGATGGGCTACACGCCGGTGTTCGGTTCACAGGTGAGATTCGTTTTGCTCGGCGGTGTGGAAATCGGGTCGGAGACCTTGTTGCGTTGGTACGTGTTGCACGTGCTGATGCTCCCCTTCGTCATCGTGATCTTCATGGCCATTCACTTCTGGCGCGTCCGCAAGGACGGCGGCATCTCCGGGCCGCTCTGATCGGGAAGGAAACAGACACTCATGACCGAGATCCCCGAACACCTCCTCAAGCGGGCTCAAGCCGCGCGCGACAAGGCCGCCGCCGAATCCGGTGAGGCCGCATCCGCTAGTGGTGATGCTCCCGCATCGGACCCGCGCATTCCGGCTCATTTGCTCGAGCGCAGCAAGGCCGCTCGTTCCAAGACCGATGATGGTGGCGCCGTGGCGGTGGCCGACAAGGTTGCCGCCGTCGTGGCCGCGGCTCCGGCTTCCGGTGGCGTTCCCGTGGGCGCCGGACCCGGCGGTCACACGCAGCGTTTGTTGACGGTGGTCAAGTCCGGATCCATCCAGGACGTGAAGGCCACTCCCGTCGACAAGGTGCACACGTGGCCGCACCTGATCGCCGTCGAATTCGTCGCGGCTTTGGCGTGCACCGCGTTCCTGTTCTTCTTCTCGATCTTCGTGAACGCACCGCTGTTGCAGTTGGCCAACCCCAACCAGACTCCGAACCCGTCGAAGGCACCGTGGTACTTCCTCGGTCTGCAGGAACTGCTCACCATGTTCCACCCGATGGTGGCCGGCGTGACCATTCCCGGTATCGCTCTGTTCGCGTTGATCCTGGCTCCGTACATCGACAAGAACCCGTCGAACAAGCCCGAGGATCGCAAGTTCGCGACATCCATCATGACCGTCCACTTGATGTTCTGGGCGGTGCTCGTGATGATCGGTTCGTTCTTCCGCGGACCCGGATTCAACTTCGTCTTCCCGTGGCGTGACGGCCTGTTCTTCGAGTTGTGAGGAATCACCACACATGACACCAGCAACAACAATCATCATCGCCGTGGCCGTCTTGGTCGTGGCCGCCGCCATCGTGCTCGTCACGTCGGCGCGTCGCTCCGACGTGCGCGGCGCGGGCGCGTTGTCCCGTGAAACGGTGAAGCGCGACAAGGCGATCAAGGCCGAGTCCGGTGCGGGCCCCAGCGGTGCCGCGTACGAATCGGCCGAGACCACCGCGCGGTCCACCGCTCTCGAGAAGGCGGCCGAAGTCGCACCCGTGGCATGGCAGGCACCCGACGAAGAGACCCTCGGCGTGTCGCGTCGTCAGTTCTTCAACCGCGCCACCGTGTCCATGATGACCGCCAGCCTCGGCGCTTTTGGCGTCGCGGTTGTTGCGTTCCTGTGGCCGCGAGCCGGCGGCGGGTTCGGCTCGAAGGTGACCGTGGGTCGCCTCGACGACTTGATCGTTCAGATTCGAAGCGAGAAGGGTTTCGTCTACAAGCCCGAGGCGCGCACCTGGCTCACGGCTTTTCCGGCCGACGCTCTGCCGAAGGCGCGCAGTGCGTACTCGAATCAGCCGTCGGTGTTGGCGGGTATGGAAGCGGGGATCGTCGCTCTGTATCAGAAGTGCCCGCATCTCGGTTGCCGCGTTCCCGAGTGCAAGAGCTCGCAATGGTTCGAGTGCCCGTGTCACGGCTCGCAGTACAACCGCGTCGGTGAGAAGAAGGCCGGCCCCGCACCTCGCGGAATGGATCGCTTCGGTGTGTCGGTGACCAATGGCAACGTGATCGTCGACACCGGTGCGGTCTTCAACGGTCCGGCCATCGGTATCAACACCACCGGTCAAGAGGCCGAAGGACCGCACTGCATCACGGGCGGAGGAGGACACTGATCATGGTCGCTCTCGCCACCACTTCCGCAGCCATCATCTTCACGCTGATCTTCGTGATCGGCTGGGTCGTCTACGCGTTCATGAACCGTGGCGCCGGTCGCGCCGAAATCGGTTCCGAGATCGAACTGGCGGCCAACCGCAAGAAGTACTACGAGGACGAAGAACTCGAGGGCAAGCGCCTCGAGCGGGTGCAGTTCTTCGGCGTTCTCTTGCTGGCGACCATCACGATCGGACTTCCGGCGTACTGGGTGTACGAACCCAGCCGTCAGGAAGGTGCCATCAACGGCAAGGCCGGTCGATTCATCACGTGGGGATCGAACTTGTTCGCGTCCACCGCCGACGGTGGATTCAACTGTGCGGGTTGCCACGGTGGAATGAGCGCATCGGGTGGTGCCGCTCCCTGGACCGTCACCGACTCCAAGACCGGCGAAGTCAAGTCCGTCACCTGGAAGGCTCCGGCGTTGAACACGGTGTTCTACCGTTTCGACGACAGCGAGGTTCAGTTCATTCTGGAGTACGGCCGCCCGTTCTCGCCCATGTCCCCGTGGGGCACCAAGGGTGGCGGACCGATGACCTCGCAGCAGATCGAGACGCTCATCGCCTACATGCACAGCATCCAGATTCCGCGCGAGGACTGCATCGTGCAGGACGCCGATCCGTTGAATTGCGAAGGCGGACACTTGCCGGCCTCCGAGCAGGAAAAGATCCAGGCCGCCGCCGAGAAGGCCGTCGAGGACGGAACCTACGGCTCGGTGGGTGAAGCATTGTTCAACCTGGAGCTTGGCGCTGGCGCGTACAGCTGCGCGCGTTGCCACACTCCGGGTTGGAGCTGGGGCGAGCCCGGTAACACCGGCGCGGGTGCCTTTGGTTGGAACCTCACCGGCGGTGCCACCAACAGCCACTTCGCCACCGAGCAAGAGATGATCGACTTCATCAAGTCGGGCTCCAAGTACGGAGTGAAGTACGGAGTGCAGGGTCAGGGCAGCGGTCGTATGCCCGGGTTCGGCAGCCTCCTCACCGATGAGCAGATCCAAGAGATCGTGAACTACGTCCGGAACGAACTATGAGCGCACTACTTGCCATTGGCTGGGAACCCGAACTTCGGGGACTTCTCACCGTCATCATCGGAACCGTGGCGCTGTGCGGCAGCGTGTACCTGCTCCTCGGCACGAACATCGGTGCTCGCCTGGGCTTCCTGGTGTCGATCGCCGGGTTGGCCGGATGGATGATGCTGATGGGAATCATCTGGATGATCTACGGAATCGGATTGGTGGGCAATTCGCCGTCGTGGAAGCCGGCCGAGCCGTTCTCCATCGTGCGCGAAGGCCAGTACCTGCTCGACGCCGAAGTGGTCGACGCGCCCATCAAGCTCGACGAGGGTGCCTCGTTCACCGAAATCGCCGATGCCTCCGGCGCGGCGATGGAGTCCGAGGGTTGGAAGTTGTTGCCCTCCGACGACCGAGGACGTGGCCAGGCCATCGCCGCGGCCGACGAGATCATTCAGGTCGAAGCCGAGATGTACGCGGCCGGCGAGTACGAAGCCACCCGGGTGTACGTGCGTGGTGGCGAGCGCTACCCCAAGTTCGGTGACGAGGTCGACTTCTTGGCCTTCTTCCACAAGCCGGCGTACGCGGTGGTGGAGATCGCTCCGCTCGTCCCGCAACGCGTGGAACCGGGTCGCGCTCCCGCGCGTCCGGTGATCGACGAGTCGCAACCTCACCAATACGTCGTCATGATCCGCGACTTGGGCACCAAGCGTCAGCCGGCGGCGTTCATCACCATCGGTTCCACGATCATCTTCCTGCTCTGCTGCTGGATGTTGCACCGTCGAGATCGCATCGTCGCCGCGAACCGCGGCCTGGCCGTTCCCGCGAAGGCCTGACACATGGGTCAGTACCTGCCGGTGATCGCCCTGATGGTGTTGGGCATCCTGTTCGGGGCACTGAGTTTCGTGGCATCGCGTTTGTTGGCTCCTCGTCGACCGTCGGTCGCCAAGGAGGCCCCGTACGAGTGCGGCATCGTTCCCAGCCGTGAACCACCGGAGCGCTTCCCGGTGAGCTTCTACATCGTGGCGATGTTGTTCATCATGTTCGACATCGAGATCATCTTCATTTACCCGTACGCCGTCAACCGAGCCGAACTCGGCGCCTTCGCATTCTGGGAGATGGTGGCGTTCAGTTCCGTCTTCTTCCTCGCGTTCGTCTACGTCGTGGCCCGCGGTGCTCTCGATTGGGGCCCCGTCGCCAAGGCGCGTCGTCTGGTCGATGGAGTCTCCGACACGCGTACGTCGTCTTCGACAATTCGTCGTGTCGGCCTCGAGGGCCGTATCGACGACGACCGGGCAGCCTGAGCGGCGGAGGTTCGACATGAGTGTGGTGCGCAACGTGCTCGACGATGGACTCGGTGGTCTCGACCACAACATCGTCACCGGCCGGATCGAGGATCTCGTCAAGTGGGCGCGCAGCCGTTCGAGTTGGGGAGCCACGTTCGGATTGGCGTGTTGCGCCATCGAAATGATGGGTACCGGCGGTCCGCACTACGACATCGCACGATTCGGCATGGAGGTGTTCCGTGCCTCGCCGCGTCAGGCCGACATCATGATCGTCGCCGGTCGCGTGAGTCAGAAGATGGCGCCGGTGTTGCGTCAGGTGTACGACCAGATGATGGAACCCAAGTGGGTCATCTCCATGGGTGTGTGCGCATCCAGCGGTGGCATGTTCAACAACTACGCCATCATCCAGGGTGTCGACCAGATCGTTCCGGTCGACGTGTACGCACCCGGTTGCCCCCCGACGCCCGAGACGCTCATCCACGCCATCGAGACGCTTCACCAGAAGATCGAAGACGGCGAGATCATGCGCCGTCGGGCCCAGACGGGCGCGGGAGCGAACCTGCACATCACCGAGATCGGCGCCCAGACCTCACCTGTGCAGCTGTCCGCCTCACGCGGGGGAGTCCTGGCATGAGCGACGTTCAGGAGGCACCGCAACCGGAGACGCTTCACGGCAGTCCGGTGTCGTACTCCCGCGGCCAGAAGGTGGTCCACCCGACGCGCGCCGAGTACATCAAGTTGTTGAAGAAGTTGCTCGACGATGGCTATGCGATGTGCAGCGATCTGACCGCGGTCGACTTTCTCACTCATCCCGGTCGCGAGTTGCCCGCCGGTATCGCCGCCGAGCGATTCGAAGTGGTGTTGAACCTCACGTCCATCGCCAGCCGTGATCGCATTCGTGTTCGCGTGCAGGTCCCGGAAAGCGACGCCACCATCGCGTCGGTGTTCGAGCTGTGGCCGGGAACCGAGGCCATGGAGCGCGAGGTCTTCGACATGTTCGGAGTGAGCTTCGACGGCCACCCCGACCTCACGCGCATCCTCATGCCCGAGGATTGGGATGGTCATCCGCTGCGCAAGGATTACGCGGTCGGTCGAATCCCCGTTCAGTTCAAGGGAGCGAACTCGTGACCGCGGTGGAAAACGTCCGTCAGACGAACGAAGGCGCGCAGGAGATGCGCTCGCGAAGCGAGATCGGAGCGCGTGAACTTCTGCGCGAGGTCGGTTCGGTGCTTCGCATGAGCGAGGCCGAGGCGGCCAAGCTCGGACAGATTCCGGCCGATCCCGACGAGGATCAGACGATGATCATCAACATGGGTCCGCAGCACCCCAGCACCCACGGTGTGTTGCGCCTCATGCTCGAGCTGCAGGGTGAGACCGTGCTGCGCTGCAAGCCGATCATCGGTTACCTCCACACCGGCATGGAGAAGACCGGCGAGGAACTCACGTTCCTTCAGGGTGGCACGAACGTCACTCGCATGGACTACCTGAGTCCGTTGAACAACGAGCTCGTGTTCTCGATGGCGGTCGAGAAGTTGCTGGGCATCGAGAACGACATTCCCGAGCGCGCGGTGTGGATGCGCATGCTCCTCAGCGAACTCAATCGCATGAGCAGCCACCTGCTCTTCCTGGCCACCAACGGCATGGACATCGGCGCGGTGTCGATGATGCTCTACGGCTGGCGCGAGCGCGAGGAAGTGTTGCGGTTCTTCCAGAAGGTCACCGGCCTTCGCATGAACCACAACTTCATCCGCCCCGGTGGTCTGGCCGCCGACCTGCCCGCGGGTTGGCGCGACGACGTGTTGACGATTCTCGAAACTCTCCCGCCCCGCTTGGCGGAGTACGACATCCTCATGACCGATCAGCCCATCTGGCGCGAGCGTTTGCAGGGCGTGGGTGTCATCACCGCCGACGAGGCTCTGGCGCTCGGCACCAGTGGACCGATCCTGCGCTCCACCGGAGTCGCCTGGGACCTTCGTCGCGATCAGCCGTACCTGCGTTACGACGAGGTCGAGTTCGACGTGATCGTGGGCACCTACGGTGACGCGTTCGATCGCTACGCGATTCGACTCAACGAGATTCGCGAGTCCATTCGCATCGTGTATCAGATCCTCGATCGCATGCCGCTGGGCGACTACCGCATTCAGAACAAGAAGGTCACCCCGCCGCCGCGCGCCCGCATCGACGAATCGATGGAGGCCTTGATCCACCACTTCAAGATCTTCACCGAGGGCTTCAAGGTGCCCGAGGGCGAGGTGTACGTGGGCATCGAAAGTCCGCGCGGCGAGATCGGCTGCTACATCGTCAGCGATGGTGGACCCAAGCCGTATCGCATCCACATGCGCGCCCCCAGCTTCGTGAACATTCAGGCGTTGCCCCACATGATGCGGGGCGGTCTGGTGGCCGATGCGGTGGCCGTCATTTCTTCCGTCGATCCCGTCCTCGGGGAGGTCGATCGCTGATGGCACGTCTGTCCGAAGAGAACGTTCGTCTCGCCAAAGAGATCATCGGTCGTTATCCGCGCGCGCGGTCGGCCACCATCCCGTTGCTCCATCTCGCCCAACAGCAGGATGGTCACGTCACGAACGAGGCCATGGCGCACATCGGTGAGCTCGTCGGCGCCACGTCGGCCGAGGTCTACGGAACGGCGTCGTTCTACGAGATGTTCAAGTTCGAGCCGGTGGGCAAGTACCTCATCAACATCTGCGGCACCATGTCCTGCGCGTTGATGGGAGCAGAGGATCTCATGCATCACGCCGAGCATCGACTCGGAGTGAAGTTGGGTGGCACCACCGATGACGGCATGTTCACCCTCGAGCGCGCCGAGTGTCAGGCGGCGTGCACCGAGGCTCCGTGTCTGCAGGTCAACTATCGCTATCGCTTCCGCGTCACCGATGCCGACTTCGATTCGCTCGTCGACGACCTGAAGTCCGGACGGTTGAACGACGAGATCCCGGCGCACGGCACCGTGGCTCGAGTGCGTCAGCACATTCCGCTCGATCGGGGAGTCGGCGCGGTTCCGCCGGAGGACGTCACCGAGGCCCCGGCCTGGATGGACGGAAAGGCGGCGCTGTGAACACCCCGAATTCCACGTACACGTATCCGCACGCCCCCGGTTTCGTTGCCGGAGATCGTCCGCGCATCGTCACCTCGCGTTTCGAGTACACCGACTCGTACACCCTGCAGCGTTACCTCGCCACCGACGGCTACGCCGGTTTGCGCGCCGCACTCGGTCGACCGGCCAACGAGGTGCACGACGAAGTCAAGAGCGCGACAGTTCTCGGTCGCGGTGGTGCGGGTTTCCCCGCCGGCACCAAGTGGGGTCTCACCCCGCAGGGTGTCTTCCCGCGCTATCTGGTCGTCAACGGCGACGAGAGCGAGCCGGGCACGTACAAGGATCGCTTGCTGATGGAGCGCGATCCCCATCAGCTGATCGAAGGTTGTTTGATCGCGTGTTACGCCGCCGGATTGTCGCAGTGTTTCTTGTACATCCGCGGAGAGATGGCCTTGGCCCAGGAGCGCGTGGCCGCCGCTCTCAACGAGGCGTACGCCGCTGGTTACGTGGGCAAGAACATCCTCGGTTCGAAGTTCTCTCTCGACATCGTGTTGCACTGGGGTGCCGGCGCGTACGTGGTGGGTGAGGAGACCGCTCTCATCGAGAGTCTCGAAGGCAATCGCGGAATGCCGCGTCTGAAGCCGCCTTATTTCCCGGCGGCCATCGGCTTGTACGGACAACCGACCATCGTGAACAACGTCGAGACGCTGGCGAATCTGCCGTGGTTGATGCGCAACGGCGCCGAGGCATACACCTCCATCGGCACCAAGACCTCGCCCGGCACTCGTATGGTCGCCGTCAGTGGTCACGTGAAGCGCCCCGGCGTGTACGAGATCATCAACGGAGTCACCACCTTCCGTGACCTCATCTTCAACGAGGAATACTGCGGAGGCATACGCAACGGCAACAAGCTCAAGGCGTTCGTTCCCGGTGGCGGTTCCGCTCCGTGGTTCACCGAGGACCAACTCGACGTTGCCTTCGAAGGACCGCAGGCCGGTGCCGCCGGCTCCATGCTCGGTTCCGGCGCCGTGATGGTGATGGACGAGACGACCGACATCCCGGCCGCCGCGCTCACGCTCACTCGTTTCTACGCGCACGAATCATGCGGCAAGTGCACACCGTGTCGCGAAGGTGGCACGTGGTTGGAGCGAATCCTCAGTCGCATCGTCGATGGCAAGGGCACCGATGCCGACCTGGCTCAATTGGTCGAGGTCGGAACATCCATTTGTCCGGGTGACTTCCCGCACGCCTCGAGCAAGCGCCTGGGCCTCGACGCCGTTCCGTTCCCGTACAAGATGAACACCATTTGTTTCGTCGGACCGTCGGCGTACGCACCGATCAATTCGGCGCTCGTTCTGTTCCCCGAGGAGTTCGCCGCTCGGGTCACCAAGCGCACGATGATTCCCGTCACCGCAGTCGGAGCAGCGTCATGACCACCACCGAACCGACACCCGAGATCGCGGTCGACCCGAACGCCGTCAATCTCACCATCAACGGTCGACCCGTGGCGGCGCGCAAGGGCGAGTTGATCATCGCCGCCGCCGATCGCAGTGGCGACTACATCCCTCGCTTCTGTTACCACCCGCGCATGAGCCCGGTCGGCATGTGTCGCCAGTGTCTCGTGGAGGTGGAGGGACCGCGCGGTCCGATGATGGTGGTCAGTTGCATGACCCCGGTGGCCGAGGGTCAGGTCGTGCGCACGGAGACCGATCAGGTGAAGCGCGCTCAAGAGGGCATCATCGAATTGCTCCTCGCGAACCATCCGCTCGACTGTCCGGTCTGCGACAAGGGCGGCGAGTGTCCGTTGCAGGACCAGGCCTTCAGTCATGGTCCGGGCGAGAGTCGTTTCATCGAGGAGAAGCGCCACTACGAGAAGCCCATCGCCATCAGCGATCTGGTGTTGCTCGATCGTGAGCGCTGCATCCTGTGCGATCGTTGCACTCGATTCGCCGACGAAGTCGCGGGCGACGCGCTCATTCACTTCACGTCGCGCGGCAACAACACTCAGGTGCAGACCTTCCCCGACGAACCCTTCAGTTCGTACTTCTCGGGGAACACCGTGCAGATCTGTCCGGTGGGCGCGCTCACCGCACAGCCGTACAGGTTCAAGGCCCGTCCGTGGGACCTGGAGAAGACCGAGAGCACGTGCACCACGTGCTCCGTCGGCTGTCGCATCACCCTCGAGAGCAGTCGCGACGAGTTGCTTCGTTATCAAGGTGTCGACAGTGATCCGGTCAACCACGGTTGGTTGTGCGACAAGGGTCGCTTCAACTTCGAGTCGGTCAAGTCCGACGCTCGACTGTCCAATCCGCTCGTTCGCGACGGAGGATCTCTCGTCGAGACATCCTGGAGTTCGGCGCTCGCGACGGCCGCTTCGCTCATCACGTCGGCACTGCGTGCGGGCGGCGCTTCGCGCGTCGCCGTGCTCGGTGGCGCTCGGGGAACGAACGAGGATGCCCACGCCTGGGCCAAGTTGGCCACCGCGTTGGGGATCGATTCCGTCGACGCCCAGCTCGGCGACGGATTGCCGGCCGACGTGTTGTCGTATCCGCAAGCGACGATCGACGAAGCCGCTCGCGCCTCGACGATCATTCTGTTGGCTCCCGATCTGAAGGAAGAGTTGCCGATTCTGTATCTGCGACTCCGTGACGCCTCGGAGAAGAAGCGGTCGCGCATCCTCGAGTTCACCGCCAAGGAGTCCGGCCTCACTCGTTACGCATGGAAGTCCGTTCCGTATCTGCCCGGCACTCAGCCCGCGGTGGTCGCCACCACGCTCTCCGATGCGGCGGTCGCGGCACAAACGGCCAAGGGCTCGGTGGTCGTGGTCGTGGGTCGTTCCAATCTGGCCGAGAGCGACGAGTACACCATGGCCGCTCTCGACGCCGTGATGGCGGCGAATCCGAGCGCGACGGTCCTGCCGGTGTTGCGACGCGGAAACGTCCGTGGCGCCCTGACGGTTGGTCTCGGACGTCGTGACGCCGTCGACATCCTCGCCGACGCCGTGAATGGTGAGATCGATTGTCTGGTGTTGGTGGGAGCGGATCCCATCGCCGATTGTCCCGACACCGAACTGGCCCGTCGTGCACTGGCCGCCGTTCCGAACATCATCGCCATCGACACCTTCGCCACGGCCTCGTCGTCGAAGGCCACGGTGTTGTTGCCCGCGGCCGCCTTCGGTGAGAAGGACGGAACGACCACCAATCTCGAGGGTCGGGTGACCCGTCTCGCGCGCAAGGTGACCGTGAACGGAACGTCGCGACCCGACTGGATGGTGGCACTGGAGTTGGCCGACATTCTCGGTCACGACCTCGGAGTCGCGTCGGTCGCCGACGTTCATGCCGATCTCGTGTCGTCGAACGCCGCCTTCGCCCCGGCCACGCGGTCGGCGTTGTCCGCCCATCCCGATGGTGTCGTTCTCGAACGAATCACCACGACCAACAGCGCGCGCGTCGTTCCTCCGGTAGCCGAGCGCCCCGGTTTCGGCTACCGCCTCGTGGTGGGTCGCAAGTTGTACGACAACGGACGCAACGTGGCCGAGTCACCGTCGCTCGCTCCGTTGGCGCCGGGCTCCGCTCTGCACATGCATCCTCTCGATCTCGAACGTCTCGGCGCGACCGATGGCGCTTCGGTGAAGGTGTCGGGTGACCGCACATCCATCGTGATGGACGTGGTGGCCGACGAGTCCGTGCAGCGTGGAACCGTGTGGGCGGCCTGGGCTCAGCCCGGCGCGAACGTCGGTGAATTGATCGACTCCACGAAGTGGGTCAACGACGTGAAGGTGGAGACGCTCTGATGTTCGCAGTACTCGGCCTCGATCCCCTCGCGATCGGTGATCTGATCTGGGCTCCGCTTCTCATCATCTTGTTGAAGGTCGTCGTGATCTTCGCGCTCGGACTCCTCGTCACCATGTTCATGGTGTGGTTCGAGCGCAAGGCGATCGCCGGAATGGGCAACCGCATCGGGCCGAACAAGGCCGGTCCGTGGGGTCTGCTGCAGACGCTGGCCGACGGCATCAAGCTGTTCTTCAAGGAAGACCTGCTGCCCGATCGCGCCGACCGGTTCGTCTTCAAGTTGGCGCCCTATCTCGCGTTCGTCCCGGCGTTCCTCGTGTGGTCCGTGATCCCCTTGGGCGGAGACTTCTCCGACGGCAAGGACGGACTGGTCGAGTGGTTCGGACACACCACGCGGGTGCAGTTGGCCGACCCGCCGGTGGGCATCTTGTTGTTCATGGCCCTGTCGGCGGTGGCCGTGTACGGAATCATGCTGGCCGGTTGGTCGAGTGGTTCGAAGTACCCACTGTTGGGTTCGGTTCGCGCGTCGGCACAGATGGTGTCGTACGAGGCGGCTCTGGGCTTGAGCATCGCGACGGTTCTGCTGTTGTCGGGCACCTTGTCGACGAGCGGCATCGTGGGCAACCAGGGAGGCATCGCCGACTGGCACGTGGTGTCCACCGGAGTGGTGCCCTTCGTCATCTTCATGCTCGCGGCGACGGCCGAAATGAATCGCCCTCCGTTCGATCTGGTCGAAGCGGAGCAGGAGCTGGTGGGCGGGTTCAACACGGAGTACTCGAGCATTCGATTCGGGTTGTTCTTCCTGGCCGAATTCATGAACACCGTCACCATGAGCGGAATCATCGTGACCCTCTTCTTCGGTGGTCCGCAGGGACTGTTCGACATTCCGGTCATTCCGGGCGCGATCGAGGGAACGATTTGGTTCATCGCCAAGGTCTTGGTGTTCCTGTACGTGTACGTCTGGATGCGCGCCACGTTGCCGCGTTTCCGTTACGACCAGTTGATGGACCTCGGATGGAAGATTCTCATTCCGGCGTCCCTCGGTTGGTTCATGTTGATGGCGGTTCTTCAGCTCGGTCGAGACGAAGGCTGGAACCGTGGCGTGGTGGGCGTCATCTCCGGTGTGGTCATCGCCGGTTGTGCGGCGTTGATGTCGGCGGCCGTGCGAACCAGTCGCGCGAATCGTGACCGTGAGGGGGCGATGTTCTGATGGGTTATCTCGGTGGATTCCTGGTCACCCTGCGTCAGGTGGGTCGACGCAACAAGGTCACGCGCGAGTACTCGGGTGGCCGCGAGCTGAAGAAGGGCAAGCCCCATCGCGACGAGAAGGCCGACAAGCCCGAGCGTCTGCACGGGCGTCACGTCCTGAATCGCTACGAGGACGGAATGGAGAAGTGCATCGGCTGCGAACTGTGCGCCGGTGTCTGCCCAGCCAAGTGCATCTACGTCCGAGGCGCGGACAACGATCCCGACAACCCCACCTCTCCGGGCGAGCGGTTCGGTTTCGTGTACGAGATCAACTACTTGCGTTGCATCCACTGCGATCTGTGCGTCGAGGCCTGTCCGACCGAGGCGATCACCGAGACGAAGCTGTTCGAGTTCTCGTTCACCAACCGCAAGGACGCCATCTACACCAAGACCGAACTCGTGGTGGGCGACGACGGTCGTCCGCGGCAACTTCCCTGGGAGGACTGGCGCGAGGGCGAAGATCTGTTCACCTCGGGTTGGGTGCGGGCGACCGCACCGTCGGGTGACGCCACCTTCGAGGGAGTGGTGGGCTGGAGCGGCGAACTCGGCTACGGCGAGCGAGCCCCCGAGCCGGAGCAGAGCGTGCGCGACGGAGGTGAGCGCTGATGGAACTGGTCGTGTTCGTTCTCGCCGCCGCCATGATCCTGGTGGGCGCGGTCGGTGTCATCGTGCGCAGCAACCCGGTGCATGCGGCGCTCAGCCTCATCCTGACCTTGTTCGGTGTGGCCGTGATGTTCGTGGCCCAGAACGCTCACTTCCTGGCGGCGGTGCAGGTGATCGTCTATGCCGGCGCCATCGTGGTTCTCTTCTTGTTCGTCATCATGCTCCTCGGCGTCGATCGTTCCGAGGACCTCTCGACGGAACCCTTCAAGGTTCAGCGCCCGCTCGCCGCCATCGTCGGCCTCGGATTGGTGGGCCTCGTCGTGGCGGCCGTGGTGTCGTCGCGCGATGCGATCACCGCGCGTGGCGACGGACTGAACGTGGCCGACGCCATCGGCGATGGTGACACCAACATCAAGCAGCTGGCCCGCAGCGTGTTCGGCGACTACGTGGTGGCCTTCGAGGTCACCTCGGTGCTCCTCGTGGTCGCGGTGGTCGGGACCGTGCTTCTCACCCGACGCATCAAGGGTTCGGGGAAGGATTCGTGATGTCGTTTCTCGCCGCCGCCACCCCCACGACCACGTGGTACCTGATCCTCGCCGCCGTTCTCTTCGGCATCGGTGCCGTTGGTGTGTTGGTTCGTCGCAATCCGTTGGTGATGTTCATGTGCATCGAACTGATGTTGAACGCCGTGAACCTCAGCTTCGTCGCCCTGGCGAAGAAAATGGGCGACATCGGTGGTCAGACCACCGTGTTCTTCGTGATGGTCGTGGCCGCCGCCGAGGTGGTCGTCGGTCTCGGAATCATCGTGTCCATCATGCGCCGTCGCCCGGGTGCGACCGCGGACG
This sequence comes from Actinomycetes bacterium, assembly GCA_027491335.1. GTDB lineage: Bacteria > Actinomycetota > Acidimicrobiia > Acidimicrobiales > Ilumatobacteraceae > Casp-actino8. The sequence continues at coordinate 24,016 of JAIXWJ010000016.1, read as the reverse complement.
ACATCTCGGCGCTGAAGGGTTAGTGCGATGCTCGATCTGATTTGGTTGATTCCTGCCCTGCCGTTGCTGGGCTTCTTCATCAACGTCGTCTTCGGTCGACTTCTCGGTGAACCGAAGTCCGGTGCGTTGGCGGCCCTCATGGTGGCGGGTTCGTTCGTCGTCACGGTGGGCGCGTTTTTCGATCTGATTTCCATGCCCACCGAGGAGCGTCACCACGTCGTGACCGCGTTCTCGTGGGTGCCGGTCGGTTCGCTGCACGTCGATCTGGCGTTCCTCGCCGACCCTCTCAGCATCACGATGGCGTTGTTCGTCACCGGCATCGGAACGTTGATCCATCTCTACGCCATCGGCTACATGCACGGTGATCCCAAGTTCAGCAAGTTCTTCATTTATCTCAACCTGTTCGTGTTCTCGATGCTGATGTTGGTGATGGGTGAGAACCTGCTCGTCACCTTCCTCGGTTGGGAGGGCGTGGGCACTTGCTCGTACTTCCTCATTTCCTTCTGGCACACCCGCGAGAGCGCCGCCACCGCCGGCAAGAAGGCGTTCGTGACGAACCGCGTTGGTGACTGGGGCGTCATGATGGGTATGTTCCTCGCCTTCGGCGCCACCGGCACGCTCAGCTACGCCGGCATCAATCACGCGGCGGAATCCGGCGCGTTGTCGGCGGTCACCGCGACGGCCATCGGTCTCATGCTGTTCATCGGCGCGTGCGGCAAGAGCGCTCAGCTTCCGTTGTACATCTGGTTGCCCGACGCCATGGAAGGGCCCACCCCGGTGTCGGCGCTCATCCATGCCGCCACCATGGTCACCGCCGGTGTGTTCCTCATGACCCGCGTGAACCCGGTGCTTTCCATCTCGTACGACTGGGCCCCCACGCTGATCGCCATCGTGGGTGTGGCGACCGCGTTGTTCGCCGCCACCATCGCCGTGGCGCAGACCGACATCAAGAAGGTGTTGGCCTATTCGACCGTCAGTCAGCTCGGCTTCATGTTCCTCGCCGTCGGTTCGGGCGCCTACGTCGCGGCCATCTTCCACATGGTCACCCACGCGTTCTTCAAGGCGCTGTTGTTCCTCGGTAGCGGATCGGTCATCCACGGGATGCACCATGAGCAGGACATGCGACGTATGGGTGCGTTGCGCAAGTTGATGCCGGTCACCGCCTTCACCTTCATCATCGGCTGGTTGGCCATCGCCGGTGTTCCGCCGTTCGCCGGTTTCTGGAGCAAGGACGAGATCCTGTTGTTCGCCTTCGCCAAGAGCCCAATCCTCTACGTGGTCGGGTTGATCACGGCGTTGCTGACCGCGTACTACATGACCCGTCAGGTGATCATGGTGTTCTTCGGCGAGGCGCGTTGGAACGACCACAGCGAGGAGCACGGAGCTCACGGCGACTTCAAGCCGCACGAGAGCCCCAAGATCATGTTGCTACCCCTCGTCGTGTTGGCCGGACTGTCGGTCGTCGGTGGAGCGATGCAGCTGCCGTTCACCAAGGATCTGCACTTCCTCGAGAAGTGGTTGGAGCCGGTGGTCGAGTTCGGCGAGGCCGACATCCATCATTCATGGGCGTACGAGAACAAGTACATCTTGTTGGGCATCGCGATCGTCGTGGCCGTCGCGGGAATCCTGCTCTCGGCGGCCGTCTACGCGAAGAAGAAGATCGCCGCGGTCGAGCCGGCGTTGCTCGCCGACGGATGGAAGTACGACAAGGCCATCACCTCGTTCATGGGCGGTCCCGGCCGTCGTGCGTTCGATGGTGTCGCGTGGGCGGACCGAACCATCGTCGATGGTGCGGTGAACGGAGTCGGACGCCTGGTTCAAGGGGCCGGCGGATTCCTGCGCAAGGGCCAGACGGGAGCGGTTCGTAACTACGCCGCCGCCGTCGGGTTGGGTGTGGTCGCCCTGTTGGTGTGGTTCTTCCTGCGAGGGGTGGTGCTCTGATGCTGGCCGAAGCGACTCACGCGTTGCCCTATCCGGTTCTGACGTTGTTGGTGCTGATGCCGCTCGTCGGCTCGGTGCTCACTCTCATGTCGTCCTCGCGTCGACCCGAGTACACCAAGCTGATCGCACTGGTGACCTCGGTGTTCACGGGCGCGATCGGCCTGTGGGTGTTGGCGTCCTTCGAGACCGGCGAGGAGGGATTCCAGTTCGTCTCCAAGCACGAATGGATCACGTCATGGGGTATCGGTTGGCACCTCGGTGTCGACGGAATCTCGTTGTTCCTCGTGGTGCTGACCGGAATTTTGTTCCCGCTCGTCATCGTCGGTTGCGACCCGCATCACGACGAGAAGCGTTACCTGGCGTGGTTGCTCCTGCTCGAAGCCGGAGTGATGGGTTCGTTCCTCAGTCTCGATCTGTTCTTGTTCTTCCTCTTCTTCGAGATCGTGCTGGTGCCGATGTACTTCCTCATCGGCGGATGGGGATACGACCAGCGCATCTACGCGGCCACCAAGTTCTTCTTGTACACGATGGTCGGCTCGGCCTTCATGTTGGTGGGCATCGTCACCACCGCGTTGCTCGCCAAGAACGACATCGGTCGCATGACCTTCGATCTGGTCGAGATCGCCGAGGGCGCGAACTTCGCCGCCAGCACCGGCCGGTGGTTGTTCTTCGCGTTCGCGATCGCCTTCGCGGTGAAGGTTCCGCTCTTCCCGTTGCACACCTGGTTGCCCGACGCGCACACGCAGGCACCCACGGCCGGCTCGGTCATTCTCGCGGGTGTGTTGCTGAAGTTGGGCACCTACGGTTTGCTGCGCTTCGGCGTGTACCTCTTCCCGGAGGCGGCCCTCTGGAGTCGGGAGATCTTCTTGACTCTCGCCGTCATCGGCATCATCTGGGGTGCCATCGCGGCGACCATGCAGAAGGATCTGAAGCGTCTCGTGGCGTATTCCTCGGTGGCCCACCTGGGCTTCATCGTGCTGGGAACGTTCGCTTTCACCTCCGAGGCGATCAGCGGTGGTGTGATGCAGATGATCAACCACGGAGTCTCCACCGGAGCCTTGTTCCTTCTCGTGGGCATGATCTACGAGCGTCGTCACACGCGTCAGATCGCCGAGTTGAAGGGTCTGCAGAAGGTGGCACCGATTTTCGCCGCCGCGTTCATGGTGGTCATGCTGTCCAGCATTGGAGTCCCGGGGTTGAACGGTTTCGTGGGTGAATTCCTCGTGCTCATCGGCGGTTTCGAGACGGCTCGTTGGTGGGTGGTCATCGGCGCGACCGGAGTCATCCTCGCCGCGCTCTACTTGTTGTGGGCCTATCAGCGCGTCTTCCACGGTGAGCCCGACGAGGCCAATTCGTCGTTCCGCGAGTTGCGACTGCGCGAGGGTCTCGTTCTGTTGCCGTTCATCGGTTTGATCGTGTTCTGCGGTGTGTACCCCAAGCCGATGCTCGATCGCATCGAGCCCAGCGTGAAGGCGTTGATGGACCGGGTCGAAGTGGTCACTGGTTACGTGGCCCCCGAGCCGGTCATCCATGAACAGGACGACACGGAACAGGACGACACGGAACAGAGCGTCACGGACCATGGCGACACGAACCATGGCGACACGAACCATGGCGACACGGGACACTCCGAGAACGAAGGAGGCGAGGGCTGATGGGCACGACGATGCAGTACCCCTCGATCGACTGGTTGGCCGTAACGCCGCTCATCATCCTGCTCGCGGGAATGATGGTGAACCTGGTGTTGGCGGCCCTCACGCGCCCCTGGCCCCGCGCTTGGTACGCGCTCGGAACCGTGGAGCTCGCGGTGGCCGCGGTCATCGTCGAGATGTTCCTGTGGCACGACATCGGTCGCGATGGATCACGGGTCGTCATCAACGACGCGCTATCGATCGATCACTTCACCGTTCTGTGCTGGATCGGTATCGCCGGTGCTCTCGCGCTGGTGTCGTTGTCCACCGCGGATTATCTGCGGCGTGAGCAACTCGACGGACCCGAGGTCTACGCGCTCTACATCTGTGCCGCCATCGGCGCCATGATCATGACCGCCGCCAACGACATGGTGGTGCTGTTCCTCGGTCTCGAGACGTTGTCGATCGCGCTCTACGTGTTGGCGGCCAGCCATCGACGTCGCAGCGAGAGCCAAGAGAGCGGTCTCAAGTACTTCATCCTCGGTGGTTTCGCCTCGGCCTTCCTTTTGTACGGAATCGCCCTCCTGTACGGCAGCACCGGCACGACGAACATCTCGGAGATGGGCCGAGTGTTGAGCGGTCAGGTGTTCCTGAAGGGCGACGATGCCATGTTGCTCGCCGGCATCGCTCTGCTCCTGGTGGGACTGGCCTTCAAGGTGGCCGTCGTTCCCTTCCACTTCTGGACCCCGGACGTGTACCAGGGTGCACCCACACCGGTCACCGCGTTCATGGCGTCGGTGGGCAAGCTCGCGGCTTTCGCCACCATGACCCGCATCCTGCTGGTCGCGCTTCCGACCCGCATCGAGGATTGGCGACCCGTGGTGTGGGTGTTGGCGGTGCTGTCGGTCGTGGTCGGCTCGGTCATGGCGGTGGTGCAGACCGACGTGAAGCGCATGCTCGCGTACTCGTCGATCAGCCACGCGGGCTTCATCATGATCGGCATCGAGGCCGCGGGCCACGTGGGCGACGAGGACGGACTGCCGTCCGTGTTGCTGTACCTCATCATCTACTCGGTGCTGGTCATCGGAACCTTCACCGTGGTGTCGTTGGTGTCGCGCACCGGTGACGCGGGCTCGGACCTCGGATCGTTCCGAGGGCTCGGTCGTCAGCGTCCGGCTCTCGCCCTCGCCATGACGGTGTTCCTGCTCGCCCAGGCCGGCATGCCCGCCACGTCGGGATTCATCGCCAAGTTCGGTGTCATCACGTCGGCGGCGGCGAACGAGAGTTACGCCATCGCCATCATCGCCATGGTCGCCTCGGTCGTCGCGGCGGTTCTGTATCTGCGAATCATGATCTCGATATGGCTGAACGATGCCGAAGCCGGCGACGATGCTCGCGAGAGCGTGCGCGTTCCGTTCACGGCGAACGTGGTGATCACCCTGGCCACGATCTTCACCTTGTTGGTCGGCGTGTTCCCGGGCTGGTTGATCGATGCCGCTCGCACCGCGGCGTCCTTCGCCCGCTGAGTTCGATCAGGCCGGGTTCGTTCACACTGAAAGCGATCGCACTTCTTTCGATGTGGTCGGGTCCACGGTTGCAAGCCGACGCGATGACAAACTGAGTCCATGTTCGAAGCACCCGCGTATTTGTCGCCGTCATCCATCGGCACGTTCCGCGATTGCCCCATGAAGTTCAAGTTTTCGCGCATCGATCGTCTCTCCGAACCGCCGACCTGGGCCATTCACGTGGGGACGTTCGTGCACGAGGTGCTCGAGCACTTCTACCAACTCGATGCTCACGAACGAACGCTGGAGTCGGTCAAGGCCATGGCCACCGAACGCTGGAAGGCCAGCGATTGGGAAACGCAGGTCAACGAACTGATCAAACCCGAGGGCACCATCGTCGACTTCAAGCGGCAAGCGTTCGAATGCATGAAGAATCTCTGGAAGGTCGAGGACCCGCAGAGCACCGAATTGGTTGGCATGGAACACGAGATCGACGCCGACATCGACGGCGTGCGGATGAGGGGCTTCATTGACCGCTTCACCTTCGACGACGAGGGCCAGGTCATCATCAGTGACTACAAAACCGGCAACGTTCCGAATCCGAAGTTCAAGAGCGAGGACGACAAGTTCTTCCAGTTGACGACGTACGCATTGATGATGCAGGAAGCCGACCAGGAGACGACTTCGAAGTTGCAGTTGCTCTATCTGAAGCTCGGGCAGAAGCACGAGATGACGTTGACCCCGGTGAAGCTCAACATCGCGCGGGGAGTCATCGTCGAGACCAAGGAGATGATCGACGCCTCGTGCGCGTCCGAGAATTTCTCGTGCAACGTCACGAAACTCTGCGACTGGTGTTTCTTCAAGCCGCAGTGTCCGGCCCACGCCTGAGCGCCACGCACTGACTCACGAACTCGTCGAACAACCCTTGTTGTTCCGCGTCGACATCGGCGGAGTCCTCGGGATGCCATTGAACTCCCACCACCCATCGTCGATCGGTGTGCTCGACGGCTTCGATGATTCCGTCGTGGGAGGTGGCCGTCACCGTCAGATTCGATCCCAGTCGGTCGATGGCCTGATGGTGGAACGAATGACACGCACGGGGACGCGAGGTGCTCATGGCCCGTGACACGCGCGAGTCGTTGGTGACGTCGACGGCGTGGAAGACATCGCGGTGGTTGCCCGCCTCGAGGTGTTGTACGAGGGTTCCTCCCAGGACCACGTTGAGCACCTGGAATCCGCGACAGATGGCCAACACCGGAAGGTCGCGATCGATGGCCGCCTTGGTGACGGCGAACTCCACCGCGTCGAGGCCGGGGTCGACCCCGTACACGTGATCGCTGGTCACTCGCTGTCCGTAGCGAGACGGGTCGATGTCGACACCGCCGTGCAACACCACTCCGTCGACCCCGTCGAGTGTCTCGTCGAGGCGTGACACCAGATCGGTGATCGGCGGCAGGATGAGCGGAACACCACCGGCGCGCACGATGGCATCGCAGTAGAAGCGACCGCTGCCGTATCCGGGGGTTCGCAGACCCTTGGCCTCGGAGGTCTCGCGACCGACGATGAGAACGAGAGGTGCACCCACCGCCACATTCTGCCAGTGCAAGTAGCGTCGAGCGCATGGCATCGACGCTGACACTGCGCAACCCGGCCGACGACTCGGAGATCTCGACGATCGAACTGGCATCGGCCCACGACGTGGACCGCATGGTGGACCGAGCCCGTCAGGCGTTCGACAGGTGGAAAGCGGTCGCTCCCACGGATCGAGCCCGCGTGCTGCGACGCTTCGCGCAGACGATCGCCGATCATGCCGAGGAGTTGGCCCGCCTCGACACGATGAACATGGGAATGCCGATCTCCTCGAGTCGTTGGTGCGCGAACACCGCGGCCGAGGTCGTTCACTATTACGCCGGAGCCGTCGACAAGCATCTGGGCCACACGTATCCGGTCGCCGATGGAGTCTCGATGACGTTCCACGAACCCATGGGCGTGGTGGGCGTCATCACGCCGTGGAACTTCCCGATTCTGATCGCCGTTTGGAAGTTGGGACCGGCTTTGGCGTGCGGTAACACCGTGGTGCTGAAGCCATCGGAAATGACTCCACTCAGCGCCATTCGGTTGGGCGAGTTGGCTCTCGAGGCTGGAATCCCCGAGGGAGTGTTGAACGTCGCGGTCGGCACCGGTCCCGAGGCCGGGTGGGCGCTCGTGGAGAATCCGCACGTTCGCAAGATCGGGTTCACCGGAAGCACCGCGGTGGGCAAGCGCATCATGTCCGGGTGCGCGGATTCGCTGAAGCGCGTGACACTCGAATTGGGTGGCAAGAGCGCCAACATCGTGTTCGCCGACACCGACATCGATGCGGTCGCGGCGGCCGCGCCGGGTGCCGTGTTCGACAACAGTGGTCAGGATTGTTGCGCGCGTTCGCGAGTACTGGTGCAACGCGACGTGTTCGATCGTTTCGTGTCGGCGATGATCGATGCTTCGTCACGATTGATCGTGGGCGACCCGATGTCGGAGTCCACGCAGATGGGTCCGCTTTATTCTCGAGGACATCTGCAACGTGTGGAAGCGATCATGACCGGTGTCGAGCCGACGTGGCGCGGGAAGACTCCCGAAGGTTCCGGTTCGTGGTACCCGTGCACGGTCATCGCGCCGGCGGATCCGACGAGCGCCGTGTGCACCACCGAGATCTTCGGTCCGGTGGCCACCATCATTCCCTTCGAGGACGAGGCCGATGCGATACGGCTCGCGAATGATTCCGAATACGGACTGTCGGGGTCGGTGTGGACGGCGGACGCATCGCGGGCGATGCGCGTGGCTCGTGCCCTCGAAGGTGGCACGTTGAGCGTCAACTCCAATTCATCGGTGCGCTTCTCCACTCCGTTCGGTGGATTCAAGCAAAGCGGAATCGGACGCGAACTCTCGATGACCGCGATGGATCACTACAGCGAACTCAAGACCGTCTTCTGGAAGTCGTGAGCAACCGAGGTCATTGACCCACTTCGTAGCCGGCGGCTCGAACGGCATCGATCACCGTGTCGGCGTGCTCGGGGCCACGCACCTCGAGAACCGCGGTGACTCCGGTCTCGCGCACGTGCAGGTCCACGCCCTCGCGCACGTGTTCGATGTCGATCACACTGGCACCTTGTTCGGCGAAGATCGTCAGAAGCTTGGCGAGGCCACCGGGTCGGTCGCTCACCTTGACGAACAGAATGAGGCGCCGTCCGGCCTGAGTCTCGAATCGTCGAATGAGTCCGGGCACCACGCCGAGGTCGACGTTGCCGCCCGACAGCACCACGCACGTCGTCCCCGTGCGCGACGGCGCGGCTCGTTCGGACAACAGTGCCGACACTCCGACCGCTCCGGCTCCTTCGACGTACAACTTCGAGCGCTCCATCATCATCACCATCGCGTCGGCGACGGCGTCCTCGTCGACGACCACGATGTCGTCGAGCCACTTCTCGACGAGCGGGCGAGTCACCGTTCCGGGTCGCTTGACGGCGATTCCGTCGGCGAGTGTGAGCACCGGTCCGGTGGGAGGTTGTTCGTTCGCGTACGGCGCGCACGCCTCGACTTGAACACCGATCACGTGAATGGACGGGTCGTGCTGCTTCACCGCGATGGCCACGCCGCTGGCCAAACCACCCCCACCAAGGGGGATGATGACGCGGCGAAGATCGGCGATGTCCTCGATCAGTTCCAGACCCAAGGTGGCCTGACCGGCCACCACCACCGGGTCGTCGTACGGATGGCAGAACTGCATCGCCTTCTCGGCGGCGCGAGCCTGAGCCGCCACCACCGCGTCATCGAGCGAGTCGCCTCCCTCCACGACGGTGGCCCCGTAGCTTCGGCAGGCCGCGATCTTGGCGATGGGGGCGTTGCGGGGCACGAAGATCTCGCAGGGCACCCCGTGGGCTCGGGCGGCGAAGGCCAGGGCCTGGGCATGGTTGCCGGCGCTTCCGGCGGTGACGCCGTTGCGCGCGAGGTCACCCAGGCTGGCCAATTTGTTCATGGCCCCCCGGATCTTGAAACTGCCGGTGCGCTGCATGTTCTCGGCTTTGAGCACGATGGACCCGCCGGTGCGATCACTCAGGGCGGCCGAGGGGGTCACCGGGGTGTGTTTCACCACGGATCGGCCCGCTTGCCGGGCCGCGGCGAGGGCATCGCTCGTGATGTCGACGGTCGTGATCTCTTCGATCCCCATGCCCTCCCCACGGTAGCCCCCCTCGATGGGCGTAACGTGTCGACCGTGCGTGCGCTACTGGTGGCCAACTCGATAGATGCCGACCCCGGGTTCGTGGGCGAGAGGTTGCGTCATCATGGTTTCGCCTTCGACGAATGCTTGCGTGAGAGCCCGGGGGAGTGGCCCGACCTGGCCGGGCACGACCTGGTTCTGCTGCTCGGATCCGAATGGAGCGTGTACTGGGATCGGGTTCGGCCAAACGTGGAGGCCGAATCGGCCCTGATCAGGGAGGCGACACGAACTGGTGTTCCCATTTTCGGCATCTGTTTCGGCTCTCAGATGATCGCCCACACCCTGGGCGGGTCGGTGCACAGGGCCACTCGGCCCGAGGTTGGCTGGCACCGGGTGGAGTCCGAGGTCCCCGAGGTGATCGCGCCCGGCCCGTGGCTGCAATGGCACTTCGACGTCTTCACCCCGCCGCCGGGATGGGAGGTGATGGCCACCAGTCCATCGGGACCACAAGCCATTCGTTCGGGTCGGACCTTCGCCACGCAGTTCCACCCCGAGGCCAACGAGTCGATGTTGGCGGCATGGACCGCCGGGTCCGATGGCACGGGGTCGGGCGATCTGGCTCGTCTTGGCATGTCGGCGGACGAGGTGATGGCTCAGACTCGTGACCATGTGAAGACCAGTCGTCCGGACTGCGCACGCATCGTCGACTGGTTCATGAACCACGTGGCGCACGGCTGAAAACCGTCGACCGCCCGGGTGTGACATGTCGCGATAGCGACCCCTTTGAACAGGTAGAAGTTAGGACCCGTCACGGAGCCCGTAGTAGCGTCTAGCCCGATGTCGGAGTTCCTGAGGTCGTACCTCATCGTGTTCTGGTTCGGGCTGATCGCCCTGCTGTTGGCCTCGTTGCTCTTGGGCATCGCGGTTCTCGTGCGACCCAACAACCCGAATCGCGAGAAGTTGCTCACCTACGAAAGTGGTGTGGACCCCGTCGGTGAAGGCTGGTCGCAGAGCCAGATCCGTTACTACGTGTTCGCGTTGCTGTTCGTCATCTTCGACGTGGAAGCGGTGTTCATCTTTCCGTGGGCCACTCAACTCGAGCGTTACGCCGGCTTCGGCTTGGTCGAGATGGGTGTGTTCGTGGGAGTTCTTCTATTGGGTCTGGTCTACGCCTGGCGCAAGGGCGTCCTTCGCTGGGTGTAATGGACAAGGAGTCACATGGGTCTCGTTGACCGCGGGCGGCTCCCGAAGCCGCTGAATTCACTCTTGAATCTGGGTCGCTCGTACAGCCTTTGGGTGTACCAGTGGGGCCTGGCTTGTTGCGCCATCGAGATGGGCGCCGCTTTTGGTTCGCCCCGTTACGACGTCATGCGTCTCGGCGTCATCCCGTTGCCGGCCAGCCCCCGTCAGGCCGACCTCGTCGTGATCTCGGGAACCGTCACCGACAAGATGGCGCCGGCCGTGAAGCGTTTGTACGAGCAGATGCCCGAGCCCAAGTACGTCATTTCCATGGGATCGTGCGCGAACTGTGGTGGCCCGTACTGGGACAGCTATTCGGTCACCAAGGGCGTCGATCAGATCATCCCGGTGGATGTCTATGTGCCCGGTTGCCCTCCTCGTCCCGAAGCCTTGCTCGAAGGCGTCGTGTTGTTGCAGCAGCGAATCCGCAACGAGGACATGGGTGCGCGTTGGCGAGGTGAGGGCAGCAAGCCCATCATCGTGGGCGAGACGACGAAGTCGGCCAAGTCCGGCGCGTCGAAGTCCGGTGCGGTGAAGGGAGCCGCTCGTGTCGACTGACGCCGTTGCCGCCATTCCCGGAGACACGTTGCGCGAGCGCATCGTCGACGATCTGCGTTCGGCCATTGGCGACGCGCTGCTCGACAGTCTCGTGAAGCCCGGCGACGACGTGTGGGTGCGCGTTCGCATCGACTCGTGGCGCGCCACCGGGCTCGCGTTGCGATCGCTCGGATTCGATTACTTCTGCTTCCTGTCGGCGATCGACTGGATGCCGTCGCCGTTCGGCAAGGGCGAGGACGATCCCACCGCTCCGGCTCCCGAGCGCGACGACACCATCAAGCAGGGCTACGCGGGTGGAGAAACCCGTATGCAGTTGTTGGCCCGTTTGGTGCATCCCACGTTGCACGTGGGCGTGAACGTGAAGTGCGACGTTCCCGACTCCGAACCCGTCGTCGAGTCCTGGATCCCGGTCTTCGCCGGTGCGAACTGGCACGAGCGCGAGACGCACGAAATGTTCGGCATCGGATTCGCCGGACACCCCGATCTTCGCAACATGTACCTGCCCTCCGACTTCGAGGGCCATCCGCTCCGCAAGGACTTCCCGCTCTTGGCCCGCATCGTGAAGCCGTGGCCCGGCATCGTCGATGTGGAGCCGCTCCCCGGCGGGTCCGACGATGAGGAAGGCGACGCCGAATGACCTCCACCGAATCGTTGATCGATCGACGCCAGTTGTCGTACATCGCGGCCCAGGCCGCCGACGCACGTCTGAACGTCGAACTCGAAACCGAGGGCATGACCCTCAACATCGGACCGCAGCACCCGGCCACGCACGGAACGTTGCGCATCATCGCTCGTCTCGACGGCGAGCAGGTGGTGTGGGCCGAACCGTCGTGCGGTTACATGCACCGCGGGTACGAGAAGCTCACCGAGGTCCGCACCTATCCCCAAGTCACCGCGTTGGTCAACCGAATCGACTGGCTCGGCAGTTTCGCCAACGAGGTGCCGTTCATTCTGGCCGCCGAGAAGCTGATGGAGATCGAGGCGCCTCCGCGCGCCCAATGGATTCGCACCATCCTGTTCGAGTTGTCGCGCATCGCCAACGTCTCGTTGTTCCTCGGCGACCTGGGCGTGCAGATGGGCGCCATCACTCCGGTGTTCATGGCATTCCGCGACCGCGAGTACGTGTTGAACCTCATCGAGGGCGCCACGGGTGGACGATTCCATCCCAACTTCGACCGCATCGGTGGCTTGAAGGACGATCTGCCGGCCGGCTTCATCGACGAGACCCGCGTGGTCATGAAGAAGCTGCGCAACTTCTGCGACGAGATGGAGAACCTGCTCTTCGGAAACGAGATCTTCCAGAGTCGTACGCGCGGCATCGGTGTCATCCCCAAGGACGTCGCGATGCAGTACGGACTGTCGGGCGCCAACCTGCGCGCGAGTGGCGTCGACTGGGACCTGCGTCGTGATCAGACCCTGCCGATGGCGTGGAACAAGGTGGACTGGAAGGTCTGGACCCACCCCGACGGTGACAGCTTCGCGCGTTGCTGGGTGCGCCTGCAGGAAGTTCGCGAGTCCACCCGCATCGTCGATCAATTGCTCGACAACATTCCGTCGGGTCCGGTGATGGCCAAGGTTCCGCGCATCATCAAGGTGCCCGAGGGCGAGGCCTGGGTGTCCACCGAGAATCCGCTCGGCGAGATGGGCTACTACGTGGTCAGCAAGGGCGACCTCGGTCCGTTCCGCACCAAGATTCGCTCGGCCAGCTTCAACAACATCTCGATCGTGCCGTGGGTGCTCAAGGGCGTGTACGTGCCCGACATCATCACGATCCTCGCGTCGTTGTACTTCATCCTCGGGGACATCGATCGCTGATGAATGCCGCATTGCTCGCCGCCGATCTGCCGTACTGGGCTCAAGCGCTCCTGCGCGTGCTCGGCGGGGTCGTGGCCGTCCTGTTGCCGGCCGGAACCATCGTGTACGTCTTCCTCTTCAAGATGATGTCGTTCATGCAAAGCCGCCTCGGACCGATGGAGGCCGGACCCTACGGATCGATGCAGTTGTTCGCCGAGGTCGGCAAGTGGCTGCAGAAGGAAGACATCACCCCCGAACGCGCCGATCGGTTCATCTTCAAGATCGCCCCGCTGGTGGTGTTGGTGTCCACCTTCCTCTTGGTGGCCGTGGTGCCCTTCGGACCCGATGCGTGGTTCACCAACTTCGAAGCCGGCGTGTTCTACATGCTGGCGGTGTCTTCGGTCAGCGTGCTCGGAATCCTCATCGCCGGATGGGCCAGCGCCAACAAGTACTCGCTGCTCGGTGGTCTGCGCGCCGCCGGTCAGTTGATCGCGTACGAGTTGCCGATGGTTTTGGCGGTCATCGGTGTCATCATCCAGGCCGGCACCATGAACCTGCAGGACATCGTCTTCGCTCAGAACGCCGGTTCGATGTTCGGATGGGACGGGCTGGGCAATCCGTACATCCTCACCCAGTTCGTCGGCTTCATCATCTTCATGATCGCGGTGCAAGCCGAACTCACCCAGACTCCCTTCGACATGCCGATCGCGGAGTCCGAGCTGGTGTCGGGCTACATGACCGAGTACTCGGGCTTCCGATTCCTCACCTTCTTCATCGCCGAGTTCGCCACGGCCGGCGTCTTCTCGCTCATCGCGTCCGTGCTCTTCCTCGGCGGCTGGGGCATTCCATTCGCCTGGTTCGGCTGGGACACCATGGACAGCGTCGACAACTGGATGAACGTGGTCGGCCCGCTGATCATGTTCACCAAGATGATGTTGCTTTCCTTCATCATCATGTGGGTGCGATTCAGCTACCCGCGATTCCGCGAGGACCAGTTGCAACGATTCGCGTGGAAGGTTCTCGTCCCCGTCTCCCTGGTGAACATCATGATCACCGCGATCTTGAAGGTGGCGTTCTGATGCCCAAGGTCCCCGGTCTTCTGAAGGGTCTCGGCGTCACGCTGAACACCCTCAAGCGCACCACCATCGACGGTGCGAACACCGTTCAGTATCCGCACGAGAAGGAAGCCCCGCCGGTTCGCGCGCGTGGTGTCATCGCTCTGCGCGAGGACAACTGCACCTCCTGCATGCTGTGCGCGCGGTCGTGCCCGGACTGGTGCATCTACATCGAGGGTCACAAGGAGCTGGCGCCGCCTCGTCGCGCCGGTGGCAAGCCCCGCCAGGTGAACAAGCTCGATCGTTTCGACATCGACTACGCGCTGTGCATGTACTGCGGCATCTGCGTCGAGGTGTGCCCGTTCGACGCTCTGTTCTGGAGTCCGGAGTACGAGTACAGCGAACCGCGCATCGCCGACCTTTTGCACGACAAGGTGAAGTTGGGCGAGTGGATGGAGACCGTTCCGGAGGCTCCGGCCCTCGAAGCCGGCGCCGAGAAGAAGGGCAAGAAGTGATGTTGGCCGCCGACCTGCTCGTGGCCCAGAACATCGGCTTCGGAATCATCGCCTTGTTGATGATCGTCGGCGCGTTGCGCGTCGTCACCGTCAACAACGTGGTGCACGCGGCGCTCTGGTTGGTCGTGGTTCTGTCCGGCGCCGCCGCGCAATACCTGCTGTTGTCGGCCGAGTTCGTGGCCATCACCCAGGTGCTGGTGTACGTCGGTGCGGTGATGGTGTTGTTCTTGTTCGGAACCATGCTCACCCGCGCGCGCATCGGCGCCGAGAACGACCTCAACAACAAGAACTGGAAGATTGCCATTCCGGTGTCGTTGCTGATGCTCGGTGTGATGTCGTGGGTGATCGTCGACGGATTCCAGGACGAGAAGCTCATCGAGAATCCGGGCGAGATGTCGCAAGTGCCGATTCAGTTGATCAGCGACGACATCTTCGGTCCGTATCTGCTGCCCTTCTGGGCGCTGTCGTTCGTTCTCCTCGTCGCCGTCATCGGCGCCATCGTGTTGGCGCGGAAGGACTGAGACCACCATGTTGACCGCTCAATTCCTCTTGCTGGGCGCCGTGCTGTTCTGCATCGGCGTCTACGGCGTGCTGGCCCGCAAGAACGCCGTCATGGTGCTCATGAGCATCGAACTCATCCTCAACTCCGTCAACTTGAACCTGCTCGCCTTTTCGGTGCGTCACGGCTCGGTCGACGGCAACACGTTCGCGTTGTACATCATCGCCATCGCCGCCGCCGAGGTCGGTGTCGGTTTGGCCATGGTGTTGCTGATCTATCGCAACCGGCGCACGATCGCGCTCGACGACCTGTCCGAGATGAAGGGCTGATCGATGCTCGCCGCAGAAGCAACCGCAGAAATTCACGCCTCGACCGGATGGTTCCTCGAGAACGCCTGGGTGATTCCCATCATCCCGGCCGTGGCGTTCGTCCTCATCATCTTCTTCGGCAAGAAGATGCCCATGAAGGGAAGCGAGTTCGGCGTGGCATCCATGCTGGCCTCGCTCGTGTTGGCCGTGGGTGCCGCTTGGCAGTGGATTCAACGAGTCGACGGTGTCTCGCACGCGGCCCATTCGGCCGTCGAGGAGGGCGCGCACCATGCCGCGCCCTTCGTCGGTCCGATCATTCGCGAGTGGACCTGGTGGCAAAGCGGCGGATTCGAGTTCGGGATCGGCCAGCACATCGACGGTCTGGCGCTCACGTTGCTCGTGGTGGTGGCGTTCATCTCCAGCCTCGTGCAGATCTACTCCCTCGAGTACCTGCGCGGTGACCGTCGGTACACGCATTTCTTCGCCGCACTCACCCTGTTCTCGGCGGGCATGTTGTGCATGGTGTTGGCCCCGAACATGGTGCAGCTCATCCTCGGATGGGAAATCATGGGCCTCTGTTCGTTCATGCTCATCGGCCACTGGTGGGAGGAAGAAGCGAACTCGCGCGCCGCGTTGAAGGCCTTCTTCACCGTTCGCGTGGGCGACATGGGACTGCTCATCGGAACCGGCATCTTGTTCTTCTCGGCCAACAACTGGACCCAGGCGAACCTCGGTGTCTCCGGATTCAACATCAGTGGTCTGTCGGCGTGGGCCATGTCCGGTGACGCCAGTCAGAGCGCGCTCACCTGGGGTGCGGTGGCGTTGTTCGTGGCCTGCATCGGCAAGAGCGGTCAGTTCCCGTTGCACACCTGGTTGCCCGACGCCATGGCCGGCCCGACCCCCGTCAGTTCGCTCCTGCACTCCAGCACCATGGTCGTGGCGGGCGTGTTCCTCGTCGGTCGCCTCTACCCGGTGTTCTGGGAAGGCATGAAGATCGGTGACACCAACATCAACTTCATCGTGCTCATCGGTGGCATCACCATCGTCATCGCGGCGTTGTTGGCGTTCGTTCAGCACGACATCAAGAAGGTGCTGGCGTATTCCACGGTGTCGCAGTTGGGCTACATGATGTTGGGCCTGGGCGCCGGTGCGTGGTTGCCGGCCATCTTCCACATCTTCACGCACGCCTTCTTCAAAGCCTGTTTGTTCCTCGCCGCCGGATCGGTGAGCCACTCGGGGTCGCATCACTCCTTCGACATGAAGAAGGACATGGGCGGTCTGGCCAAGAAGATGCCCATCACCGCGACCACGTGGATCATCTCCACGTTGGCACTCGCGGGCGTGTTCCCCTTGGCCGGCTTCTTCTCGAAGGACGAGATCATCGACAACGTGGGCCACAACGGTTACACGGCGTTCATGATCGTGGGTCTGTCGGGAGCGTTCCTCACCGCGGCCTACATGACCCGCGCCACCTATCTCACGTTCTTCGGTGAGGCTCGTGGCGCCGCTGCCGGTGAGCATCACGACGAGCACGATGCTCATGCCGCTCACGTCGATCACGGTGCGCATGACACTCACGGCGCTCACGACGCGCACGGTGATCACGGCGATCACGGTCCGCACGAGAGCCCGAAGCTCATCACCATCCCGCTCATCATCCTCGCCGCGTTGGCGTTGGTGGCCGGTCTGGCCAATGCCACACCGTTCGGGTCGAACTGGGAGAACTTCAAGAAGTACGTCGAGCCGAGCAGCGAGTACGTGATGGTCGAATCGGCCGTCGCCAGCGGACCCGGCGAGTCGATCGTCGTTCCCGCGGCCGAGGAAGGCGCCAAGAAGGAAGGCTGCGCGGTGGTGGCCCCCGAGGAGGGCATGGCCTGCTACTTCCCGACGGTCAGCCACGCCAAGTTCAAGTGGTCGAAGGCGGCCCTCTCGCTCTTCATCGTGGCCGTGGGTCTCGTGTCGAGCTGGCTGTTCTGCGTTCAGTACTACACGCGTCGCAATCGTCGACTCGTCGGCCTCACCGAACGCAACACCGTTCTTCGCGGCGGCTACAAGCTGCTGTGGAACAAGTACTACCTCGATGCGCTCTACGAGAAGGTCATCGTGCGAGCGGTCGCGTACCCCATTGCTCGGGCGGCGTACTGGTTCAACCAGAACGTTCTCGACGGCATCGTCAACGCGGCGGGCAAGATCTCGCGACGCGTGGCGGGCTGGGTGTATCGCAACATCGATCAGCGCGTCGTCGACGGCGCAGTGAACGGCTCGGGCGCCGCGGCCCGGGGCACGGGCGGAGCGTTGCGCCCCGTGCAGTCGGGCAAGGTCAATCAGTACGGAGCGCTGCTGTTCGCTGCGGCCGCCATCGGCGCTCTCATACTCGTCATCATCAATACCTGAGGAGAAACACGGCATGGACGTACTCCGTGATCAAAATTGGGTGCTCAGCGTGGGCACGTTCCTGCCGCTCGTCGGCGTGCTCGTGATGCTGTTCATCCCCAAGGCCGAGGAGGAGCTCAGCAAGCTCGTTGCCCTCGTCACCGCCGTTGCGACATTGGGCGTGGGTGTCTACACCCTCACTCAGTTCGACTTCGATCAGGCCGACAAGTTGCAGTTCTTCGCCGACGCGGAGTGGATCAAGGTGATCTCCAGCAACTACACGATCGGTCTGGACGGAATGAGCCTGCCGCTCTACTTCCTGTCGATGGTCGTGACCGTCCTCGTGATGGTGTATTCGTGGAATCACATTCCGTCGCCGGGCAATCCGAAGGCGTTCCTCATCCTCATGCTCATCCTGCAGACGGGTATGGCCGGAACCTTCATCGCCCAGGACCTGATCCTGTTCTTCGTGTTCTTCGAAGTGGTCCTGTTGCCGATGTACTTCATGATCGGTGTGTGGGGCGGCGAGCAGCGTCAGTACGCGTCGCTCAAGTTCTTCTTGTACACGATGTTCGGATCGGCCCTCATGCTGGTCGCGTTCATCGCGTTGTTCTTCAAGGTGCGCGGAGCGCTTCCCGAGGGTGTCGAGGCATCCTTCTCGATCCCGCAGTTGGCCGAGTACGGCGGATTGCTCGGACGTTCGGCGCAGATCTGGATCTTCGGTGGAATGTTCGTGGGTTTCGCGGTGAAGGTTCCCATGTTCCCGTTCCACACGTGGTTGCCCGACGCGCACACGCAGGCTCCCACCCAGGGCTCGGTCATCCTGGCCGCGATCCTCTTGAAGTTGGGAACCTACGGTTTCGTCCGCATCGCGATTCCGATCCTGCCCGAGGCCGCCAAGGAGTGGGCGCCGTGGATCGGATTGTTGTCGGTCATCGGAATCATCTACGGAGCGTTGGGCTGTCTGGCCCAAACCGACATGAAGCGTCTCATCGCGTTCTCGTCGGTGGCGCACATGGGCTTCGTCATGCTCGGCATCTCGACGCTCACCCCGATGGGCTTCAACGCCGCCATCTTCGGAATGGTCGCGCACGGCCTCATCACGGGAATGCTCTTCTTCGTCGCCGGAAGCGTGAAGGAGCGTTACCACACCCTCGAGATCGCGCGTCTCGGAGGCATGCTCAAGCAGATGCCCAAGCTCGGCTGGATCCTCGGATTCTGTGCCATGGCATCGCTCGGACTTCCGGGTCTGGCCGGTTTCTGGGGCGAGTTCCCCGCGATCTTGTCGGCGTATTCGCCGGCGGTCGGATTGTCCGAAGAGGTCTTCCGTACCTTCATGGTGATCGCCGCCCTCGGCACGGTGTTCGCCGCGGCCTATCTGTTGTGGCTCTTCCAGCGCACCGCATTCGGTGAGCCCAAGCCGGAGTTCGCCGGTGGCGATCACGGCCACGATCATGGTCATGGTCACGGTGCTCACGGCGACGACGGGCACGATGACGATCTGCACGATGTGAACATCTTCGAGTGGATCGCGTGGACGCCCTTCCTCATCGCCATCGTGGTGTTCGGCGTGTACCCGCAGTTGATGTTCAAGGTCATCGACCCCGCCGTTCAGGTGGCGCTCAAGGCCTTCGGAGGCTGATCCGTGTTGTCCTCGATCCTCGCTCAGGTGCCGTGGCAGTCACCCACCATCGACTACCACGCCATTGCCCCGGAGATCGTGCTCGCGGGCGGTATCTGCCTGATCATCCTCGTCGACCTCTTCGTCAGCGAAAGTCGCAAGTGGATCACGGCCACCCTCACGGGTTTCGTGATGCTCGCCGCGTTGGTGCCGGTCCTGACCCTCGCGGTGTCCGATGCCGACGTGCGGACGATGTTCGACGGTCGTTACGTGGTGGACGAATTCGCTCTCACCCTGAAGGCGTTGTTCCTGGTGGCTGGCTACGTCGTCGTGTTGCTCTCACAGAACCACGTGGAAGAGGGCGACTACTACCAAGGTGAGTACTACACGCTTCTGCTGACCTCGGTGACCGGCATGGTGATGATGGCCTCCAGTCGAGATCTGGTGAGCATCTTCGTGGCGCTCGAGTTCCTGAGCATCCCGGCCTACATGCTCGCGGCCTGGCGCAAGCGCGATCGCAAGAGCAACGAGGCGGGCGTGAAGTACTACCTGCTCGGCGTGTTCGCCTCGGCCGTGATGTTGTACGGAATGAGCCTCCTGTACGGAGTCACCGGTAGCACACTGCTTTCCGAGATCGGATCGAAGCTCACCGTCGAGGGACAGTTCGGTGGTGTCGAGGCGTTGGCCATCACCTTCGTGATCATCGGTTTCGCTTTCAAGGTGTCGGCCGTGCCGTTCCACTCGTGGGCTCCCGACACCTACGAGGGCGCACCCACTCCGGTGACCGCGTTCTTGTCGGTGGCCAGCAAGGCGGCGGGCTTCGTCGCTCTGGTGACCCTCATCTACGTCGGCTTTCCACAGGCCAAGGACGTGTGGCAGCCCTTCATCTGGGTGATGGCCGCGGTCACCATGACCGTGGGCAACTTGCTGGCCCTTCGTCAGACGAACATCGTGCGTATGTTGGCCTACTCGAGCATCAGCCAGGGTGGATTCATCCTGATGCCGCTCGCGGTGGCCGGCACCGGCGACGCCGCGGGACCGGCGTTGCAAGCCGTCATCGTCTACTTGCTGGTGTACGCGGCCATGAACCTCGGCATGTTCGCCGTGGTGATCGCCGCCTCGCGCACCACGCGCAGCGGTGAGATCAGCAGCTTCGGCGGTTTGTTCTCGTACGCGCCGGCACTCGGCGTGTTGATGACCATCTTCCTGGCCTCGCTCGCGGGTATCCCGCCGCTCGGTGGTTGGATCGCCAAGTTCAGCGCGTTCCGCGCCGTGCTGGAGGCCGGAAATGGTTGGGCCTACGCGATCGCCGTCATCGGTGCCATCAACTCGGTGGTGGCCTTCGGCTACTACGGCAACATCATGCGCGAAGTCTGGATGAAGCCGGCGCCCAACGGTGAGACCTCGGCGGTTCGCACGCCCAGTTCGTTGGTGGCGGCCCTGTCGATCACCGTGGCCGGCACTCTGCTGTTCGGCATCCTGCCGGGAACGATCATGCGCTTCGGCGATCTGGTCGACCTCACCGGTGCCTTCGGCGGCTGACCACATCGCCCGGGCCATCGAGGCCGCCGGGGGAGCGGTACGTTTCGACGCGTTCATGAACATGGCCCTGTACGGGCCCGAGGGTTTCTACAACTCCGGTGGTCGCGCCGGACGTCGCGGCGACTTCATCACCTCACCGGAGGTCGGTCCTCTGTTCGGTGCCGTGCTCGCGCGAGCACTCGATGCGTGGTGGGTCGAGATGGGTTCGCCCGACGATTTTCGTGTCTTCGAGGTCGGTGCTGGACCGGGAACATTGGCCCGATCGGTCTTGGCCGCCGAACCGCGTTGTCTGCGCGGTGATCGATCGCGCTACGTGTGCGTGGAGACGAGCGCGACCCAACGGGATTCGCATCCCGAGGGTGTGACGTCGCTCGCCGTTCTGCCCGAGGGCGAATTGCGTGGTGTGGTGTTCGCCAACGAGTTGCTCGACAATCTGGCGTTCCGTCTGCTGGCGTTCGACGGTCAGTGGCGTGAATCGTGGGTGTCGACGAGCGCCGACGCCTTCGTCGAGGTGTTGCGCGCGTGCGACCCACCACCGTTCGCGTTACCCGCGCGACCGAACCACGGTGCCCGCGTCCCGTGGCAGCAATCGGCGGGGGAATGGACGGCCGACCTGTTGTCGCGACTCGTCGGGAGGTTGGTGGTGATCGACTACGCGGTGCAGGCCACCGCCGAATTGGCCGCCCGCGCGTGGAGGGATTGGCTGCGCACCTACAGCGGCCAGCAACGTGGAGCGCATTACCTTCGCGAGGTCGGCAGACAGGACATCACCACCGATGTGTGCGTCGATCAGTTGATCTCGGCGTGCGGAGAGCCCGATGCGGTGCGAACCCAGTCCCAGTTCCTTCAGCGCTGGGGAATCGACGAGCTGGTCGACGAGGGACGTCGAGTGTGGGAAGCCGAATCGAGCCGGCCCGGCTTGAACGCGATGCGCATGCGCAGTCGCATCAGCGAAGCGCAGGCGCTGTTGGACGCCGGTGGACTCGGCGGTTTCACCGTGCTCGAGTGGGTTAGGGTCGTCGCGTGATCACCGTCGATGGCCTGACCAAGAGATACGGATCGACGGTCGCCGTCGACAACCTGTCGTTCTCCGTGGAGCCCGGTGTCGTCACCGGCTTTCTCGGACCCAATGGGTCCGGCAAGAGCACCACGATGCGTTGCATGATCGGTCTCGATCGCATGCAGGCCGGCCGGGCGTTGTTCGACGGCAAGCCGTATTCATCGTTGCGCAATCCTCTGCACGAAGTGGGTGCCTTGCTCGATGCCGGCAACGCTCACTCCGGTCGAACCGCGCGCAATCATCTGCGATGGATGGCGGCCAGCAACGGTTTGCCGGCCAAGCGCGTGGATGAAGTGCTCGACATCGTCGGCCTGCAACAGGTGGCCAAGAAGCGCGTCGGTCAGTTCTCCTTGGGCATGAAGCAACGACTCGGAATCGCCTCGGTGTTGCTCGGTGATCCGCGGGTCGTCATCCTCGACGAACCGGCCAACGGACTGGACCCCGAGGGAATTCGCTGGATTCGCGAGATGCTGAAGCACCTGGCTTCGCAGGGACGCGCGGTGTTGGTGAGCAGTCACCTGCTCTCCGAGATGGCTCTCATCGCCGACGAGCTGGTCGTGATCGGCAAGGGACGCTTGATCGAGCAATGCACCGTCGATCAGTTCATTTCTCGTCATGCGAGGAAGTGGGTGGTCGTGCGCAGCCCGCAGTTGGGCACGCTCGTCGACGTCGCTCGTGCCAAGGGCATGCAGGTGGCCACCAACGAGACGACCGCCGAGTTCCACGGCGTCGAGTCCGAGATCATCGGCGAATTGGCGGCCGCCAACGGAGTGGTGTTGCACGAGTTGTCCACCCAAACCGGATCGCTCGAGGACGCTTTCCTCGAGGTGACCGCGACATCGGTCGAATACCACGGACAGTCGGAGGCCGCGAAATGATCGCCACCATCCGCAGCGAATGGATCAAGTTGCGCAGCGTGCGTTCGAACGTCACCACGACGATCGTGGCGGTGGTGATTCCGCTGGCGATCACGTTGTTGTCGGTGACGTTCATGAGGACCTCCGGCATCGGCGAGAACACGCTGTCGGATTTCGTTCTGGGCACCGGGTCCATCGCGGTTCTGCTCATCGGAGTCATCGGGGTGTTGTGCATCACCCAGGAGTACTCGCAAGGAACCATCCGCCTCACCTTGGCGGCGACGCCGAAGCGCACCCGCGTGTATCTGGCCAAGTTCGTCGTGATGGCGTTGGTCGGGGCGTTGGTGACCGGATTCATCATCCTCGCGTCCACCACGGTGGGCTCGATCATCCTGGAGTCGCGCGACGTGTCCGGTCCGCACACCGGTCCCGACTCGGGCTCGGCGTTCGTGGCCATGATCCTGATGGGCTCGCTGGTGGCCTTGCTGGGCATGGCCATCGGCACTCTCACGCGCAATCCACCGAGTGCCATCACGACCCTGGTCCTGTGGCCGTTGTTGGTCGAAGGCATCGTGGGGGCGTTGCTCAGTTTGGCTTTCGAGGACAACGTGACGCGGTGGATGCCCTTCCAAACCGGACTCAATTCGATGTTCGCCGAGTTGCCCGAGGGTGGATTCGGTCGCTGGGGTTCTTTGGGCTACTTCGCGGCGTGGGTGTTGCTGGTGACGGTCATCGCCGAGCGCGGCTTGAAGCGCCGCGACGCCTAAAGTTCGGTTCACACGATCACAGCATCACAACGTCGCGACGGGGGAGTCATGGCCGGCGAACAGAACAACATCGACGATCTGCTGTTGGAGAATCGCAAGTTCCCGCCGCCGGCCGACTTTCAGAACAACGCTTTGGTCGCCGGAACGTTCCTGTACGACGAGGCCCGCGCCGACGACGAGGGTTTCTGGGCCCGACAGGCGGCCGAGTTGCTGCACTGGGACACCGACTGGCACACCATCTGTGAATGGAACCTGCCCGATGCGAAGTGGTTCGTCGGTGGTCAGCTCAACGTTTCGTTCAATTGTCTCGATCGTCATGTGCTCGCCGGACGCGGAGACAAGGTGGCCATCCATTGGGAAGGTGAACCCGGCGACACCCGCACCATCACGTATTCGCAGTTGCTCGACGAAACGAAGAAGTTCGCGAACGTCTTGAAGTCACTCGGTGTCGCCAAAGGCGATCGCGTCAACATCTATTTGCCGATGGTGCCCGAAGCCGCCGTGGCGATGCTGGCCTGCGCGCGCATCGGTGCCGCGCACAGCGTGGTGTTCGGTG
>JAIXWJ010000054.1 GCA_027491335.1 Actinomycetes bacterium | reverse complement strand
TGGCTGATGTTGGCGACGAAATCGGTGCGCACCGCGTCCACGAGCGACCGCTCGGTGATGTCCTCGACCATGGCAACCGCGCCACCGGTCGACAGCGGGGTGGCCGACACCGCGACGACTTTTCTCGGCGGCCCGAACAGGTCCAACACCTGACGTCGCGAGTCACCACCGAGAGCTCCGCGCAGATGAACGTCGACCGCTTCGTCCACCAACACGTCGGAGTGAACCGCTCCCGTGAGCCCGCGCGCCATGACGTTGCGAAAAACGACCGTGCCGTCGGCCGCGGCCACGACGACTCCCACCGACAACGAGTCGAGAGCGGCTTGCACCTGCGGCACCACTTCTCCCTCATCGGATGACGGAGTGGAAACGCTGGTCTGCGCGTCGATCGTGACGGACTCCTCGGCCCGCCCGCGACGACGTCCGACGTAGAAGCCGATGGCCAACGCCAGCACCACGAGGACGACGGTCATCATGCCGGATTCGCTTCCGACATGTTCGATTCTGGCACATTCGGTTCCGGCATCGTGATACCACCGACCGGGGTCTGATCGAGAGATCCCCGACCACCTCGCCGGTGGTCGCCGGCCGGAGGTAGTTCTCCGGTGATCAGAAACTGAACGAAGTGAGCGCAGTTCACGGCGTGATCACCGATGCGTTCGAAGAATCGAGCCGTGATGGCCATTTGCACGGCGATTGGCAGATCGATGTGACCGGCACTGTGAGACTCGAAGATGGCCTGAATGAACTGCTTGTGGAGATAGTCGAGGAAGAGGTCCATGTCGTCGACCGCCTTGGCCACCGGCAGATCCAAATCGGCGTACGCCTCGAACGAGTGCTTGAACAGACTCTGCGCCTGCTGACCCATGCGGGTGATGAGACCGCGCAACTTGGCATCGAGCTCATGTCCGTGAATTCGGCGCGACACCTTGCAGATGTTCACCACCAGATCGGCCGAGCGCTCGAGATCGGTGGCCATCTTCATGATGGTCACCGCGTGCCGCAGCTCGCTGGCCACCGGCGCATGCAACGCCATGAGAGCGATGCAACGCTCCTCCAGAACCATGGTGCGCATGTCGAACTCGTCGTCGGCCAGGATCTGGTACTCCGCACCCTCGAGATCCTGATCGAGGAGGATCTGCGTGGCGCGAGGAATGCTTTCGATGAGGTTGGCGGCAACCCGAAGAACCTCCGACCGCAGGTCGGCCAATTCGTCGTGCGCCAATCGATTCATCGTTCGCCACCCATCGACGGAAATCTCAGTGACTGAATGCTCCGTGACCCCACGGTGAACAAAAGTACGGGGCTCACCTTTCCGCTCGGAGTAGATGTCGTGAACGAGCGGTGAACACGCGGAGAAATCAGGTGTCCGATGGCGGGTTCCCCATGGGCGGCCGGACCATTCCCACGGGAGTGGGGTCCTGCAAACTGCGTTCGCGGTGTCGGGCCGCACCCGACTGCTCGGGTAGCCAGCCGGTGACCTGGAAACGAACCTTCTCCCCCATGTTCACCGCGTGATCGCCGATTCGCTCGTAGAACCGAGCCACGACGGCCAGCTGAATGGCCACCTGAAGGTCGATGCGGCCGGCGGCGTGGGATTCGAAGATGGCCTGGATGAACTGCCGCTGGAGGTCGTCGAGGAACGCGTCCATATCGTCGATGGCCGCGGCCCGAGAGGCATCCGCATCGTGATAGGCGCTGGTGGCCTCACTGAACAGGTGGCGAGCCTGGTCCGACATCTTCAACACCAAGCCGCGCAACTTCGGATCGAACTCGTGTCCGTAGATGCGTCGAGCGGCCTTGCAAATGTTGACCACCAAATCGGCCGAGCGCTCGATCTCGGCGCAGATCTTGAGCGCGGCGATGACTTGACGAAGTTCCCCGGCCACCGGAGCCTGCAACGCGAGGATTTGGATGCATCGGTCCTCGAGGTCGATCGTGCGGGCATCCACCTCGTCGTCGGCCATGATCATCGTCTCGGCCGCCGACAGGTCCTGCTCCAAGAGAACCGTCGTGCACTTGGGAATGCTCTCGACCACTCCCGCCGAGATGCGCACGAGTTCCTGCTGGATGTCGTTCAGTTCGCGGTGAAAGGACTTGCGTGCTTCTTCCATGATTTTCCTCTCAGCCGAAACGGCCGGTGACGTAGGCCTCGGTGCGCGAGTCCGACGGGTTGGAGAACATCTTCTGGGTCTTGTCGAACTCCACCAGAACTCCGGTGCGCCGATCGCTCTCGGGATTCACCTCGGTGGTGAAGAAGGCGGTCTGATCGCTCACACGCGCGGCCTGCTGCATGTTGTGGGTGACGATGATGATCGTGAAATCCCGCTTGATCTCCTGCATCAGATCCTCGATGCGCGCGGTCGCGATGGGGTCGAGTGCCGAACACGGCTCGTCCATCAGGATCACATCGGGTTCCACGGCGATGCAGCGCGCGATGCACAGTCGTTGCTGCTGACCGCCGGACAGTCCCATTGCCGAGGCCTTGAGGCGGTCCTTCACCTCGTCCCACAAAGCCGCGCGCTTCAACGAGGACTCCACGATCACGTCGAGGTCGGCCTTCTTCTTGATGCCGTTCAGGCGGGGCCCGAAAGCCAGGTTGTCGTAGATGCTCTTCGGGAACGGGTTGGGCTTCTGGAACACCATGCCGACCCGGCGACGCACCTCGACCGCATCGACTTCGCGGTCGTACAAATTCACGCCGTGGTACTCGACGGTTCCCTCCACGCGCGCGGTGGGAATGAGATCGTTCATGCGATCGAAGCACCGCAACACCGTCGACTTGCCGCATCCCGACGGACCGATGAAGGCCGTGATCTCCCGGGCCTTGATGTAGACGTTCACGTCGCGAACCGCTCGGAAATCGCCGTAGAACACGGACAGATCCTTGGTTCGGAACACCGGGACATCCTCGTGCGACACCACGGATCCGGTCACCGTTTCCTCGTGCTTCTGTTCCAACACACTCTCCTGTTCGATGAGATTCCGCGAATCGTTCATGCCGTCACCAATTCCGTTCGAATCGGTTGCGCAACCAGATGGCCAAACCGTTGATGACGACCACCAGAACGAGAAGAATCAACGACGCCGCGGCGGTGACCGCCTGGAAGTCGGCGCCCGTCTGTCGGGCGTACGAGAAGATGGCCACCGGCATGGATGTGAAGCCACCCTCGGTGATCTGTTCCCACAAACCGAGATTTCCGGTGCGAAGCAAACCGGTGATGCCACCGACCAGCAACAAAGGAGCGGCTTCCCCGGCCGCACGAGACAGGGCCAACATCGTGCCGGTGAGGATGCCGGGCGCCGCCGAGGGCAACACGTGCGAGCGCACGGTTTCCCATTGAGTGGCCCCGACGCCCATGGCTCCCTCGCGGATGGAGCGGGGCACCGCGCGCAGGGCCTCGGAGGCCGTGATGACGACGACGGGAAGCACCAGAACCGAGAGCGTGAGACCTCCGGCGATGACGGTGCGACCGCCGGTGATGCCACCGGCGAACTTCACGAAGATCGTGAGGCCGAGGATTCCGTAGACGATCGACGGCACGCCGGCCAGGTTGCGCACGTTGATGCGAATCAATCGGGCCAGGCGCGAACGACTGGCGTACTCCTCGAGATACACGGCGCACGAGATACCCAACGGGAACGACACGACGACCACGATGATCGCCAACGTCAAGGTGCCGCGAATGGCCTGCCACACTCCGGCTTCATCGGCGTTGGAGGCGTCCAGGCCCGAAGACAAGAAGTCACCGAAACGTCCGTTCAGCACCGGCCACGCTCGATCGAGCAAGTTCACGACGAGAGCCACCAGGACGAGAAGCGTGATGCCGAGAGTCGTGAGCAGAATCCATTCGACCACGCGACCCTTCACATCGCGTTTGCCACCGGTGATGCGCGCCGTCAGGTTGGCGGCGCTCGATGCTCCGAACTTCGCGGGAGTGGAGAGGGCCATGTCAGTACTCCTCTCGCACGCGACGCACCAAGCGGTCACCGAGAAGATTGAGAAGGAACGTCAGGACGAAGAGCAGGAATCCGATGAAGAAGAGACTCTGGAACGCCAGCCCGTCACCGGCCACCTGATCGCTTCCGAAACCGAGTGCCGCCATGGCCGCGGTCATGGTCTGACCCGGTTGGAACGGATCGGTGGAGAACAATCCGCCACCGACCGCACCGGCGGCGATGGCCACCACCATGGTTTCGCCCACGGCGCGTGAAATACCCAGGATCAGCGCGGCCACCACACCGGAGATGGACGCCGGCAGAACGACACGGAACGTGGTGGCGACGCGCCGCGCACCCAGGCCGTACGACGCCTCGCGCAACGAGAGCGGCACCGCCCGCAACGCGTCTTCGGCGACCGAGGCGATGATCGGGATGGTGAGAATGCCCACGGCCACGCCGGCCGCGGCGATGTTGAACGCCTTGTTGGCTCCGGGCGCCAACACCGTGACGATGTTGGGGTTGATGAACGAGATGGCGAAGTACCCGAGCACGACGCTCGGGATGCCGGCGAGGACCTCGACGATCGGCTTCAGAACACGGCGCACGCGGGGACGAGCGAACTCCGACAGGTACACCGCCACGCCCAGACCCAACGGAACGGCGATGAGCATCGCCACTCCGGTCACCATGAGTGATCCCACCACGAGGGTCTTGATGTCGAAGAACCCGCGACGCGGGAACCAGCCGATGGTCCAGAGTTCGTACTTGGGAACGTCGATGAAGAAGGAAACCGCGTCCTTCACGAGGGTGTACACGATGAGGACGGTGACGAGCAGCGTGGTCAAACCAGCCGCGATGAAGAGTCGTCGCATCCGTACGTCGGTCCGACGACGACCCCCGGCCAAGCGAAGGTCGGCCACGGTCCAACTCTGGGTTGTCGATACGTTCATGGTCTCCCGTTCGGTGAACATTCGGAGTCTTGCTGACATTCTTCACCATTCACAAACGGCGCACCGACCACCGATCGCCGGTCGAGCGCGGTGCTCCGTGAAAGGTCCTCCCACGTCGAAGTGCCGCCCCCGAAGGGGCGGCACTCGTTCCCGCGGTCCGACTCCGGGGAGGAGGCGTCGGACCGTGCGATGACGGTGGGCTCGATCAGCGAGCGGCCCAGGCGGCGCGAGTGGCCTCCAGATCGGCCGAGGCCAACGGCACGTACGGCACCTGACCCTCACCGGTTCCGATGACGGCCATTCCCTCGTCGCTCAGGTAGAAGTCCACGAAGGCCTCCAGCGCGGCGTTCTCGGCCAGCTTGTTCTTGCTCACGTAGATGTAGAGCGAACGAGCGATCGGGTAGTCCCCCGAGGCGATGCTCTCGTTGGTGGGCTCGACACAACCGTCGCCCTTGTCCACCTGCAGCGGCTTCACGACGTCGAGGTTCTCTTCCACGAAGGCGAATCCGACCCAGCCGAGCGACGTGTCATTGGCGGCGATGCCCTCGATGATCACGTTGTCGTTGGGGCTGGCGGTGTAGTCGGGACGCGGAGCGTCATCCTCGACCCCGAGGGCCTTGGCGACCTTGCCGAGCACGATCTCGACGAACGAGTCGAAGGTGCCCGACTCCTCACCGGGGGCGGTCACGGTCAACGGGGCATCCGGGTACGGCGTGTGCAGGGTTCCGAAGTCGGTTCCGACCGCGGCACTCAGTTCGGCGGCCGCGTCATCGGCGTCGCTCCAATTGTTGCGACCGGTGGCGTCGGGTCCGAGGAGCACCCACAGGTCGGCGAAGCTCACGCACTCGATGGCGGTGTTCTTGGCCGAGGTGATCACGGACAGACCGTCGATGGCCACCTTCAACTCGATGTACTCGACACCGTTCTCGGTGCAGGTTGCGATTTCTTCGTCCTTGATGGCGCGCGAGGCGTTCGAGATGTCGGTCTCTCCGGCGCAGAACTTGGCGAAGCCGTCACCGGTGCCGGGGCCTTCCACCTGGATGGCCAGATCGGGGTTGGCGTCGCTGAACAACTTGGCGACTGCAGTGCTGATGGGCTCGACGGTGGACGAGCCCGACACGAAGATCGAGCCCGACAGGCCACCATCGGTGGGGGCCTCGGACGACGGGGTCTCCGACGTGGCCGGGGCCTCGGTGGTCGACGACGAGTCGTCTCCGCCACAGGCCGCGAGCGGGAATGCCACGGCGACTGCCGCGAGCAATGACCAGCGCTTGATGTTCATCGATGATTCTCCTTGGGGTGAGGACACGGGTTCACGTCCGTGTAACCACAACGTAGGAAATCACCGTGAAGTTCACCTTGTGTTCAGGTGAACGGAAGATGAACGACAGTTGGCTTCTTGGTGTTCGGCCCGAATCAGTGACGGTTGTTCGTCCGACGGGTCTGTTGCGCCGACGCCCATTCGTAGAGACGTCGTTGCGGATGCGGTTCGAACGACGCCGGTCCGACACGGAGCCACTCGCCGTCTGGCGCCATCTCGAAAGCCGGTGCATCGGGGTCGAGCAACACATCGAGGGTGTGATCCAACCAATCCTGATGCCGGGGATGCGTCAGGGGCGTGAGCACCTCGACACGCCGATCGAGGTTGCGCCCCATCAGGTCGGCCGAGCCCATGAGGTGCAACACCTGGCCATCCCCCTGACCATTGGCGAATCGGAAGATGCGCGAATGCTCGAGATAACGACCCAGCACCGAACGGACACGGATGTTCTCGCTCAGTCCGGGCACGCCAGCGCGCAGGCAACAAATTCCGCGGACGATCAGGTCGACGCGAGCACCCGCGTTCGATGCCGCGTACAAGTGCTCGATCATCTCGGAATCGGCCAACGAATTCACCTTGATGGTGACGTGTCCCTTGGATCCGAAGGACGCCTCACGGTCGATCAACTCGATCAATCGACGACGCAGATGATCGGGAGCCACCAACAAACGTTGGTATTCCACGTTGCGGCTGTAGCCCGTGAGGTGATTGAACAACTGCGCGGCATCGGCGGTGATCTCGGGTTCGCACGTGATGTAACCCAGATCCTCGTACAAACGCGCGGTGCGCGAGTTGTAGTTGCCGGTTCCGAGATGCACGTATCGACGCAAACCATCGGCGTCCTCGCGCACGACCAACACGCACTTCGCGTGAGTCTTCAACCCCACCACGCCGTACACGACGTGCACACCGGCCCGTTCGAACGCTTTGGCCCAGGTGACGTTGGTGGCCTCGTCGAATCGAGCCTTCAGTTCCACCAACACCGCCACCTGAACTCCGCGTTCGGCGGCGCGAATGAGATGTCGGGCGATCGGGCTGTCGCCACTGGTGCGATACAGCGTCATCTTGATGCTCTGCACCCGAGGGTCGTCGGCGGACTGGGAGAGGAACTCCTCCACCGAACTGGCGAAACTCTCGTAGGGATGGTGCACCAAAAGGGCCCGTTCACGCACGACCGCGAAGATCGAACGATCGGCCTCCTCGGCGGCGGCCAATCGTCCCGCCGTGACCGGTTGCCACGGGTCGTCCTTCAATTCCGGCCGATCGATGGAATGGATCTGCATCAGACAGGTGAGATCGATGAGACCGTCCACGTCGATGACGTCACGGTCGGTGAGGTCGTGTTCCTCGATCAACAGCCGACGCATCTCGACGTCGGTGGAACGATCGATTTCCAATCGCACCGCTCGGCCGAACCGGCGACGCCGCAGTTCCATCTCGACGGCCTGCAACAGGTCGTCGGCTTCCTCGTCCTCGAGGGTGAGATCGGCGTTGCGAGTGATGCGGAACGTGGTGGCGCGACCGACGGTCATGCCCGGGAACAGCGTGCCCAATTGGGCGATGATGATGTCCTCCACCGGGATGAATCGGGACGTGCCGGAGATTTCGTAGAGGCGCGGGAACAGGGTGGGCACCTTCACCCGCGCGAAGCGCTCCTCACCGGTGTCGTCGTCGCGAATCATGGCCGCGATGCTGAACGACAGATTGGACACGTACGGGAAGGGGTGCGCCGGATCGACCGCGAGCGGGGTGAGGACCGGGAAAACTCGGTCCTGATAGAAGCGCTCGCAGGTGGCACGCTCTTCGGCCGAGAGGTCGGTCCAACGGCACACGTGAATGCCCTCTCGGGCCAGTTGGGGCAGCAGAACGTCGAGAGCCAGTCGTTGCTGACGGGCGCACAATTCGCGCACGCGCTCGAGCGCCATCTTCAACTGACGAGCCGGGGAGATGCCGTCGGGTAGCAGCGCTGTGATGCCGGCGGCCTCCTGGTCGGTCATGGCCGCCACGCGCACCTGGAAGAACTCGTCGAGATTGGACGAGAAAATGGAACAGAACTTGACTCGTTCCAACAAGGGGATGCCGGGCTCGGTGGCCATGCGCAGGACGCGCTCGTTGAAATCGAGCCAACTCAGCTCGCGATTGATGATGTTGCGGGGCAGGCCACTGGGGGTCGGATCGCTCACGATGCGAACAGTAGACACGGCGGAGCCGGGGTCGTTGGGGTGGTTCACCGAGAATTCACCCGTGTCGATCGACCCGTTCGACGGCGAACGCGATCAGCGGCCGCTGGGAGCGTCGATGAGCGATTCGTCGAAGCCCAGATCCCATTCCACCGTGACGTTCTCGCGCTCACCGTCGCGCATGATGCGCTCGCGGTTCCGCTTGAACTGGGGATCGGTGTAGGGCAGCAACACCAAGCGAGCCAAGGCGCGGGTGCGGAACTCTTCGACCACGGTCCGATCGCCGAAATCGCCGACGACGTCCCAATGCGGGGCCACCGGTCCGAGAAAGACGATCCGGACATGGGCCCGGGCGGGTTCGGTGCTGGCGTAGGTATCCGACATGGCGGCTCCGTGATTCTGGTCGAGGATTCTGGTCGAGGTGCTGGTCAGAGGTTATTTCCGAATTCTCACGTTCCGTCCGACGGCGACGAATCCGGGGCATAACCGCTGGTCAGCCCAACCCTACCGGCGTTGACAGCGTGTCCGATCCGTGAGATCGGACCGATTCCGCACCGACCCGACTGGAGGTCCTCGGACACCCGTGCTTGACTGTGGGCGGCTGGAACCGCAGGCCCGATGGGAGCGTCAGAATCCTGACCGAACATCGGAACCCTACGAACAGCTTCTCAGCGGGCGAAGCGGGCGGAAACCAACTTCGCACAAGGAGACAACACCATGAACGACGAGACCACCGAATCGTGGATGGCCCAAGGCGCATGCCGGGCGTATCCCCCCAACACGTTCTTCCCCAGCGACGGCGTGGGAGTCGACCGCGCGCGCAAGATCTGCGCCACCTGCAACGTGACGGCGCAATGCCTCGAATACGCCTTGGAGAACCACATCGACCACGGTGTGTGGGGCGGATGCAGCGAACGCGAGCGTCGACGCATCAGCAAGCGCCGTCGTCTCACGTTGTCGATCGCCACGAACTAGCGATCACGAACTAACGATCACTCCTTGGCGGAGTCGTCATCCTTGGCGCCGTCGGTGAGACCCTTCTTGAACTCCTTCTGGGCCTGACCCAGATTGCGAGCCAACTTCGGGATCTTCGTTCCGCCGAACAGAACAACGACCACAGCGCAAATGGCGATGATTTCGGTTGAACCCAGTGCTGCGATCATGTGGTCAGGGTATCACCTCACACCCGAGGGTGTTCAGGCGCCCACCACCGGAACCGGGCTGTCGATCGAAACACGGCCATCGGCGTGAGCCTCGACGGTGATCCAGCCATGCGGGGTGGGGACGGTGGCGCGCGCCCACTGCAAGTCGCCCAACGAGGGTGACACGCGTACCGAGCCGTATCCGGGTTCGGCTGGCGTGATGCCGAGGACGTGGCGCACCAAATCGGCCGTGGGGGTGGAGGACCAACCGTGACACCGGGTGCCACCGACCCAACACTCGGGCCACGTGGTCTCGCCGGCGTCCACGAACACCTGCCACAGTCGACACGACTCCACCACGAGGTCGGCCCGGCCGGCGGCCACCATCGCGTCGTGCACCACGTACTGGAAGAAGGGTTCGGCCTCCACCATCTGGTTTTCCACGTCCCACGGTGGATCGACCGGAAAGCCGTTCATGAGGTACACGAAGCCCTGCCCGTCACCGTCCACCGTGAGCCGATCCATCACGTACGAATGACGGATCAATCGTCGGCGATCGGTGATGCCCTCGATCACCCGCGACAGACGATCCTCGGGAACGAGACCGGCCACGATGGCCATGGCTCCGGGATGTTGTGCGGCCTCGCGACGCTTGGAGCCCTCGACGATGTGGTCGATGTACACGCCGCGTCCCTCGTCCCAGAAAACCTCGAACGCCCGACGCACCGAATCGTGCCGTGCGCGCGCCCATTGGGCACTGGCTTCGTTGCCCAGCCACGAACTCATCTCGGCGAAGTCTCGCAAGCCCCGCGCCCACAGTGCGTTGGTGAGCGATGAGCAACCGTTCATGTACACGCTCGCCCAATCGCTGAGCGCCCAGCCGGTGACATCGTGCAACAGATCGTCGGGGCCGAGGAAGCTCTCGAACCATCGCAACACTCGTTCGGCGATCGGCAACAACTCGGCCACGAGCTCGCGGTCCCCCGTGTACTGATGGATGTTTCGAACCGAACGAATCCAATGCAACGACCAGTCCGGGAGGTACATCTGATCGTCGGCCGCGAAATCCGAGGCGGCCGCCATCGCCAACATCCCGTCCGGGCGAACGTGCGTGGCCAACTGCGGATGCCACACCGGCATCGACCAATCGGGGTTGGACACGAAGTCGACCATCTGATGCACCACCGAATCGCCCGTCCAGGCGCGTTGCTCCCGGGTGGGGCAATCCACGTAGGCGTCCAGCGCGCACAGATCGACGGTGCGCAAGCCGATGGCGTGGATGGTGTTCAGCGATTCGTCCGAACATTCGAACGACGCTCCCGCGGGACGCGGTCGGTGACGATCGGTCACGGACAACCGCACCTCGACGTTGGCCTTCGCGCCACGCGGATCACGCACGACGACGTTGAAGAATCTGGTTCCGATGATGTCGAAGGTGGAGAACGTGTCGTCGGTTCCACGGCACACGTAACGGAACCCGGCGTGTTGTCCGAGGGTGACCAGACGTCCGTTCGCGTCGACGTGTTCGGATGCGGCCACATCGATGCGAGTGCCGGATTCCGCGCCACGCACCTCGAGCGTCACCGAGCCGGCGGCGATGCGTCCGAGATCGAAACGATGGAGCACGACGACGCCCGACGGTTCCGTCGCCGATTCTTGGTCGAGCAACACCTGTCGCACCGGGTCCTCGTGATCGGGCGCACCGACCACCGTGGCCGAGCCGATCTCATGTGCCACGTGTATCGACCCCGTGGGGTACGCGACGCGAACCGATGGACGCAGGGCGCCGAACGGTGAACTCGGTGGCGATCGTCGACCATCGGCGCCGGTGTGCAACGGCGTGATCTCGTGGGCCGAACGCCACGATGAATCGTCGAATCCGACCTCGGTCCATCCCCAGCAATGCGCGCGGGCGTCGAACGATTCGAGAGGAAGACAGGCCACGTCACCGGGAACGGGAACCGGAGTCCACGCCTCGCCGTTCGACGATCTCCACGAGGCGTCACTGACGATCCACTCGGAACCGACGAGACACTCGAACACCAGCGATCCCGCGCCGAGCGAATACGTGGGCGGAACGGGCACCCACCACGACGTCGATTGCCCGAAGTGTCGGGCCACGATCGCGAGGGTGTTGACACCGACTCGTAGAAACGGACCGATGTCGACGAAGTCGTAGCGTGCGCTGCGCGGCTCGTTGCGCACGGGCCCCCGCGCGACCTCGACACCATTGACGTGAAGGATGTACCGGCCATCGACCCACATGCGAGCGGGTGCGGTTTCGGGGACGGACGACAGGGTGAACTCGCGACGGAAAAGAACGATGCGATCACGCGGATCGGCCAACGCCGTGCGGGTGGAGGTTTGCATGGTCAACTTCGGACGCCCATGCCAAATCCATCTCGCGCGCCACGTGTTTCCGAACGGTTCCGGATGCTCGAGCTTCATCCGTGTCGCCCCCCAACGTCGGACAT
Organism: Actinomycetes bacterium; assembly: GCA_027491335.1. GTDB lineage: Bacteria > Actinomycetota > Acidimicrobiia > Acidimicrobiales > Ilumatobacteraceae > Casp-actino8. The sequence goes on along the minus strand of JAIXWJ010000054.1, from coordinate 34,019 downwards.
GAGGAAAAACTAGCACTCGTTGTGTCAAAGTGAATCCGTGCTGGAGTGCGTGGTGAACATCAGCGAAGGGCGCGACCAACGAGTGTTGACGGCACTCGACGCGGTGTGCGGAGACGATCTGCTCGATCGTCACACCGATCGTGATCACCACCGAAGCGTCTTCACGCTCGTCGGCGAGGTGGCGGTTCGCGCACTCGCGACGGCGGCCATCGATCGACTGACTCTGCACGAGCACGACGGTGTGCATCCGCGTCTCGGGGTCATCGACGTCGTTCCGTTCGTCGCACTGTCGGGCTCATCATCCGAAGACGCGCTGCGAGCCCGCGACGAGTTCGCCCACTGGCTCGCACGCACCCATGGGGTTCCGAGTTTTCTATACGGGCCAGAGCGCTCGTTGCCCGACGTTCGACGTCACGCCTGGAAGTCATTGTTCCCCGACGTCGGCAACCACCACCCGCATCCGACGGCGGGTGCAGCGTGCGTCGGTGTGCGCGACCAACTGGTTGCCTACAACTGTTGGCTCGTGGAGGGCACGTCGATCGACACCGCGCGCGAGATCGCTCGTCGCGTGCGTCAACCGGGAATCAGAACCTTGGGACTACCGGTGGGTGATCGAGTGCAGGTGAGCATGAACCTGATCTCACCTTTCGTCATCGGTCCCGCCGACGCCGTTCGCGCGGTCGACGACGTGTGTCGCGAGGTGGGAAGTGCGATCGAACACAACGAACTGGTCGGGCTTCTCAGCGAACGGGTGCTTCGGGACATCCCTCGAAGCAATTGGCGCTGGCTCGACGTGTCCGAAGCTCGGACGATCGAACAACGATTGAGAAAACGCGGTTGAGAGAACGCGGTTGATCAGGCGGTGACGGTGCGGCGCGTGGCCTGCGCGCGCTGACGGCGCAGACGACGACGCTCCCGCTCGGAGAGGCCGCCCCAGATACCGAACTTCTCGCCGTTCACGAGGGCGTACTCGAGACAGTCCATGCGCACGACACAACCGCGACACACTTCCTTGGCCTCGCGAGTGGATGCACCACGCTCGGGGAAGAAAAGGTCGGGGTCGACCCCCAAGCAGTTGGCCTGATCCTGCCAGTTCGCGTCGTTCGTCATCTCGTCCATGGGGCTGCCTCGCCGTCCCGGCCCGCGGGCCGTCTGGGATGTCCGAGTCCGCAACCGTGCAGGGCTCGAGACACCCGTGTAACTACATGGCTGTCATTCTCACTCACGAACACCCTCGAGCGCAAGACGGTTTTTCGCAAAAGCCCAGCCAGCGGGCACGGCACGATCACACGAGGGTGAGGATGCGTGCGGTTCGGGGCCCGTGATCGACCCTCATGAGCTCTCAGTCGAGACGCAGATACGGATTCCACGGACCGCGATCGATCGCCAGGTCGCGTCGTGCCTCCCCCGGCGTGATTCCTCGTTCCCCCACCTCCAGCGACCGCCGCACCGCCGCACGATTGTTGTCGTAGATGGCGCGGTCGGATTGGGCGTTCGGATTCACCCATACCGCTGTGAGCAGGACAAATGGCACCGTTTCGACCTCGTCGGGAAATCGACGGGCCATGTACTCGGTGACCCCATGGGCGATTCCGGCCTGGGCCGCGCCCCATGTGAGATCACCGTGTCGGTCGTTCGCAATCGCGGATTTGTTGATGAACAGAGTCGCTGGGGCGACCGGCACGTCGGGCTTCCACACCACCAGAAACGGCACGTGTCCGGCCGAGGGAGTGGCCAATGCCGTCGCGAATGCGGTGCCCACCGGACCGAGCCGATGGCCAAAAACGGTATTGATGTGCGCGCTGTCGACCCCCGAACCCTCGAAGGCCTCCCCCACCTCGTACACCGGATCGGTCGAGTCGTTCATGATTTCTCACCGTTCATGTCTCGATGCCATTCGTGTTCGCTCCCACGGGGAGTCGGCCGTAGCGCGAAAGTTTCAGTGTCTCGGAGGAGTCAGTGCCCGGCTTGGTGTCGTAGGCGAGCAACGCCACGTATCGCGGACGTGAACCACGAATCTCGGTGACCCGATGCATGCTCCACCGCCCGTTGAACAACATCAACGTGCCCGGGGTCATCGGTTCGGTGCGCACGAGGTCGGCGCGCCCACCGTTCAGCACGTCGGCAACCTCCGCGTAGGACTCGTCTCGTGCGGATCGGATCTGCTTGGCGTTCTCGAAATCCCCGCCGCTTTCCGACGTCTGAATGGCGATGGACACGACGAAGTCGGTCATGTCGAAATGCCAACCAAGACGATCGCCATCGCGCATGATCGCCAGATTGAGCGCACCGAAAGGATCCGCGTATCGGTGCAAGGCGTCCAAACCCAAGCATTGGCGAACGAACTCGAGCACGTCATCGGACTCGTACAGTCGTCGCAAGGGGCTTTCCAGCGGGAACTGGTCGTAGGCCACGACTTCCACCGAACTGGCCGACACGGTGCGTCGTGGGTGGCCCTCGGGATACGACTGGTCCACCGGAGCCAGGTACGGCGATGCCGTGGTGGACGACCGATGGGCCAACGGCGCCAGCTGGTCGCTCTCGACACACAACGCGTGGAGGGCGTCTTTGGTGAGGAACCCCGGCAGAACGCACACACCGTCACGACGGAAACTCTCGAAACACCGTCGGATCAACGACTCGTCGCGCAGGTCGTAACGACCCGAATCGATGAGGCTGTCCACGAGCACACGTCCAGCGTAACGGTCTCGCCTACGCTCGTTTCATGCCCATCCATTTGCGCGCCGAACCCGGTGATTACGCCCCCGCCGTCTTGTGCCCCGGTGATCCTCGCCGGGCCACGTACATCGCCAACACGTTCTTCGATCCCGGTTTTCGCACCGTGAACGAGGAGCGCGGAATGTTGGGCTACACCGGTACCTACAAGGGTCGCCCCATCAGCGTGCAGACCACCGGCATGGGCGCCCCCAGTGCGGGCATCGTGTTCGAGGAACTGGCAATGCTCGGCGCCAAGCGCCTCGTTCGCGTCGGAACCTGCGGCGGACTCCAGCCACATCTGCGCATGGCCGACACCGTGATCGCATTGGCCGCATCGCCCGACGATCGCACGCCCACGCGTTACGCCGGCATGGAGGGCTTCGCTCCGTCGGCCACGTACTCGTTGGTGGAATTGGCGGCCACGATGAGCAAGGCGGTCAGCGAGCGCGTTTTCGTCGGCTCCATCGTCACCAGCGGACTCTTCTACGACCCGGACCCGAACACGTTCGGTACGTGGCGCAAACTGGGTCACCTCGGCGTGGAGATGGAAGCCGCGATGATGTACACGATCGCGGCGATCAAGGGCATCGAGGCGTTGGCCATGATGACCGTGAGCGACGTGATCGATCCTGATGCGGGCAACGTGGAGCGCATCTCGGACGAAGAATTGAAGCGCGGTGTCGATCAGATGATGCGCATCGCCTGCGACGTCGCGATCTCCTGAAGACCTTCGTTCTGGGCGGGTTTCGCGACGCTATGGCGCGCGAAACCCGCCCAGAAGAACGAAATCAGATGAGGCCGAGCTCGCGCACGGCCTGACGCTCTTCGGCCAATTCGGCCGTCGAAGCGTCGATCTTGCCGCGGCTGTACGCGTCGATCTCGAGACCCTGAACGATCTCGTACTTGCCGTCCTTGCACACGCACGGGAACGACGAGATGAGTCCCTCGGGCACGCCGTAGCTGCCATCGCTGGGGATGGCCATGCTCACCCAATCGCCGGGAGCCGTGCCGAGATGCCACGACCGAATGTGATCGACCGCCGCGTTGGCCGCCGACGCCGCCGACGACAGACCGCGGGCCTCGATGATGGCCGCACCACGCTTGGCGACGGTGGGAATGAAGGTTCCGTCCACCCACGCGTGGTCGTTGACCGACTCGTAGGCGTTCTTTCCGGCGACCTCGCAGTGGAAGAGGTCGGGGTACTGCGAGGCGCTGTGGTTGCCCCAGATGGTCATCTTCTTCACGGCCGACACGGGCTGATTCAACTTCTGCGCGATCTGAGTGACGGCTCGGTTGTGATCGAGACGCGTCATGGCGGTGAAGCGACCGGCGTCGAGGCCCTTGGCGTTCTGCTGAGCGATGAGCGCGTTGGTGTTGGCGGGGTTGCCCACCACCAGAACCTTCACGTCCTTCTTCGCGCCACGGGCGAGAGCCTCACCCTGCGGCTTGAAGATGCCGCCGTTCGCGCTGAGCAGATCGGCGCGCTCCATACCGGCCTTGCGCGGCATGGCGCCCACGAGCAGGGCGACGTCGGCATCACCAAAAGCGACGTTGGCGTCATCGGTGCACTCGACGCCGGCCAACAACGGGAAGGCGCAGTCGTCGAGTTCCATCTTCACGCCCTCGAGGGCCTTGAGGGCCGGCGTGATCTCGAGCAACTGCAGGATCACCGGAGTGTCGGGACCGAGCATGGCGCCGGAGGCGATGCGGAAAAGGAGGCTGTAACCGATCTGACCGGCGGCACCGGTCACTGCAACACGTACGGGGGTAGTCATGACCGACAGGCTAGGACAAATCACCAATCGGAGGGCAGTTCGCGACCCATCGCTTTCCAGATTTCGGCGGCGTAGAAACGCATTCCGTCCCGATCCAGATGAATCCGGTCGGCGGTGAAGCATTCACCGGTGCAGAGTTCGGACACCAACTGCCAATCCAGCACGATCACGTTGGGATGCGTCTCGGGCAACGCGCGAATCTTGGCGTTGTTGGCCGCGGTCCACTCCCGGTTGGCGGTGAGGGTCAACACGATCACCTTGGGAATCTCGCTGGTGGCCTCCATCAAGAAGTCGAAGGTCTCCTGACTGACGGGCCCGTTCGTTCCCAGATGCACCACGGCCACGTCGATGGTGACCCCGAGGTCCTCGAGTTGTTGGAAGATCTCGGCGCCCATGCGCGCCTGACGATCCTGTTGCGCGTCCACCACGATGCCGAGGTCGGCCAACGACGGCGCGGCTCCCTTCATGACCGAGTCACCGATGGCGAAAACGTCGTAACGCGGCGGAGCCGCAGTGGTGACGGGAGTGATCGAACCCGATGGTTGCGTGTTGGTTGGTGTGGACGTCGGCGTCAGATCCTCGAGCACGTCCGTGACGGAACCCTCCGCCTCCTCCAGGCTGGCTTGCACCTCGTTCTGCTTCAGGTCGGCGGTCACCAAACTGACCCCGGCGAACACCGGCAACACCACCGCGGCCGAAACGATGGCTCCGAAGGATCCACGTCGACGCATCGCTCCCGGACCTCCGCGCAACAGAGCACCCATTGATTCGCGCAGTCGTCGCTCGCGAATGGGTAGTTCGATGTAGCGATACGAGATCTCGGTGATGGCCACCGTGACGATCATCGCCGCCACGAACTCGTGCGGCTTCAGGGCGATTCCGGTTTCGTGTCGCAGACACTGGAACACCGGCCAATGGAACAGATAGAGACCGTACGAACGCTCACCGATGACGCGGAACACCGGGTTGCCCAGCACGCGGCCGGCGAACGCCTTCTTGTGTGCCACCGCGGCGATCACCATCAACGAGCCGACACCCACGAGGAACAAACCACCGCGGAACAACCACGGGTCGGCGTGCAGTCCATCCTCGCCCACCAAATGAACGATGTGCACCTTCCACGCCAGCAATCCGACGATGCCCAAACCGATGATCGCAACCGGATCGAGCATCGGACCCTTGTGCTTCATCGGACCGCGCAAGAGCGCGTACGGACGCCACACCAACGCCAACGCCGCACCCAGCAACAACCCGATGGCCCGCGTGGGTGTGGAGAGATACAGCGCGTCCACTCGGCTCACGCAACGGCCGGCGATCTCCCAATAGGCATCGGGCGTCGCGACGCAGTCCTGACCGATGCGAGACGTCGGCATCAGCACGGCCATCGCGAGCGCGATCGCGGCCGCGATACCCACGAACCACATGGCCACCCGGGGCAATCGATCGTGCCCACGACGCAACACCACCAACATCACGAGCGGCCACAGCAAATAGAACTGCTCCTCCACCGCGAGCGACCACAGATGTCGCAATGGGGCGAAGTCGTTGACCGCGGTGTAACCGGCGCCGGTCCAAATCTGGAACCAGTTCGACCCGTAGAGCACGCCGGCCACCACGTCTCCGCGCAGTTTGCCGAGTGCGTCGCGTTCGAAGAACGCCGTCCAGAAGATGAGCAACACCAGCATGGTGAACAGTGCCGGCAACAATCGCCGCGCGCGCCGCACCCAGAACTGGCGCAATTCGATGGCACCCGTTCGTTCGGATTCGGCCACCAGCAGCAGGGTGATGAGATAGCCGCTGATGACGAAGAAGACCTCGACACCCAGATAACCACCGGGCAACCACGCCGGATTGGCGTGATAGATGATGACGGCGATGACCGCGAGGGCGCGAAGTCCGTCGAGTCCCGGCAAATACGGAACCCGACTGATCTGGGCCGAACGTGAGGTCTCGGAGGTCGGGGCCATCAGTCCCCAAGTCTGCCGTGAATCAGAGTTGCATCGCCTTCACTTCGCGGAACTCTTGCTCGCCGGATCGGACGGCCATCGAACTTCGGGCCATCCATCGTGGCAATCTCGCATCGAGGGGTCAGCGGGCCTCGGACAAACCGAGGTTCGCGTAAATCTCACGCGTCGCCGTGCTGCGGTTCATTGTGTAGAAGTGCAGACCCGGGGCGCCGGCGTCGAGAAGATCGCGACAGAGCTCGGTGGCGGCCTCCACGCCGACGCGACGCACGTCCTCCGGATCGTCGACCTTGTCGAGTCGGTCGAGCAGCCACTGCGGCATGGCCGCGCCGGACATCTCGGCCATGCGTTCGATCTGCTTCTTGTTGGTGACGGGCATGATCCCCGGCAGAACGGGCTTGTTCACGCCGAGATCGGCCAATTCGTTCATCATTCGCACGTACACCTCGACCTCGAAGAAGAACTGCGTGATGGCGAAATCGGCGCGGGCCAACTTGGCGGCCAGGAACCGGCGATCACTGTCCCGATCGGGTGAACGTGGGTGGACCTCGGGGTGCGCCGCCACTCCGACCGAGAAACGACCGTCGGCCGACACGTCGTCCAAAAGATCCGATGCGTAGGCGTAATCGCTCGGCGTTTGTTCACCATCGGCCGGAACGTCGCCACCGAGAGCCAAGATGTTCTGCACGCCATCGTCGGCGTAGGCGCTCAGGATGTCACGAATCTCCGAACGCACGTGACCCTGACAGGTGAGATGGGCCATCGGAGTGAGCGTGGTCTCCTTGCGCATCCAGGACACCACGGCATGGGTGCGCTGACGCGTGCTACCACCGGCGCCATATGTGACGCTCACGAAACTGGGGGCGAGGGACTCGAGTTCGCCGATGGCCCGGCCCAAGGAGAGTTGGGCCGAATCGGTCTTGGGTGGGAAGAACTCGAACGAGAACGTGCGGCCTTGGGCGATGAGATCGGAGATTCGGGCCACGGGGATGAGTTTACGGAGCGGAAGCGACAACGAATTCGACCGAGATGGCAAACCTTCGATCTCGGAGTTGGTAAACCACGCCTCGACACGGAGGTTCCCATGACCGAATTCCAACCGCCCCTACCGCCGCCGCCTCCGAGCGAGCCGACGTCAGTGACCTCGACGAAACCCACGAACCTGTGGCAATTCCTCGACTCCATGGGAGATGATGCGAAGGTACGTCCGGAGCCACGACTGAGTACGGCTCTGTCGGGATTGGCCGGCCTGTTGCTGACCCTTGGATGGACCGGACTTCTCTCCGGTGATTCCGGAAGCATGAGTGGGTTGTACGCCGGCGCAATCACCGCCTTCGGGGCCGCACTTGCGATCAGATTGAAAGCCAACAAGAACGCGGATCTGCAAGCCGCCGCTATTGGAGCGGGGATCACTTCTCTGCTGGTGTTCTGCATCGGATTCATCAACGACACTGGGATGAATGCAGGTCTTGGGCTGATCCTTGCGTCGGTTCTGCACGTCGCGGTCTGGGCCCTGCCCGGATTCCGGGGTCGCTCGATCTTCCTCGGCTTCGCCGCATTGGCCCTGATCTTTGGACTGTCTTCGGCCCTCGGGGGCGAGGTGTTGACGAACGATCGATGCGAGGAGTTGTACTACGAGGGTGGCTACGGAGATCTGCCCGACGAGTGCTACGAGGACAACATCTATTCGGACTTACCGGGCTCGGTCGGTAACTACCTCGGTCAGCAAGGCGTGATCTACCTGATCGCGGGAACCGCGTTGGTCCTCGGCGTGGCGACCCTCGATCGCCGTGGCTACAAAGCGGTGGGAACCGCGCTGATTCCGGCCGGAATGGTGGCGATTCTGAGTGGTGCGCTTCTCATGGCCGTGCGCATGGCCAATGCCGGAGCCGGAGTTCTCGCCGCTATCGCGGGCTTGGCCCTGTGCTACGTCGGTTCGCGTGGCGACCGACGTGCGATGACCTGGTGGGGAGCCGCGATGACCACCATCGGTGTGGCCGGATTCTTCCTCGGAGCGTTCACACCGGACACCTCGACGGCCACCGCCTTCGCGATCATCGCCGCTGGAGGGATTCTGGCGCTCACGCCCTACATCATCAAGAAGGCCGCCGAGAACAAAACCGTTTCGAACACGATGACCGAATAAGCGGCCCCTCGCACGGGTATCAGTGCTTGAAGTGACGTTCTCCGGTGAACACCATCGCGATGCCGTGTTCGTTGGCGGCCGCGATGACTTCGTCGTCGCGCACGCTTCCTCCGGGCTGGATGACCACGGTGATTCCGGCGTCGGCCACGGCGTCCAGACCGTCACGGAACGGGAAGAAGGCGTCACTGGCGCACACTCCCCCGATCGCACGACCAGCGGCCCGCGTGGCCGCGATGCGCGCCGAGTCCAGTCGGTTTTGTTGTCCCGCCCCGATGCCGAGTGCCATGCGATCCTTGGCGAACACGATGGCGTTCGAACCGACGCCAGCGCACACCACCCAAGCGAACTCCATGTCGACCCACTGTGACTCCGTCGGCGAAGTGGTGGTGACGACCTTCCATGTCGAACGGTCGAGATTCACCACGTCAGCGTTCTGCACCAGGAAGCCACCGTCGATGGTGCGCACGTCCAAACGTCGGACCGACGGCGCCGGTGCCGACAACACCCGCAGGTTCTTCTTCGCGGTGAGAATCTCGAGCGCGTCCGCATCGAACGACGGGGCGACGACGACCTCGGTGAAAACGGGCGCCAACGCCGACGCCGTGGCCGCATCGACGTTGCGGTTCATGGCCACGATGCCGCCGAACGCACTGACCGGATCGCAGTCGTTGGCGGCGCGATACGCGGTTTCGAGGTCGCTCGCCACGGCAACTCCGCACGGATTCGCGTGCTTCACGATGACGCACGCGGGTCCATCGAACTGGTGGACCATTCGCCACGCGGCTTCGGTGTCGTACAAGTTGAGATAGCTGAGATCCTTGCCACCGTGCTGAACGGCCGCGTCCCACCAACTGGTCTCACCGGTGGTGCGATAGCGGGCACCCGACTGGTGCGGATTCTCTCCGTAACGAAGATCCTGCACGCGCTCGGCACCGATGAAGAGATGCGACGGAAGAGTCGACGACGCCTCACCGGACATCCAATCGGCGATGGCAATGTCGTAGGCGGCGATCTCACGGAACGCGATGGTGGCCAGATCGCGACGCGTGGACGACGAGACCTGACCGTGAGAGCGAATCTCGTCGAGGACCACCGCGTAATCGCTGGGTCGCACGACCACCGCCACGTGCGCGTGGTTCTTGGCCGCGCCTCTCACCAATGTCGGTCCACCGATGTCGATGAGTTCGATGCCGGGATCCGACGAGAACGGATACAGATTCACCACCACCATCGAGATGGGGTCGATTCCGTTGCGCGCCAGATCGGCTCGATGCGTTTCATCGTCGAGGTCGGCCAGGATTCCGGCGTGCACCTTGGGATGCAGCGTGACGACGCGATGGCCGAGCATGGCCGGAAAGCCGGTGAGGTCGGCGACGTCGACGACATCGACCCCGGCTTGTGCGATCGCCTTGGCCGTTCCGCCGCTCGACAGCAGACTCCAACCCGCGCGCGACAGTTCGGCGGCGAATTCGACGATTCCCGTCTTGTCGTACACGCTGAGCAGGGCGGTGGGCACACCTTGACGATACCCACACCGAGTCGTGACCTCGATCGCTGTTTCCATCATCCTCGCATCGGTACTGTGCGCTCGAAGTGGTCGAGATGACCGCACAACGGAGGGATGACATGGACATTTCGAATTTCAAGACATCGGACTGGCTGAAGGTTGGCGGCGCGATCGGCTTCCTGATCTTCGGTTTCTTCAATTGGCTGAGCGTCGACTATGGATCGGACTTCGGTGGTAGCACCGAAAGCGGAGCCAAGGTTTTCGACTTCTTCTTCACCGGCACCATCCCCTGGATCCTGGTTCTGGGCTCCGGCATCATCACCGCGTTGCTGGCCACCGGATCGATGAAGAGCGGCAAGGCGAATTGGCCCATGCTCATGCTGCTCGCCAACGGCATCGCGGCGGTGTTGATTCTGATCCGCCTCGTCTTCAATCCACTCGACGGCAAGGACCTGCTCGAAGCGGCGGGCATCGACGTGCAGCGCGGTCTCGGGATGATCCTGTCGGCGATCTCCATTTTCGTGGCTGCCGCTGGTGCCTTCATCGGCTACACCGAGAGTGGCGGCAACATCAACGACCTGAAGGACATCGAGAAGCTGAAGGGCGGATTCGGCCGAAGCTGACCTCAACGAAGTTGATCTCGAGATGTGCGAGACGCTCGTCTCGAACCTCACGGACGACAATGAAAGAGCCCCGGGGATGTCCCCGGGGCTCGTTCATTGATCGATGATTCGGCTCTCGGCCGATTGTCGAATCAGCTGATGCTCTTGATGATCTCGGCCATCAGATCGCCGGCCTCGGTGGGGTTCTGACCCACCTTCACCCCAGCGGCGCGCAACGCGTCCATCTTGCCCTGCGCCGTTCCCTTGCCGCCCGACACGATGGCGCCAGCGTGGCCCATCTTCTTGCCGGCCGGTGCGGTGACGCCAGCGATGTACGCGCTCATCGGCTTGGTGACGTTGGCCTTGATGAACTCGGCGGCCTCTTCCTCGGCCGAACCACCGATCTCACCGATCATGATGATGGCGTCGGTCTCGGGGTCGGCCTGGAACTCGCGCAAGCAATCGATGAAGTTGGTGCCCGGAACCGGGTCACCACCGATGCCCACGCAGGTGCTCACGCCGATGCCGCGCTGCTTCAGTTCGTACAACGCCTGATAGGTGAGCGTTCCCGAGCGACTGACGATGCCCACGTTCTTCTTGCCGGCCTTGGGCAACTCGGCGATTTCACCGGCGGTGATACCGATGTTGCACTTGCCTGGGCTGATGATGCCCGGGCAGTTCGGACCCAACAAGCGGGTGTTCGGGTAATCGCGCACGAGCGTGTTGTACACCTTGGCCTCGTCCTGAGCCGGAATGCCTTCGGTGATGCACACCACGAAACGCACTCCCGCGGCCGCGGCCTCGAGGATGGCGGCAGAAGCCGCCTTGGGCGGAACGGCGATGAACGACGCATCGGCACCGGTGGCCGCCACGGCCTCGGCGACCGTGTTGAAGACCGGAATGCCTTCCACGTCGGTGCCACCCTTTCCGGGTGTCACTCCTCCGACCACCTGGGTGCCGTAGGCCTTGTTGCGCAGACCGTGGTACTTACCCTGACCGCCGGTCAGACCCTGCACGATGACTTTGGTGTTCTGATTCACGAAGATGGCCATGGCTTCACTTTCCGTTCGAGAGGGCGACCGCGGCGCGAGCCGCTTCCAACATGGTGGGCTTGGAGACGAGCTTCGACTCCGGGATTCCGGCGTTCTTCAGGATCTCGCGACCCTGTTCGGCGTTGGTGCCGTCGAGACGAATGACGATGGGCGCGCGCAGGTCGACGCGGCTGAGAGCCTCGACGATTCCCTTGGCCACTTCCTCACCTCGGGTGATGCCGCCGAAGATGTTGATGAAGATGGACGACACGTTCTGGTCGAAGTTGATCACCTCGAGAGCCGCGGCCATCACGTCGGCGTTGGCACCACCACCGATGTCGAGGAAGTTGGCGGCATTGCCACCGACCTGATTCACCACGTCGAGGGTGCTCATGGCCAAGCCGGCGCCGTTGGCGATGATGCCCACGGTGCCGTCGAGTCCGATGTATTGCAGGTCGTGGGTACGGGCCAACTGCTCGCGCGCGTCGAGTTCCTCGGTGGCGCGGTACTCCTCCCATTCCGGATGGCGGAAGGAGGCGTTGTTGTCGAGGCTCACCTTGGCGTCGAGCGCGTGCACCTCACCGGTGGGCTTCAAGATGAGCGGGTTGATCTCGGCCAGGTCGCAGTCACCCTCGGTGAAGCAGCGATACAACTGCACCAAGATGGACGCCACGCCCTCGAGAGCCTTCTCGGGGATCTTGGCGTCCACGGCGGCCTTGCGGGCCACGGCGGCGCTGAGACCATCGACCGGGTCGATGTGCAACTTCACGATGGCGTCGGGATCCTTCTCGGCCACTTCTTCGATGTCGACGCCACCTTGGGCCGACAACATGAGGAGGTGCTTCTTGGCCGCGCGGTCGAGCGTGAACGAGGCGTAGTACTCCTCGGCGATGTCGCTGGCGTGCTCCACCCACAGGCGCTTCACCACGTGGCCCTTGATGTCCATGCCGAGAATGTTGTTGGCGTGGAAACGAGTCTCTTCGGCGTTGTTGGCCAACTTGATGCCGCCGGCCTTGCCGCGACCACCAACTTGCACCTGAGCCTTCACCACCACCGGATAGCCGGCCTTGTCGGCGACCTTCACGGCCTCATCGACGGTGTCGGCGGCTCCGCCCGGGCTGACCGGAATGTCGTAGCGGGCGAAGTACTGCTTGCCCTGGTACTCGAACAGGTCCATGTGTTTGTTTCCTCCTGATGACTGGCGTGATGACTGGCGTACGGGTTGATTGGCGAATCGTTGACGACGATGGTGGGACGATCACTCGCGAGCGTCGAGAGCCGTCTCGAGCCACTGGGCGATGCCCTTCAGCGATGATCCGGGTCCGAAGATTTCCGAGACGCCCTGTTCGCGCAAGGTGCGCGCGTCGGCGTCGGGGATGACACCGCCACCGAAAATGAGAACGTCGTCCATGCCTCGGCTCTTCAGTTCCTCCATGGTGCGGGGGAACAACGTGAGGTGCGCGCCGGAGAGCAACGACAGACCGACGGCGTCCACGTCCTCTTGCAGAGCGGTTTCGGCGATCTGCTCGGGGGTCTGGTGGAGACCGGTGTAAATGACCTCGAATCCGTGGTCACGCAACGCACGGGTGATGGTCTTGGCGCCTCGGTCATGTCCATCCAGACCGGGCTTGGCGACGACGACGCGATAGGGCCTCTTCACAAGAGCGAAACCCTACGCCCTGAGGAGGTTTCCCGCACATTCCGTGCTCGGCCTCGGGCATCGCCACACGCGCACGGGCCCCGACCCGGTCCGCCAAGACCGAATCGGGGCCCATCGCCGCGAGTCGCGGTCGACCTGACAGGGGAGGATCAGGAAACGACCGGCTCGCGACGACGACGGGCGACCAGCACAACGAGGCCAGCCACGGCAAGGGCGATCGCCAGCCCCACGAGGGCGACCGAGGCGCCGGTCATGGGCAGGCTGTCGATCACCGCGGTCGCACCGGATTCCGTCGTGCCGGATTCGACCGCACCGGATTCGGTCGCGGCGGGCGCAGTCGTGCCGGGTTCGCTGGCCGTGTTGGCGGCCGGAGCATTCACGCTGTCGCCCAGCGCGGCGGGCTGCAGTGTGGAGACCGTCGTCTCGTTGGTCTCCACCGCGTCGGGCTGGGGCGAACGATCCTGCTGGTCGACGGGAGCCTCGGCCTCGCTCACCGCGTCGGCCGGCGCATCCCCCGCTCCCGACGGAGCTTGAGCATCAGGTGAAGTGCTTGGTGCGGAAGACGACGTCGTCGGAGCCGTCGTTGTGGGATGCGCGACATCGTCGCTCGTCTCGTCATGATCTTCGTGATCTTCGTGATCTTCGTGATCGTCACAACCATCGCCGTGGCCGTATCCGTGACCGTTGCCGTGGTCGTCATGACCGCGACCCCGGCCCTTGTGGTCGTCGTTCTCGCCATGACCGATGCCGTCGTGGTCCTTCTCGTGCTCGTCGTGCGCCTCGTGGCTGCGGTCCGAACTCTTCGATGAGCCGTTGCTGGCCGAGGCACCAGCGGCACCCGTACCGACGACCAAACCCCCAACCAATGCGAGCGCCACGGCCGACTTCGCGAGCGTGCCGATGAAACGGAAGTTCCTGATTCGAGAATTCCGGATGTTCGTCATGATGTTCCCCTCGTTTCGCACGGCACGGGTTGCGCCGACGGGTGACAAGAGCGAGGAACTCGGGTGATCTGACAGAAACTTGTCGGAAAGTTAGAAAATCCCTCTCATGCTGGGCAGACTCAGAAGGTGCGTCGCCCCGAATTGAGTTCCCCCGCCGCCCGCGCCATGGCCCCCGTGGTGGCCGGAATCGGATTCTTCGCGGTGTTGGGTCTCGTCTTGTTCGGGATCGCCGCCGTCATGTCGGGCGAGCAGGCCCAGACCACCACGTTCACCCCGGACCGCCTGCAGGTGGGCAACGTGGAACGCTGGTCGGAAACGGTGAACACCAATGGACCGGTGTTGTTCCCCGGACTCGGCACCACGTCGGGCGAGCGCACCATCGTGCTCGACCACAACGGCTCGGACCCGCAACGTGGATGGATCGTGTACTACGCGTACCCCGCCGATCGCGATGCGTCGTGTCCCGTGGTGCAGATCGAGGGCACCGACGACTTCACCGATTGTGAGGACCGAGTCGTCAATGTCACGGAACTGTCGCCGCCCACGAACGGTGAGTATCCGGTGATCGAGGACCGCAAGGTGTTGTTCATCGACCTCGGCGACCGACCTCTCGATCCGACCACCACCATCGCCGGCTGACTCTCACCGCAAGCGGGGGAACCAGTCGCCCGTTAGACGTTCGCCCCTCACGCGTTCGTCGGGCCCCTCGAACACCGCGTTCATGTCCGGAGACGTCACCCAGTCACGGGGCGCGAACACCATGTCGTCACCCAACAGCCGAAGGCTGAACACTCGTCGCCGATTGGTCCCCGACACACCGGGCGCTCCGTGCACCGCCAACATGTGGAAGGCGATGCAATCACCGGGCTCCAGATCCGCCGTCACGATCGTGTGTCGCTCGCGTTCGGCTTCGTAATCGGGCATCTCGGTCAACGATCCCTCGGGGAACCACTTCGCCTGTTGGTCGAGGAACGAACGCGGCATCAACCACGGACCGCGATGCGTGCCCGCGATCACCTCCAGGCAGTCCTCGCGCGACACCGGATCCACCGGGATCCAGAAGCTCACGTTCTGCTCCCCCTCGACGTCGTAGTACGGCTGATCCTGATGCCACGGCGTGCGCTGCCGGGTGCCGGGCTCCTTCACCAGAATGTGATCGTGATACATCGTCACGGTTCGCGACCCCATCAACTCCGCGGCCACGTCGGCCAAACGTGACGTTCGAATCACGTCGGCGAACTCGGGTCGATCACGCCACGTGCAGAAGTCTTCGATGAAGAATCCGGGATCATCCGGAGCGCTGGCCACCTTGGCGCGCGGGCTGGGCGTTGACACCACTTCGTCGATACCCGAGCGCAAACGGGCGACCTCGTCCGGCGTCAGGACGTCGCGCAACACCACCACTCCATCGCGTTGATAGTCACGTCGATGATCGGGGTTGGCAATCACGGTTCCAGTCTGCCCACGCGAACATCTCTCTCCATTGTTCCCACCCGAGATGCGTTCTGATACAAGAGACGTCATGCCCTACACCCCCATCATCGGGACCCTGGCGTACGTGCGCGACACGACCACGAGCTCCGTCCTCATGGTGCACCGCAATCGCCGTCAGAACGACGATCACTTGGGCAAGTGGAACGGACTCGGCGGAAAGCTGGAAACCCACGAGGACTTGGCCGCTGGTGTGCGGCGCGAACTTCACGAGGAAGCCGGCATCGAGGTCGTGCGCATGCGCTTGCGGGGCACCGTGTCCTGGCCCGGCTTCGGACCCAACGGCGAGGACTGGCTGTCGCCCATCTTCCTGATCGAGGAATGGACGGGCATCCCTCCGGCCGAGAACGACGAGGGCGTTCTGGAGTGGATCCCCGTGGAGCGACTGCTGCGAGCCTGCGACGCCGACGCCTCGGTGCGTGAATCGGCGGCGCTTCCCATGTGGGAAGGGGATCGGCACTTCCTGCCCTTGGTTCTGGACGACGATCCCCGTGTCTTTCACGGTGTGATGCCGTACTCGAACGGTCGACCCACGGGTTGGTCGTTCGAACGCTGGTAGGTCGGACGCTCCGATCGCGCACACTTCGCATCCGGTCGCTCGTTCAAGAATGCATGAGCGCTTCCACCACCCAGTCCCGTTCCGTCTCCAACGTCAGCCGCGCCGCCGCCGGTTCGGTCCCCCGCCGTCATCGTCGCCGTTCGTTCTGGCAACGTTCGCTCGACGAAGCCCGCGGTAGTGGCGACTGGTACCGCATTCCCAAGCTGTACACGAAGAAGACCGCCCAACAGATCGCCAGCGATGTGCGCTGCGCGCATCTGAGGCCGACCTCGGTGCACCGAGTGCGCGGATTTCAGGTCGGCGAAGTGTGGGAGAGCAAGTGGATCCCCACCACCATCGGTGCCCCCGGTGATTGCGAGGTGTGGGTGCGATTCATCGGAGAGAAGTTCAACCTGGCCGAGGCCGGCTGAATCGAACGTTCAGTCCGACTGCTCCGTCCGACCGAGATACATCACCCAGATGGCGAATTGGTCGTCGGGGCCATCGGGGCTCAACTCCCAACGAGCGTCCCACGCCTCACCGTCGACGACGCCCTTCACGCGAACGTTCTCGGCTCCCCGCCGATGGACGGAACGCAAGTCGCTGGCGATCTGAGCCGCCGTGGCTCGCGTGTACAGGCGATCGGCCCGGTGCCATACCCGAGGATTCAGTCGGATCTCCTCGAGGGCCACCACCCAGAACGAACGACGCTTCCAGGGTGTCGATGCGGGCGGGTTTTCCACCTTTGCCCGTGTCGGCCGGGTACCCGAACCAGAGGTCTTCTTCTGGTTGGTCTGCGACTTGTTGGACTTCTTCGCTGCCACGACTGCCTGTCCGAACTTCGAGGAGAGCAGCCCCGGAATTCCCGTAAAGAATGCTGATTCACGTCCTCCGCTGCCTTCGGAGTTCGACGTGCCTTAAGTGTGATTCAGGGGTGTGGCATAGATGCGGAATGGCAGAGCACCTGCTCACACCATTTTTCTAGACCATTTATGTCTAATGACAGCCATGTTATTTGTCCAAATAACGCGCCACGGTGACCATCGGGCCTCGCGCGCACACTTTGCACGTTTCCGATCGTTTCGGTCCCCATGAACAACACACACATCACCTCCACCTTCACCGCCAACCCCGTTCGCATCGGTGCGGACGCCCAACAGCGCGCCATCGGTGCCCTGATCGGGGCCTGCGTCGGAGACGCTCTCGGGGCACCCTTCGAGTTCGGACCCGCGGGGGCCTACTCGGCGCGGTTCCCCGCGCCGTTGCTCGGAACGTCCACCGAGATGGTGGGCGGGGGCGCCTTCGATTGGGCGCCGGGCGAGTTCACCGACGACAGCCAGATGATGCTGGCCCTGGCCGAATCACTTCTGGCCTGCGGTGGCCTCGATCTCGACGATCTCTGGGCGCGATTCCGTGCCTGGCGTTCCGAAGCCACCGACTGCGGCACCACCACCGCCGGAGCTCTGTCTCACGAGAGTCGTCACGGAGCGGCCGCCGACGTTCATCGTTCGTGGGGTCGCACCGCCAGCAACGGTGCTCTCATGCGCACTTGGGCCATCGCCGTGGCCTTCGTCGGTCACGACACGGCCGACGTCATGAAGGTGGCCCGAGCACAAGCCGAGCTCACGCACTTCGATCCGCTCGCTGGTTGGTCGGCGGCCATCGGGACCGAATTGTGTCGTCGGGCCATCCTGGGCGCCGATCCGTTGTCGCAGATCGATGACGTGCTCACGTTCGTCGACGACACGCATCGGGCCGAGTTCGCTCGTCTGCTGTCGCCACACTGGGAACCGAATCGCGATGCTGATCACTCCAACGGGGCCGCCATCATCTGTCTCGCACAGGCGGTGTGGGCGTTGCGCGAGTCGAGCGACTTCGCGTCGGCGATGCGATTGGCCATCGATCTCGGTGGTGACACCGACACCGTGGCCTGCGTGGCCGGAGCGTTGGTCGGAGCCGTGCATTCGGTGCAGGGCATTCCGTCGCGATGGATGACCGTCGTGCACGGTTCGTTCTGCACACCGTCGGGTCGAAACAGTTATCGCTACGCCGATCTGCTGGACACGGCGCGCCTGTTGATGGGTCGTGACCGAGCCAGCCGCACCAGGCTCGAGGCCCCGGCTCATCCGCAACGCGTCGACGACGAGGTGCCGGTGTTCGCCTCGGACCTCGGCGGGGCCATCGAGTGCGACGGTGCCTTCGCCACGGTCTCGTTGTGTCTCATCGACGGGCGCCTCGACCATCACACGGTGCGTCGCGAGTTGTACATGCGCGACGAGGTGGGCCACGACGAGAACGTGAACCTGCTGGCCGCAGTGGAGGATGCCGTGTCGGCCGTCGATGCACTGTTGGCAGATGGTCATCGGGTGCTCGTGCATTGCCACGGTGGTCGCAGTCGCACGGGTTTGGTGTTGAAGGCGTGGGCCATGAGGCGCTATTCGTTCACCGAGGCCGAGGCGCACGACTGGCTCGAAGCTCGCTGGCATCGGTATCAGCCATGGAACACCACGTTCACCGAGTTCCTGCGCGACACCTGGGAACGAAACGCACTGATCTGACCGTTGTGCCCGACCGGCGCGTCGGGTCAGTCGTCGTCTTTGGCGGCGTCGAGTTCCGAGAGAACCTCGGGATCCGGCGCCGCCATCGCGTTCTCGATGGCCCGAGGCCATGTGCGCTGATCACGTAGGTCGTCCACCACGCGCAGGAGAATGTCCTTGTGTTGGCGACTGCGCATGCCCGAATTGGTGATGGCTTGGAACGTCGCCTCGGCGGTGCGTTCACTCGACAAACCGTCGCCGTCACCGATGGACGACGCTAAGTCGCGCAAAGCCGACAAAGCCCGGCGCGAGGTGGGGTCCTCGCCCTCGATGATCTCGGCCCGATCGATCAGATGATGCAGCGCGGCTTCGGCGCCCTTGGTGGTGGCGCGGGTCGCTCGGCGACGCTCGGTGACCGCCGTTGGCTTCACCAGCATCGCGATGTCGATGGTGTGCCGCATCTCGAACGTGCGAAGAATGGCGGCCGGACCCGACATGTCGGAGACCGACTCGTCGTCCTTGGCCTTCAGAATCAACTCGGTCACCAAGACCCCGATGAGACCGGGCAACCCTTCCACCCGCGGACGAACCGAGGCATGCAACTGTTGGAATCCGACCAACACGTCCACACCGCCGACGGGCGCCCACTCCACCGTGGTGTCGGCATCCAATCGATCGCGCACGACCGAAGACGAGATGTCGGGGGTCGGCGCGGTTTCACCCTCGTCGGGGGTCATCCCCTCCACGAAACCGAGCACCGTGTCCGACAGAACGCGGTACTTCAGCGTCAGTTGCGCCTTCACACCTCCATGTTGCCAGTTTCCCGCCCCCGACACACGAAAAACGTTGCGAAATGGCTCACATGTACTCACATCGAAATGCGAGCCGAATGACTCCGATCAGCGGTCGTATTGTTCGAGCACCGTGCGGGCCCAGTCGGGGGCCACGTCGCGCAACTCGGCGGGCGACACCACACACGATGGATGTCCGCAACGCACCAACAGCTTGGCCAACCACGTGCGGCTGACCACATCCACCCACACGAACATGGAGTCGTCGTCGTTGACAACGCACGCCTTCGACGCCAGTCGATCGACGAGCCAGCCGTTCCCCGGCGCGATATACAAGATGGCCTCGGTGGCGTCGCCACGAAAGCCCCACCCCGACCATTCGGCCGCGCGATGCTCGAACGTGCGCCCGGTCGCCTCGGTGTCGAGAATGCGATCCACGCGGAACACCCGATCGATCTCGGTCGGGGTGACCGACACGTCGTCGGCCATTAGATACGTCTCGCCCTTGTCGACGAACACCAACCGCGGATGCAACACGCGCTCGCTGATCTGATCCTCGCCGTTCACGTAGGTGACCTTGATCTCACGGTGATCACGAACGACCTCGTTCATCTCCACCATGAGCGGGGCCTCGTCCAAACGAATCTCGACGGGAATCTCACCCAGTGCTTCTTCCACCTTGCGCGTCAGAGAGGCGAAAGGGCCGGTGGTTCGTTGTGCGTCATCGAGGGCCACCGACATGGATGCCAAACCCAACGACACCGCCGTTGCCTGACGGGGCGTCAGCTTCACGCTTCGCGTCATGAGTGATCGACTGCGACGAAAGCGTCCGGACACGGTTCCGTCTCCGCAGAAATGAACCGTGTCACCTTCCACCCAGAAGTCGAACAACGCGTCGCTGGTGTACGGAGGGACACCGCACATGGACGCCGCCTCCAGATCCTTCAACAACATGTCCTCGCTCACACCCAACCGAGCGTCCAACACCGAGATGGGTGTGGACGTGGTGTTGCGCAACCAGGGAAGGATGGAAAGAAGGCGCTGAAGTCGCTCTCCCAACGGTCGCGGCCCCGGCCGGGTGGAAGGTGCTGCGGGCCGAGTGGGCGGGATGGGAACCACGTCGACCGTTCGTGATGCGGCGTCGAGCCACTCCACAACGTGATCACGCAATTCGCTCGGACCTTCCACGACCGCGTGGGTGCCCAAACCGAGCAGCCATCCACGGAACCGCGCTCGATCACCGACGGCCACGCTGATGCGCATTCCGCCGTCGGTGAGAGGTTCGGTCTCGATCACTCGCCGATCCCACCACGACAACGAGGCGCCGAGGTGATCCACGCGAACGCTGGCCACGAAGTCGTCTTGTTCGACGGCATGCAGCAGTCGACGAAGTTCACGATCGCTCAGTCGTCGACGTCCGGGTGTGGGACGTCCGGGTGTGGCACGTCCGGGTGTGGACTCGTCGTCCAAGACCTCGAATTCGTCGGACAATTGCGAACAACGCAAAGCCTTCAACTTCTTGTCGCCGCGATGCAGAGCGATCACGTACCAGGTTCCCTTGTCGAAAACCACGCGAACGGGTTCGATCTCGATGTCGGTGCCCGAATGGGCGATCCGCACCGCCTGACGTTGCTTGGCCGCTTCGGACATACGCACAACCGCCAGCGGCAATCCGATGTTCATGCTGAGAGGCGATGATCCGAGATGCCCGTCGAACTTCATCAAGGCCTCACCGGCCTGAGGCACCGTGTGGTGCAGCGATTCCAACGCCAACGACAAAATGGACAACTCGTCGTCGGTGAGCGCCACGTCGGGAACGCACATGTCCTCTTCGCGGATGTAGTACCGGGTCTGGCCCGCCTCGTCGCCGACGCCGGCTTGGGTGCGCACCGGGATACCCAGATCGCGGGAAATCACGTTCTTGTCGCTGGTGAACAGTTGACGTTGTGGATCTTCTTCCAACGGGTACGGGGACTCGCCTCGCGACATGGCCGCCACGATCTGCTCACGGGTCATGGGCGTCTCGGCCCGCGACAACAGGGTCAACAAGTTGAGAACACGCTCGATCGGATTGACCCGACGTCGGATGGCCCGAGTATTCATCGGGGCATTGTCGCCGAGCGGTCGGTCGACGCCAGCGGCGAGCTCACACTGTTTTGCTCGTTACGTTCGTGCTTCACACGTTCGGGCCGCGGCCCGTTCGACGGCGCACCAGTCGCCGGCGAGCGTCGCGGAGAATGCTCGCGGCGGAATCCCACGATTCGGCGGTCGCCAAATCGAACACCGCTTCGCCAACGGGAACGGTGACATCGCGAAGGGACTCGGGAGCGGTCACGAGAGCCTGGGCGGTGCGTGACACGGCAAGGGGAACCGGTAATCCATCCGCGTCGGCGAGATCATCGAGTAGGCACCGCAGCGACGTGGCGATGTCGGGCCAAGAATCATGCGGTGAAGGTCGTGACGCACCACTCGAGAACGCGATGGACAGGTCGTCGAGTGCGGCACACACGGCCTTCACTTCGTGCGCCGGCCGACGCACGAAGTGAGGAGCGGACCATGGAGACGCCAGTTCACTCACCGGCACCCACGCGATGGTGCGACGCGCGGAGAACGAGTCCTCGTGCGTCTCCCCCGAGTCCTGAACCAACGAATCATGAACCAACGACATGAGCGTGTTGTGCAATCGAGGCGGCATCACGTGATCGACCAATCCGTGTCGACTACGCATCGACACACCCAACACCTGAGCGGCAAGGAAATAGCGATCGAGCGAGTCGCCCCGGTCGACACCGATCGATTCCACGGTGGTGTCATGGTCCATCTGTTGTTGATCGACCTCGTCCACGGGAATGCCGAGTGCGTCGGCCACTTCGGAGTCGGCACACGAGACGAGCGCCGAATCCGAGAGCGACCGATACGACACCGCGAACCGGATGGCCGGGGTCATGCCGTCCATGACCCCATGAACCCGTCGTCATCACCCAGTTCACGTAGGGCCTCGCTGATGATGTGTGCGGCCCGGGTGCGCGAAATGCCGAACTCGTTCGCGGCCTCGGTGGTGTCGTCGCCCAGCACCTTCACACGGAAGGTGAGTCGCCCCTTGCGCTCACCGAGTCGCTTGATCAGGCTGGCTTCAAGTTGAACAAAGGACAGATCGAGAGGATCGGGCAACCGCATGTCGGCGTGGGTGTCGGCGACCGCCGCGTCGAACATGTCGACGATGCGTTCGCCCCGCGCCCCCTCGCCACGTTGAGCCCGCCAGGTGCGCAAGGCATCGATGCATCGGGTGCCGAACACCGCATCGACGAAGATGTCACCCGACGGATAACGCACGGCGAGGTCGCTGACCTTCCTCGCCAGGTACTCATCCATGGCGCTGGCCACCTCGTCGCGCACCGCGACGGGCAGCTGGCAGTTGCTCAGGCGCCGCGACATGCGGACAAGGGCCTCCTTGATGAAGGCCAGTTCGCGGTTGGTGTACTTGGGGCTGTTCATGATGGACTCCTTCTGCGACCC
Organism: Actinomycetes bacterium; assembly: GCA_027491335.1. Lineage (GTDB taxonomy): Bacteria > Actinomycetota > Acidimicrobiia > Acidimicrobiales > Ilumatobacteraceae > Casp-actino8. The sequence continues at coordinate 10,799 of JAIXWJ010000054.1, read as the reverse complement.
GGGGTGTCCGGTGTCGGTAGTTGTGGTTGTCGGCGAATGCCGACGCCCAAGGGTGACAGAGGGGTGTGGCACGGTTTCCCAAGCCCTGCTCATCGGCCCTTTCCGGCAATCATCGACCGGCGATCATTCAGTGATGGGCGGGAAAGGCCGAGGCATGCACCAACTGGCCATCCAGGGTCAGGGCCTGCCCGGTCACTCGATCGGTCGACACCTGACGCCACACACCCTGTCCAAATTCAGAGCGGCCAGGTTCGGAGCTGTCCAGCGGTCCGCGCAACTCCCGTGCGAACCGGCGCAAAAAGTTGAGGGCCTTATCGGCTCGGTTGCTCGAGCCCGATGACGTTGCGGACCTCGACGACGTCTCGGGTCCGGTGACGAAGGCCGACCGCACGAGGGTCTCCCACATCGACACCAACAGATTCGCCTCGCCGAATACGTCGGCCGAGACCACCCGGCCCCGATTCATGACCACGATTCCCGTCTGCTCGGCAAGCGGGCCCCACGATGCCACCTCGTCCACCACCGCCACGTCGTGCGACGAGGGACGAGACCGGAAGTACTCGTCGAGAGCACTGGTGTGCGACAACAAGCGGTGCGAACTCAGCAAGCTCTCCACCTCGTTCCACACGTCGCCTTGGTCACGTCGATTCGCCGAACGACGAATCGACGGCGGGGCGATCTCTCCCACGCCGCGAAACGAGTGGTCACCATGCCAGCGACCCTGTTCCACGCACGACACCGGAATGTCCGAAACGCTCCGACCACCGATGATGACGCTCTGATTCAACACGCGTTGCTGCCGGCCACCTTCCAAGGTCTCGCCGGCGAACAGCACCACGGGATCGACGTTGGTGTTCTCCACTTCGAGAATCGGCACGGTGGGTGTGGCCTTCTCGCGAACGAAGAAACCGTCACCGGGACGAATCAACCCGAGAGGGGGATTCGTCGTTCCGGGTCGAAACACGGGAAAGATCGCGACACCACGCTTGGTGATGGGTTGGCCGATGGCGATTCGGCGAAGTTCGATGGTGGACATCTTCGGTGCTCCTTCTCGACCCGGGTCGGGTCACGAGTGAAGGAACGACCGCTGATGCGGAAAGTGTGCGAACGACGATGAGGCGTCGTCAGCCGTGTTTGCCGCGCAAATGTCGGCCGACGTAGGCCACCACCACCTGGTGGGCGTCGTCGTCGAAGAAGAGATGCACCCGATACAGGCGGGCCCCCTTGCCGTTGCGAATGTGCGCGAGAGCGAACTCGGTGCGACCCCGCCACGCGAACGCGTAGTCGCTGCCGAACTTGTACTCGGCCGTGTCGGACACTCCGGCGGCGTAATTCAGTCCCAAGCTTCGACAGGCGATGGTGAGCGAGGCGTTGTTGATTCGCCCGGTCTGCCAGTCGGCGGCCACCACGTTCAGGCGCACGAGGTCCTGCAACAGACGGTTGGCGTCGATGTTCTCCAACTCGCGCGCGGTGACGAATGCATTGTCATGGAACGTGAGGTGTTCGCAGATGCGCGACGCCTGATTCACCGCATCGATGGCGCTGACGGCGCGCAATCCCTGCGGCGAACGTCCGAGACGCACCTCGAGCTCGGTGTTCATCAACACCAGGCTCTCCACCAGATCGTTGCGATTCTCCAACAGGTCCTGCTTCTCGGCGATTACCCGATCCGCCTCGGCCATGGCCTGCTCGAGATCGTCGAGACGGTTGAGGTCCTCCTGCCATTGCTCGAGCACCGCTCGATACTCGGACCACGGAACGTTCTCGGGATCGGCGGCGGGGTCGTTCGGACCCGACTCCTTGCCCGGCGTCGTGGGTGTCGATGTTGGTGCCCCGGTGGGCGCCGACGAGGTGGACGCCGAGCCGATGGATGACTCGGCCACCTCGACGATGGACTCGTTCGAACGACGTCGGAACAATGGCGCGCGCAACGGCGCGAGCGAGCCGGCGGCCGATTCGGTGACCATGTCGATGACGCGTCCTCGTTCGGTCTTGGCCGCATCGACCGAAAGTCCCGTGCCGTTGGACGAGGAGTGTTCGGCGCCACCGGGCCACACGATGGTGAGTCCCTGACGCAACAGGATGTCTTTGCCGTACATGCGATTGAACGCCACGCGCGCCGCATCGCCATGTATCTGCACGATGTGCGCGAGTCCGGTGAGAGAAAGCGACAAACGGCCGGATTCGAAAACGGCTTTGCCGCCGTCGGGCACCGATTCGATGATCACCGGCAACGCTCGACTCGGTGCGTCGCAGAACGCCGCCATCGCTTCGGCCCCATCGGGGATGTCGACCACCGCCGCGGTGGCCCGCAAGCGCATGGTGGCGTCGTACATGGCGCAGGCGTTCACCAACTCGTGTGCCAAAACTCGCAACGACATCACGCTCGTGGTCGGTGGCTTGCGGGTGACGCGACGACCACCCGGTGTGATCGAGCAGCGAATCTCGAGCGTGGTGGCCGCCTCGGAGTTGGTCATCGTGGTGGCCAGCGTGATGGTGACACCAGCCATGGCCCCGTCACCCACAGGTCGATCGATGCTGCACCGCCACCAGCGGTCGGGGTCGTCGTCGTCGATGCGCACCGACAGTCCGGCCTCGCGTTCGTCGGAGGGATACTCCTTCTCCAGCCAACGCAAAGTGATCTCGCGCATGGTGGCCTGCTGCGCCGACGGCCACACGGGCCCGTCGAGTCGTAGGCAGTACACCGGTCTCATGCGTCCAGTCTCGCCGCTCCACGATGTGAAGACACGGGAGATTCGGACATACGGTGCCCCGTGGACCAAAACGATGTCGATCACCTGCTGTTGTTGCTGAACGCGGTGGCCACCTGGACCATGGTCGGACTCATCTGGTTCGTCCAGCGGGTGCACTATCCGTTGCTGGCCGTGGTGCCGGTGGATCGAGCGCGACCCATCGCCCTCGAACACCAACGTCGGACCGCCACCGTGGTGGGTCTGCCCATGGCCGTGGAGGGCCTCACCACGCTGGCGCTGCTGGTGCGCCGACCCGATGCGATCGCGGCCGGTTGGGTGTGGGCGAACGCGGTGTTGTTGGCCGTGGCGCTGGGCAGCACTGTTCTGTTGTCGGTGCCCCTGCACGCTCGCATGGCCGAGTCCCCCGACGAGTCCATCGGGCGTCGCTTGGTGCTCACGAACTGGCCTCGAACCATCGCCTGGACCGTCCGCGGAGTCGTGTGCGCCGTGATGATCCAGCTGGTGTTCACGAGCTAACCGAACCTCCCGCCACCCCCCACCGAACCTCCCGCCACCCCCCGGGCATGATCGCGACCCCATGCGACTTTCTCGAGACATCATCGATCGTGCTCTCGACTGGGACGTGAGCGAGGCCAACGTGTTGCGCCGGTGGTACGTCACGTCCGCCGACCGCACCCCCGACTACGTCCTGGCCCACATCGTCGACGGAATGGACCGACTCACACGGTGGTACGAAGGCACCGTCGTCATCGACGTCTTTCCGCGACCCGACGCGTATTTCACCAACGAACACCTACGTATTCGCGGCGATCGTCGGCGCTGGTCCGCGACTCTGTGCGGCCGACCCGATCGACATTTCGGTGAGGTCCCCGAACGACTTCAGGACATCCTCATCGACCATGGCTGGCGGGCCGACGCCGTGGTCGACCGGAAATTCCAACGGGTGGCGTGTCGCGAGTGCGGTTTCGTTCATCCGTGCGATTGGGTCTACGAACAACCGGCCTACTCCTCCACCTACGACGTGGTGGCCCACGTCGCCGATGCCGCGCGCCTCATCCACGATGCGCCGGCGGGCGAATGGTTCGTTCAGGCCAGCGTGTACAACTCTCTGGACGAGGTGGGCGAGATCACCCAACGCTGCGATCTTCACCCCTCCCATGACGATCTGGCCATCGATTGCGTGGTGGATTTGGTCGAGTTGCTCCCCCTCGATGTGCGGTTCCCGCTGGTGCGACGCGCCATGTGGCCGAACGACTCCGTGTGGGCCGAATGGGCCTGTTTTCTGGAGGTCCACGATGCGCACGAGGGTCCGTGCCCGCTGGAGGAGTATCCGGATGATGAGCAGTCCGATGAGGGCTTCGACGACGATTTTGGCGATCCGAACGCTTGGTGAGGCCCCTGAGCAGGGGTGATGCGCCGGATTCGATCTGTGTCACACCCGTGTGCTACAATACATTTGCCAACAAAGAATGACAACAAAATTCTTTCGGAGGTTGTCGGGTGTCAAGATGCTAGGTAGCGTCGGGTGCTTGACAGGTATAGATTAGGTGATTAACCTGACACTCACCGCGGGGTCGGCCCTCGCGCAACACAAAGGAGAACAACCGGCACGACCAACCCGAACCACCGTCCAGATCAACGGGGCGACCAGCGCCATCCGAAGCTCGACAAGAACCAGCCAGACCCGAACGAGACAATGAGAGGAAACGACAACATGACAACGAACCAGAAAATCACCGCACTGAGCGAGCCGAACGATGTGAACGCTTACTTGGCCGAGTTGGAACCGATCTTGTTCCGTATGACGGCCAAGCGCACCCAGTTGCTCCTCGAGGATGCCGAGGACTTCGTCCAGTACTTCCTCTTGTGGGCCTGGGGTCGACCGGATCTGATCGAGCGCTACGTTCCGGCAGCGCTGGCGTCGGCGAGCTTCGCCAACCGCCTGACGGACTGGCACCGTCAGCAGGGCCGTCAACTCCCCCAGGGCAAGTACGACCCCAAGAGCGGCAAGGTTCGCAATGCCGTTTGGTCCCTGGACCATGTTCTGTTCACCGACGACGAGGGCGACGAATTCACCTTCGGCGACACCCTCACCGGTGACGAGGTTTGGTTGGAGCGCATTCAGGACAACGACCTCATCAGCCGCACCTTGGGCGTGTTGACTCCCGCGCAACAGGAGATCTTCGTCTTGGTCGAAGGACTGCAGTACAAGGTGGTGGAGGTGGCCAAGATGTTGGGCTACAAGCGGGAGTGGACTCAGCGTGAGCTGGGCAAAGCCAGGGTCGCCATGTCGGTGTTCATTCAGGAGTGGAACTGAGCGTGAAGAACTCCGAGCCGGACGCCGACGTCGATTACTTCGACATCACCGAGTTGGTCGAGCGCGCCAATGCACGAGCGAGCTCGCTCAACATCGGTGATCTCACGGTGCGCGCGGTGCGGTTCTACATTCAGCGCGGCTTGTTCACCAAAGGGTTGATGGTCAACCAGCTTCCCGAGATCCGGCAACGCTCGCTGACGCACAAGGGCAATCAGCGCTTCTTCACGGACGACGACGTGGCCACTTTGGTCAACATCAAGGGCCAACTGGACGCCGGCAAGACCGTGGCCGATCTGGGTGGTCGCGAGATTCGCGAGAGCTCGCGTCCGTCGCACGACGACGACCTATCGGTGCGCAAGATGCTCTTCACCGAACTGAACTCGATGATGAGCCCGATCACCGATGAGATCGTCCTGTCGTCGATCGACTCCTCGTTCAGCACGCCTCGGGTCGAGAAGTCGTGGACCGTGACGTTGCGTGAGGACGTCACATTGCAGGGCACCGGCGTCGCGCCGTCCGAGGACGCGGTGCGCGAACTCGTGCGAGTGGTGAACACATTTTTCGCTCCGTTGGCCGCCGCGTCCATGCCGGCCAACACCGGCACCTTGAAAATCGAAATCGAATTGGCCGACATCGCGTCGCCGTTCAGCGGTGGCATCGTGAACTCCTCCGATGCCGAGGTCACCGCCGGAGGCGGTGCGTCGGCGCGCATCTGGGAAGTGTGCGGGCACGACGAACTCGGTCGCGAACGTCAACAACTCGCCGCGGCCGGCTTCAGAAAACTCGCTCCGGGCACCGCGGTGTTCACCGGCGCCGGTCGGGGGGCAGGAATCGGATTCGAGGGCATCATTCACGCCCATGGTCCTCGCTGGATGAGTCCGTACGACAAGAGCGGCCATACGGTGTCGATGCACGGTGAGGACGAGTTGCTGGCCCGTACGTGGCGAGCCGTTTTGGCGACCGCCGACGAACGAGGGATTCATCAGTTGGTGACCCCGGCCATTTCATCGGGCATCTTCGGATTCCCCAGCCCGCACGTGTTCGAAGTGGCGTTCCGAACGTTGCTCGACACCGCCACCGACGTGCAGGTGGTGCGCTTTCGCACCATCAGCCGACGGGCCTTCGATCAGATGATCGACGCCCTGCAACGCGTTCGCAGCACCGGGTAACCGGGGCCACGCTCTCGCGCACGTTTTCGATCGTCTCGATCGTTCTTGCCGAGTCCACCAGACACCGGTGTCGACCGACACCGCATCACAGAAAGGGCACTCCCGCCAACACCTTCGACAACTCCAACCACTCCAATCACCCCGGCTTCCCCGCGAAAGGACATCCCATGAATCCGTATCCGTTCGACAAGGACGACTACTTCGAGCAGATCCTGAAACTGCTCGCCCGTCGACTCGGCCGCATGATTCAGCGCGGCGAGGTGCGCGTCCAGGAAGCCGACGACATCACCCAGTACTTCTGCGAGTGGTTGCTCAATCGACCCAAGCTGATGGAGGCCTACTCGCCGGCCGCCATCGTGAGCGTGGCCACCAAGCAACGCTTCATCGAGTTCATCCGGGCGCAGCACCGTCAGTCTCCGCTGAGACCGTTCGATGCCAACGCGATCGACAAGTCCATGTTCATGGAGTATCTGGATCAAGCCGGGTGGGGACCTTCCGGTTATGCACCGACGCACACGGTTCCCGCGAAGGATTTCGAGGACGGTGACAACGATTCCTCCGATGGGCTGTCACTCATCGAGAAACTCGACTCCGGCGTCGACGTGGCTCGCGACAACGAGCATCAGATGATGACGCAAGCCATGCTCACGGCGTTGAATCCGATACAGCGGGAAGTGTTCATGTTGGTCAATCTGGAGGGCTACAGCGTCACCGATGCCGCCCGAAAGATGGGAATCCGCCGCGAACGGGCCTCGATCGCGCTCGGTCACGCCCAAAAGATCGTGGATCGACTTCGCGACGACTGGGACGTGTGAATCGCGCGAACGCGACCGGGGTGAACGACCCCGGAGATTTGTCCGGCATCGTGCGTCCACACACATACGCCCGCTCCGTGCGGCACTGCCGTAGGATTGAGTGCCGCACAGAGCAGGAGAAACGCTCATGGAAAACGAACGCAGCGTGGAATCCGGCTTTGCCGATCTGGGTCTGAGAACCGAACTACTCAAGGCCCTGTCGGGTCTGGGCTACGAAGAACCCACTCCCATTCAACGCGAGGCCATCCCGCATCTCGTTGCCGGCAAGGACTTGCTCGGTCAAGCGGCCACCGGAACCGGCAAGACCGCGGCCTTCGCGTTGCCCATTCTGCAACTGCTCGATCCCAACGAGGACCGGCCCTCGCCCGTGGCGTTGGTGCTGGTGCCCACGCGCGAATTGGCCATGCAGGTTTCCGAGGCCGTCTACAAGTACGGACACGATCTGCGCGCGCGTTGCGTTCCCATCTACGGCGGACAGCCCATCGGTCGCCAGATCGATGCGCTTCGTCGCGGATGCCACGTCGTCGTGGCCACGCCAGGTCGCGCGCTCGATCACATCCGCAAGAACACCCTCGAGCTCGACGGCATCGCCATGGTCGTGCTCGACGAAGCGGACGAGATGCTCGACATGGGATTCGCCGAGGACCTGGAGGCCATTCTCGAGGCGACGCCGAAGGAACGTCAGACCGTTCTGTTCTCGGCCACCATGCCCCCGCGCATCGACGCCATCGCGCGTCGCCATCAGCGCAACCCGGTTCGCGTCACCATCGAACGCTCCACCTCCCAGTCGGGCACCTCTCCGCTCGTCAAGCAGACCGCGTACCTCATCCCCCGCCATCACAAGGCGGCCGCGCTCGGACGCATCCTCGACATCGAGGCCCCCGAAGCGGCCATCGTGTTCTGCCGCACCCGCGGCGAGGTGGACCAACTCACCGAAACCCTCAACGGCCGTGGTTATCGAGCCGAGGCCCTTCACGGCGGAATGGACCAGGAACAGCGTGATCGCGTCATGGGTCGCGTGCGCGCCGGCACCGCCGACTTGTTGATCGCCACCGACGTGGCCGCCCGCGGGCTCGACATCGACCACCTCACCCACGTCGTGAACTACGACGTGCCCTCGGCCCCCGAGTCCTACGTGCACCGCATCGGTCGAGTCGGTCGCGCCGGTCGCGCCGGTGTGGCCATCACGTTGGCCGAGCCGCGCGAGCAGCGTCAGCTGCAGAACATCGAGCGTCTCACCAAGCAGAAGATCCCCTTCGAGAAGGTGCCCTCGGTCGACGCCTTGCGCGCTCGCCAAATGGAGCTCACCACCGAGACGATGCGCGAGGCGTTGGCCACCGACGGACTCGATCACTTCGAGTCGGTGCTGCGCGAACTGTCCTCCGAGTTCTCCGTGGAGCAGATCGCACTGGCGGCCATCAAGTTGGCGCACAACGCCGAGCAGTCCACCATGGACGAGGTCGAGATCCCCGATCTGTCGCAACCCCGTGACCAACGCGATCGTCGCGATCCGCGCGATCGATTCGATCGATCCGATCGCAACGACCGCAGCAGTCGCTTCGGACGCGACGAGCGACCCGACCACGGCGGTCGCTTCGAACGTGGTGGACGCGGACGCGGTGGTCCGGCCATGGCCAAGCTGTACGTCGGGCTCGGTCGCAAGGCCGGCATCCGACCCCAGGATCTGGTGGGAGCCATCGCCAACGAGAGCGGCATCTCCGGTCGCGACATCGGCGACATCAAGGTGAGCGATCAGTTCTCCATCGTCGAAGTGCCCGGCGACGACGTGGACAACATCCTGCGCTCCATGAAGCACGCCTCGATTCGGGGCAAAAAAGCCAACATTCGCCGCTACCGCGACGAGCGCTGACCTACATTTCTCACATGTCGAACTCCGCGATCGCCAACGAGCGTTACGTTCTTTTCACCAGCTTCAAGCGCGACGGTTCCGGTGTCGGCACCGCGGTCTGGATCTCACCGTTCGGTAATGGTGGCGCGTGTTTCACCACCGGCGGCGACTCGGCCAAGGTGAAACGCCTGCGCAACAACCCTCGCGTGACGCTGCAGGTGTGCGACTACAAGGGGCGCACGAAGCCGGGCACTCCGGTGATCGAAGCGACCGCCCGAGTGGTGACCGGCGCCGACTGCGAATCGGTGACCGTGGCGATGCGCAAGAAGTACGCCGTTCAGTTCCGTCTTCTCGAATGGGCCACCGCCATCACCTCGAAGGTGAAGCGTCAGTCGGTGGCCGATGCCGGCGTGATCATCGACTTCGGCTGAGTGCTGGCCACTCGCGCGGCTTCCTCCACGGTGATGCGGTGCAACCGAGCCACGTCGTTCACCGTGAACCGCGCCGACGAGTAGCCACCGGCCAGCACCCAGGCCACGGGGCAGTCGTGTCGGGCGGCCCACTCGAAGACTCGTGATTCACGTTCACGAATCACGTCGGTGTTCACGCCCATCGCCCCGCCGGCGTTCTCGTGGGCATCCATGCCCGCGTTGTAGATGACGAGGTCGATCGATTCGGGATCGATCACCGAGTCCAGGGCCTCCACGATGGCCGAGAGATAGTCGCCGCCGCCGACCACGCGACAGGTGACGCCGGGCCGTGACGGATAGTTGTCGAACGAGGACACCGACACGTCGACCTGCTCGATGCCTCCGACCCCACTGTCGTTCAGTCGTTCGATGAGGCTGGCCGTTCCCCCACCGCAGTGAGCATCGAAGTCGATGATCAACACGCGCCTCGCGCCCACGTCGAGCGCGCGCACCGCGCCAACGACGAGACCGTTGAAGGTGCAGTAACCCGAATCATGGTCGTAGCGGGCATGGTGCAGACCGCTCGACAACGAACCCGCGAATCCACCATGAGCCAACGCGGACTCCACGGCGGCCACCACACCGCCGGTGGACGCCAGGATCGACGCCACGAAGTCGGTGCCGTGTTCGGTGAACTGACCGCGTCGGCCCGCCAGAACTTGTTGCACGTAGTCGGGGTCGTGGACTCGTTCGAGCAACTCGATGTGCACCGGGCGCGGTTCGAGCAGTTCCACACCATCGATGGAGTCGTCGCTCAGCGAGTGCGCCACCACGGCGGACTTGCCCACGGTGTCGAAACCCCCGTCGACGGAGTATGCGGACGAGAAATACACGGGAATCTTCATGCCTTTCGAAACGACCGGAATCCATCGATGTGTGCGTTCGCCCTGCTCAGAGGGGACGAATCCCGGTTCGCACACTTCGGGGCCTTCACATCGTTTTGATGGACATGGCACTCGTGAAACTTCCCCGGCCGTTGCACATCATCGATATCGACAACCTCATGGGTGACCCCTGGGTGATCGACCCCTGGGTGATCGGACGATGGCAGTCCACATATATGAAGACCGCGGGCTTGCGTCCCGGCGACCACGCCATCGTGGGCACGGGTTGCAACGGCAAGCACGCCTTCGCCGTGCAGAGCAAGTGGAACCCGTTCCGCGTGGTTCGTCGCCCCGGTCCCGACGGGGCCGACGAGGCTCTCATCGAGGCCGCCCTCACCGAGGCCGACCGCGGTCGTTACACCAACTTCGTCATTGGCAGCGGCGACCATCGATTCGCCGACCTCCATGACCTGTTGAGCGAGCGCGGATACCCCGTCACCGTGGTCAGCCGACCCCAAGCCCTCTCGCGCAGGTTGCGGTCGCTGGCCGGCGACCGAGTGCTGTACCTGCCCGATCTGGACCGTGTCTGAGACGGAGGGTCCGGCGCGTGTAAACGGCGTGTTTACATTCTGTTCGCGCTG
>JAIXWJ010000058.1 GCA_027491335.1 Actinomycetes bacterium | reverse complement strand
CGGGGCAGACCCAGCACCCGCTCACCGACGATGTTGCGCTGGATCTCGGTGGAACCCGCGTAGATGGTGTGCGCGCGACTGAACAGGAACGTGTGTTGCATGTCGTGTTCGTCGCTGTGTTCGGGCTGCATCACCAACGCGTCGGCGCCCAACAGGTCCACTTCCAGTTCGCCCAACCGCTGGTGCCACTTCGACCAGAACAACTTGCCGATGGATCCCTCGGGGCCGGGCTGGCCACCTTGAATGAAACGCGTGACGTTGCGCATTCCCGACCAACGCATGATCTCCAGCTCGCCGTAGGCGCGAGCGAGGCGTTGGCGAATCTCGGCGTCATGGTCGTGCCCGCGAGCCACGGCCAGGTCGCGAACCTTGGCGAACTCCTTGGCGAATCGCAACTGCTGGGCCATGAAGGCGGTTCCACGTTCGAAACCCAACGTCCCCATGGCCGTCTTCCAACCGTTGCCGCGTCCACCCACCACCAGATCGGCCGATGTGACGGCGCCGTCGAAGAACACCTCGCAGAAGTGGTCGTTGCCGGACAAGTCCTTGAGCGGTCGCACCTCGACACCGGGCTGATCGATGGGAACCAAGATGTAGGACAGCGCCTTGTGGGCCTTCTCGTCCAGTTCGGTTCGGCACAACACGAAGATCCACTGCGCGAACTGCGCCTGACTGGTCCACACCTTTTGCCCGTCTATGCGCCACTGATCACCGTCGAGCACGGCCGTGGTGCGCACACCGGCCAGATCGCTTCCCGCGCCCGGCTCGCTGAAGCCCTGACACCAGTACTCCTCGCCTTTCAGAATCGGTGGAAGAAACCGCGCCTGCTGCTCGGGCGAACCGAACGTGATGAGGGTCGGTCCCAACAGGCCCTCGCCGAAGAAGCCGGCACGTTGAGGGCCGTTGGCCAACGTGTACTCCTGAGCGAACACCAACTCCTCGGCCACCGACACCTCGCGACCGCCGAACGCCTTGGGCCAGGTGAGACCCAACCAGCCCGCGCGTCCCAACTCCTGCTCCCACGCCACCCGAATGTGCCAATCGTGAGCGCCCATCTCGGCCGAGGTGCCGAGTGTGCGGTAATCCCCCACCAAGTGGTCGTTCATCCACGTGCGCACCTCGGTGCGAAAGCGGGCGGCCTCGGGAGAGTCGGCGAACTGCATGCGAACATTCTCGCCCATATCCGGCCCATGTGAGAAAACCGGCGCCTGCCTGCCACAATCGGGTCATGGCCCTTTCCGATGCCGACAAACTCGCCGCGCAACAGCGTTACGCCGATGCCATCAACAACTGCCAGCCCGAGGTCGCCATCGCCATGTGCGCCCCCGGAGCCACGGTGTGGCACAACTACGACGACGCCACCGCCGTGTACGCCGACAGCGTGGGCTCGTTGCCATGGATGTTCAAAGCCGTCGACGGCTTGCGCTGGGAGACCCGGCGCGCCATGGCCACCGACGAGGGGTTCCTCTGGGAAGCAGTCATTCGGGGCACGGCCAAGTTCGGCGAGTTGGCCGCGCACACGTGCATGGTCGTGCGACTGAACGACGATGGACTCATCGTGGAACTGGACGAGTACATCGACCCCGCCAGCATGAAGCCCTTGCGCGGCTGAGAACGTGTCGTCCATCCTCGTCATCTGCACCGGCAACGCCGCGCGTTCGGTGATGGTGGGGGCCATCGTGAACGACCGCCGACCCGACCTGAACGTGGTCACCGCCGGCACGCTCACCATGGACGGCCAACCCATCAGCTGGCGCACCCGTGAGGCCCTGAAGCGCATCGAACTGAACGCCCCGAATCATCGCAGCAAGCAGATGCAGCAACACCACGGCGACGAGGCAGAGCTGATCGTCGCGTTGGCGCCCGAGCACGTGGAATGGGTGCGCCGCAATCACCCGCACGTGGCCCACAAGACCGTCACGCTGAAGCGACTGGTGAAACACCTGTCGCACGATCGCCACACTTCCCTGGCCGAGCGCGTCGCCGCGTTGCGGGCCCACGAGGTCGAACTGGAGCCGTGGGAAGAAGTGGTGGACCCGGGTGGCGGCGAGGTGGAGGTCTTCATCGACTGCGCCATCGAAGTGGTGGCGTTGTGCGACGAATTGTGTCCGCGCCTGTGAGCAGTCGCCTGTGACCGATCGACCGTGATCAGTCGCTGACGCGAATCGCGCCGGCCTCGATCATTCGGCGAATCTGATCGTCGTCGAAACCGGCCTCGCGCAACACGTCGCGGGTGTGTTCACCCAACTTGGGTGCGAGCGATCGCTGCACTCCGGGAGTGCCGTGAAAATCCACCGGGGAGGCGACCATGCGCGTGGTGCCGTCGCCGTTGGGAACCTCCACCAGTCCGCCGGCATGCTGCAACTGCTCGTCGTTCAGAATGTCTTCGGCGGAGTGAATGGGCGACCAGAACATGTCGGGCTCGTCGGCGAACGCACGCTCCCATTCCTCCATCGTGCGCGTGGCGAAGGACGTGTCCAGGATCTGTCGCAACTCCTCGAAATTGATGGCTCGATTGCGCATGCTGTCGAAGCGTGGGTCGTCGATGAGTTCGGGCTTGCCCACCACGCGCGCCAACGGCGGCCAGTGGCGATCGCCTTCGACGCCCACGACGAAGAACCACTTGCCGTCGGATGACTGATAGGTGTTCACCGAGGGGTTGCGAGCCTCGAATCGATTGTTGATGGGTGGGTGTCGTCCCCAACTGAGAACCATGTTGAGGTCGAACCCAATGGTGTACACGCCCTGGCGCAGCAACGACGATGTGACCATCTGACCCTGGCCCGTGCGTTCGCGACTGAACAACGCCGCCGAGATGGCACCGGCGAAGGTGACACCCGTGCTGTGGTCGCCCATGCCACCGCGCAAGGTGGGAATGGTGTTGCCCGGAGGCGTCATCATGTGCGCCATTCCCGTGCGGGCCCAGAACGCCGAGATGTCGAAGCCCGGTCGATCGGCATCGGGTCCGGTGAGGCCGTAGCCGGTGATCAACCCGTAGATGAGACGGGGATTGCGGGGCGCCAACGTGGCGTAGTCGAAACCGGACCGCTGCAGCGCCGCCGCGCGCACGTTGGTGACGAACACGTCGGCCTCGTCGATGAGGCGATACGCGGCCTCACGGCCCACGTCGGTGGTGATGTCGACGGCGATGCCGCGCTTGTTGCGGTTGTCCAATTCGAACACCGGGTTGTCGGGAGGGTTTCCGCCGTACATGAACTGGAACGAGCGGGCCGGGTCACCCGACACCGGCTCGATCTTCACCACGTCGGCGCCCCAATCGGCCATCACTCCGGCCGCGGCGGGTCCGGCCACCCACACGCCCAGTTCGACGACTTTCACTCCCTCGAGCGGACCGGGCATGGCGCGAACCCTACTTCTGGGCGATGGCGCGCAACGTGTCGTCGAGGGCGTCGAGGGCGCGACTCAGTTGGTCATCGGTGTGGGCCAAACCGAGGTTCATCATGCCGCGCGCCGCCGTGTACACGCCGCGTTGCAGAAGGCCGAGAAAGATCAGTTCCTGCAGGTCGTTGTCGCGATGGGCGACTCCGAGTATGTCCGCGGGGGGTTCGGCGCTGGCGTGCAACGACATCATCGAACCAAACCCGGTGACGGACATGGGCAAGTCGTGTTTGGCCAACACGCCGGCGACCATCGACCGGAACTCATCGCCCCGCGCGGTGTGCGCCTCGGCCACGTCGGCAGTGAACACCTCTCCCAGAACCGCGCATCCGGCGGTGATGGATGCCATGTTGTTGTTGAAGGTGCCGGCGTGCGAGATGACCATTTCGCCCTTGGCGACACGACCGGTTTCCACGCTGGTGTCGAATTGGTCCAGCAGTTCCGCGCGACCACCGAAGGCGCCGAACGAGAACCCACCACCGATGTACTTGCCGTAGGTGGTGATGTCGGCCACGGAGCCCAACAGGTCCAACATGCCGCGACGACCATGCCGCGACGTCATGACCTGATCGGCGATCACCACCGCTCCCACCGCGCGGGCCGCGGCGAAGGTGCGGCGAATGAACTCGGCGTCGGCGGGCACGCAACCACCCGAACCCAACATGGGCTCGACGATGACCGCGGCCAACGACTCACCGTGCTCGGCGATGACACGTTCGGTTCCCTCGGCGTCGTTGTACGGCGCCAGCACCACGTCGTAGGGCGAGTTCCACGGGGCGACCCCGCTGACGAAGTAGAGAACTCCGCCGTGGTAACCACCCATGAACGCCAAGATCTTCGTTCGCTTGGTGGCCATCATCGCCGTGGCGATGGCCATGAGGTTCGCCTCGGTGCCCGAGTTGGTGAAACGCACGCGATCGATGTCGAAGCGCTCGCACATGAGGCGCGCCAACGTGGCCTCGGCGGGGTGGATGCCACCCACGCTGACGTTGTTGTCGAGGGCGACCTTCACCTTGTTCAACACGCGGGTCTCGCTGTGGCCCAACAGGCCCGCCGTGTAGTCGCCCAAGAGATCCACGTACTCGTGACCGTCGACGTCGATCAACGTGGCGCCGTGGCCCGAGGCGAACGCCAACGGAAACGGGGCGTGGGTCAGAACGGTGCGGGTGTGGCCGCCGGGCATGTACTTGCGGGCTTCGTCGTAGTGGAGCTTGCTGGCCGGGTTACGGTCGGCGAAGTCTCGACGGGCGACGGCAACGGCGTCGGAAAAACTCATGCCCGCACGCTAGATCGCGGGCGGGCACGGTGACTCGGGTGGAGGTGAGGGGAATTGAACCCCTGGCCTCTACATTGCGAACGTAGCGCTCTGCCAACTGAGCTACACCCCCGAGGGCACTGCGACTCTAGCGGGGAACGAGCGGGATCAGGCGGCCCGGATCCAGTCGCGGCGATAGGCCTGCGGGGCCGAATAGCGACGCAACTGGGAGAGGCGGTAGCAGTACCCGATCAACGACAACGTGGCCAGAACGAACACGTACACGAACAGGTCGCTCTTGGTGGTGAAGGCGATGAAGGCCGAACCGACGGTGGTGAGGGCCAGCGACACCAACACGTTCTGGCGACGCTGACGCACCATGGCCTTGCGGCTGATGCCTCGCGGGGCGGTGTGGCCCGAGTGAACGGTGCGACGCAACGCGGCCGACGGATCGAGGTGACGGTCGTACCCAGCATCGGGGCGACCGGCGCGACTGGGCGACGGCGCCAAGGGGCGAGCCATCGAACGCATCGGTGCACCGGGACGAATGGGGGCCGAGCGCTGCAGAGTGGACAACTGGCGACGGAAGTCGAGCACCGACGAGTGCGGGCTGTTGTCGGAACGGCCACGCATGAGGGGCGGCACCAGAACGGCACCCCACGCGGCAACCACGATGATCAGAATGATCGTGCCCATCTGTGCTGCCTCCCCTCGAGTTCGCAGTTGATGTCGCCGGACTCGTCCGGACAACGTCTTCTAGGCAATCCGTTGTATTACGGTTTTACAACATTCGTGACGGACGGCGCAATGTTAGGCGAACATCCGGTGAACGACTGTGACCCCCGTCACGCTGGGCAAACGGGCAGTTTCGTGGCGATTCAGGCCCGTCGATACTCCCCCGAGCGACCGCCGGACTTCTCCTCCAGCGCCAGGTCGGAGATCGTCATCTCGCGGTCGATGGCCTTGCACATGTCATAAACGGTCAAGGCGGCCACGGAGCACGCCGTGAGAGCCTCCATTTCCACGCCCGTGCGGTCCACAACCTCCACCACGGCCCGGATGGCCACTCGGTCGGCTTCCACGCTCAGATCGACGCTCACGTGGCTCAGCATCAGGGGGTGACACAGCGGGATGAGGTCACTGGTGCGCTTGGCGGCCTGGATACCCGCGATACGCGCCACCGCCAACACGTCGCCCTTCTTCATCGACTGCGAACGAACGGCCTCGACGGTGGTCGCGGACATGAACACGTTGCAAGTGGCCACCGCGCGTCGCTTGGTGACGTCCTTGTCCCCCACGTCGACCATGCGGGCCTTGCCCTCGGCATCGAGATGGGTGAGACGAGCTTCGGCCACGGCGTCAGCGTACCGGTGACGCCATCGGGCTCGACGAGCCGACAACTGTCACCCCTCCCCCGGGCGCCTGCCATGACGTGGTGCACGTTCGTGGGCGACGATGACTCATGCGCGTGATGACCCAGCAGTGGCGGGATCTGGTCTTCCTGCACTGGGAGTACGAACCCGAGGTGGTGCGCGCGGCCATCGAGCGCGGACTTCATCAGGCCGATCTCGACCCCGACAGCGTGGAACTGGACACCTTCGACGGGCGAGCCTTCGTGGGCCTGATCCCGTTTCGTATGCGAAACCTGCGCGTGCGCGGCCTTCCCCCCATTCCCACCACGAGCAACTTCCCCGAGATCAACGTGCGCACCTACGTGCGCTCGCGGGGCCGTCCGGCGGTGTGGTTCTTCTCCCTGGACACCCCGCAACTGCTGCCCACGGTGGTGGCGCGCACCGCGTTCCGACTTCCCTATTGCTACGCCGAGGCCGACGTCACCAGCACCGTCGACGAACGTCATCCCGAAGGTGGCGTGGTCACGGCCACGGTGCGACGCCGGTGGCCCAAGGGTGGAGACACGCGCATCGCGGTGAGCGTCGGTTCTCGGATCGAAGCCGGCGACACCGACCGAAATCACGAACTCGACGATTGGCTCACGGCACGTTGGGGCCTGGTGTCGGCCTCGCGTCGAGGGCGCCTGTGGTACGGACCGGTCGAGCACGAGCCGTGGCCGTTGCATCGGGCCGACGTGTTGCATCTCGACGATTCACTGATCAGCGCCGCCGGTTTGCCCACCCCGGCTGGTTCGCCGCATGCGATGTACAGCCCGGGCGTGAGCACCACCATTCGCTCACTCGAACGGTTGCGCTGAGTTTCAGCCGCCGATCTGCGACATGGTGCGCTTGGGTCGCACGAAGTTCACCTGATTGATCTGGTGACCCGCCCACTTGGTGCCCACCGCGCGCTCGATCACCTCGGCAACGGCGTCATCCAGTTCGCGACCTTGCAGACCCGAACGCAACACCGATCGCAGGTCGAACTCGGTGGTGGCGAACAAACACGTGCGGAACTGGCCGTCGGCCGTGACGCGCACCCGATCACAATCCCCACAGAACGGCTTGGTCACACTGGGGATCACGCCCACCGTGCCCCGTCCGTCCAAATAACGCCAACGGTCGGCGGGGGCGGCACCGCGGGCCGGAACGGACTCCAGCGGATGCACAGCCGCGATGCGCTCGACGATCTCGTCCTGGCTGACCACCTTGTCGTTCACCCAATGACCTTCGGCGTCGAGAGGCATGAACTCGATGAACCGCACCTCGACACCCTTCGTGCGCCCGAAGTTCGCGAGGTCCAGGATCTCGTCGTCGTTCACGCCGCGCTCGATGACCGCGTTGATCTTGACGCTGCTGAAACCGGCGGCGATGGCGGCGTCGATGCCTTCCAACACGCGCACCAACTCGTCGCGTCGGGTCATCGTTTCGAATTTCGCGCGATCGAGCGTGTCGAGGCTGATGTTCACCCGACCCAGACCCGCGGCCTTCAACTCGTCCACGCAATTGGTGAGCGTCGCGCCGTTGGTGGTGAGAGCCAGATCGATGGGCTGGCCCGCGAGTGGTGACGCGGAGTCGCGGGGCACGGTGAGCGCCGCCAACTTGGCCACCAACACCGGCAGGTGCGCGCGCACCGTTGGCTCGCCACCGGTGAGACGGATGCCGTCCACGCCGTAACGCTGCACGCACAGACGCGCCACGTGTTCCAGTTCCTCGAAGCTGAGCACCTCGGACTTGGGCAACCACTGCATCCCCTCGGCGGGCATGCAGTAGGTGCAACGGAAGTTGCAGCGGTCGGTCACCGAGATGCGCAGATCACGGATGGTGCGACCGAACGGATCGACGAGGTCGCGAACGCTCGCGTCGTCGTGCGTGTCCCGTACCTCGGCCATGGGGTCAGGTTACGAGCAGGATGACCGGCACCTCGCCCCCGGCCGGCACCCCGTCGCCATCGGGAACCACGGCGATGGCGTTCGCCAACGCGGTGGCGGCCAATTGGTGGCTGGCCTGGGCCCGCACCGACTCCACGTGCAGACGACCGTCGGCGGCGAAACGCGCCACCACTCGTTGGTAGTGCACCTTGCCGTCTCGACCTCGCTTCAAGGGCTGATCGGCGATGGCGGCCACCACCGGACGGTCCCACGCGGCCTCCGGGTGACCGGCCATGCGACGCAACGCGGGGCGCGCCAACAATTCGAAGCTCACGAGAGAACTGACCGGATTGCCCGGAAGTCCGAACACCGGCACCGCGACTCCGCGATCGTTCGTCAGAAGCCCGAAAGCGAAGGGCTTGGCCGGCTTGATGGCGATCTGCATCCAACGCATGTCGGCGATGCGCGACAACACGGCTTTCACCACGTCGTAGTCGCCCATGCTCACGCCACCACTGGTGACGATGGCATCGCATTCGTTCGCGGCGCGACGCAACACGGTTTCGAGAACCGCTTCGTCGTCGCGAACGATGCCGTGATCCACCGCCTGGGCGCCGCAGCCGTCCACCAGGCCGACCAACATCGATCGGTTGCTCTCACGGATCTGACCGGGAGCCAACGTCGAACCGTCGTCGATCAACTCGTCGCCGGTGGACAGCACCGCCACCCGCGGACGATGGTGCACCAACGCCGTGCGCGCGTTGATGCTGGCCAGAACCGCCGCCACCGCCGGGGTGATGGCGGTCCCGGCGGCGAACACCACGTCACCGATGCGAACGTCGTCGCCCACCGCACGAACACCATCTCCGGTTTTGGCCGCTTTCATGATGCGCACGGTTTGCGTGCCATCGAGCACGGATCGATCACCGTCGAACTCGGTGTCTTCGACCATCACCACGCAGTCGGCGCCCGCGGGCATCGGGGCCCCCGTCATGATGCGAACCGCACAGCCGGATTCGACGATCACGATGGCGGCGGCACCGGCGGCGATCTCACCCGTGACCTTCAACGTGACCGGAGTCTGCGTCGATGCGCCGACCACGTCGGAGGCCCGCACCGCGTAGCCATCGACGGCAGTGTTGGCGAACGGAGGCACGTCCTCGGCGGACACCACGTCGGTGGCCACCACCGCACCCAACACCGACGCGGGGAATCGGCCCGGCAAGGTGTCGGCGCTCACCGCGAGCGACGCCGGACAACGCTGAAGGACGAACGCCCGAGCCTCGTCGATGGGGATCAATCCGCCCGCCATGACGACGACGGTACCGCCCCGATGGCACACTCGTGGAGTGGAATCCACCTCGTACGCGCATCTACCCCAGTCCGGGTTCACCGCCCGCTGGGCGGGTCGGGTGGGAGACCTCGACACCTTCGAGGAGTTGTCGGTGTCGCTCGAAAACGAGGCGTGGACCGTCGATGGTCGGGTCACCGTGCCGTCCACCAGTTATGGCGACGTGCAATACGTGTTGCGCTTCTCGGCCACGTGGCAACTGCAACAGATGCTGCTCTTCCGGGACATGGACGAGCCCGACCTTTGGCTGGCGAACGACGGCCGCGGGAAATGGGGGGAAGTCAACGGATCCGAGCGGCGCGACCTGGGTGGCTGCGTCGACATCGATCTGCGCTGCAGTCCGTTCACGCGAACGATGGCGATTCGCCGTCTCGGTTCGAACATCGGCTCGTCGGTCGACGTGCACTCGGTGGTGGTCGACCCCGAGACACTCGACATCTCGAGGGCGAGACTGAACTACACGCGCCTCGGAGAGCGGTTGTGGTCGGTGCACCGCGACGACGACCTGCCGGTGCACGAGTTCATGGTGGACGAGTACGGGCTACCACTCGACATCGATGGACATTTCACGCGCGTCGGTTGACGCATCGATCAACCCCGACGACCAACCTCGCTGGCCAACCATTCGCGGAACGCCGCGCCGTACTCGGCATGATCCGCGGCGGCTTCGACCACCGCCTGCAACCAACCCAACGGGCTCCCGATGTCGCGTCGACCCACGGCCGAGATGACTCCCCACAGTGGTTCCCGCGTCGCCTGAGCGGCCAAGGCGTCCGTCAGCTGCAACTCGCCCGTGGAGCCGGGGGTCAACGCGTCGAGGTCATCGAAGATGTCGGGGGTCAACGCGTACCGACCGATGATGGCGAGGTCGCTGGGTGCGTCCTCGGCGGCCGGCTTCTCCACCACACCCACGAACGGGAGAGCAGCGAGCCCACTGACGACGCGCTCCTCGCCCACCGGCGACACGATGCCGTAGCGCGACAACTCCGCGCGCGGCATGCGCTTCAAGGCGACGGCGCCAACCTTGGTGTCGTCGACCACGCGCGCCAGACCGGCCAGCAACGAGGAGTCCGCCATCAACTCGTCGGGCAGCATCACGAAGAAGGGACGATCGCCCACGGCTTCGCGAGCGCAGGCGACGGCATGTCCCAAGCCGAGAGGCTGATCCTGAAACGCGAAGGAGACGCGAATGTCACCGCCGTATCGACGCAACTGGTCGGCGACCGAGCCCCGACCCTGACGCTCGAGTGACTCTTCCACCGCGGAGTCGGGTGCGAAATACTGCTCGATGGCGGGCTTGGAACGGCTGGTGACGATCACCAAATGATCGACGCCCGCGCCCACCGCTTCGTCGACGATCAACTGCAACGCGGGCCGCTCGACGATGGGCAACAGCTCCTTGGGCACCGCCTTGGTGGCCGGCAACATGCGCGTGCCCATGCCGGCGGCGGGAACCACCGCGGTGGTGATCACGCTCGTGCCTCACCCGTGCCGGGCATCGGTGCGGTGTTCGCCATGGCCCGACTCTAGACTTCTGCCTCCGGAGAGAACCCTTATGCCTACCTACGTCTACAAGTTCACCGACACCGGCGAGACCATCGAGGTGCACCAGGCCTTCACCGACGACGCCCTCACCGAGTATCCGCACCCGGCCGATGGCACCGTGCGTCCCGTGAAGAAGGTGTTCCAGCCCGTTGGTGTCACCTTCAAGGGTGGCGGGTTCTACAAGACCGATTCACGTGGTGGCTCGTCGTCGTCCAGCGGTGCCGCATCCACCAGCGCATCGTCGACCTCCGAATCCTCCAGCGGCTCGTCGTCGGACTCATCGTCGTCTTCGACGTCGAGCACGTCCACCGCCAGCCCGGCGGCTCCTTCTACGCCGGCCTGACGTCAACGCCAGCCTGCGGCCAGCACCACCAGCACGCCCACGCCGGCGAGCACGCGATAGGCCACGAAGCCATCGAACGACTTGGTGCGAATCAGACGCATCAACGCCCACACGGCCAACCAGCCCGAGATCCCGGCGGTGATCACACCGGCGATCATGGGCCACAGCAGTCCGTCGGGAATTCCATCGGCGACGAGGCCACCAACCTTCACCACCACCGCACCAGCCGTGACGGGAATGCTGAGCAGGAACGAAAAGCGCGCGGCGGCATCACGACTGAAGCCTCGTGCACGCGCCGCCGACATGCTGATGCCCGATCGCGACGTGCCCGGATTCAGCGCGAGGACTTGTGCCGCGCCAATGATCGCCGCGTCACGCAGACCGACTTGTTCGAAGGATCTCTCGCCACGGCGACGGTCGGCCCACGCCAACACCAAACCGAATCCGATCAACGAAACCGCGATGATCCACGGCTTGCCCAACGCCTCGTCGATCCACGTTTCCAACACCACGCCAACCACGGCCGCCGGAATGCTGGCCACCACGAGCAACCAGGCCATTCGTCCGTGCTCGGTGGTCGAACGATCGCGTCGCACGATCGACAGGATTCCGTCGCGCGCGTACAGCACCACGTCGCGCCGGTAGTAGGCGACCACCGCGATGAGTGTTCCGAGGTGCAGGGACACATCGAAGGCTTTCTTCACCGAGACGTCGTCGAGATCCTTCCAATCCAACAACCACGGCACCAACAGCAAGTGACCGCTCGACGAGATGGGCAGAAACTCCGACAAACCCTGAACCAAGCCGAGGACGATGGCGTGCAATATGGGCATGCGTCGGCTTCAGTTCCTCACGAGCCGCTGAGGGTGACGTCGTGAATGACGAGCGACACGCCGGTGGCCCTCATGGGAAGCCATTCCAGATCGGCGCCCACCTCGGCGATGTCGAGCAACATGCGCTGCAACGTAGAGGCGATGGTGAACTCGCGCACCGGAGCGCCCACCGATCCCTTGGTGATCATCAAACCGGCCGCTCCCGTGCTGAAGTCACCCGACACCGGGTTCACACCCGAGTGCAGACCCTGCACCTGTTGAATGAGGACCCCATCGTCGATGCCGGCGATGATCTCGTCCTGCTTGCGCTGACCGGGCGCGATCTGCAACGCCAAACAACCCGCGCTCGGCGAGCCGGCGTATCCACCACGCACACCGTTGCCGGTGGTGCCCACGCCCATGCGCCGCGCCGAATACGACGACTGCACGAAGGTCTTCAACACGCCGTTGTCGATCAACACGTTGCGACGCGCGGCCAGACCCTCGCCGTCGATGTCGGTGGCCGTGTACGCCAGCGGATTCGTGGGGTCGTCGACGAGAGTGAACAACGGACTGGCCACCGTCTCCCCCAGGCGCTGAGCGAACAGACTGCGACCCTTCACCACGCTCTCCCCGTTGAGGGTGCCCCCGATGATCCCGAGGAACTGCGCCGTCACGTACGGATCGAGCACCACCGTGATTCGACGGCTCGCGGGCTTCGTGGCACCGAGGAGTCGCGTGGCGCGATCGACGGCGTCGCGAGCGGCCTTGTCGAGATCCAGTTCGTCGGTGTTGCGTCCCACGGCGAATCCGAAACCCGTTTGCGTCTCGTCACCATCATCGGCCAGCGTGCCGACGCTGAGGTAACAGCCGTTCTCGCGACCGGCCACACGAACGCCGGTGGTGGTGGCCACCGCGGCCTCGCCGAACGCATCCGAATAGTTGGAGTCGTCCACACGAACGCGCGAATCCCCCGAGCGCGCCAAACGCTCGAGCTCCTTGGCGAGTTCGATCTTGCGCGCGGTGGATGTGGATTCGAGTGAATCGTCCCAGAGGT
Source organism: Actinomycetes bacterium (assembly GCA_027491335.1). Lineage (GTDB taxonomy): Bacteria > Actinomycetota > Acidimicrobiia > Acidimicrobiales > Ilumatobacteraceae > Casp-actino8. Next base: position 16,353 of record JAIXWJ010000058.1, on the reverse strand, counting down.
TCTGCGGCGTCACCGCCACGCCATCGGGAGATGCGAGACCGGCCCATTCGTCCGGCTCGCCGTAACTCAGGTTGTCGCGGGCCTCGGCCAACACCTCGGCGATCTGGCCCGGATCCAGGGTTCCGCAATAGGACGTTCCGGTGCGCCCGTCGCGAATGACGCGAATTCCGATGCCCTCGCTCTGAGCGGAGACGAAGTGCTCGACCTCGCCCTCGTACACGCGCACGTCGGTGGAGAGGCCTCGACTGACGTAGGCCTCCACTTGCTCTCCGGGCTTGGCCATGGCCACCACGCGTTCGGCGATGGTGAGCAATTCACCACTGCGATCGGGAGAACTCATGCCGCCGTTCCACCAATGGTGAGGGACTTCACGCGCAACGTCGGTTGACCGTCGCCCACGGGGACGCCTTGGCCGTCTTTGCCGCACGTGCCGGGATTGCCCATGGCGAAGTCGTTGCCGAGCCGATCGATGTCGCGCAACACCTGCGGACCGTTGCCGATGAGATTGCCCTCGCGCAACGGCTCGGTGATCTCCCCGTTCTCGATGAGATACGCCTCGGTCATGCCGAACACGAAGTCGCCGGTGGCGGTGTTGACGCTGCCTCCGCCGAGGTGAGCCACGTAGACACCCGACTTGGTGTCCTTGATGATGTCGGCCGGCTCCTCTTCACCGTTGAGAACGTAGGTGTTGGTCATGCGAACCATCGGAAGGTCCTTGTAGGACTGCCGGCGGCCGTTGCCCGATTGCGGACGACCCTCCTTGCGAGCGCGCAAGTAGTCCCACATGTAGTCGGTGAGAACGCCGTTCTCGATGAGCACGTTGTACTGCGACGGATGCCCCTCGTCGTCGAAAGCGATGGCGCCCCATTCGTGGGTCATGGTTCCGTCGTCGACGAGCGTCACGAGCGGTGACGCGACGAGCTCGCCCACCTTGCCCTTGTACACACTGGCGCCCTTGGAGACGAGATCGGCTTCCAGTCCGTGGCCGCACGCCTCGTGGAAGAGCACGCCGCCACTGCCGGCCTTGATGACCACGGGCATGGATCCCGACGGTGCGGGACGGGCCTTCAATTTGGTGATGGCGCGATGTGCGGCGGTGCGAGCGACTTCCTCCACACTGACTTTGTCGAACAACTCGAAGCCCATGGTGTGACCCAACGAGTCGAAGCCGGTCTGCATGCCGGTGTCGCCGTTGGCGACCGCACTGACGCGCAGGAGCGTGCGGACGCGCTCGTCGCGAACGAAGACGCCGTCACTGTTGGCGATCACGATGTGGGTGCGGCCGTCGGAATAGCCGGCGGACACCTGAGTGATGGACCCACCGGCCGACCGCGCGGCATCGTCGACGCGGCGCAGAAGATCGACCTTGGCGGTCTTGCCGATGGATGACGGGTCGATCTCGATGGGGCTGACGACCCGGCGCGCGCGCTCGTCGAGTGCGACCACGCGCGTGCCCCCACCACCCTGACGAGCGGCCTCGGCGGCGACCCGAGCGGCGGCCAACAATCCGTCCTCGGTGAGGTCGGCCGTGTGGGCGAATCCGGTGGTTTCGCCGGCAATGACCCGGATGCCCGCTCCGCGGTTGCGACCGGTGGAGAGCTGCTCGATCTTCCCGTCGTCGAGGCCGACACCGGTGCCGCGCCAGTCGGAAGCGAAGATCTCGGCGAAGTCGGCTCCGGTGGTGAGAGCGGCGGAGAGGACCCGTGGGAGAGCCTGCGCGAATGCCTCGTCGTCCAATTCCATCCCCCCACCCTAATCGCGACAAATTGTCGCTTTATGTACACGAGCCATGTACACAAAGCGACAAATTGTCGCAGTTACGACATGGAGGGCGCGTTGGTGGTTGACGTCGCGACCTGATCGAACTGTCGCCCGCGTCGCAATCCCCGAACGCCGACTGCGGCCACCACGCAACTCACTCCCGCGATCACGAACGCCAGTCGATAACTGCCCGTGCGATCGCGCAATTCACCGGCACCCCAGGCCGCCAACGCCGCACCCACTTGGTGTCCGGCGAACACCCAGCCGTACACGAGAGGCCCTCGACTCACGCCGAATCGATCGACGCACAACGCCACGGTCGGCGGGACCGTCGCCACCCAATCGAGGCCGTAGAAAATCATGAACGTCAACAGCCCAACACCTCGTGTGTCGAGAACCGACTCCAACGCCAGCAAACTCACTCCGCGAAACAGGTAATAGACCACCAACAACTTGGCCGGGTCGTAACGATCGGTCAGCCAACCTGATGCGATCGTCCCCGCCACATCGAAGACGCCGATGAGGGCCAGATATCCGGCAGCCACCGATGCCGTCATGTCGTGGTCGTGCGCCGCCGACAAGAAGTGCGTTTGAATCAAGCCGTTCGTCGAAAGACCGCACACCAGGAAACTCCCGAAAAGCACCCAAAAGACCCCGCTGGTGCGCGCGCTGGTGAATGCCCCCATCGCCGCCGCCACCGGGCGTTCGATCGGCGCCGGCGCGACGTAGTCATCTCCGGCTCCGAACGGCTTCAACCCCATGTCCGAGGGCTGATTACGGAGGAACAGCGTCACCAACGGAATCACGGACAATGCGCACAGGGCGATGGTGATCCCCACCCAACGCCAACCGTGGCGTTCGGCCAAGCGCGAAAGAATCGGGAGAAAAATCAACTGGCCGCTCGCGGACGCGGCAGTCAAAGCACCTGTCACCAACCCACGCCGACCGACGAACCAACGACTCGCCACCGTCGAGGCGAAGACGGATGCCATGCACCCCGAACCCGTCCCCACGACCAATCCCCACAGCAGGTGCATGTGCCAAGGGGAACTCATGGTTGTCGTCAACAACGCACCGACCGAGATCACCAGGAGTGCGACGATCGTCACCTTCCTCAACCCGTACTTGCCTTGCAACGCCGCCGCGAAGGGCCCGATGAAACCGAACAGCAGGAGATTGATGCTGATCGACGTTCCGACGGTCGCACGACTCCATCCGAATTCGTCGTTCAACGGGTCGATCAGGATTCCCGGCGCGGAACGGAAACCCGCCGCACCGAGCAATGTGATGAAGGCGACCCCGAAGACGACCCATGAGTAATGGACACGTCCGCGAACCCCAAACACACGTCGAACCTAACCAAGGAGACCACATCCAAAGCGCATCACTGCGTAGATTGGTGCGGTGGACGAAGCGACCGACACCTCGATTCCGCCTCGCACCCACCGGACGTTCTGGTGGAAGGAAGCCCTCATCATGTTGGGCTTCTACGTCGTCTACTCGTGGAGTCGTAACCAGTTCGGTTCGGCCAACATCGGCCCCGGCGATCAACCGCTCAACGCGTTCCACAATGCCGAACGACTCATCCGTTTGGAACGAGCAATCGGCCTGTACCACGAAGAGTCCGTGCAGGACTGGTTCCTCCCCTTCCGCGGGTTCATCAGATTCTGGAACGTCTATTACGGAACGGCGCACTTTGTCGTGACCTTGGCGGTCTTCTGGATTCTCTTCGTCAAGCGCAAGCACGTCTTTCCCCAGTGGCGAAACGCCCTCGCGATCACCACGGCTCTCGGGATCGTCGGTTTCTCGCTGTTCCCGGTGATGCCACCGCGTCTTCTCGACGCACCGTGCCCCTCAGAGGCCGGCGGCTTCGGCGGTGGATGCATCCCGAGCACGTTGCGTAGCACGTTCGACAGCGTCGACCCACTGGTTCTCGACGGCCGAGCCAGAACCGCCGAGCAAGGATCCTTCGGATTCGTCGACACTCTGCCCGAGTACGGCGGAGCACTCTGGACCTTCGATTCGAAGGGAATGACCCAGCTCTCCAATCAATACGCGGCCATGCCCAGCATGCACATCGGTTGGAGCAGTTGGTGCGCCTTCGCCATGTGGCCCCTGTTGAGGCGTCGCTGGACCAAGATCGCGATGTTGCTGTATCCCGCTGCGACCCTTTTTTGCATCGTCGTCACCGGAAATCACTTCTGGATCGACGGCATCGGTGGGCAATTGGCATTGGCCGCGGGCATTTGGGGCGGATGGGCCCTGCATCGCTGGAACACCCGCCGCCTGGACCATCAACATGACATCACCCACGGCATCGAAAGACCTGCTCGCCCGGCGTGACGAACGGCGGTAACCCGGATTCCGCGCCCACATCACCGAGGGGTAGCGTTCCAGTCACCATGGGACTCGAATCCATCCGTCAGCCGAGCGACCTTCGTCGTTTGTCGTACACGGAAGTCGATGACCTCGCCGGCGAGATCCGCGATTTCATCGTTCAGGCGGTGGCCTCGAACAGCGGACATCTCGGATCCAACCTCGGCGCCGTGGAGTTGACGCTGGCACTTCACCGAGTCTTCGAGTCCCCCACCGACGCGATCCTCTGGGACACCGGCCATCAGGCGTACGTGCACAAGATCGTCACCGGACGTGCATCGGGCTTCGACCGTCTTCGTCAAGCGGATGGTCTGTCCGGATACCCGAGCCGCGAAGAGAGCCAACACGACTACATCGAGAACAGTCACGCGTCGACGGTTCTGTCCTACGCGTATGGAATGGCGGTCGCCCGAGATTCCGGCGCGGCGAATCATCGACACATCGTCGCCGTTATCGGCGACGGCTCCATGACCGGTGGCATGGCGTACGAAGCGCTGAACAACCTCGGTCACTCGAAGAAGCGCGTCATCATCGTTCTCAACGACAACGGACGCAGCTACGCGCCGACCATTTCGAACCTCACGCAACCACAAAGCGCTCTGGTCGATGTAGAACGATCGCAATCATCCGATCGCTCAGCTTTCCCCGAGCGCATCACCGAGAAGCTCTCGCACAGCCTCACGCGCATCCGCATGAACCCGCTCTACGTGCAACGTCAGCGTCGTCTCGAGGCGTGGCTGCAGAACCTTCCGGTGGTTGGTCAACAAGCAGAAAAGGGAATGGAAGCGGTGAAAGCCGCGGTTCGCGAGTTCCTGCAACCGCCGTCATTCTTCGAGGCACTCGGCGTTCGATACATCGGACCCATCGATGGACACGACGTTCGCGAACTCGAGATCGCACTCCGCAACGCCGAGGACCTGTCGGCCGAGGGCCCCATCGTGGTTCATGTCCTCACTCGCAAGGGCAAGGGCTACCCGCCCGCCGAGGACGACGACGAGAAGCACTTGCACGACACGCCGGTGTTCGACCCGGCCGTCGGCCCTCCCAAGGCTGTTCCCACCGGCTACACCCAGGCTTTCGCCGACGCGATCCTGAAAGAGGCCGAAGCCGACTCGCGCGTGGTGGCCATCACGGCGGCCATGCCCGGACCCACCGGGTTGCTGCCGTTCCAAGATCGATTCTCGGATCGGTTCTTCGACGTCGGAATCGCCGAACAGCATGCGGTCACTGGTGCCGCGGGAATGGCCATGGGAGGACTGCGACCGGTCGTCGCTTTGTACTCCACGTTCCTGTCTCGCGCATGGGATCAAGTGGTGTACGACGTGGCGCTGCATCGCCTTCCCGTGATCTTCTGCCTCGATCGTGCCGGAATCACCGGAGACGACGGTCCGAGCCATCACGGCATTTACGACATGGCACTGCTCACGAAGGTTCCCGGCATGCGCGTCTTGGCGCCGTCGAGCGCGCAGGAACTTCAGCAGATGTTGCACGATGCGATCGGCCTGGCCGACGCCGGCCCCGTCATGATCCGCTACCCGAAGGGGGCGGCTCGTCAGGTGCCCGAGAACGAAGTGGGCTCGGGCCTCGAGGCGCGCAAGCTTCGTTTCGGAGATGGGTCACTCGCGATTCTCGCCGTGGGCAAGATGGTCGCCGCGGCGATCAAGGCCGCGGACATGCTGAGCGAGCGTGGCGTTTCGGCCACCGTCTGGGATGTTCGCTCCTGCTCGCCGCTGGACGCGTCCATGTGCGACGACGCCGCCCGCCATCAGCGAGTCATCACCATCGAGGACGGCATCCGCGAAGGTGGTGTCGGAATGTCGATCGCGTCCGAGATTCACGGACGCAACGAGAAGTGCCTCGTCGACGTTCTCGGAGTGCCGACGAAGTTCCTGCCGCACGCCAAACCCGATCGCCTGCTGGCGTCGCTCGGACTCGATGCCGACGGAATCGTCGCCGCGTTCGACAACGCGCACGGCAATGCCAAGTGACATGACGGCACCCGACGGCCTCAGCGACGAGTTGGCCCTCGCCATTCGCGTCGCCGATGCCGCCGATGCGATCTCGTTGCCGTACTTCGAAAAGCGAACCTTCACTCTTTCCCGCAAGGCCGACTTCAGCGAGGTCACCGAGGCGGACCGCAACACCGAGACGACCATCACCGAACTTCTCGTGAACGAGCGACCGCGACACGCGATCTACGGCGAGGAGCATGGAACGATCGGTGATGCGGACTCCGCCTGGACGTGGGTGATCGATCCCATCGATGGCACGTCGAATTTCGTTCGGGGCGTGCCCGTGTGGGCGACCCTCATCGCCCTCGTGCACCGCGAACAAGGTCCGATTCTCGGTGTGGTGTCGGCGCCCGCGATGGGCCGACGCTGGTGGGGTGGTCTCGGCCTCGGCGCGTTCGCCAACGGCCGACCCGTTCGAGTGTCCAACGTCGACAACGTGAGCGAGGCACAGGTCAGCGTCACCTTCAACAAGGGTTGGGACGATGTGGGTCGCACCAACGACCTCGTTCGACTTCAACAATCCGCGTATCGGGCTCGGGGTTACGGCGACTTCTGGCAACACATGCTCGTCGCCGAAGGTGCCGTCGACATCGCCGTGGACGCGATCGGCTTGGCCCCCTACGACAACGCCGCGGTTCAGGCGGTGGTCGAAGCGGCCGGCGGAACGCACACCGACCGATTCGGCCGTCGTGACTACACCAGCAACTCGGCGATCTCCTCCAACGGTCGTTTGCACTCCGCGGTGGTCGGTATTCTCGGCGCATGACCCGCGTCGTCATCAAGAACGCCAATCTCGTCGATGGAACCGGTGCGCCCGCGCGCATGGCCGACATCACCATGCAGGACGGCATCTTCAAGGAGGTCGACCCAGCGGGTTCGGTCGGAACCAACGGTGCCGCACGAGTGATCGACGCCGATGGTGCTCTCGTCACACCCGGCTTCGTCGATGTGCACACTCATTACGACGCCCAAGTGTCATGGGACCCGTGGCTCACCCCCAGCTCGTGGCACGGTGTCACCACCGCCGTGATGGGCAATTGCGGAGTCGGTTTCGCCCCCGCCCACCCCGATCGACATCAATGGCTGATCGAACTGATGGAGGGCGTCGAGGACATCCCGGGTTCGGCCATGACCGATGGCATCGACTGGCAGTGGGAGAGCTTTCCCGAATACCTGAACTCCGTCGGCGGTCGTTCGTACGTCCTGGACGTCGGTACGCAGATCGCGCATGGTCCGCTTCGGGCGTACGTGATGGGACAACGCGGTGCCGACAATCTGCCGGCCACCGAGGAGGACCGCCGACGAATGGCTGATCTCGTGGAGGAGGCCCTTCGCGCCGGAGCCCTCGGTTTCTCCACCAGTCGCACGCCTCTTCACAAGTCCAAGAGCGGCGAACTGGTGCCGGGAACGATGGTCGATGCCCAGGAGTTGTTCGAGATCGCCGATGCCATGGCAAAAGTCGGACACGGCAATTTCCAGTTCTCCCCCGAGCACATTCGCGTTCCGAACGAAGAATGGGTCTGGATGCGCGAGTTGGCCCGTCGCACCGGTCGCACGGTGAGCGTGAACCTCAGTCAGACGGACCAATCCCCCGAGATCTGGAGATCCGTGCTCACCCGCCTCGACGAGGCCCGCGCCGACGGCATCCCCATGGTGGCCCAGGTGGCCGGGCGATCGATCGGGATCATGTACTGCTTGCACGGATCGGTTCACCCGCTGCTGTTTCATCCCGCCTACGCGGAAATCCAGGACCTCCCGATGCCCGAACGCCTGAGGGCGTTGTCCGATCCCGAACGTCGTCGTCGCATCATCGAGGACGTTCCCGACGATGGCGGATTCTTCCAACGAATCGTTCTCGACAAGTTGGACGGAATGTGGCTGGTGAACGGTGCGGACATCGATTACGAGCCCAGTCGCGAGGATTCGATCGACGGAATCGCTCGGCGAACGGGCGCCAAACCGGTCGAGCTGATCCTCGATCAACTGATGTCGAACGACGGTCACGGAATGATCTACGCCCCGTTCTTCAATTACTCCTATGGCGATCTGTCGATGACCTACGAGGCCCACCTGCACCCCGGGACACGAATGGGGCTTTCGGACGCGGGGGCACACTGCGGTGCCATTTGTGATGGCGGGATGCCCACGTTCATGCTGACTCACTGGACGCGCGATCGTCGTCGCGGCCCTCGGCTTGGCTTGGAGTACGTGATCCACCGCCAGACCGCCCAAACGGCTCAGTTGTTCGGACTGAACGATCGCGGTGTCGTGGCGCCGGGCAAACGAGCGGACCTGAACATCATCGACTACGAGAACCTCGGCTTCGATGTGCCGCGCATGGTGTTCGACCTTCCGGCCAACGGACGCCGCCTGGTGCAACGTGGGCGCGGATACCTGGCCACGTTCGCGGCGGGAGAGCAGACGGTGGATCGGGACGAGTTCACGGGAGCCCTGCCCGGCCGCCTCATCCGCGGCCCCCAACATCCCTAAATGCGACAAATTGTCGCTTTGTGTACACGAGCCATGTACATAAAGCGACAAATTGTCGCAAAGTGGTAGTGGGAGGGTTAGCGGTAGAAGGGGTTTTCGCCGGAGGCGTGGTCCGTCAGGTCGCGTACTCGCTCCAGCCCGTCCACCTTTTCCACCAGCTGCGTCTGAACGCCCTCGAGCATCGTCATCCGGCTCATCGAGCAACCATGGCAACCGCCACCCATCGTCAGATACGCGGTCCCCTCGTTGTCGTGTCCGACGAACGTCACGAATCCACCATGAGACGCCAGGGCTGGGTTCACGTCGGCGGCGATCACCGCTTCGATTTCGGCCGACATCGCGTCGTCGCTCACCAGACCTTCGACGACCATCGCCGCCGGCTTGTTGGGATTGCGAATCACCAGACCCGTCGACGATGCGTAATCGAGCACCGCGCCCTGCAGCAGTTCGACATCCTTGGCCGGAATGATGACCTTCATGCCACCATGCGTACGCACCTCGTCGGTGAAGGCGGCTTTACGGAACTCGTCGAGCGACAAGTCGTACTTGAACTCTTCACCCGCACCGCTCACGATTTCGAGACGCAGTCCCAACGACGCGGCATCGTCTTCCGCGTCACGGAGCTTGATCAGTTCGGCGAGCGCGTCGTCGGTGATCGTGATGATCGTTCCGCTGTCGACGGCTGAGGTTTGAGGGGCAAGAGGGCTCACGCGTCGAAGGCTACCGTCGGCTCAAAGCCGACCCCCGGTCAACGCGGACCCCCTCCGTCACATTCGATCCGTTGACCCGTGACGTAACCCGCCCCGTCGCTGCACAGCCACAGCACCACATTGGCCACGTCGAGCGGTTGACACACGCGTCCGAACGGGGACGCCTTGTCGAGGGCTCGCAGGTCCGTCATCTCCCGCTGCCCCGTCATGGCCCGCGCGAGACGCAGCCCCATGTCGGTCTCCACCAGCCCCGGGGCCACCACGTTCACGTGGATTCCGTGTTGACGCTCCTCCTTGGCCAGAGTGAAAGCCAGCGCTTCCATGGCCGCCTTGCCCATCGAGTACGGAGCGCCGTTGGCCCCCATGTGCGACGTGGCCACGGAAGAGATCATCACGATGTCACCTCGTCCCCGCGTTCGCATGCTGGGCAGCGCGCATCGAGCCAGATGATGTGGTCCCACCGCATGCGTCGCCAACAGTCGTTCGACTTCGCCCGGATCGGTGTCGGCCACCGCTCGTCCGCGCGACGCCACTCCGGCGTTGCACACCAAGATGTCGATTCCCCCGAGGTCGGTGACCATCGCGTCGACCATCGAAGCGACCGCATCGGCATCCTCGACCGACGCCTCGTACGCGCGTGCCACGCCACCGGCACTCTCGATCGCGGCCACTGTCTCGAGCGCCGCGTCACGGTCGGAGCGGTAGTTCACCGCGATCGTCGCTCCGTGCGCGGCCAGAAGCTCGCTGATCCCCCGACCGATACCTCGACCACCACCCGACACCAACGCCACGCGACCCGACAAGAACTTGCTCTCGCCCACTTCCGACCCCCGACTTCATCGAACGCACCCGCGGACACGCCGGCGCGGTTCACATTCTGTCACTCGCTCGGTTTCCGACGGGAAACGTGGGCGGTGTGGATATAGAGTTCGCCTCACGACGGGGAGCTCGCGGGATCGGCGGGCTGAGAGGGTGGCTGCCGCCATCGACCCGAGAACCTGAACTGGGTAATGCCAGCGGAGGAATCGAATGTCAGCGAACGCCAATCAATCTGATTCCTCCCTTCGGCCCGGTCACGTCCTGCTCGTCATCGGCGGATCCGCGCCGAGTCCTCGTTGTCTGAACCACATCGCTCCGTTCGAGTTGGTGATCTGCGCCGATTCCGGGGTCGATCATGCCCGCGTTCTCGGCTTGGCTCCCGACCACGTTCTTGGCGACATGGACTCGATCAGCGACGGCTCACGAGCATGGGCCGCGTCGTTGAATGCACGCTTCGTCGTCGCCGATCGCGACAAGGACCAGACCGACACGGAACTGGCATTGGCCGCCATCGCGACCATGGGACCTCGATCCCTCACCGTTCTGTGGGGCGGCGGAGATCGCATCGATCATGTGCTCGGGGTCATGGCCGCCGTCGCGGCGCCGATCCTCTCCTCTCTGGATCGAATCGATCTATGGGTCGCGAACGATCTCATTCACGTTCTGCACGGACCCCGCACGATCGATCTCGACTCTCCCGTCGGCACCACGATGAGCCTCGTTCCGTTGGCCGGCCCCGTCGCGGGTGTGACCACGGGCGGCCTGCAGTGGGACCTGAACGATGAATCGCTTCACGCCGACCGAGCCCGCGGGGTCAGCAACGTCATCGTCGGTTCCGCACGCGTCGACGTTCGTTCGGGCGTCTTGGCCGTGATCATCCCCGCTCGCGCACTCATCGAAACCACTACCGCCGTTCAAACACATCACGACAAGGAGTAGCCATGAAGACCAGAACGTTCGCTCTCGCACTCGCGTCGATTGCCGCGGCGACCACCGTCGCCTGTGGCTCGGACGACTCCACGAAGCTAGACGTCACCCTCACCATCGTGGCCTACGAGTCGTTCACGCCCCCCGAGGGAATCTTCGACGCCTTCACGGACGAGACCGGTATCTCGGTGAGAATCGTCGCCGCCGGCGATGCGGGCGAGATGATCGCCAAAGCCACCTTGACCGCCGGCAATCCCGAGGGCGACGTCATGTGGGGAGTCGACAACACACTCCTCAGTCGAGCGCTCGATGCCGACGTCTTCGATCCGTACGTGAGCGAGGTCGACGGGCTCGATCCCGATCTCGTCGCCACGGCCTCGAACATCGTGACTCCCGTCGACTACGGCGACGTGTGCGTCAACTACGACGTCGCGCGACTCGAAGAACTGGGCATCGACCCTCCGACATCGTTCGACGATCTCTCATCGCCCGAGTATCGGAGCCTGCTCGTGGTGCCGAGCGCACTGACGTCGTCGACCGGACTCGCGTTCCTTCTCGGCACGATCGCCAACGACCCCGACGGTTGGCAGCAAACGTGGAGCGATCTTCGCGACAACGACGTTCTCATTGTCGGTGGCTGGTACGAGGCCTATTACACCGAGTTCTCGCGCTACGGAGGCGATCGTCCCTTGGTTATCAGCTACGCGTCTTCTCCTCCGGCCGAGATTCTCTTCGCCGATCCGCCGCTTCCCGAGGGATCTCCGGCTCCCACCGCGGTCGTCACCTCCACCTGCTTCCGACAGATCGAGTACGCCGGAGTCCTTCGGGGTTCGGAGCACGTCGAGGAGGCCCGTGCCCTCGTCGACTTCCTGGTGTCGACCACGTTCCAGGAATCGATGCCCGAGAGTCTCTTCGTCTTCCCCGCGAACGAACTCGCGAAGTTGCCCACGACCTTCGCAACCTACGTGCAGCCCGTCACCGATCCGTTGGTGATGGACCCCGCCACCATCGCGGCTTCTCGCGACGCGTGGCTGGAAGAGTGGGATGCCATCGTCGGCTGACCTCTCGCGCACCGGACGGGTTCGGCTGTTGGCCGTGCCCGGATTGGTGATGGTGCTCGCGCTCGTCCTCGTGCCGGTATTGGCTCTCGGAGCGCGCACCTTCGATTCCGCTTCGCTGTTCGGAGTGTGGTCTCGTCCGGGCATCGTCGATGCCATCGGATTCACCATCGTCGAGACCATCCTGTCGACGGCGGTCACCATCGCGCTCGGACTCGCTCCGGCGTGGGCCTTGTCCCATCACTCCATGCCCGGTCATCGATTCGCTCTGGCCGTCACCACGGTGCCGTTCATGCTGCCCACCGTGGTGGTGGGGGCCGCGTTCCTCGGCCTGCTCCCCGGATCCGTCGAACGTGGATTGGTCGCCGTCGTGATCGCTCACGCCTACTTCAACGTCGCGGTCGTGATCCGCACGGTCGCCCCGGTGTGGGCGACGATCGATCCGATGTTGGTGTCGGCGGCACGCAACCTCGGAGCATCGCGGACTCGAGCGTTCGTCTCGATCACCCTTCCCCTCCTGAAACCGGCGCTGTATTCGGCCACCGCCATCGTGGGGTTCATGTGCGCCACGTCGTACGGGGTCGTTCGCATGCTGGGCGGAGGCAACGCGACGCTCGAGGTGGAGGTCTACCGACGAGCGATTCTTTTCGGTGACATCGCCGGCGCCTCCACGCTCGCCGTCGTCCAGCTTCTGGTGGCCGCGATCTGCTTGCTCGTCTGGACCGGCAAGGACCGAGTCGTGTTCACGAACGCCGGTCACCGATCCCGTCGCCGCGATCACCCGGTAGCGCGCGTCGTGGCCGTGATCGCCACGGTCGTCACCGTGATTCCCCTCGTCGCTCTCGTTCTTTCGTCGATGCGATCGCGCGGCCACTGGACCCTCGCCGGTTGGCGTTTGCTCACCAGCGGCTCCAACGTGCCGGGGCTTCGACTGGATCTGATCGATGTGCTGTCTCGATCACTGTTGTTCGCCGTGATCGCCGCCGCCATCGCGGTACCCATCGGCATCGCCACCTCGACCGTTTCCTCATCGAGAAGCACCATTCTCGATCGGGTTCTGCTGCTCCCCCTCGGAGCGTCGGCCGTGGCGGTTGGACTCGGAATCGTGATCACCTACGACTCGTCCCCTTTCGACTTCCGCTCGTCGTGGTGGCTGACGCCCGTGGTGCACGCGGTAGTGGCACTCCCGTTCGTCATCCGCGTCATCCAACCGGTTCATTCACGCATCCCCGAGCACCTGCGGTCCGCCGCGGCCACACTGGGCGCCTCACCGCTTCGCGTGTGGGCCACCATCGACGTTCCACTCATTTCGGGAGCCATCCGAACCGCATTCGGCTTGTCGTTGGCCATCTCGCTCGGAGAGTTCGGAGCGACCAGCTTCCTCACGCGCAACGACACCGACACTTTGCCCATCGCCGTCGAGCAACTGCTCGGACGATCGGGCGATCTGGCCCGTCTCGCCGGACATGCAGTGGCCGTCGTGCTTCTGCTGGCAACTCTGATTGCATTGGCGTTCACCACCCGCTCGCGTCATTCGTGGAGCGCGTCATGACCACCCCCTCGTGCGATCGCGAACACGGCCTCGAACTCGACCGCATCTCCGTGGCCCACGACGGGCGCTCGCTCATTCGCGACCTGTCGTTCTCCGTGGAAGGAGGTTCGACGACGGCGCTGCTCGGTCCGTCCGGCGTGGGAAAGTCCTCGCTTCTGCGCGTCATCGCGGGCATCGACCGACCGACCGGCGGACGGATCCTGCTCGACGGCTCGGACGTCACCGACACGCCCATCCACCAGCGGCGAATCGGGCTGGTGTTTCAGGACAACCAGTTGTTTCCTCACCTCTCGGTGGCCGACAACGTGGCGTACGGCTTGCGCAACGCCGCCACCCGCGAGGCCCGACGATCGTGGCGGGGATCCCGCACCCGCGAACGTGTCCACGAGCTCCTTTCCCTCGTGGGATTGGCCGATCGCGAAAATGATCCCGTCGGCGTCTTGTCCGGCGGCGAGGCCAAGCGAGTCGCCCTCGCGCGCGGACTGGCACCAACTCCCAAGGCTCTGTTGTTGGACGAGCCACTCACCGGCCTCGATCGAGCGCTGCACGACCGTCTCATGGAGGACCTCGCCACGATCCTTCGCGCGACCGGCACCACCGCACTGATCGTCACACACGACGAAACCGAGGCACGATTCCTCGCCTCGGCGACGGTGCGACTGGGATAGTTTGCCCCTCATGTCGCGCCAGGAACTCTGGGACGCGGTGCGCGTCGGGTTCCTCGGAGCCGGACACATCGCGACCTATCACTCCAAGAGCATCCGTCGGGCCGCGCGCGACTTGGACTTCGAAGTCGTCCGAGCTGGCGTGTTCGACACCGACCGCGGTCGCGCCGAGACATTCGCCGCGGCCAGTGGTCACACGGCGATGGACTCGGTCGACGACGTGTTGGCCTCCTGCGATGCCGTGTACATCTGCACCTGGACCTCCGAACACCGTCCGTTGGTGGAGGCGGCCGTGCGGGCCGGAAAGTCCGTGTTCTGCGAGAAGCCACTGGCCACGACGCTCGCCGACGCCGTTGCCATCACCGATCTCCTCGAGTCGACCAACACCATCAATCAGGTCGGCCTGGTGTTGCGACATTCGCCGGCCTACCTGATGGCGCGACATCTCATCGATGGCGAATCGGCCGGCCGCGTGATGAGCGTCGTCTTTCGGGACGATCAATTCATCCCGACCCAGGGCCACTACGCGTCGACTTGGAGGAGCGACGCATCGAAGGCCGGGGCCGGAACACTCCTCGAACACAGCATCCACGACGTCGATATGTTGCACGCGTTGGTCGGCCCGATCCGAGGTGTCAGCGCCCGCCAATCGAATTTCCACGGACATTCCGGCATCGAGGACGTGATCGCGACCACCTTCGCTTTCGCGACCGACGACCCGTTGGCGACTCCGCAAGGCGTTCTCACCAGCGTGTGGCACGACAACTTGGCCCGACCCAGTCTTCGACGGGTGGAGGTGTTTTGTGAACGACGGTTCATCACCATCGACGGCGACGACTGGTTCGGTCCGGTCACATGGACCGATTCCGACGGCACCACTCGTTCGATCGAAGGCCCCGAACTGGTTGGCGCCACACGCGACTTCGTCGACGGCGACCCGAACCCCGACGCCGCATTTCTCCGCGCGGTGCGTCGGGGAGTCCCCTCGCACCCCGACGCATCCGTGGCCCTCGCGGCGCACCGAGTGGTCGATGCGATGTATCGATCAGCGCGTCGTGACGGCGCGAGCGTGATCGTCGGCGCAGCGAGCGTGATGGTGCGCTCGGTCACCGCCGAGGACGTGAGGCCACTGCGTCTCGACGTGCTGCGACGCGGCATGACCAACCGGACCATCGACTTCGAGGGCGACGATGACCCGACCACGGTGCACTTGGCGGCCTTCGACGATGCGGGCGGAATCGTCGGCGTCAGCACCTGGATGCGCCGCGACTGCGTCGATCAACCCGGACGCGCGGCCGTCCAATTGCGAGGAATGGCGACCGCTCGCCACCTTCAAGGTTCGGGAATCGGTGCCGAGATCCTTGCCGCCGGAGCAGCGTGGGCGCGCTGCAACGGTGCTCAGGTCATCTGGGCGAACGCGCGCGACGCGGCCCTCGATTTCTACCTGCGCAACGGCTTCGAAGTCGTCGGCGACGGTTTCGTCGAGGCCGTCACCAACCTTCCCCATCATCGCGTGATCCTCCCGTTGGCCTGAATCCACTTGTCGCGTCCCACCCTCGGACGTGCACGCCGCCGCTTCGCCAGCACCACACGACCTCATCGATGCCCGCTCGGCGATCATCGAGGCCCAACGCACCATCGACCAGTCCCGATGTCGTGGCCCCGCGATCGAACACATCGCACGAGACCTCGCCCATCTCGCGTGGCGATTGCGATCGCTCGAGGAGACCTGGTTCGAATGAGCGCGTTGATGATCGAGCCCGACGCACTGCATAGAGTCCAAAACCAGCTGCGCGACGCGGCCCGGCACTTGCGTCGATTGCGGACGGCCCCGAATCACATCGCGCTCGTCGGTGACATCGCGCAGGCCGCGCGGTTGGTCGACGAATTGTCCCGACGAATCGCCGCGATCCTGTCGTCGCCCTTGTTGCTCGATCCACCACGGCGCACCGCCGCCCTCACGGCGATCATCGACGACTGGAT
>JAIXWJ010000041.1 GCA_027491335.1 Actinomycetes bacterium | reverse complement strand
TTCATCCGGTGCTCCACCAGCGTCATGTGCTCCGCCGGATAGCCGATCTCCACGACCTCCATGCCCTCGGAGTTTTCGAGAACACGATGACGAATTCCCGGGGGCTGAATGACGCAGTCGCCGGCCCGCAGCAGGAATGGCTCTCCTTGATCCTCGTAGACGACCTTGACCCAACCCCGCCGGCAGTAAATCAACTGGAACAGGACGTCGTGATGATGGACGTAATCCGGGACCAACCCGGCATCGCGAATTCGGATGTTGGACGCGATGACGGCCCCGCCGAGCCGGGAGGGCACGAGGTCGCGGTACTCCATGCCGGCCCGTCCGACGTGCCACAGACCGTCGGCGTCACCGGCACCGACCGAGGTCTCTTCGATCACCGGAGGAACCGTCAACCGCGCGGCAACGGTCGTCCGAACGACGATTCCGTCGGGTCCGACGACATCGGCCGAGTCGGGTCCGACCCCAAGGCCCTCGTCGGATCCGGCCTCTCCGGATCGCTCGACGACGATCGTGACGCCGGTGGGTGATCCGAGATGAAGATCCAGCAGGGTTCCGTCTCTCACGAGTCGCGCCTCACGGGGAGCGTCGGCCGGATGGATGCGGAGCAGGTCGAATCCGCCTCGAGTTCTGAGGAACTCCGTGGCGGCGGCGATGTCGGTCACCGCGATTCGCAGAGACGTCGATGTCGTTCCTGCTCCGTCCACGGTCTTACTGTAGTGACCGTGTCCGAGAGAGTCCTGTTGAGAAGCCGAGCATGACGGTGGGCACGTTCTCGGGTCGCGGCTTCGACATCCACTACGAAATCCTGGGTGAGGGACCACGCCTTCTCTTCTTCAACGGCTCCGGATCGAGCATTTCGGTCGCGCGTCCACTCATCGACGCGCTGGCGGCATCCAACACGGTTCTGGTGCACGACCAACGTGGCTTGGGTCTGAGCGGCGTTCCCGACGGGCCATACGAGATGGCCGATTACGCGCTCGACGCGCACGCTCTACTGGCTCACGTGGGATGGGAGCGCACCGCCGTCTTCGGGATCAGTTTCGGCGGAATGGTCGCCTTGGAGTTCGCGGTCACCCACCCGGCCATGGTGGAACGTCTGTGTCTCGTGTGCACGAGTGCCGGGGGAGGTGGAGGTTCCTCGTATCCGCTGCACGAATTGCCCGAGATGGATCCGGACGAACGAGCGCGCATCTATCCGACCCTCGTCGACACTCGATTCGACGAGGCGTGGCTCGCCGAGCATCCGAGCGAAGCCGCGCTGTTGGCACCACGACCGGCACCGGTGGGACGAGCGGCTCTCGGGGCCTTCTGGCAACTAGATGCCCGTCGTCGCCACGACGTGTGGGAGCGCCTGTCGTCGCTGACGGTCCCCACCTTCGTGGGCAGTGGTTCGTACGACGGAATCGCACCCCCGAGCAATGGACGTGCCATCGCCGGTCGGGTGGCCGATGGCGTCCACGAGGAGTATCAAGGGGGCCATATGTTCCTGTTTCAGGATCGGCGCGCTTTGCCCGACGTTCGCGCTTTTTTGTCGAACAATCGTGAGGAGAATCAATCATGAACATGAAATTCGATGGTCGCGTGGTCGTGGTCACCGGTGCCGGGCGCAACCTCGGCCGCGAGTACGCGCTCGAGTTCGCCAAACGCGGCGCTTCCGTGGTGGTCAACGACCTCGGAGTGGGACTCTCCGATTCGGATGGGCAAGCGGAGGCCCCCACGTCGAATCCCGCCGATGAGGTGGTCAGGGAAATCGTCGACGCCGGCGGCGTGGCCGTATCCAATCACGACAGCATCGCAACGGTCGACGGCGGACGATCCATCATTCGCGCCGCGTTGGATTCGTTCGGTCGCGTGGACGTCGTGGTCAACAACGCCGGTCAGGTTCGTATGGCTCCGTTCGAGGACTTCCCCGAGGAGAGCATCGACGCCTTGATCGACACCCAACTTCATGGAACGTTGAACGTGAGTCGCCCCGCGTGGAAGTGGATGAAGGACAACGGAGGGGGCCGCATCGTGAACGTGTCGTCCGGTGCCGCGTTCGGGGGAGTTCCGAACGGGAGCGTGTACGCCATGGCGAAGATGGGCGTGATCGGTCTCACCCGTGGGATGGCCAGTGAAGGTGCACCGTATGGAATCCATGTGAACGTCGTCGTTCCATACGCCAAGACTCGCCCTGGAACGGCTTTCGGGCCGATTCCGTGGTCGGAGGAACTGGGACGCTGGTTGAGTCCACATCTGGTGGCGCCTCTCGTGGTGTGCCTGGCCCATCACGATTGTTCGCTCAACGGAGAGACGATCAGCGTTGGTGGTGGATGGGCCGGTGGAGTCCACATGGAGTTGAGCGACGGCTACATGAATCGCGACGCCACCGCCGAGGATCTCGCGGCCAACATGGCGGCGGTCATGTCCGAGGCTCGCTCGCCCTTGACCGCCACGTCGTCCAAAGCGGTGCGACATCTCATGTCCGGATTCCGTCCGTGAGCGCGCCGACCGAGCAATTGAACGAACTCGGCTTCTACACCCTGCCGGGTGCGCCGAAGTCGCCGCGTGACCTTCTCAAGGAAGTCGCCGATGCCGAGACTCTCGGGTTGGGATCCTGCTTCATCTCGGAGCGATTCAACATCAAGGAGGCGGTGACGCTGTCTGGTGCGGTTGGCGCCGTGAGCACGAATCTCGGAATCGCCACCGCCGCCACGAACCACAACACGCGACACCCATTGGTGACGGCTTCGTATGCGACGACCATGCATCGTCTGACGGGAGGAAGGTTCACCCTCGGCATCGGTCGCGGTATCGGCCCGATTTATCGGGCGTACGGACTTCCCACCGTCACGACGGCCCAAATGGAGGACTTCGCGTCGGTGATGCGCCGGCTGTTCCGAGGAGAGGTGATCCTCGGTCATGACGGACCGATTGGCAAGTATCCCGTCTTGGCCCTGGACCCGTCGTTCGACGAGAACATTCCCTTGGGGATCACCGCTTTCGGACCCAACACCCTCGAGCTCGCGGGTCGGGCGTTCGATTGCGTCGTTCTCCACACCTTTTTCACCGACGAGACGACACGGCGGTGCGTGGAAACGGTGAAGCGAGCGGCCGAGGCCGCCGGTCGCGATCCCGCGTCGGTCCGAGTCTGGTCCTGTTTCGCGACCATCGGAGACCACATCCCGGAGGACGTTCGTTTGAAGAAGACAGTGGGGCGTCTGGCGACGTACCTTCAGGCGTACGGTGACCTGATGGTGACGACGAATCAGTGGGATCCTGCGGTATTGGCTCGCTTCCGGGACGACGAGTTCGTGAAGGGTTTCCGAGGGGCCCTGGACAACACGGCGACCACCGCCGAATTGGAGCATGTCGCCAACCTCATTCCGGCGGAGTGGTTGGCTCCGGCGGCCACGGGATCGCCCGAGCAGTGTGTTCGGGCGATTCGTGCACAGTTCGATCTGGGCGTGGACGGCGTCATCTTGCACGGGGCCAGTCCGGCCGACTTGGCCCCGATCGTCGAGGAGTACCGTCGCCATCGGAACGCCGCGTCGTTCTCGGGCCGGTCGGCGAACCCGGGTCTGTGAGACAAAACCTCTGCTAACGTCTCACGCGGAGGTCGACATGAGCGACGCACAGGACATCATCGACTGGGCCACGGATTACGACATCTTCGATCCGCGGTACGTCAACGATCCGTTCCGGATCTGGGACACCCTTCGAGAATCATGCCCCATCGCTCACACAACGCGGTGGGGTGGCTCATGGCTTCCCACCACGTACGAGGACGTCACCAACATCGCGCGCGACATCGAGACCTTCCCGTCCGGTGGTGGCATCGCGGTCATCCCGCCCACCACCAATGACCCCAACGCCGGACCTCCGCAGTTGCTTCCTTACGGTGTTCCTCCGATATCGGCGGACCCTCCGCTGCACACGTGGACGCGGCGCTTGATTCTTCCGTGGATGTCCCCACAGAAGAGCGCTTCGTACGAGCCGATGACGCGAGAGCTGTGCAACCGTCTCATCGACGGATTCATCGCGACCGGTCGCGCGGATTTGGCGGCCGACTACGCCCAACAGATTCCGGTGCGCGTTATCGCGCACATTCTCGGCGTGCCGACCGACATGAGTGACACCTTCACCGGTTGGGTGCGCGATGTTCTCGAATTCGCGTACGACGCCGAGCGGCGTCAACGCGGCACCATGGGCGTGATCCAGTTCTTCATCGACGCGTTGGCGGAACGGCGGGAGAATCCGGGTGACGATCTCATCTCCGAGTTGTTGCACACCCGTATCGACGGAGAGCCGATCGAGGACTCGATCATCATCGGCATGTGCGCGTTGATGCTGATCGCCGGGGTCGACACAACCTGGTCCGCGATCGGGTCGTCCATTTGGCATCTGGCGGCCCATCCCGAGGATCGTCGACGTCTCGTGGCCGAGCCCGAGTTGATGCCCACCGCCATCGAGGAATTCTTGAGGGCCTATTCGCCGGTCACGATGGCTCGTCGTCTGTTGGAGGACGTGGAGTACAAGGGTTGCCCGATGAAAGCCGGCGAGAGAGTTCTGATGAACTTTCCGGGTGCCAATCGCGATCCCGAGGTGTTCGACCGGCCGGACGAGGTCATCCTCGATCGGGCGATCAACCGACACGTGGCGTTCGGGGCGGGGATCCATCGGTGTGCCGGATCGAACCTGGCCCGGATGGAGTTGCGTGTTTCCATCGAAGCCTGGCTCGCTCGTATCCCCGAGTTCGAACTGCTCGACCCGTCCGCCGTGACGTGGGCCGGCGGTCAGGTTCGTGGTCCACGAAGCGCAGTGGTCACCTTCTGACACCGTGATGAACCAGCATCGTGTCTCCGCTCCCTTGTCGGGAACGGTGGTCGCGGTGGCCGATGTCGGCACGCTCGTGAGAGCTGGTCGCGCGATCGTCATCATCGAATCGATGAAGATGCAGCACGACGTGATGTGCGACTTCGATGTCGTCGTTGAATCGACGCATGTGTTCCCGGGTGACACCGTCCACGAGGGCGCGCTGCTGGCCGTCGCGTCGATCGTCTCGTCGGCACCTACCGACACCCCGGAACAAGACGAGCTTTCGACCGTCGAACGCTCCGATCTTCGCGAGGTTCTCGATCGTCGCCTGCTCGGCTCGGATGGCGCTCGTGCGGAATCGACCGCGCGTCGGCATTCTCTCGGTCGTCGAACCGCACGAGAGAACATTTCGGATCTGGTCGACGATGGAACATTCGTCGAATACGGCCCATTGGTTCTGGCGGCGCAACGCCGTCGTCGAAGCGTCGACGACCTGATCGCTCGAACTCAGTCCGACGGTCTCGTGGCCGGTCTGGCCTCGGTGAACGGTGAACTGTTCGATGATCGGGCCAACCGCGTCGCCGTGATGTCGTACGACTACGCGGTGATGGCCGGGACCCAAGGTCAGCAGAACCACCGCAAGAAGGACCGACTCTTCGATGTGATCGAACGGTTGCGAGTGCCGGTCGTGTTCTTCGCCGAGGGTGGCGGAGGTCGACCGGGGGACACCGACGGTCTCGGGGTGTCGGGACTCGATTGTTGGGCCTTCCATGATTTCGCCCGCCTGTCGGGCAGGGTTCCCTTGGTCGGGATCACTGGCGGGTATTGCTTCGCGGGCAACGCGGCGATTCTCGGATGTTGCGACGTGGTGATCGCCTGCGAGGGCTCGAACATCGGCATGGGTGGCCCCGCGATGATCGAGGGAGGCGGACTCGGCGTTCATCGGCCCGAAGAGATCGGCCCTCTCGCGGTGCAGACCGCCAACGGCGTGGTGGATCTGGTGGCGATCGACGACGAGGACGCGGTGCGCCTGGCGAAGAAGTACCTGGCTTTTTTCCAGGGTCGGACGTCGTCGTCACGAGTGTCCGATCAACTCGCTCTACGGAACTTGGTGCCCGAGAATCGTTTGAAGGCGTACGACGTGCGCACGGTGATCGATGCCTTGTTCGATGAGGACAGTGTTCTGGAACTTCGCCGAGACTTCGGCAAGGGAATGGTCACCGCTCTGGCTCGCGTGGAGGGCCGACCCGTGGGCGTGATCGCGAACAACCCGAAACATCTCGGGGGCGCGATCGACAGCGATGGTGCGGACAAGGCGGCGCGATTCATGCAGTTGTGCAACGCGCACGGATTGCCGTTGATCACGCTGGTGGACACCCCCGGAATGATGGTTGGGCCCGCCGTCGAAGCCACGGCGCTCGTTCGACATTGCAGCCGTCTGTTCGTGACCGGCGTGAACCTCGACATTCCCATGATGTCGATCGTTCTGCGCAAGAGTTACGGGCTGGGCGCGCAGGCGATGATGGGAGGCTCCACCAAGGCGCCGTTGTCCTGCGTCGCGTGGCCGACGGGGGAGTTCGGCGGCATGGGATTGGAGGGTGCGGTCCGATTGGGCTACCGACGCGAATTGGAGGCCATCGAAGACGACGTCGAGCGCGAGCGAACCTTCGAAACGATGGTGGCGCGCATGTACGAAGTGGGCAAGGCCGTTTCCGTGGCCGGTCACTTCGAGATCGACGACGTGATCGACCCGGCCGAGACCAGACGATGGCTGACCGCGATCCTGGATTCGGCACCCCCGGTCGACCGCACCGAGCGTCGACACATCGTCGACACCTGGTGATCAGCGCAAAGAATTCAGAGAGGCTGCGGGGTGTTCAGTTCGGTGACGTTGTCGAGGAGAATCCGCCGTTGGTCCTCGTCCGAGAAAGCCTTCAACTCGGGCAGGTAATTCAACGGGTCGGGCATTCCCTCGATGTGGGGCCAGTCGGAGCCGAACAGAACGCGGTCGGTGCCCATGATGCGGGCGACCTCGTGCACGTCGTCCTCCCAGAAGGGGTTGATCCACCAGTTCGCCCGCAACGTCTCGACGGGGTCGTCGGAGAAGTAACCGGGCATCTTCTTCGCAGTCGAGGTGAGCTTGTTGCAGGCGTCGCCGAGGAACTCCGAACCATTCTCGACCGACGCCATTCGCACGTTCGGGAAACGATCGAAGAGCTTTTCGAAAACGGAGGTAATGATGAAATCCTGTGCGGCCCGCTCGATCGCGAAACTCTTGATCGATGGCTTCCAGCCACCGCCGGAAAACTGAGCCGAGAAAGCGTCGTTGGCGTAGCCGTTCGAGCTGTAACCACTGTCGCCGGCGTGGATCACGGTCGTGATTCCGGCCTCGTTGACGCGCGCCCAGAACGGGTCGTACATCTCGTCGAATGGTGAGCGCTGTCCGTTCTCGGTGGTGGGGGCAGCGGGACGCATCACGATGACCCGGGCGCCCTTGTCGAGTGCCCAGTCGAGTTCACGACAGGCCCAATCGACGGAGGCGAGCGAGATGTAGGGACCGGCGAAGATGCGGTCCGCGAAGTCGAATCCCCAGTCCTCTTCCAACCAGCGATTGAACGCGGTGAACATGATCCCCACACCCTCGGGATCGTGCTTCAGGATTTCTTCGTAGAGCATTCCCAAGGTGGGGAAGAGCCAGATCTTCGAGACACCCTGACGATCCATCGTGGACAGACGGGCGTTGCGATCGCGATATTCGGGACGAATCGCCTCGCGCACCGACAAGAACTCGAGAGGATGCTTCTTGTCGGGGTTTCCCCGGAAATAGTCGTGCATCGCTCCGGCGGGGGCGATCGGATCGAAGGTGGGATTGGTCACGACTCGACTCACGCGTCCACCGACCACCTGGTATTTACGACCGTCGATCTCGGCCCACTGAACACAACGCGGTCCATCCTTGGGAGCGAGATGACGCGTGAACGCGTCGAGGGCCTCGTAGTAGTGGTTGTCGCAATCGAACGGCACGTACCCCAAATCCGAAGTCATGGGGCCAGCGTACGGTCTCACGGGTACCCCGTGGCAACATGTGGACGATCTAGCGTGGTCCCGTGAACAGCGTCACCGGGGCTGCCGGCGCTCGGCCCGAAAGTTCCTCGCCGGATCATGTTGTCCCGGATCATGTCGTTGTGGTCCTGCTCGACAGCCTGAATCGCCACATGTTGGGCGCCTACGGATCCGCGGAGTTCGCCACACCAAACCTCGACCGCTTCGCCGACTCGTCCATCGTCTTCGACCGCCACCACACCGGCTCGTTGCCCTGCATGCCCGCCCGCCACGACATTCTCGTGGGTGCTCTCGACTTCCCATGGCGCCCATGGGGCTCGATCGAGTTGTGGGAGGACGCCATCACCCGGTCGCTGCGACGAGCCGGAGTGACCTCGATGTTGGTTTCCGATCACCCGCATCTGTTCGAGGTGGGTGGCGAGAATTATCACACCGACTTCACGGCATGGGAATACCTGCGCGGACACGAGAACGACCCGTGGAAGACCGTCGCGGATTCGTCGTGGGTGGGTGCTCCGGCACTTCCGGTCGAGCCACCGAGGGTTCACTACGCGTACACCGAATCCCGAACGTGGTTCCGCGATGAAGCGGACTTTCCCGGCCCCCGCACGATGCGGGCGGCCGCGGAGTGGGTGACGGCCAACGCGGGAAAGCACGATCGTTCGTTCCTCTTCGTCGACGAGTTCGACCCCCATGAACCGTTCGACACACCCGAACCCTGGGCGAGCATGTATCAGAGGGACGAGGATCCACGTCTGATTTGGCCTCCATACGTCGTCGATGGACGGGCCAAGGGGATCGTGAGCGATGCCACGGCCCGTTCTCTGCGCGCCGCCTACGGGGCGAAGCTCTCCATGATCGATCAATGGTTCGGCCGATTGCTCGACTCGATCGACGCTTCACCCACCGCGGACCGCACCGCGGTGATCGTGTGCACCGATCACGGGCACTATCTCGGGGAACGCGACGTTTGGGGCAAGCCCGGCTATCCCATTCACGATCCGCTCGGGCACATTCCGTTGATGATCCGATGGCCCTCCGCGACACCCCGACGCGTGTCGGCCCTGACGACATCGGTGGACGTTCATGCCACCCTGTGCGACGTCTTCGACGTGGAGCCCGAACACCGGACCCATGGCCGGTCGCTGGTTCCCCTGATCGAGGGACGAGTCGACAGGGTTCGTGAGCACGTGCTGACGGGGTATTGGGGCCGGGAGGTGCAGGTCGTCACCGACGATCATTGCTACATCAGAGGGTCGGTGGGGAGCGGATTCCCGCTCAGCATGTGGTCCAATCGTTGGAGCACGATGCCGGTTCATGCGTTGCCCGATCTTCGACTCCCACGCCCGGATGCTCGGGCCCGACTCGACCTGATGCCCGGGTCTGACGTTCCGGTCATTCGTCAGCCCTTCGTCGAAGGCGACATGTTGCCGTTCTGGGCGATGGGCGGACTCGTGGACCGGAACATCCTCTATTCGCGGGAGGATTCCGATCAGACGCAGGATCTCACCCTCGTCGAGGGACACGAGGAACTGGAAACGCGCATGATTCGCATTCTTCGAGATGCCTTGACGGAGATTTCGGCCCCCGACGATTTGTTCGTCCGACTGGGCTTGTGACGATCAGAGACAGATGTCGTACGGACGCACGGGGACTCGGGGGAGCTCGCGTCCGATGGCGTTGCGAATCGCGTTCGCGATGGCGGGCGTGACCGACACGCACGGTGGTTCACCGACACCCTTGGCTCCGAGGGGCGACTTCGGCTCCGGCTCCTCGATGAGGACCATGTCGACCGTGGGAGCGTCGAGGAACGTGGGAAGCAGGTAGTCCGTGAAACTGGGGTTACGAACCTTTCCATCGGTCACGATGATCTCTTCCATCACGGCGAGTCCCAGACCTTGGGCGATGCCGCCTTCCACCTGACCCTGCACCGACAACGGATTCAGAACCCGACCCACGTCCTGGGCGGTGGCGATCTGAACGACCTTGACGAGACCGAGATCCGGGTCCACGTCGACCACCGCGCGATGGGCCACGAACGCGAACGCCACGTGGCAATTGCCTTGGCCGTTCTCGTCGAGATCCTCGGTGGCGGGGTGGTGGTACTCGACGGTGTGGTCGATCTCGTGATCACCGATCACCTCGGCGACCGCGATGCGGGTGCCGGTGAGAGCGTCGACGATGTCGGTGCCGTCGATACGCAGTTCCTGGCGGACCAGTCCTCGTGCCGTGGCCACCCGATCGAGCAACTCGTCGCGCACCGCCCGACAGGCCGCATCGACCGCGCCGCCGCTCATCCATGTCTGTCGACTGGCCGAAGTCGACCCGGCGGAGCCGACTTGGGTGTCGATGGGGTCGAGATACACGTCGTCCACCCCGAGAACACTGCGTGCGATCTGTTGAGCCAGCATGACGAAGCCCTGACCCACTTCGGCGGTCGCGAACTTCACGTGAACCGCACCGTTGGAGATTCGACAACGCGCGGTGGAGAAGTCGTCGAAACCCTCGGAGTACATGAGGTTCTTGATGCTGACACCCCAGCCGACACCGCGCCGAATGTTCGATGGAAGCGCCGTCAGACCCGTGCCACCGGGAACCAGCAATTCGTTGGCGTCCATGGGCATGGGAGGCGGAAGCGGAATCGCGTCGGTCTCGCGGATGCAACGCTCCACGGGTGCGACACTGTCCATGATCTGACCGGTGATCAATCGGTCTCCGGTCTCCATGGCGTTGCGAAGACGCACTTCGACGGGTGACAGACCCGTGGCGGCCGCCAACTTGTCCATCTGGCTTTCATGCGCGAAACAGGCCTGCACGACGCCGAAACCACGCATGGCTCCGCACGGCGGATTGTTCGTGCGCAACGCCCAGCCGTCGACGGTGGCGTTCTCGCACTTGTACGGACCCTGCGTGTGCGTGATCGCGTTGATGAGGACCGCGGGCGAGGTGCTGCAATACGCGCCCCCGTCGAAGACCATCCGCGACTCGATGCGCAAAATGCGTCCCTGTGCGTCGGCATGGTGACGCATCCAAATGGTGGCCGGATGGCGGTGAACGTGTCCGAAGAAACTCTCCTCGCGGCTGTACGAGATCCGGACCGGACGTCCGGTGCGTAGGGCCAACAGACACGTGTGCACCTGCAGACTGATGTCCTCGCGGGCACCGAAGGCGCCGCCCACGCCACCCAGAACCAGCCGGACCTTCTCCTCGGGCAAACCGAGGCAGGCCGCGATCTGCTTGCGATCCTCGTGAAGCCACTGGGTCGCGATGTACAGCTCGACGCCGTCCCCTCCGGTGTCGGGAACGGCCAGTGCCGCTTCGAGGCCGAGGAATGCTTGGTCCTGCATGCCGATTTCGTACGTGCCTTCGACCTGAATTTCGCCGATGATCGTCTGATCGCCGGAGACGATTCGTTGATGACGAAAGACGTTCCCATCGGGATGCAACGGGGGAGCACTTCCATCGATGCAACGTTCGGGATCGGTGACTGGTTCGAGCACTTCGTACCGAACCTTGATCGCGGCCAGAGCACGACGGCAGGTTTCGGGATGATCGGCCGCAACGGCCAGGATCGGCTCTCCGAGATAACGAACGGTGTCTCCCACGCGGGCGAACACCGGCTGGTCCTGCATGATCAGCCCGTAGTTGGGCAGCCCGGGCACGTCGTCGGCGGTGACCACGCACTCCACGCCGGGAATCTTCCATGCTTCGGAAGCATCGATGCTCAGTAGCCGTGCGTGCGGATGCGGGCTGCGCATGGTCGCACCCCAGAGCATGTTCTCCGCCCACATGTCGCTGGAGAACGCGAATCCACCTTGAACCTTCGCGTTGCCATCGGGCCTGTTGGCGTTGGAACCAAGCGCTCCGAATCGAGTGGACGAACCCGTGACGACGCTCATGAGCCGACTCCGTCCCGACGTCCGCGAGCGGCAACCTTCACGGCGTCGAGAATTCGCCCATAGCCGGTGCAGCGGCAGATGTTGCCCGAGAGTGCTTCCTTGATCTGCTCATCGTCGGGATCCGAATTCTGATCGAGAAGATGATGAACGGCCACGATGAATCCGGGCGTGCAGAAACCACATTGAACTCCACCGGCGTCGAGGAATGCTTGCTGCACATCGGAGAGACGACCGTTCTCCCCGAGACTCTCCACCGTCAGGATTCTCGATTCGGTCGCCGAGGCGGCCATTACGAGGCAGGAACACACGGCGCGATCGTCCATGATCACCGTGCAACTACCGCACTCACCTTGCTCGCAAGCACCCTTGGCGCCGGGCAACCCCAGACGTTCGCGAAGCACGTACAACAGACTCTCGCCCAACCATGCGTCGCGCACCTCACGAAGGGTCCCGTTCACGTTCAGTGAATAGGACTCGTTCAACGAATCATTCGGAATGCTCATGACGCGGACCTTTCGAGAAGACGACGGGCGAGCACGGACACCGCATGACGGCGGTATTCCGCGGTGGATCTGTGATCGGTGATCGGGCTGGTTTCGCTCGCCGCTCGAAGACCGAACTCGTGAGCCGTCTCGGGAGAGACTCGGAACGTTCCCCGCAGGTCGACCTGTCGCGACAACCACGCCTCGGCCTTAACGGCGCGCACGATGGTGGGCGCGACCGCTCCGAGCGCGAGTGCGACATGACCCTCTTCGGCATCGTGCACCAAGCAGGCCGATGCCGTGGAGATCACCATCGCGTTTCGCGTTCCGACCTTGGCGTAGCCCTGCCAACCGCGGGTGAGAGGAACAGTCACGGAGTGAACCACCTCGCCCGGAGTCAGACAGTTTCGCTTCACGCCGGTCATGAAGTCGGCGAATCGAATGTCACGAGAGTGGTCCCGATGCAACACGTGAATGGTGGCATCGAGGGCGGCCAACACGGGCAGAATGTCGCCGGCCGGTGAACAGGTTCCGAGATTTCCCCCGATGGTGCCAGCCGCGCGAATCTGTGGCGAACCGACGGTACGAGCGGCTTGTGCGAGGGCCGGTAGCAGTTCCGCCAACGGGCCTCGTTCCATGTCCGAGTAGGGCAGCGCGGCGCCGATGGTGACCGAATTGGACCGGGGCCGATGGTTCCATTCGCGCATCTCCTCGAGTCCACCGACGGGAATCACGGTGCCCGGGCGGCGACCGTGGAGGTTGACCTCGACCATGAGGTCGGTACCCCCGGCCAGGACCGATGCGTCGTCGTGGTCGGCGAGCAACTCGAGTAGGTGATCCACGGAAGAGGGACGAAGAACGGGCACGGATGGAGTTTACAAATTGTCAAGCGCCCACGGTCCCTCTTCGGAACCATCCCGGGGCGTAGCGTCTGTTCCGTGTCCACCGACGGTCGCCCGAGAGCATCCTCGCGGGATTTCTCACTCGCCCTGCACGCGTTCACGGCATCGGGGGCCCTGGTTGGAATGGCCGCGTTGGTCGCGGTCCTCGATGGGTCGGCCCGCCTGGCGATCGTTTGGCTGCTCGTGGCCCAACTGATCGATGGCATCGACGGCCCGTTGGCCCGCCGTTTGCTTCCCGATGAGGCAACCACCCGTTTCGATGGCTACGTGCTCGACCTGGTGATCGATTTCGTCACCTGCGTGCTGGTCCCGGCGGCCTTTTTGTGGCAGTTCGAGCTGGTACCCCACGACCGCTACGGAATGATGGTGGTGGCGGTGATGCTGCTGACGTCGTCGCTGTGGTTCAGCCGCACGGACCAGATGTCGGACGATGGCTGGTTCCGCGGCTTTCCCTCGGCTTGGAACATGGTCATTCCCACGTTGTGGATCCTCGGAGGATCGCAGCTGTCCAGCAGCGTGGTGATCATCCTGCTGTCGATTCTCACCCTGACCAACGTCGAATTCGCTCATCCGGTGCGCGCGCGCTCATGGCGAGCGTGGAATCTGATGTCGATGACCGTTTGGATCTGGTCGGTCGTGGCGGGTGTCGTGATGAGTCCGGACGTTCCGATCGCGGCTCAGATGATCGTTCTTATCGGCCCCGTGATGATCGCCGTCACCGTGGTCTCGAGAGTTCTTGGTTCGGCATCGGACGAGCCGATGGGCGACGCTTTCGACGACACCTACGTTCCGCGCTGATCAGATCAACGTCGACGAGAAGTCCCGTCAGGACTTGCCGTCCCACCCGGAAAAGGCGTCGATCATGGCCTTGACGTCTCCCAAGGGATAGAGGATGGGTGACGTGCATCCGTGGTCGATGTAGTGCTTCACCTTGGCTCGGGCCTCGGCCGGCGTGCCACTGGCCGTGAGCATGTTCACGATCTCGTCGGGCACCAGTTTGCTGGCCTCCACCACTTGCTCGTGCGTCGCGGGCCATGTGAGAACGTTTCCAACTTCGTCCAAAAGTGATTGCGGCACTCCGGAGGCCTTCATGATGTGGGGCTGTTGACCGAGGTACTGGGTCACCATCAATCGCGCCATGTCCAGTGCGGTCTGACGATCCTCGTGGACACTGCACACCACGAGTTGCGGACGGTCGATGTCGTCGAGGGAACGCCCGGCCTTGCGCGCGCCCTTGTCGAGGGCTTCGAGGGCCTGATCGTTGTATCCCGGGGACACCAGATAGTTGAGGACCACACCGTCGGCGATCTCTCCCGTGAGTTCCATCATCTGCATTCCGGTGGCACCGATGTAGATCGGCACGTTTTTGGGGGCGCGTTCCTGATACACGTAGTCGAGTTCGACGCCGTCGAGATGCACGTAATCACCGTCGTAGGTGACGGTCTCGTTGTTCAGGAGCCCTCGCACCACGGTGACGATCTCGCGCATCACCTTCAAGGGACGACTGCGATCGATACCGACCTTCTGTGCGAGAGGATCCCACCACGCGCCGATTCCGAGAATCACTCGACCGGGAGCGAGATCGTCGAGCGTGGAGAAGGTTGCGGCGAGACGGGCCGGGTTGCGGCTCCAACAGTCCACGACACCACTTCCCACCTTGATGTGATCGGTGACGCTGGCGAACGCGGCCATGGGCACCGTGGCCTCACGCACCAGACGACTCTCGGCCTGCCAGACCGCTTCGAACCCACGCTCTTCGGCGTACTTCGCGAATTCCATGCCCTCGCGAATTCGATGAGCGTCCTGAAGATAGATGGCAACTCGCTGTGATGACGGCTGGTTCATGTGTGTTCTCCCATTCTCTAGAGCTTGCTGAACAATCGATTCGCCGACTCGGCGGCCTTCGCCCGAACCTCATCGATGTCGATCCTGGTCGGACGTCCATCGACGAGGAGCTTTTCGCCGGTGGACGTGGTGACGTTCTTGGCGCGAATTCCCGGCGTGAAAGCCACGTGCCAGGGACTGTCGGCGTGGTCGTAGGTCCACTCAACCACGTCGGTGCGGGATTCGGGGATGAACTTCCACCCGTTCTCCAGCCATGACCACGCGGTCTCGGGTGATTCGGTGACGTCGTGTGCGCGAAGAGCGACGTACGCCAATCGCATCTCCTCGAGCATGTCGGCCCCGATTCCGTCGGTTCCGAGAACGATCGTGTTCGACCGGGTCGACGGTGCGGCGTATCCCACCGAGTTGTTCATGTTCGAACGCGGATTGTGCGCGATGGTTCCTCGAACCTCTCGGTCGAGGAAAACGCAGTGCACCAGGAGCCAGTCATCTGTGGCCAGAGATTCGATGCGTCCGGCCGCTTCACGATCGTCCGGCCCCTCGCCGACGTGAATGTGAACTCCCGTGCCCATTCGCCGTGCGAGATCGGCGGCACGCTCGAGTAGGTCGTCGGAGCAGGTGAAGGCCGCATGCACGCCGACCATTCCTCGACCACCGGCACGCAGGAATCTTTCGTTCTCTCGCAGTCCGCGATCACCGGCATCTCGTCCATGACGTTCGGTGATGCCATACGAACAGTTCACCCGAACACCCACCGTTGCGCAGGCGTCGGCGATGATGTCGAGCGAGCCCTCGATGAATGACGGGCTCTCGTGATGATCGACGATTCCCGTCGTGCCCGACATCAGCGCCTCGGCCGCTCCGAGCATGGCGGACCAATGGATCGTGTCGGCGTCGAGTGCCAGATCGAGGCGCCACCAGATTTGTTCGAGAATCTCGAGGAAATTGTGTGGTTGTTTCGGGGGAGCGGGCATTCCGCGCGCCAACGCCGAATACAGATGGTGATGAGCGCACACGAAACCGGGCGTTGTCGCGGTCACTCCTCGTCTCCGTCCGTTCGACGCATCGGGAGACGCTGGCGCCATTCACCGTCGTATTGACGAAGGGCCTCCGCGACGGCTCCGGCCGTGGGGACCAATCCGATCTCGCCGACTCCCTTGATTCCGTAGGGAGAGTTGGGTTCGGGAGACTCGACGAGAATCACCCGTATGGGCGGTACGTCCTTGGCCCGCAGGATGCCCAAAGAGCGAAGAGTCTTGGCGGTGGGAAATCCCGTTTCGGGGTCCGAGGGAAAATCCTCGGACAATGCGTAGCCCAGTCCCATATGGACGCTGCCTTCGATCTGACCCTCGCACAGGACCGGATTCACGGCACGGCCGACGTCGTGGGCGGCGACGACCTCGAGAATCGCACCGGAGTCCTTGTCGATCGACACCAACTGAGACGCGTAACCGAACGTGGAATGGATTGTGGGGTTTGCGACCTCACCGAGTTTCTGGGTCCAATCCACCCGGTACTCGCCGTGGTAATCGACCCCAATCCGGCATCCATCGGCTCGCGCCGCCTCGCAAGCGGCTTTCACCGCTCCAGCGCCCATGAGAGTCCCACGTGAACCCGTGGTCTGGCCGAAGCCGAGTTCACGGGTCGTGTCCACGATGACACGCACGTCCTCGGGGTCGATGCCGAGTTCGTGCACCGCCACCTGGAGCGCCACGGTGTTGATGCCCTGGCCCATCTCGGTCCAACCATGGCGGACCTCGATGACCCCGTCGGCGCGGAAATGGACGACCGCGCCGCTCACTTCCTTGAAACCATTCCCCAAACCACTGTTCTTCAAGCCGAGACCCAAACCGACGGCGTGCCCGGCGGCGCGCGCCGCGTCGTAATGGGGCTTGATTTCGTCGAGACATTTCTCGGCGCCGAGGCAGCCATCATCCATGATCTGGCCCGGTCCCCAGACCTGACCGGGCCGGATGACGTTCAACTTGCGAATGCTCCATCCGTCGATGCCGACGCGATCCGCCAACCGATCGAGCACACCCTCCATGGCGAATTGGGCTTGGTTCGCTCCGAAGCCTCGGAACGCTCCACAGACCGGATTGTTTGTTCGGGCCGCGGTGGCCTCGACGTCGATGTTGTCCACTTGGTACGGGCCGCTCGCATGACCGGCCATGCGCTCGAGGACTTTCATCCCCACGCTCGCATAGGCGCCGCTGTCGCCAATGGCCCGCACTCGAAGCGCCGTCAAACGACCGGCCTCATCGCAACCCGCGGTGTACTCCATACGGATGGGATGTCGTTTCGCGTGCACGAGGAACGACTCCTCGCGCGACAGAGTGCACTTCACGGGGCGATCGAGCAACCATGCGGCCAGAGCGGTGTGGGCCTGATTGCTCATGTCCTCCTTGCCGCCGAAAGCTCCTCCGTTCGTGACGAGCTCGACGGTGACCCGATCGTTCCCCACTCCGAGCACCCGGGCGATGTCGTTGCGGTCGTCCCAGACTCCTTGGCCTCCCGAGTAGACGTGCAGCGTCCGGTTGTCTCCGTCGCCGTTCGGCACCGCAACGGTGCTCTCGGGCTCGAGAAAGGCGTGTTCGATTCGTTGGGTCTCGAACGTCTCGCTGACCACATGCGCGGATCCGCTCAGTGCGGACTCGACGTCACCGCGGCTGTAACGACTCACGCTCAACACGTTGTCGTTCGTTCCCCACACCGCGATCTCGGAGGATCGCACCGCTTCCACCGGGTCGGTGATCGGGCGCAGGGGTTGGTACCCCACGCGGACCAATTCGGTGGCGGCTCGGGCTTGTTGGCGAGTTTCGGCCACGACCACCGCGAGCACGTCTCCGGCGTAGCTGGTACGTCCACCGATCGGAATCATGACCGGCCAGTCTTTGTGAATCAGACCGACCTTCAATTCGGCGGGTATGTCGGCGGCGGTGAGCACGGCCACGACTCCCGGTGAGGCGAGAGCGGCCGTGGTGTCGATGTCGGTCACATCTGCGCGGGCGTGCGCGGTGAGGCACAAAGCCGCGTGCAACATTCCGGGGATACGAATGTCGTCCACGTATCCGCGGTCTCCGAGCGCCAAATCGCGGGCCTCGTACTTCATTCCCGACGAGCCGACGCCGCCGGGTTGAACCGCGAGAACGGGGCGATTCAGCGCGACCGCCTCGATGGCATCGAGGACCTTCACGTAGCCGGTGCAACGACAGAGATTCGCACCGAGATGTTTGGCCATGTCGGCCTTGGTCAATCGATCACCCTTCTTGTCGACCTGACCCTTGGCGCGCATGATGATTCCGGGGATGCAGAACCCGCACTGGAGACCGCCACACGCGGCGAAAGCCTCGGCATAACGATCGCGTTCGTCCTGCTCCACGCCTTCCAACGTCACGATCGACTTGCCCGCGACCTTCTCGAGTGACTGCTGGCAACTGACAATGGGTTTGCCATCGACCATGACGGTGCAACAGCCGCACTGACCCGAGGGTGAGCAGCCATCCTTCGGCGAGGTGACGTTCAACTCCTCGCGCAACGCGGCGAGAAGATGAGGGTGGTCCGAGCGCACCTCGACGTCTTGGCCGTTGACTCGCAACGAGACACGGCGGATCGATTCCGTCGTCATGACATCATCCGTTCTGGGGCGCGATGATTGCGCCCCGTTGCGAGGTGATACGGGTGTAGACCTCGGGTCGGCGGTACTTGTCGAAGTCGAAGAGGGTGTCCTTGTAGCGCTTGCACCAGTCGAGGTCGCACGAAGCGACCACGAGTTCGTCGTCGGTCGTGTACGCCTGGGCCACGATCTGTCCGCTGGGCGCGATGATGCACGATTGTCCGAGGGAGTCCACGCCTTCTTCGACGCCACCCTTGGCGACGCCAACCACCCAGGTTCCGTTCTGATACGCGCCGGCTTGCATCACGAGCGAATTGTGAAAACCCTGCAGGATGTCCTGGCTCGGATCAGGCACGTAGTGAATCGGAGTGTTGTAGCCGCACAGGATCATTTCCACGCCCTGCAAGCCCATCTCGCGATACGACTCGGGCCACCGTCGGTCGTTGCAGGTCATCATGCCGATCAGGCCTCCGAACGACCGCCACACACCGAAACCCTCCGGTCCGGGTTCGAAGTAGTACCGCTCGGCGTGTTGGAACGGGCGATTCGGTTCGTGGCCGGCGTGTCCGGGGATGTGCACCTTGTGATAGCGACCAACGATCGTCCCCGTTTGGTCGACGAGGATCTGCGTGTTGTATCGGTGGCGGTTGCCGCTTTGGTCCGGTGCGGTGAGCTCGGCGTATCCCAGGGAAAAGCCGATGCCCAGCTTCTTGGCTTCGTCGAACAATGGTTGCGTGACCGGACCCGGCATCTCGGTCTCGTACCAATGATCGGCTTCGGTGATGTCGTCCACGAACCAACGCGGGAAGAACGTGGTCAGGGCGAGTTCGGGATACACGACCAACTCACAACCGCGCCGGGCGGCCTCGTGAAGAAGCACGGTCATTCGCGCGACCACGCTCTCGCGCGTGTCGTCCCGTTGCACCGGTCCGAGTTGGGCGGCGCCCACGACGATCGTTCTGGTCGAACCGCGGTTCGTCATTCTGACTCCTTGTTCGGATCGTTCTCGGTCAGGGACCACATCGTGTCGAGAAGGACGTTCGCTCCGGCCACCAAGTCGACGTCATCGGTGTGTTCGGCGGCGTTGTGGCTGATGCCGCGATGGGACGGCACGAAGATCATCGCGGCCGGGCAAACGCGAGCGAGCATCTGCGCATCGTGACCGGCTCCGGACGGCATTCGTTTGACTGTGTGTCCATGCTCCAGCGCGATGGACTCCACCAGTCGGACGACCTCGGGATCGAAGATGACCGGTTCGAATCGAGCCAAACGACGAGCATCGATACCGACACCCTCTCGTTCGCTCAGGTCGCGCAGGAAGGTGGTGATTCGGTCCTCGGCCTGCCGAAGGAGCATCTCATCGGTGTTTCGCACGTCGATGGTGATCAGCGCCGAGGCTGGCACGACGTTGATGAGATTCGGTGAAAGATCGATCTTGCCGACCGTGCACACCTGATTCCCGCCCATCTCGGTCGCCAGTTCACGGAGAAACACGGTGATGGCACCGGCGACATAGGCCGGGTCATGACGAAGACTCATGGGTGTGGTGCCGGCGTGATTGCTCTGGCCCGTGATGGTGAGTTCCTGCCACGAGATTCCCTGAACGCCGTCGACCGCACCAATGGTGAAGCCTTCGGCTTCGAGGAGCGGTCCTTGCTCGATGTGCAACTCAACGAACGCATACGGAGCCGGCCCCGGCACCGGGAAAGCACCGTCGTAGCCGATACGAGTCAACTCGTCACCAAGGCGTGCCCCATCGATGGCTCGGGTATCGAGTGCCTCCTCGACACCCAATCCGCCGACGTACACGAGTGAGCCCAACATGTCGGGCTGGAAACGGGCTCCTTCTTCGTTGGTGAACACGGCGACGCTCATGGGCCGCGACGGAGTGAGCCCCGCCGTCATCAGCGTTTCGATCACTTCGAGGCCGGCGATCACTCCGTAGTTTCCGTCGTAACGCCCGCCAGTTCGAACGGTGTCGATGTGGCTACCCGTCATGACCGGGTCGCCCGAGGCGCATTCCCATGTGGCGATCATGTTGCCGATTCCGTCCACCTGCACCCGTAGACCCAGATCGACCATCCACGACCGCACGAGGTCGCGACCGGCGCGATCCTCGTCCGTGAGGGCCAAGCGGCACGATCCACCACCGGGTATCGGTGACACCGCACCCAATTCATCCAGACGGGAGCGAAGACGACGGGGGTCGATCCGAACTCCGGCGCTCGTCTTCACGGGGTTCAACGATTTCATGATTCGTCCCCCTTGACCTGCGATGACACGATCGGAGTTTACATTTTGTCAAAGGTCTTTCTGGCATGCCGTCCCGAGCATCGACGGCTTGGCGTTGGGCCTCGGCTTATCCTCGGCGCATGCTCGAACCAGGCGATAACCCATGACCGGGGGACAAACCATCGCCCTGCTGCTGTCGATCCTGTTGGCCTCCACGACGCAGGTCACCGTGGGATTCGGCTTCGCCTTGCTGTCGGTGCCCCTGATGACGTTGGCCGTGCCCACCCGCGAAGCAGTGGTCATTTCCACGATCCTCGGCCTTCTGACCAGTTCGTTTCAGGCGTGGCACGGACGTCGTGACGCCGACCGCACGTTGATTCGACGTCTGATGGTGGCCGCACTCGTCGGTTTACCCGTGGGATGGATCGTCTTCACCCGAGTCCCCGAGGACGTTCTCCGTGCCATTTTGGGAGTGAGCGTTCTGGTGGCGGTGGTTTTGCTCGCCACCGGACGCGTGGCGCGCGGTTCGACCCGCCTCGATGTGGTGTGCGGAGCGTTGAGCGGCGCTCTGGCGTCGTCTTTGTCGACCAACGGTCCGCCACTGGTGTTCGCACTTCAGGCCCGATCCGTACCGATGCGGGTGTTCCGACCGACCATCAACACCGTCTTTGCGATCTCGGGCCTTCTCTCGCTGGTGGGTTTCGCACTGAGCGGGGACATCGAATCGGACGCCGTCATTCACGCCGCGTGGTCCGTTCCCGTGCTGTTGGCGGGATCCCGCATCGGATTCTTGTTGCGTATGCGGGTTCGGGAGACGGACGCCCGCCGCATCGTTCTGGCGTTGCTGACAATCGCCGGTCTGAGCGCGATCGTCGCCGCGTTCATCTGAGGTCGAATGGTCGAGAATCAGCCACCGAAGATGGTGAGCCATTGCTCCTTGGTCGTGGGCTTCAGCACGAAGTTGTGGCTCCTGACCGATGCCAACTCCTCGTACGACTCGTTCGAATAGCGATGGCCGGGGAAAATCACGGTGTTGTCGGGCATGTCGTTCAGGCGCCGAAGACTGTGGAACATGTCGTCGGGGTTGCTTCCCGGCAGATCCGTTCTTCCGCAGCCGTCGAGGAACAAAGTGTCTCCGGAGACCAAGCAGCCGCCGACGTGAAAGCACTGCGAGCCCGGCGTGTGCCCCGGCGTGTGAACGAGGTCGATCGACACGTCACCGACTTCGACGACGTCGCCGGACGTATGAGCGACGAGGCTCGTTTCGCTGACACCGGTCGTTCGCACGACCCACGGCAGTTCGTGCTCGTTGACATGGATCGGCACGTCGACCCGCTCGAGTAGGCGCGAGATTCCCTCGATTCGATAGTTCATCATCGATCCGCCAATGTGATCGGGGTGGTAGTGCGACGCCAAGGCGCCGACCAGTGACATGCCCTCCGCCTCGACCAAGTCGACGATCTCGTCGACGCAGTACGCCGGGTCGACGACCACGCATTCGGACGTTCCTCGATCTCCGATCAGGTACACGAAGTTGACCATCTGTCGTGCCAAAGGATCCTCGCGGGCGAAGTCGCGCCCCGAGAGCAACTGCCGGAAGAAGAAACGATCATTCGTGACGTCCACACTCATGGGACCGATCGTAGGGGAGGAGAGATCGGAGACGAGGCGATTCGAGTGTCGGTCTATCCTGAACACATGTCCCATTCGCCGTCCGACCCCACGCCGACCGCCGCGATCGGCGAATTGACCAGACTCCTACCGGGCATGGAGATTCCTTTCGGGGGACGACGGATCGTGCGTGTCGACGAGGTTTTGGCCGCGGAGTTCACGGCGGGGGATCGACTCATCGTGGTTCAAAGCGACGGTTCGCTCATCAGGGTTCCCGCCGCGGTCGCCGAGTCCGTCGAAGGCTCCGTCGATCGGGCCTGCACGGCCTTCGAGAGCATGAGAGGAGTCGAGCAATCTCGGGTGACCGAGTTCTACCGTTCCTTCGCCGACCGTCTGGAAGACGAGACGACGTTCGCCACGATCGCTCGAGCGAACGAGCGTGACGTACGAATCGCCCGCGAGAAGGGACGAGCCACCGGACGACTGGTGCTCGACGGCAAGATGCGCCGAGGAATGATCGAATCGCTGCGGTTGTGGCAGTCCATGGACAGCTCCATCGGGCGAACGATCGAACGGGTCGATCACGGGGACTGGACCGTCGAAGCGATCTGCTCCCCGCTGGGCGTGGTGGCCTTCGTCTTCGAGGGACGGCCGAACGTGTTCGCCGATGCCACCGGTGTGTTGCGCGGTGGCAATTCGACGGTGATGCGCATCGGTAGTGACGCATTGGGAACCGCGCTCGCGATCATGGACGTGGCCGTCGCTCCCGCTCTCGACGCGGCGGGACTCCCCGCCGGCGCCGTCGAATTGATCCGGGAACCGGATCGCGCTGGAGGTCACGCACTTTTCAGCGATGATCGAATCTCGTTGGCGGTGGCGCGGGGAAGCGGCACGGCCGTTGCCCAACTCGGCGCCGTGGCTCGACAGTCGGGCGTTCCCGTCAGCCTGCACGGAACCGGTGGTGCGTGGATGATCGCCGACGACAGCGCTCCGGAGGGTCGTCTTCGGGATTGCGTGAGTGCCTCGCTCGATCGAAAAGTGTGCAACACGGTGAACGTGATCGTGTTGGTGGGCGACGATGATCGACTGGCGAAGGAGGCGATCGAGGGCGTGGTGGAAGCGGCGAAGCGTCGCGGAACCACTGGTGTCGTGCACTTGCTCGGGGACGCCGCGACGCTATTGAACACCGAAGTCGCGCAACATGATGTTCGTATCGTCGAAGGTGCCGTCGGTGACAGTGCCACGGAATGGGAGTGGGACGAGTCGCCCGAAGTGTCGGTCCTCGTCGTCGATCGCGTCGACGATGCGATCGATCTTTTCAATGAACACAGTCCGCGATTCGTCGTCAGTGCCATCGTCGGTGACCCTGACCTTGGTCGGTCGATACTCGATCGGTGCGATGCGCCATTCATCGGGGATGGCTTCACGCGTTGGGTGGACGGTCAGTACGCGCTTCGTCGTCCCGAGCTCGGACTCTCCAATTGGGAGGGTGGACGATTGTTCGCCCGTGGCGGAATTCTGTCGGGCGACGGAGTGTTCACCGTTCGACACCGCGCCACCACGCCCGACGCGCACCAGCGACGCTGACGATCGCCGATTCGGGCGGTCAATCGCCCAGCACCGAATCCATCACGCGTTCGATGACCCTCGCTCGGCGTCCCGTGCGCAGTTCGCGTCGATCGGCCAGGGCCGCCAGACGGGTCATCGCATTCACGGCGAGCCAGCGCACCGGTTCGGGCTCCCAACCGCGGCT
This sequence comes from Actinomycetes bacterium, assembly GCA_027491335.1. Taxonomy (GTDB): domain Bacteria; phylum Actinomycetota; class Acidimicrobiia; order Acidimicrobiales; family Ilumatobacteraceae; genus Casp-actino8. Next base: position 8,371 of record JAIXWJ010000041.1, on the reverse strand, counting down.
GCGATGGCCGACCCAGGGCAATTGGGTGATACCCGAGGAGCGTCCGGTGATGAGATCGGCCAACGTTCGACCGGCGAGATTGGTGGTGGTCACGCCGTCGCCGACGTAACCGCCCGCGCTACCCATGCCGGATCCGGGATCGAAGTCGACCGAACACGACCAGTCTCGAGGAGCACCGAGCGGGCCTCCCCAATGATGCGTGATCCTCACATCACCGAGGGCGGGGAACATCTCCCGCAGACTGGATGCGAGATGTCGGGCCACTCTCGGATCGGTGTCGAATCTTTGGTCGATACGCGAGGCGTAGTGATACGGCGCTCCGCGTCCCCCGAACGCGATTCGATCGTCGTACGTTCGCTGTCCATAGACGATCAGATTGCGTGCGTCGTTGAAGGTGGGTCGAGAAGGAGAGATCAACGAGTCCAGCAATTCGCGGTCGATCGGTTCGGTGGCGACCATGAGCGAGTACAACGGCAGGACGCGACGTCGAGATCCACGCAGACGGGCGGTGAATGCTTCGGTGGCACGAACGCTCACGGGAGCTCGGATCGGACCCCGATCCGTCAGCACGACACCGGGCTCGAGGGCCAACGCCGTGACACCCTCCACGATGCGCACGCCTCGACTCCTCACGTCGTCCGCCAACGATCGAACCAGCGCGCCGGGGTGTATGGCCGCGCAGTGCGGCGTGAAGACCGATCCGAGAGAATTTGTCGTGTCGACCAAGGGAGTCGTCGCCTCCCGATCCAGAAGTCTCAGATCTTCTTCGCTGACGCCCAACGCTCGCGCTTGTCGAACGGACTCCTGCATGCGCTCCCACTGTGGTTCGCTGCGAGCGACCTGCACGTAACCGCCCTTGGCCACGGTGCCTCCGATTCCGAGGCGATGAGCCTGGGAGACCACCTCGTCGACGGACTCGACCATCGCGCGGTCGAAGGAGAGTGCGACCTCCGGACCATGCTCACGAGCCAAGGACCCGAGAGACATGGGAAGCACGGCCGAACTCCAACCTCCGTTGCGACCACTGGCCCCGAAACCCACTCGACGGCTTTCGATCATGACCACCCGAAGGCCGGGTTCGATGACATTCAGATAGTGCGCGGTCCACAGACCCGTGAAGCCGGCGCCGACGATGACGACGTCGGCGTCGAGATCATCGAGATCATCGAGATCATTCGAACCGGCGACCGGACGCGGGTCGATTTCGAGCCCTTCGGTCGAGCCAGTGAACTCATCCCACAGGCATGCCAGCGGGATCTCGTCGTTCATCGCCCGAGAATAGCGTTGTCGATCAGACGAACTTCGTCGACGATCGCCGCGATCAGTATCACGTCGCCCACCGCGGCGATGGGTGTCGGACGTAGATCGCCGGAATGGGCCACGCTCACGTAGTCGACGGACAGACCCGCCTCCACCATGATCTCCGACGCCCGAGCTTCCAGTTTCGAAGCTTCACGTTCTCCACGGCCGAACATTCCGGCCACCTCGGTGAGCGCGCGTGGAATCGCGACGGCTCGCTGTCTCGCGGTGGGATCCAACCGAACGTTCCGGCTGGACAACGCCAATCCGTCGGACTCGCGGACGGTCGGAACCACCCGAATCACGGTAGGAAGATCGAGGTCGGTGACGATCCGGTTCACCACCAACGTCTGCTGGAAGTCCTTCTGTCCGAAATAGGCGACGTCGGGGACGACGATGTTGAAGAGCTTGGTCACGACGGTTGCGACGCCGTCGTAGTGCCCGGCTCGGGAGCGGCCCTCCAGGATGCTTCCGATGCGACCGACGACGACTCGACTATCGAAGCCAGCGGGGTACATGGTGGAAGCGTTCGGGGCGTACACCAAAGCGACGCCAGCCTCGCGGCAGGTTCGAAGGTCGGAGTCGAGCGTCGATGGATAACTGTCGAGATCCTCTTGGTTGTCGAACTGCATCGGGTTGACGAAGATGCTCGCCACCACGAGGTCACATTCTTCGCCCGCTCGCTCCATCAGCGTTCGATGACCCGCGTGCAGGGCCCCCATCGTGGGCACGAAACCGACGGACTTTCCTTCTCGGCGAGCCGACTCGACGAAGGAGCGAACCTCGATCGGGAGATGCGAGGTGATCACGACTACTTGAAGGAGTGTTCGGCGTCCGGCCACACGCCGGTGCTCACTTCGTCGACGTATTCGCGCACCGCCGACAGAGCCTGCGAACGAAGATCGGCGAAGTGCTTCACGAACTTCAGATTCGTGTCCACCAATCCGAGCACGTCGTGCAGAACGAGCACCTGACCGTTGCAACCGTTGCCGGCTCCGATGCCAATGGTGGGAATACCGACCTTCATCGTGATCTCGGTCGCCAGATCCATGGGAACACCCTCGATCACCATCGCGCACGCGCCGGCTTGCTCGACCGCATAAGCATCTTCCAAGAGACGATTCCGACTACCGGCCTCGTAGCCATCCACTCGACCCTGGACCTTGTGTCCGCCCATGCGATGAAAACTCTGGGGTGTCAGACCGATGTGGCCCATCACGGGGATGTCGACGCGCGTGATGGCGGCGATGGTGTCGGCCATGTGCACGCCACCCTCCAACTTCACGCATTCGGCGCCGGCCTTCGTGAGAACGATGCTGGATTCGACGGCCTGTTGGGTGCTGGCCTGGTACGAGCCGAATGACAGATCTCCGACCACCAACGCCTTCGTCCCGGCACGAGAGACGTTGCGAGTGTGGTATTCCATCTCGGAGAGGTCCACGGGGATGGTGTTCGAATGACCTTGCACGACCATTCCGAGCGAGTCTCCGACCAGGATGACGTCGACCTCGGCCTCATCGACGATGCGCGCGAACATGGCGTCGTACGCGGTGATCATCGAGATTCGCCGACCGGATTCCCGCCACCGACCGAGGTCGGGAACCGTGACCTTCTTGCGTTCGTTCATCGAATGTCCGGACCTCTCAGAAGCACATCTCGTGTCTCGACGTTTGATACCAGCGACGGCAAACTAGCGACGCCCGGCCCTCCGCCCACCGTCCGGCCGGGGCGATCATGTGATTTCCGACATCGGATCGCCGACGACCGCCCCGTCGGCGGCGGTCGGTAGCCTCGAGGCGTGTCTCGGCCGGTCATTCCACCGCCCACCACCGGGTCCGTGAGGAAGGTGCTCGTGCGACTGTTGTCGCGCGTGGTTCATCCCATCCGAGAGCTGGTTTTCCAGGCTGGAGCGATCGGAGCCGATACCCCCCGTGGTCGCCGCTTCGGACGTTTCGGGGAAAACAGCATCATCTGTTTCCCCACGAACACCCTGTACAACGAGCACTACATCCATGTCGGCTCGGGAACGATGATCGGGCCTCATTGCACGTTGTCGGCGGGAATGATGCCCGGACAGATCTGCATCACCGATCCGGTGGTCAGCATCGGAGATCGGTGTTTGATCGGGAAGGGAAGCGCCGTCGTCGGACACTTCTCCATCACGATCGGCAACGATGTGTGGACCGGTCACAACGTCTACATCACCGACCAGAACCATGGCTACGAGGACGTGACTCGGCCCATCGGAACACAGTCGATGCCCGAGAAGCCGGTCACCATCGGAGATGGATCGTGGATTGGCTACGGCTCGGTGGTCCTGCCGGGGGCCAGCATCGGCGATCACGTGGTGATTGGTGCGAACAGCGTTGTCACCGGAGACATTCCCTCGTACAGCGTGGCGGTTGGATCACCCGCCAAGGTGATTCGCCGATACGTGGACGGAGAGTGGCGAAGCGTCTGACGTTTCGGTCAGACGGCCAGATCCATCGGCGCCTTGCACGCCAACATGCGATTGCCGGTGGCGAAATCGTTGAGGTACGAACTGACCGGCGATTCGATCATCGTCTCGGCGAAGGGTTCGTTCGTTCCGCGCCGCAACTCCTCGGTGTACGAACGCCGATCTTCGATGAGCGTTCGATACAGATTTTCCCAGGTGTCGACCAACGACGCATCCTCGGCATCGACGGGCCGTACCTTCAGGACCTCGTCGATCATCTCCTCGACGATGATGGTCGCATCATCGATGATGTCGGCCCGTCGCTGCAGGGCGTCCTCACCGGCGTCGGCGATGCGCGTGAGATCCATCAATTCGTCGCGACGCAGATTCGCCTCTCGACAGATCACCTGTGCGCGTTCCGACCACGAGGGATCGGAGATCATCACCACGGACTCTTTGGTCGGTGGGAAGAACAGTGCCCACACCCAGAAGGCGGCGAGTCCCAGGCAGATGGCCCCGAGAAGGACCTTGACCCAACGACGACCGGGCATCAGGAGGGCTTGGGTCGGTAGGAGGTGATCAATTGCAACGCGGCGCCGGCGACACCGATGCCGACGGCGACGATCGCCCCGGACCAACCGTCGAGAATGAGGTCGATCGAGTTGTCGATCGACCAGTCTCCCGGTCCCATGATTCCGACAGCGGCCGCTCCGATGGCGATGGTGGCGCAGTATTCCCAACCCTGATTGGGAAGGAAGACGAAGAATCCGACCTTGGCGTGCGCCACGACGATGGCGACGACCATGATGCCGATGACACCCGCCGCGGCCAGAGGTGTGAGCAAGCCCGCGGCCAACATCACACCGGCTCCGATTTCCGTCGCGGCGGCGACCCGCGCTTGCCACTTCGGCCATTTCATTCCGATGCTTCCGAACCATCCGGCGGTACCGGCCAGTCCGCCTCCGCCAAGGACCTTGTTGTAGCCGTGATAGGCGAGGAACAAACCGAGGCACAGACGCAGGAGCAGGAGACCAAGATTGAGCTGTTCGGGACCACTGAAGTTCATGTGGCAACCCTACAACGGGTCAACGAGTACGGTCACACCATGGAACTGGTACTTGTGCGTCACGGAGAACCCGAGTGGGTGCGCGACGGATTGAACGTCGACAATCCTCCGCTCACGGAGCGAGGACATCGCCAAGCTCGAGCGGTCGCCAACGCATTGTTCGAAGAGGTGTTCGACGAGATTTGGGTGTCTCCTCTCGTTCGGGCCCAGCAAACCGCCCGACCGTTGTTGGCGGATCGTGGAATCGAGGATCTCGAATCCGTCACTCAGCATTGGTTGGAGGAGATCCGCAATCCGCTGTGGCACGGAACACCCCGCGAGAAAGCCGACGCCGCCTACGCGGAAGAGCGCTCGCGCGCGTCGCATCATCGATGGGAAGGTCTCATCGGTGGCGAGTCGGTGCGTGAGTTCGTCGGACGCATCCATGCGGGGGCCGGCGCGTTCATGGCCGAGCGAGGCGCGACACCGGTTCCCGGAGCATTGCCCGTTTGGAGATTCGATTCGGATCATCGGCGAATCCTGTTGGTGGCACACGCGGGAACGAACAGCGTCCTCATCTGTCATCTGTTGGGCCTTCAACCGACTCCATGGGAATGGGAGCGCTTCGTCATCGGACACGCGTCCATCACCCGGCTCGTGTCCCACGAGATGGGGGATGGACACACTTTCGGCCTGTCACGCTTGAGCGAACTGGAGCATCTGGACCATGACCACCGAACGTTCTGAGACATCCGGATTGCCGGACCCGGATCGTCTCCGGATGTTCGCCTTCCTGGTCTTCACGAAGTTGGAGGGCGCCGTGACCTCCGGAATGATCCATCTTGGGGATCGACTCGGGCTGTTCGCCGAGATGGCCAAGGCCGGCTCGTACCTGACGAGCGATGAACTCGCGGCACGTCTCCGATTGCATCCACGATGGGTGTTGGAGTGGATCCACAACCAAGCGGCGGCTCGAATCGTGGATGTGCGTCACGATCCCGATGCGGACCGTTTCGGATTGAGCCCGGAAGCGGCGATCGTTCTCGCCGACGAGAATCATCCGGCTTTCGGCATGGGAATGTTCCACCGGCTCCCTCAAACGATGAATTCCCTGCAAGTGTTGCCCGAGTCCTTCCGAACGGGCATCGGACACGATTACGACAGTCATGGACCCGACGGTGCCGTCGGAATCGAGAGAAGCTTCGAGCCGTGGAGTCGCAGTCATCTGCTCCCGACCGTTCTTCCCGCCGTCGAAGGGATCATCGACCGTTTGGAGGCCGGGGCAGTCGTCGCCGACATCGGCTGCGGCGCCGGTGGAGCCGCCATTCGCATGGGTCGGGCGTTTCCCAAGTCGCGCGTGGTTGGCTACGACATCTCTCGGTTCGCCCTGGATCGTGCCGTGGATCGCAAGAACCGCGAGGCGGTGGACAACGTCGAGTTCCGTGATCCTCGTCGCGACCCCCTGCCCGAGGACGGTTCGCTCGACTTCGTGACCGCCTTCGATTGCATTCACGACATGACGCATCCACTGGATGTGATGCGATCGATTCGACGAAGCCTCAAGGATGATGGGGTGTGGTTGCTCGTGGACATCAAGGCGCTCGACACCTTCGCCGAAACCATCGTAAAGAATCCGATGGCTTCGTTGATGTACGGAATCAGCGTGATGTCGTGCATGTCGTCGGCGATGTCGGTTTCCGGCGGTGCCGGATTGGGAACTCTCGGATTCCCCGAGAGCAAAGCGCGTGAGATGACCGCCGAGGCCGGCTTCTCACGGTTCAAACGACTCGACATCGATCATTCGCTCAACGCTTTCTACGAGGTACGACCATGACCACACTCGAACACATTCGCAACGACAGCCTTCGCTACGGTCCGTTCGCCTACGTCGCGACGGTTGGTGCCGATGGTGATCCTCACCTGGCGCCGGTGGCGGTGGCGTGGCACGGCGACGATCTCCTGACGTTCGTCCGCTCGGACAGTCGAAAGGTGAAGAACCTCGCACATCGCGCGCGAGCGACCGTTCATTTCGCGGTCGGACCTCACACGAACTGGGACTCCTGCATCGTTTGGTGCGACGTCACCCTCGTGGACACCATTGACGGTCGAACGGCTCTCTGGGACAAGATGGGTTACGACCTGGCCGCGTTCGAACCCGGGGGGCCGGAGTGCGACGACCATGTTTTCCTGGTCATGCGCCCCACCCGAGCCACCATCTTGCGCAACTACGGAATCGGTGGTCGCGAAAGTTGGCGAGGAGCACGATGACCCGCCTGACGCGATTGAGTCGATCGATCTCGGGTCGTCGCGCCGTGATCACGGGAGCGGGGAGCGGCATGGGGAGAGCGACCGCCAGACTCTTCGCCGACGAGGGCGCCCATCTGTGTCTGATCGATCGGACCGAGAACGTCCTGGCGGTGGCCGACGAGATTCGAGATGTTCATGGAAACGAATCGGCCACCGGCCATGTCGCGGACGTGACCGACACGGATGTCATGAGAAGAATCGTCGGAGATTTCGCCGGTTCGGGCGGCGTGATCGACATCGTGGTGAACAACGCGGGTGTCTCGTTGGCATCACCGGTGGGATTCGAGGATCCCGACTTCGACACGGCTTGGACTCGAACGCTCGATGTGAACCTCAGCGCCCAAATTCGTCTCATTCGGATCGCCTTGCCGTTTCTTCGGCGCTCCGACGCCGGACGAATCGTGAACATCGCATCGACCGAAGCGATCGTCGCGACTCCGGGTTTGTCCGCGTACTCGGCATCGAAGGCCGCGGTCACCGGAATGACCCGAAGCCTGGCCGTGGAGCTGGGACCGACCGGCATCACGGTCAACTGCATCTGCCCCGGTCCGATTCTCACCGGCATGACCGCCGGCATCCCTGACGAGTCCAAGGAGAAGTACGCCCGACGGCGAGTCGCGCTTCGGCGTTACGCGGATCCGGAGGAAGTGGCGCACATGACGTTGAGCCTGTGTTTGCCGGCCATGTCGTTCACCACGGGCGTCAGCGTTCCCGTGGACGGAGGCGTCACCGTACGCCACACCTGATCCGAATCAGTTCGCGGGGTCCAGCAACTGTCGCAAACCGCTTGGCGCGTGGGGACCGATGACCAACTGCTCCAGGATGCCGATTCCCTCCACGCCGTCACAGGAGGCGCGGCAGATGGCCTGAATATGGAGATGTCGCGGATCACACGGCGTGGAAACGGGAAGAGGCCAACGTTCTCCTCCCACGGCACTCTCTCCCTTCCAAAAACCATGTCCCCATTCCGGGTGTCCGTATCCGAGACCGATCATTTGAAACTCGTAGAGCGGTTCGAGATGGATCGTTCGCGTGGGCAAACCGGCTCCCGACAACTCGATGGAGAAGCGCCGCGCCCATCGCGTGCCCGGGCGCCATTCCACGGTGTAGGCGACGTCGGGATACTCCACCGACCGGGCATCGCCATCCTCCAGGAAGAAGCCGGTCTGGTGCCAACGGGAACCGTCGGCGTGTTCGTTCACATCGAAGTGAGTGGCGAAACCGGGGAAATTGACCGGCGCCCACAGCCAATAGAACTGTCGATCACCGACGGGCGCACCGGT
>JAIXWJ010000006.1 GCA_027491335.1 Actinomycetes bacterium | reverse complement strand
TCGGCGGACGATCCGTCCAACACCTTCGTGATCGCCCTGTTCGATCACGAAGAGGTGGGCAGCGAATCCACGCACGGCGCGGCCGGCCCCCAACTCGAGCATCTTCTTCGAACACTGCACGCCGACGATGATTCGTCGTTTCGCGATCGGTGCGCGCGTTCCTTTTGCGTGTCGGCGGACAACGCTCACAGCGTTCATCCCAACTATCCCGAACGCCACGAGCCCGGACATCGACCCATCGCGAACGCCGGTCCGGTCATCAAGTCCAACGCGAATCAGCGATACGCGACGACGGCCGAAACCGCGGCCTTTTTCGAGAGTGCCTGTCGTTCGGCCAACGTTCCGGTCCAGTGGTTCGTGAGTCGCAACACGATGCCGTGCGGTTCCACCATCGGCCCGATCGCGGCGACTCGTTTGGGTATCCCGACCGTCGACGTTGGCGTGGCGCAACTGTCGATGCACTCGGCGCGCGAGATGTGCGGCGCGCTGGATCCGGATCTTTTGGTGCGGGCCCTGGTGGCGGTGGGCAAGCAGTAGATCAGCAGTGGTTCATCGACCGCTCGCGAGTCGGGTCGACTCGTCGAGAAGCTCCTGCAGTCGTCCGTGAAGTCGAAGAGAGATCTCCTTGACCGCGGTGCGGGGCATGCGCCCGTCGACGGCCGCTGGTGCCGGGATCGGCTCTCCGATGACGACGACCACCTTGCGTGGGTACAAGAACTTCGCACCCTTGCCCATCACTCGTTCGCTCCCCCCGATGCCAACCGGAACGATGGGTACGCCCGCTTTGCACGCGATGTAGGCGGCCCCGTCCATCAATGGCTCGACCGTCGGACCGGATTTGCGTTCTCCTTCGGGGAAGAGGACCAATGGCTCGCCGGATTGGAGCACCTGGATGCCACGGGTCACCGCTTGTCGATCCGCTGAGCCGCGCGTCACCGGGAACGCACCGAGAGCCGACAGGATCCATCCGATGGTGCCGTTCTTCCACAGCGAATCCTTGCCCATGAAACGCAATCGGCGGCGAGTGCAGGCCGACGCGATGGGAGTGTCGATGTAACTGCGATGCACGGGTGCCAACACGTACGCGCCGGATTTGGGGATGTTTTGGCGGCCCTCGATGCGCATCCGACAGTAGGTCAGCAGGATGAAGGTGACCAGGCTCCGGACGAACGAATAGAACAGTCGACTGACTCGACCGTTGCCGGCCAGATACGACTCGACATCGCTCATGCTCGTTCACTCCCGTGTCGGCCCTCGACGAGGGTCACGATTTCCTCCACCACCTCGTCCACCGACCGATCGCTCGTGTCCACGACGACGGAATCGGCCGACGTGACCAACGGGCTGTCGGAGCGTGAACTGTCCTTGTGATCGCGCTCGACGATGGACCTCTCCGTCTCCTCGAGGTCTCCCCCGACTTGGCCGACACGACGCTGGGCACGAACCCGCGGTGACGCCGTGAGATATACCTTCAACGTGGCGTCGGGAAAAACGATGGTGCCGATGTCACGGCCCTCGATGACGCCACCGGGACGTTCGTCGCCCCACGCGCGCTGCAGATCCCTCATCACGCGTCTCACTTCGGAATTCGCGGCCACGGTGCTGACGCCGGACGTCACAATGGTGCCTCGAATCAAATCCGAGACGTCGACGCCGTCCACGCAAGTGCGACCATCCGTGACGAGAATCGTGATGCCGCGCGCCACTTCGCCGACGGCGACCGCGTCATCCAGTGGAACGCCACGTTCGATCGCTGCGTGGGTGACGGCCCGATACATCGCGCCGGTGTCGAGATAGTCGAGCTCGAGGCGCTTCGCCAGCGCCTTGGCGATGGTGGACTTGCCCGCTCCGGCCGGACCGTCGATGGCGACGATGGTGCTCGTGGCGCTCATGTCACCAGCTAGTGCCGAGAGGGCGTCCTTCGTCGTAACCCGACGAACCCTGGACGCCGACCACCGCACGTTCGCGGAATTCCAGCATGTTGGCGGCACCCGCGTACGTGAACGAGCTGCGGACACCGGCCACGATCTGATCGATGATGTCCTCCACTCCGGGACGTTCGGTGTCCAGGTACATGCGTGACGTGGAAATGCCCTCCTCGAAGAGTTCCTTTCGAGCCCGATCGAACATCCCCTCGGTGCGAGTGCGGTTGCGCACGGCACGATTGGACGCCATGCCGAAGTTCTCCTTGTACAAACGACCATCGGGATCGCGGAGAGTGTCCGCGGCCGACTCGTAGGTTCCGGCGAGCCAGGATCCGAACATGACGCTTCCCGCGCCCGCGGCCAACGCCAAGGCCACGTCGCGCGGATGTCGCACGCCACCGTCGGCCCACACGGACTTGCCCGATGCGCGCGCCTCGTCGGCACATTCGAGGACCGCCGAGAACTGCGGACGTCCGACGCCGGTCATCATGCGAGTGGTGCACATCGCTCCGGGGCCGACACCCACCTTGATGATGTCGGCTCCGGCCGAGATCAGATCGCGCGTACCCGCCGCGGTGACCACGTTTCCGGCCACGACGATGGCGTTCGGTGCGGCTCGCCGGACGGCCTGCACCGCATCGATCATTCGGGTCTGATGACCGTGGGCCGTGTCGACCACCAGAACATCCACACCAAGGGCGGCCAATCGACTCGCCTTCTCGGCCGGATCTCCGTTCACCCCGATGGCGACCGACGTGATGAACTCACCATTCGCGTTCAACGCCGGGCGATACAGCGTCGAGCGCAACGCACCTTTTCGGGTGACACAGCCGAGGAGGCGTCCGTCACCGTCGATGACCGGCGCGGCGGTGAGCCGATGCCCGGACAACTGTTGAAACACCGATTCCAACGACGTTCCATCGGCGATCGACAACAGGTCGGTCGACATCACGTTGTGCAGTTGGGTGAATCGGTCGTACCCGGCGGCGTCGGCTTCGGTGAAGATGCCGAGAGGGCGGCGATCCTGATCGACGATGATCACGACACCATGTGCGCGCTTGTGAATGAGACTCAACGCCTCGCCAACCGTGTCCGTGGGCGCCAGAGTGATGGGCGTTTCGTAAATCGGGTGGCAGGACTTGACGAAACCGACCACGTTGGCGATGACATCGAGCGGGATGTCCTGGGGTAGGACGACGACACCGCCACGGCGGCCCACGGTCTCGGCCATTCGTCGTCCGGCCACGGCGGTCATGTTCGATACGACGATGGGGATCGTGGTTCCGACACCGTCGGATGTGGAGAGATCGACGTCCAATCGCGAACCGACGTTCGACAGGCTGGGCACCATGAACACGTCGCTGTAGGTCAGGTCGTGCGCGGGCTTGCTCTCGTTCAGGAATCTCATGGTGTCTACGACTCTCCCACTGGACGAACCCGTACCTGGCGGGACGACCGCTTCAGGCTAGGGGCTATCTTGGCCCCCGTGGAACATCCCGTCGTCTCCGCTGCCGTCGTGCCCGCTCCGGTCGTGTTGGTTCATGGTTGGGGTGGCTCGTACGACTCGACCTGGCGGTCCAGCGGTTTCGCCGACCTCTTGGAGGACGCGGGCCGAACGGTCATCGGGGTGGACTTGCTCGGGCACGGTCGATCGCCCAAGCCGCATGACCCGGCCGCCTATGCGGACCTGACCGCCGGGATTCTCGAGGCCCTTCCCGCCGGCCCCGTCGACGCCGTTGGGTTCTCCTTGGGAGCTCTGACACTTCTGCGCTTGGCCGTGGATCATCCGGATCGGATCCAACGGTTGGTTCTGGCCGGTATCGGCCGAAACGCCATCGAAGCCGCCGACGCGGAGTCGCACCGTCGATTGGTGTCGGCACTCGAGGGTGAACCGGCGGAGGACGACAACATGTCGCGCTTGTTCGTGCAGTACGCCGATCAACCCGGGAACGACAGAGTGGCACTCACCGCGATCATGAAGCGTGAGCGCGCTCCATTCACCGATGTCGAGCTGGCTCGCGTCTCGTGTCCGACATTGGTGATCATCGGTGACAAGGATTTCGCCGGTCCGGGTGAACCTCTCGCATCGCGACTGCCGAACGCGGGACTCGTGACGTTGCGTGGCGTGGATCATTTCGCCACACCTCAGGACTTCGGCTTCTTCGACGCGGCGCTCGAATTCGTCGGTGCGCTTCCCGGATGATGAGCACCCGCGTCGGAACCGACATCGCCGAAGCGGCGCGACTATTGAGCGCTGGTGGCGTGGTGGCGATGCCCACCGAGACCGTGTACGGCTTGGCGGCGCTCGCCCGTGATGCCGACGCCGTGCGGCGCGTGTACTCGATCAAGGGTCGACCTCTCGACCATCCGTTGATCGTTCATGTCGCGAACGAGGAGGCCGCTCGCGAATGGGCCGGATCGTGGTCCCCGACCGCGGACGCCCTCGCGAAGAGGTTCTGGCCGGGTCCGTTGACCCTGATCGTCAATCGCGCCGACTTCGTTCCCGATTTCGTGACGGGTGGTCGCCCCACCGTTGCCTTGCGCGTGCCGAGTCACCCTCTGGCGATCGAGTTGCTGCGACGCGTCGACGATGGCTTGGCGGCACCGTCGGCGAATCGATTCGGTCGCGTCAGCCCGACGACCGCCGAGCACGTTCGGAACGATCTCGGCGACGATGTGGACTACGTGCTCGACGGTGGTGCGTGCGACGTCGGGCTCGAATCCACCATCGTCGATTGCTCGGTCGACCCGCCGCAGATTCTCCGACCCGGTGGTGTCGCGAGAGAGGACATCGAAGCCGTCGTGCGGACGCTGGCTCCCATGTCCGGGCCCAGTCGAGCGCCCGGCATGTTGGACAGTCACTACGCCCCGAACTGCCGTGTCGTGCTTCGGGAGAACGACGACGAATCCGAGCCGCGATCGTCCGGTGCGACCCGCGCGCTCGATGCGAGTGTGGACCCCTCGTCGTTCGCTCGCGACATGTACGCGCACCTACGAAACGCCGACTCGGACGGAATCGAGACGTTGGTGATCACGCTTCCGGCCCCCCACGGGATCGGTCTGGCGATACGGGATCGATTAAGGAAAGCCGCCGCTCAGCGCTAACGCTCGAAACCGAGGGCGTTGATCTCTCGGACCAGGAGATCCCGCAACCGTTCCAAATCGTTGGTGAAGCGAGCCTCGGTCGACAACGAGACGGTGCTGGAACCCGCATCGGGGACGATGTCGGCCCGACACCAGATTCGATCGTCATTTCTTGTGGCGTCGAGCACGACGAACTCGAGAACGTACGGCGGGTCGTCGTCCATGATCTCGCCGACGGATGCCACGGCCAACGCGAGTACCTCGTGGGCCACCACCGGGAGAACGTCGATGGTGAACGATGGTCGGTCCACCACGACGACGCGCTCCACGCCCGATTCCGAAACCTGTTCCGTGAATGTCGTCGTGGATGGGCCCGTCGTGCTCGGACTCTGGTTCGATGAGTCGGCGAGAAGTTCATCTGCCGCGCGATTGATCAGCGCCATCGTTTCGGGGTCGCCTCCGCGATCCGGATGATGCACCAATGACAGTGCTCGACGGGCTTCGCGGATCTGCTCGTGCGTGGCTCGAGAATCGAGTCCGAGAATTTGGTGATTCTCCGTGGTGGTCACCGAGGACCACCGGCCGCATGGCGAGTGCCATCGGGGTCATGGGCCCACGACGCCGTCGCGCCCCACTGGTCGTCGAAGACGGACTCGGACACCGGTCGTCGTCGCACGGGACCATGCGCACCGCGTGGACGTCCGAGGGTGATGCACGCCGAGAGTGCGACATCGTCGGGAATCCTCAGGAGTTGGCGCAATTCGTCCTCCACCCCTTGGTGCCACATCGTGAGCGCACCCCCGTAACCCAAGGCCCTGGCGGCCAACAGGAGGTTCTGGCAGGCGGGGTACACCGAAGCGCCCTCGTACGGATTCGGATCACGATGTCGAACCATGCACACGAGCACGACCACCGGAACACGCTCGATGTTGTCGACGTACTCCTGCATGGCGCGGGCCTGTCGCGCCTTGGGTGAATCAGGATCGACGCCGGAACCGACGTCGTATCCGTCACTTCGAATTTTCGCGGCCCAGCCTCGCCGGAACGCTTCTCCGAGAATCGACTTGGCCGTGATGGCGTTCGATCCGTCGGCGAGCACCAAGTACCGAACCGGCTGACGATTGGAGCCACTCGGAGCGCGCGTGGCGTGCCAGAGGATCGTGTTCAGGTCCTCCGACGGAATGGGATCGTCCGTGTAGCGACGAATCGTGCGCGTGGACGCCAGTCCCTCCAGCAGATGTATCGCCGACGGATCGGATGCCATGGGTGCTCCGGTCAACGCCCGGTGAAGTTCGCGGGACGCTTCTCCATGAACGAAGCGACCCCTTCTTTGAAGTCCTTCGTGCGGAACAACGGCAACAGCTGAAGGAAGACGTGGTGAATGTTCTGCTCGAAGGTTTCGGTCTCGGCCGCACGCATCATTCGCTTGATGGCCCGCACCGCCAACGGCGCGTTGGCCGCGATTTCGGCGGCCATGGCGTACGTTCGCTCGACGAGTTGCTCGGGTTCGACCACGTGATTGACCAGCCCAAGATCGAGGGACTCCGTGGCGCTCAGGGTTCGACCGGTGAAGCAGATCTCGGCGGCCTTGGCGTAGCCGACGATTCGCGGGAGCAACCAGGTTCCGCCACTCTCGGGAAGGATGCCGCGCTTGGCGAAACCTGGCGCCAGTTTGGCGCTGGATGCCGCCAGGCGAATGTCGCAACCGAACGCGAGGTCGAGCCCGTAACCGGCCGCGCCACCATTGATGCAGGCGATGGTCGGGGTGTCGAGGTTGTGGAGCACCACCGGGGGCGCCGTTCGCAGGTCGAACTCGGCCCCCATGTCACCACCGGTGTCGAGGACTCCGAGTGCCTCCTTTTGCCCCATCTGGGCGGCGAGGTCCAATCCGGCGCAGAACGCGCGCCCCGCCCCCGTGAGAACGATGCATCGCACGTCGCGGTCCCGGTCGGCCCGAAGCAACTGCTCGGACAGTTCCTCCAGCATGGCTCCCGAAATGGTGTTCATACGCTCCGGGGCGTTCAGGGTGATGGTGGCCACGTGGTCGGCCACGTTGTACAGGACTTCGCTCATGGGCGAACCGTACCGTGTGGCCGATTTCAAGCGGCAACCGAGGTTTCCGTGGCCGAATCGGGGGGTATCCTGACGACTTCCAAACCAATGGGGCTCCCGCCCCGTATCTCCATAGGGGGAGAAACAATGCAGAAGACCAGCGCACGTCGCTTTGGTGCCCTGCTTGTCGGACTGGCACTCGTGGGCGCTGCCGCCTGCGGTGGCGACGACGAGACTGGCACGACCGAAGCACCGTCCACCGAGGCGCCCACCAGCGAGGCTCCGTCGACCGAGGCTCCGGCCGAGGGTGGCGAACTCCAGGGCCTCAAGGGCACCACTCCTCTCGTCGATCTTTCCGACGAGTGGAAGCAGGCCATCAGCGACTTCTGGGTCGCCGAGGGCAACGAGGCTCTCAATGACTGGAGCTACGCAGCGGAGTCGTTCGACGCCGTCATGCTGATCGCTCTGGCCGCCGAGCAGGCCAAGACCGACGGTTCGGCTCTGGCCAATGAGATCGTCGCCGTGTCGAAGGACGGAGAGAAGTGCTCCGACTGGACGACCTGCGTCGACCTCATCAAGGCCGGCACCGACATCGACTTCGACGGTGTGTCGGGTCCGAACACTCTGAACGGCAACGGCGAGCCCCTCGAGGCCTCGTACGGCGTTCTGAACTTCGGTGCCGACAACCGCATCGATGACGCGGCCACCACCTTCATCCCCGCTTCGGCTCCCGAGTCGGCCGTGTTGCCGCTCGCGACCGCTGGCGTGGAGCGCGCGGGTGACGGCGTTCTGAAGCTCGGCGGCTTGCTGCCCGAGACCGGTTCGCTCGCCTTCCTCGGCGCCCCGATGATCGCCGGTGTGCAGTACGCCGTCAGCATCATCAACGAGGCCGGTGGAGTTCTCGGAAACCCGGTCGAGTACTCGCCCGGCGACTCCGGTGACACCAGCACCGACACCGCCAGCGTGACCGTCGACCGTCTCCTCAGCGAGAACGTGGACGCCATCATCGGTGCCGCTTCGTCGTCCGTGTCGCTGACCGTGATCGACAAGATCACCCAGGCCGGCGTCATCCAGTTCAGCCCGGCGAACACCTCGCTGAAGCTGGTGGACTACGCCGACAACGGCCTCTACTTCCGTAATGCTCCCCCGGACAGCCTCCAGGGTGCGGTTCTCGCCGGCGTGGTTGCCGAGGACGGAAACGCTTCGGCGTACATCCTGGCCCTCGACGACGCCTACGGCACGAGCCTCGCCGACGTGGCTGAGCAGGTTCTCGGCACCTCGGGCGTGGAAGTCCTCGGCAAGAAGATCTACGACCCGGCTGCGACCTCGTTCGACGCTGAGATCGCCGAGATCGTCGCTGCCGATCCGGACGCCATCATCCTGATCTCGTTCGACGAGGCCAGCCGCATCCTGCGGACCATGGTCGAGAACGGCATCGGTCCCAAGAACAAGGCTGTCTACGGTGTGGACGGCTTCATTGGTAACGCGCTCGGCGAGAACTTCGACGCCGGCAAGTGATCCAATAGTTCCTCGGAACTGGAAGGGCCCCCGGGAAACCGGGGGCCCTTCTCTATTTCCGATTCACACCATTGGTGTCTGCGGATTCAGAACCTCCGTTGGATGCCTTTGGCAGCAGAACAACCAATGAGAACAGCGGGGTGGGGTCAGCCGCCAGTGGCCTTGACCAGCGTGCCGAGGTACAGCTCGATCACGTTGGGGTCGGCCAACAGCTCGCGGCCGGAGCCGGTGTACGCGTTGCGGCCCTGATCGAGCACGTATCCGCGATTCACCACCTGCAAGCAACGACGGGCGTTCTGTTCGACCATCAGGATCGCCACGCCACTCTTGTTGATGGTTCGACACTGGACGAACACTTCGTCCTGAAGGGCCGGAGACAAGCCGGCCGAGGGCTCGTCCAGAAGAAGGATCTTGGGCTCGAGCATCAATGCGCGACCCATGGCCACCATCTGACGTTCACCACCCGACAGGGCCGATGCCCGTTGATTCGCCCGAGCCGCCAACTTCGGGAACATCGACGACACGTACTCGAAGCGTTCCTTGAACACCGACGGCTTCAGGAAGCATCCCATTTCCAGGTTCTCCCGCACCGTGAGGCTGGGGAACACGTTCTTGGTCTGAGGCACGTAGCCCACACCCTTCGGCACCAATTCGTGCGCCTGCCGGCCGGTGATGTCCTCACCGTTGAGGGTGATGGTGCCCGACCGCACCTTGCAGAGGCCGAGCACGGCCTTCAGAAACGTGGATTTACCGGCACCGTTCGGGCCGATGATGCCGACGAACTCCCCCGCACCGACGACCAGGTCGCAACCGTTGAGAATGTTCACCTCGGGGATGTAGCCGGCCACCAACGAACGAGCATCGAGAACGGCTTCTGACGTGTTCATTCGTCCTCCAAGAGGGACTGGCCCTGATGGGCTCCGAGGTAAGCATCGATCACGGCCGGGTTTCGCGAGATGTCGTCCGGGGTCCCCTCGGCGATGATGCGTCCCTCGGCCATGACCACCACCCAGTCGCTGATGTCGTGAACCATGTCCATGTCGTGTTCGACGAACAGAACCGTCATGCCTTGGTCGCGCAGATCGCGGATATGGGCGTTCAGGCTCTGCTTCAAAGCCGGGTTCACACCGGCCATCGGCTCGTCCAACATCACCAAAGTCGGATTGGTCATGAGGGCGCGAGCCATCTCGAGAAGTTTGCGCTGCCCACCGGAAAGAGCGCCCGCGTACTCGTCGCGCATGTGAGCCAGATTGAAGCGGGCCAGCAAGGCGTCGGCTCGTTCGGTGATCTCGGCCTCCTGCGAGCGCCAGCGCGCGCCGAACAATCCGTTCCACCACTTCTCGCCCACCTGTCCGGTGGCGCCGAGACGCATGTTCTCGATGACGGACAACTTGGTGAGGCTCTTGGTCAACTGGAACGTGCGGACCATTCCCATCGCCGCCGTGCGGTGCGACTGGACCTTCTCCATCGAACGACCATCGAAGTTCCATGTGCCGGTGTTCGGGGTGTCGAACGACGTCATGAGGTTGAAGAAGGTCGTCTTGCCGGCTCCGTTCGGCCCGATCAGTGCCGTGATGGAACCGCGTTGCACCTCCAGGTGCGCGACATCGACGGCAACGATGCCACCGAACTCGCGACGAACTCCATCGGCGACGAGGATGGGATCCGGCTTGGCCGAACCGGGAACTCGTTCGCAGGTGTCGAGGGCGGCACGAGCGCGCGTGGCGTGTTCGCTGTAGGTGCGCTCAGCGTCCATCGAATGCCATCTCCTTGCGATTGCCGACCAGACCCTGCGGGCGGAAAACCATCAACAGAATGAGCGCCAAACCGATCAACATGTAGTTCAACTGACCAACCTGGGTGGACTGGAGGATCGTGAAATTGCCCACCTTGATGGGGTCCTCGGCGATCTGACGCATGAAGTTGTCGATGAAGGTGAAGAGCCCCCAGAACAGCATCGGTCCGATGATCGAACCGGTCACCTTGGCCACGCCGCCGAGCACGAGTGCGGTGAGCACGTAGAAGGTCACGTCGCGGCTGTAGTTGTCGGGCTGCACGCTTCCGCGGTCGAGGGCGAAGATCATTCCGGAGAACGTTCCGATGACGCCGCCCAGAATGAGCGACTGCATCTTGTACGAGTAGACGTTCTTGCCCAAGCTGCGCACCGCGTCCTCATCCTCACGGATGGCCTTCAGCACGCGACCCCACGGGCTCTTCATGAGCTGGTACACGAGGAAGCCGAACAGGGCCACGACGAGCCAACCGATGATGAGGGTCCAAAGCTCGCGTCCGGTGAATGTGAACGGCCAAAAGCCGTACTCGGCCGACTGCTGGATGCCCAGGTCCGTGCCGATTTCGCGGAAGGGCTCGGAGAAGTTGTTGATTCCGTCGCTTCCACCGAAGTACGTCTTGAACTTCACGGAACGAACGATCAAGCGGATGATCTCGGCCGCGGCGATGGTGACGATGGCGAGGTAGTCGGCGCGAAGTCGAAGGGTCGGAATTCCCATCAGAAGACCGAGCAGAACCGAGAAGAGGACGCCGAGCGGGATGCCCCACCACATCGGGATGTCGAAGTAGTGAGCGGTCATTCCCAGTCCGTAGGCACCGCAGGCCATGAAGCCGGCCTGTCCGAAGTTCAACAGGCCGGTGTAGCCGTATTGAACGTTCATGCCGATGGCCGCCACGGCGAAATACACCGCGTTGACTCCGATCAGACCTTTCAGGCTGTTCTCGATGATGAGTGTCCAGTCCATCTAGCCCACCCTTTGTGCCTTGCCGAGGATTCCCTGCGGTCGGAAGAGAAGAACGAGGATCAGAACCACCAAGGCCGGTGTTGCCTTGAGCTCGGTGGGCACCACCAAACTGGCGACTTCCACCATGATGCCCACGACGAAGCCGCCCACCAGTGCGCCAAAGGCGGAGCCGAGGCCACCAAGGGTGATTCCGGCGAACATCAGGAACAACAGACGGCTTCCCATGTCGAAGCTGGCCTGCTCGTCCAAGCCGCGGAACACTCCACCGATCGCGGCCAGCGCGCCTCCGAGGATCCACACCAAGCGGATCACCCGCTCGGAGTCGATGCCGGTGGCCGACGCCAAATCCGGGTTGTCGGACACCGCGCGGGTGGCCTTACCCAGGCGGGTGTAGCGCAAGGCGAGGGCGACCGACACCAGGATCATGAGCGACAAAATCGAGACCACCGCGTCGCGAGGGGTGATGCTCACCGGGCCGATCTCCCACGCGCGTTGCAGCGTGAACTCGCGGTAGGGCCGGGTGCGGCCGCCGAAACGGGACAGGAAGAAGTTCCGCAGCAGGATCGACAAGCCGACCGTCAGCACCATCTGGGTGACCAGGCCGATTCCCCGATGTCGCAACTTGGAGAAAATGCCCGCGTTCAGGGCCCATCCGAAAAGACCGCCGAACACCACGCCGATTGGCGCGGCCCACAAGATATGGAAGGTTCCTTGTTCGGTGACACCCGGCAGAAAGCTCAGGAACCCGAGAAAACTGAGTCCGGTGATGTTGAACACGAACGTGGCCAAACCACCGAAGGTGACGACCTCGCCGTGGGCGAAGTTGGTCAGGCCGGTCGTTCCGAAGATCAGCGACAATCCGACCGCGCACATCGCCAGCACCAGACCGAGGCGGATTCCGTCGAGGATTCTCTGCGAAAGTCGCTCCACGAAGGTCTGGGATTCACTTTGCGATTCGCCGGTGAAGAAGTTGATGATCTTGGTGGTGGTGACGAAGCTGTCCTTGGTGACGGTCTGAACGGCCGGAGACTTCGCATCGAGTGTTTGACCATCGGGAAGGGTGGATTCGTCCAGCGTGACGGTGTAATCACCGCGGTCCGGGACCGGAATCAGCGCCACGCCTTCTTCATCGGTCTCGCCGACACCGATTTCGTTGCCGTCGGCATCGGTGACCGTCACCGATACCCCGCTCACCGGCTGGTTGTCGGTCTTTCCGTTGGCGTCGCGCGACTGTTCCTTCACTTGAACACGAAGGGTGTATTCGGCGGCCTTGGCGGGACTCTGGAACATCGCGAGTCCGAGGAACCCACTCAGGAGCCCACCGAGGAGAACGGCCATGAAACGTCGGGCTCTCCGTCTGTTTGCTGGCACCAGTTCGCTCCCCCGCCGTGCTTGCCGGGATACTGCCCCAGCGCTGCGAAGATGCTAGTCCTAAACCAATGGAGGGCAACATTTCCGTGAACGCCCGGTCCCGATGGGTCGCGGTGGTGGCCGTATTGGCTGCCGCGGCTCTTTTCGGCACCACCGGCACCGCATTGTCCAAGGGTCCGGCCGACACGGACACGTGGGCGGCGGCATCGCTTCGCCTGTGCATCGGCGGGATTCTGCTCGCCATCGTCTCTCGACGACATCTACGACCTGTTTTGTCTCATCGAGTGTGGGCGGTGGTGGGGGCCGTGGGGGTCGCGGGCTACCAGACCCTTTTCTTCGCGGCCACGGATCGCACGGGCGTGGCGGTCGCCGCGCTGGCGACCATCGGTACGAGCCCGTTGGCATCTCGGGCCATTGGCCGACTTCGACGTCGACCCCCTCCGTCCCCCACCTGGTGGATTGCCGCGTTCGTGCTCGGTGCCGGCCTCGTGCTGCAGTTCGTCTCGAGCAACGAGGGAGTCGTGGATGGAATCGGGGTCGTGTTCGCCGTGGTGGCCGGGACGATGTACGCGATCTACGCCGAGGCTGGTTCGGTTCTGATCGAGCGAGGTGTGCAGTCGACGGCCTCCATGGCCGGCATCTTCGTCGGAGGTGCAGTCATCACGTTGCCGATCCTTCTGATCGCCGACGTTGGTTGGGTTGCCACCGGAAGTGGACTGACGATGATCGCCTATCAGGGTGCGATCACTCTCGCCGTGGCGTACGTCGCCTTCGGCTGGGGTCTGCGCTATCTGGCACCATCGGTCGTGGTGATGCTCACGGTTCTCGAGCCCGCCGTCGCATCGGTTCTCGCGGTCGTGGTCCTCGATGAATCATTGACCACGACGTCGTGGATCGGTGCCGCTCTCATCTTCGCGGGCTTGCCGATCGCGGGACTCTCGGCCGGACGAACCACAGCCGGACGAACCACAGCCGGACGATCTACGGTCGAATCATGACGTCCCCTCGCCCACTTCGCAATCGCGTCACCGAACTTCTCGGCGTCGACTACCCCATCGTTCAGGCACCCATGGGCTGGATCGCCCGCTCCGCCTTGGCGTCCGCCGTCAGCAATGCCGGAGCTCTCGGCATCATCGAGACATCGTCTGGCGAGTTGGATGCCGTTCGGGCGGAGATCGCTCGTATGCGCGAACTAACCACGAGGCCTTTCGGCGTCAATGTCGCGCAGATGTTCGTCCGCGACCCATCGATCATCGACTTCGTGGTGGAGCAAGGCGTGCGTTTCGTGACCACGTCGGCCGGCGATCCGAGGCAGTACACATCGACCCTCAAGAACGCCGGTTTGACGGTCTTCCATGTCGTGCCGACCTTGTCGGCCGCCCTCAAGGCCGTCGACGCCGGTGTCGACGGCTTGGTCGTCGAAGGCGGCGAAGGAGGCGGTTTCAAGAATCCGCGCGACGTGTCCACGATGGTCCTGCTCCCCCTCGTTCGCTCCAAGGTCGACGTTCCCATCATCGCGGCCGGCGGCATCTGCGATGGTGTGTCGATGGCCGCGGCGTTCGCTCTCGGAGCCGAGGGAGTTCAGATGGGCACGCGCATGGTCTCGGCGCTCGAGTCGCCGGTGCACGAAAATTGGAAGTCAGCGATCGTGGCCGGCGCCGAGACCGACACGGTGTTCCTGAACCGATTGTCCCGTCCGGGATTGAGGGCCCTTCGGACCGAGCGCACCACTCGTCTGGAGCGCGACGAGAACGTCTCCCTCGCCGAGATGAGCCGCGTGCAGGATCTCTACTTCGGCGGAGACATGGAGGCATCGATCGCTCTCACCGGCCAGGTGATGGGGCGTATCGAGAACGTCGCCAGCGTGGCCGACATCATCGACGAAACCATTTCCACCTATCGAGCAACCGTTTCCCGGCTGGCGTCCGGGGTCTGAGTGGTTGGGGCCTGAGCCGAGCGTCCGGCGCTCATCCACATGTTCACGAGGGCCAGGAAGAACGCCGTGGCGAGGGCGATGTGTATCCCCACCAGAAGCGCCGGGATGTCGTTGAAATACTGCACGTAGCCAACGGTTGCTTGGATGACGCCGATGGCGAGAACCGTCTCGACCGGACCGTGCAAACGTCGTCGTTCTTCGGGCAGATTCCGAACCTTCGCTAGAAGGACCAGGATCGACGCGAGAGTGATGATCACGGTGACGCCATGCACGCGCGCGACCGTCTCGATGCTGAAATCGAGACGAGGAGCCTTTTCATCACCGGCATGAGGGCCGGTGCCAGTGACCACCGTTCCGGTCACGATCGCCACCGAGCCGAGGATCACCACGCTTCGCACCAGCCTCACGATCGATGCACTCGTTCCCGACACGGTTCGCCATCCGGCGGCCCGCTTGACCAGGACGAGTCCCGTACCCACCAGGAACATCGACAGCAGGAAATGTCCTTGGTTCGCCACCGGGTTCAGGTCCGTGAGAACAACGATTCCACCCAAAACGATCTGGCCGATCACTCCGGTCACCAGCAACCAGGCGAGTCGCTCGAGATCCCGACGGCGCTCGCTCAAGAATCGAGCGGCCAACACCGATGCCATCACCAGCACGGTCACCACCCCCGTGAAGAGGCGATTGAGCTGTTCGATCGCTCCGTGCATGGACGACACGTCGATGAACTTCTCCTCGTTGCAATTCGGCCAATCGGAGCAACCAAGCCCCGAACCCGTCAGACGAACCGCCGCACCGGTGACGACGATGATGCACAGCGAGGCCAGGGCCAATCGCGTCACCCATGCGTAGCGGGACGGGCTCAACGCGCGACGACGAACGGACACGGCGTCAGATTAGACCGACTTCCAACGGCCGCGGTCGGCGGCGGACTACCGTCACATCATGCTCTCATCCTTCGACGACTACCCGATCCACGCCGGCAGCGTTCCGGTGAACGAAACGGCGACGAGCGACATCAACCATTACGACCGCTACTTCTTCAATGGCTACAGCAACGACGGATCGCTGTATTTCGGAGTGGCCATGGGTCTGTACCCCAACCGGCACGTGGTCGACGCGTCGTTCTCGGTGGTCTTGAAAGGTTCCGAGCAAATCTCGGTGCACGCCTCGGCCCGCGCACCCATGGATCGAGCGCAGGCGAACCACGTCGGACCGATTCGACTCGACATCGTGGAACCGATGAAACGTCATCATCTCGTTGTCGATTCTCCCGAGCACGGACTTCGCGCCGATCTCGAGTTCGTGGCGCGCAGTGAACCCGTTCAGGAGCCTCATTTCTTGGTGAAGGCGGGACAGCGAAGCGTCTTCGACTACACGCGTCTCACCCAGTTCGGACGTTGGAGCGGATGGATCGAGGTCGACGGCGAGCGCCACACCCTGTCGGCCGACTCGACGTCGGGATCGCGGGATCGTTCCTGGGGCACACGGCCCATCGGCCCGGCGTCGGACACCGGTGCGCCCGTCGGTGATCGACAGTTCTATTGGCTGTGGGCGCCGGTCAATTTCCCCGGTTTCGCCACTCACTTCGATGTGAACGAACACGCCGACGGTTCCCGTTGGCACCAGAC
>JAIXWJ010000051.1 GCA_027491335.1 Actinomycetes bacterium | reverse complement strand
GATGGACGACGCAACAGTCGTCGTTCACGAACGGGCATCTCGACGAAACGGTGGCTCACGAATGCGATCACGCCGGTCATCGCCATTTGAACCGCGAAGAGGGCGACACCACCGAATCCGAGACGATCCTCGTTCAGCCACACGATCACCGGCCAGTGAACGAGATACAGCCCGTAACTGACCTTGCCCACCGCGACCAACGGACCCCAACCCAACACCCGAGCGGTGACGCCGGGCACGATGGAGCCCACCACGGCCACCGCCGACAGCAACGCGAAGGCGGCCAACGCCCCCGAATACACCCACGGTGAACCGACGTCGCTGACGCGAGACAACCACACGATGCAGAGCACCGCCACCGCACCGGCGATGGACCAAGTGCGAGCGAACGACTTGGTCGCTCCGTCCCAACGGCGTCTGAGCACGCACGCCAACAACGCGCCGATCAACAATTCGGCGGCCCGGGTGTGGCCGCCGTAGTAGACGACGTCGTGCCGGGTCGTGACCATGGAAGCGATCACCGAGGCCGCCGTCGCGAGCGCGAAGATCGCCGTCACCGCACGTCGTCCACCACCACGCGCGAACACCAGTGCCACCACCACCGGCACGACCACGTACATCTGCTCCTCGATGGCCAACGACCAGAGATGTTGCAACGGACTCGGCGCGGCGAAGAGTTGGTCGTACGACTGGCCCTCGAGGATGAAGCGCCAGTTCGCCACGTACGCCACCGATGACACGGCATCGCCGCGCACGCGATCGGCCTCGACGCCCGTGCTCAACCACGTGGCCAGACCGACCACGGCCGCGATCACCATCAACGATGCCGGAGCCAATCGACGCAAGCGTCGCGACCAGAAGGCTCGCAGATCGATGCGTCCCGTGCGCTCCCCTTCGGCCAACAACAGGCCGACGATCAGGTATCCCGACAAGGTGAAGAACAACGAGACACCGAGGAAACCACCGGGCAGCCACCCCAGGCCGGAGTGAAAGGCCAGTACGAGCACGACCGCGACACCTCGCAGTCCGTCGAGTCCCGGATAATGAGTCGACCGGACGTGAACGTCCCGCGACGAGGTGTCAGTCGAAGTATCCGACATCGATCAGTATCTTGCCCGTGTTCGCGTTGGCCCCCATCGCCTCGTGGGCCTCGGCGATGCGCTCGAGGGGATACCGGCGATCGATGATCGGCCGCAATCGTCCGGTCTCGAACAACGGAAGCATCTCGGCGGCGAAACGGCGTGTGAGCGCGGCCTTCTCTTCGATGGGGCGCGCGCGCAACGTGGTGCCGATCCAACGCACCCGCTTGGTCAAGAGCAATCCAACGTTCACATTGGTCGAACCACCGCCCATCAGACCCACCTGAACGATGGTGCCCTTGGTGGCGACCACCCGCAGGTTGCGATCCACCTCGTCACCACCCACCACGTCGAGCACGACATCGACGCCGGCCGGCACCGATGAGGTCAACTCGCTCGCCCAATCGTGCGGCGACCGCTCGATCACCAGATCAGCACCCAACGACCGACACGCATCCATCTTGCCGGCCGAGCACGTGACCGCGATGCGGGCTCCGATGGCCTTGGCGATCTGGATGGCGGCGGTCCCCACACCGGAAGCACCGGCGTGCACCAGCGCCCATCGGCCCGAGGTGAGTCCACCTTGCACCACGAGTGCGTCCCACGCCGTGAGGAACACCTCGGGAATCGCGGCCGCATCGGCCACGGTCACCGACGTGGGCACAGCCATCAATTGCCGTTCGTGCACGCAGATGAACTCGGCGTATCCGCCACCGGCCTCGATGGCCATCACGCGATCGCCGGGTTTCCACATGGTGACCCGATCGCCCACGGCGCGAACGATCCCACTGAACTCCAGGCCCGGAATCTCGAGCGACAAACCCCGACGCGGATCGGGGTAGCCACCCATGCGCTGCAAGATGTCGGCGCGATTCAATGCCGTGGCCCGAATGGCCACCAACACGTCGTCGGGTCCGGGAACCGGTTGGTCGACCTCCTCGATGGCGAGAACCTCGGGTCCACCATGCGAACGAAGAACGACCGCGCGCATCGGGTCAGGACATCTTCTGCTGGAGGCGACGATCGAGCGCCGCCAAGTAGTCCTCGGTGGTGAGCCACGGCTGATCCTTTGAGATCAGGATGGAGAGGTCCTTGGTCATCTCGCCGCCCTCGACGCTCTCGACGCACACGCGCTCGAGGTTCTCGGCGAACTCGATGAGCTTGGGATTGTTGTCGAGCTTGCCGCGGTGCTTCAGACCTCCGGTCCATGCGTACACCGACGCGATGGGATTGGTGGACGTCTTGTTGCCCTTCTGGTGCTCGCGATAGTGGCGCGTCACGGTGCCGTGCGCGGCCTCGGCTTCGACGGTCTTTCCATCGGGCGTCATCAACACCGAGGTCATGAGGCCGAGCGATCCATAGCCCTGAGCCACTGTGTCGGACTGCACGTCACCGTCGTAGTTCTTGCAGGCCCACACGTAGCCGCCTTCCCACTTCATGGCGCAGGCCACCATGTCGTCGATG
This sequence comes from Actinomycetes bacterium, assembly GCA_027491335.1. Classification (GTDB taxonomy): domain Bacteria; phylum Actinomycetota; class Acidimicrobiia; order Acidimicrobiales; family Ilumatobacteraceae; genus Casp-actino8. The sequence goes on along the minus strand of JAIXWJ010000051.1, from coordinate 10,372 downwards.
AGACGGTGCTCGTAGGTGATGCCGGCCTTGTCGAAGTCGGCCTTGAACTCGGCCTCGAAGACCTCCTGGAACAGATCCTTGAACTGGCCGTCGTAGGCCTTGAGGATGGTGTTCTTGGTGGAGAGGTAGACCGGGTAGTTGCGCGACAACCCGTAACGGAACGACGCGCGGGCGAAGTCGCGGATGCTGTCGTTGAAGTTGTACATGCCCATGGTGACGCCGCCGTCCTTGCCGAACTTGGCGATCTGCATCTCGACGGGCGCACTGCCGTCCTCGGGCGTGTAGGTGATGGTCACGGTTCCGGCGCCGGGCACCTTGAAGTCGGTGGCCTTGTACTGGTCACCGTGCGCGTGACGACCGATCACGATGGGCTTGGTCCAACCGGGAACGAGCCGCGGGATGTTGCTGCAGATGATGGGCTCGCGGAAGACCACACCACCGAGGATGTTGCGGATGGTGCCGTTGGGCGACTTCCACATCTTCTTCAGCTTGAACTCCTCGACGCGGGCCTCGTCGGGGGTGATGGTGGCGCACTTCACGCCCACGCCGTGCTTCAAAATGGCGTTGGCGGCGTCGATGGTGACCTGATCGTCGGTGGCGTCGCGGTACTCCATGCCGAGGTCGTAGTACTCGAGGTCGATGTCGAGATACGGGAGGATGAGGCGGTCCTTGATGAACTGCCAGATGATGCGCGTCATCTCGTCGCCATCGAGTTCGACGACGGGGTTGTCCACCTTGATCTTGGCCATGATTCCTGCTTTCGCCGGTGCCCCGACCAATGGTCGAGCACTTGTCTTACACTTGTATCCTAGTCATCGGTCCGCTGGTCCGGCGTCACCGACCGATGGCCACCAAGGTGAGGGCCAAGCCGGCAAGAACCATCCCGCCGATCTGGGATCGGTTGGCCCGCTCACGATCGAAGCGCATCGCCAACACGATGGTCGAGACCGGATACAGGGCCGTGATCACCGACACCAGCGTCAGCAGACCTTCGCGGTTGGCCAGAAGGAACAGCACGTTCGCACCCATGTCGAAGACCCCGGCGAGCAGAGCCAACTTCGGAAACGAGCGTCCGATGGACGTGCGTCGGCCGAAGACGACGACCGCGGCGATCGAGATCGATGCGATGCGCGCCGCGAGCAACGGCCACATCCCCGAGTCGTCCCCGGTGCGATCCAGGCACACGAACATCCAGCCGAATCCGCAACCACCCAGAGCCGCGATGGCCATGATGCGGCGCGACGTCGACGCGTGCGCCACTCCGACCGCTCCGGAAACGAGAGCCACACCGACGATGGCCACCACCACACCGATGTACGCGACGATCGACGGACGCTCGCCGAATCCGAAGCCAGCCACCGCGGGCACCACCGCGCTCACCACGGCGGTGGTGGGCGCAACCACGGTCATCGAGCCCTTGGCGAGTGCGTAGTAGAACATCGAAAGTCCGACGAAACCTCCGGCCCCACCGGCCGCACCCCAGATCCAGTCGCGCATCGGCGCCACCGGGTCCGCCAGTGCCACCAGGGCGACACCCAGAACCAGAACACTGAAAATCTGCCCGACGAAGGTGACCGCGAAGCTGTCGGCACGACGCGAAGCACGTCCACCGCAATAGTCACCCAAGCCGTACACCCACGCGGCCGCGGCGGCCAACACGATTTCCATGTCACTTCACTAGCAGAGTCGACGTCGTCATTGGACATGGATGAATCGACGAAGGTCCGAAGCGTCAACGACACGTATGGTTGGGACATGCAACACGTTCGATTCGGCCGCACCGGCCTGCGCGTCTCCCGCCTGTGCTTGGGCACGATGACCTTCGGTCACCAATGCGACGAAGCGACGTCGTTCGCGATCATGGACGCCGCCGCCGAAGCCGGCATCGATTTTCTCGACACCGCCGACATGTATCCGTTGGGTGCACCCCTCGAATCGTTCGGGCGCACCGAGGAGATCGTTGGCAAGTGGTTGAAGGGTCGACGAGACGATTACCTGATCGCCACCAAGTGCTTCTTTCCCACCGGGCGTCGCGCGTGGGAGAGCGGGAGTTCTCGACACAACATCATGCGCTCCATCGATCAATCGTTGAAGCGCCTCGGCACCGACCACGTGGATTTGTACCAAGTGCACAGTTGGGACACCGGAACCCGGATCGACGAGACGTTGCTGGCCCTCGAGGACGTGGTGAAGTCGGGCAAGGCCCGCTACGTCGGATGCTCCAACTTTCTCGCGTACCAACTGGCGCGTTCATTGGGCCGTGCCGAGGCACTGCGCGTGACGGGCTTCGAATGCGTCCAACCTCGCTACAACATGCTGTTCCGCGAGAACGAGCGCGAAATGTTTCCACTGTGCGCCGAGGACGGCATCGCCGTGATTCCGTACAACCCGCTCGCCGGAGGCTTCCTCACCGGCAAGCATCGTCCGGAAGCACCCATCGACGGAGGACGCTTCACGCTGGGCGCCGGAACCGCCGAGCGTTATCGCGACCGTTACTGGCACGACCGCATGTTCGACACCGTGGATGCACTACGCCCCATCGCCGCCGAGGCCGGAGTGTCGCTGGCGACCCTCGCCGTTCAATGGGTGCTGGCCAATCCGGTCATCACCGCGCCGATCGTCGGTGCCAGCCGGCCCGAGCAATTGGCCGATGTGATCGCGGCCACGCGTTCGTCCATCGATCCCACCGTGAAGGCTCGGGTCGACGAGCTCACCCACGAGTACCGATTCGGGGACGCCGCTCGCTGATCAGCCGCGGTCCGGGCACCAGTTGCCGTGGAACCCGAACGGCACGCGTTGGGGCAACTTGACCCGCGCCACGTATCCACGATCGAAATCCCGGGCGTCGAGCACCACGAACTCGGCGGAATGATCCGAATCGTCGTGCACGAAAGTGACCAACCACCCGTCGTCTTCGTCGACTCCACCGGATCGAGCGACGAAGACCGGTTCGCCGGCCGCGCGAGCTGGCCCATGATCGAAAGTCTTGCGTTCGCCGGTGACGAGATCATGCTTGACCGTCGGCCAGTGCATGGAATCCGGATCGGGCATGGCGCAGTATCCGAAGCGATACGGCTTGCCGGTGAGTGAGCCCCGATGCCGCGGGAACTCGTTCACCGAATCGTCGATGTTGGTCACCGACACTCGCCGTGTCGCGGGGTCGATCTCCCACCTCACCAAACGTGCGAGCGAGTCTCCGAACGGGCCGAGCAGATCGTCGCGCATCATCACGTCGTAGAAGCAAACATCGAGCACCACTTTCCCGTCGGCCGTGTCGAAGGAGTTCATCGGATGGAACACGTAGCCCACCGGAACGTCGACCCACACGATGTCGGCGGCACTCCCCTCTCGCGGCATGAGACCGATCCGATTTCCGTACTCGGCATTCCATCGGAACGGGAACCGACTCGCGAACGCCAGATCGAGATCGACGAGCACCGGCTGGTCGTACACCACGATGTACCGGTCGGTGATCGACATGTCGTGCACCATCGACATGCCCGGCAAAGGAATGTCGACGGTGCGATTAACGCGGCCGTCCTTTCCCACGCGCACGTACTGCACGTGGTCCATCCACTCGGCCCACGCGTACACGACGGCGTGCATCTCACCCGACACGGGATCGAACTTGGGGTGCGCCGTGAACGCGCCGGGCAACGTGCCGTGAAAGTCGTTGCGGCCCACGGTCTCCAACTCGTCGTCGAGTTCGACGGGGCAACCTCCGGCTTCCACCATCGCCCACGTGGTGCCGGCGAACGTTCCGACGTTGGTGTTGGGCCCTCCGGGAGAGTTGTTCCAGTTGCGACCCGGAATGTCCGGCAACCCACGTGCAGCGCTGACGTTCGACGAACCGACGTAACGATTGCGATACCACTCCGCGCGACCTTCGCGCAGACGAATGCCGTGAACCATCCCATCGCCGATGAACCAGTGGTGGGTGGCGGGATTCACGGAAGTGATCGGGTTCGGTCCGTTGCGCAAGTAACGGCCGTTGAGCTCCGTCGGGAGTTCGCCGATGACCCGCAGATCGAACGCGGTGACTTCTTCGGCCACCGGGGCATAGTTGCCCGCGAGATAACGGTTGTGAGCGATTTCATCGGACAAGGTGGTCATGTTGTGGTGTCTACTCCCCGGACTTGACGGTGTCAAGAGCGCTCCATATCCTGACCCCATGGCCCCGAAGACGCTGCGCGAAACGGTTCTGAAGGCCGCCGTCGATTACATCGCCGAGAACGGGCCCGACGGGCTCTCGTTTCGACAAGTCGCCCTCGCCGCTGGCGTGAGTCATCAGGCCCCGTATCACCACTTCTCCGATCGCAAGGGCATCTTCGAGGCCATCGCCATCGAGGGGCACGAGATCTTCACCGCCACCATGCTCGGATCCATCGACGCTCATCCGGAGGATCCGGCCACCGCGCTGTTGGACGCGTACGTCGAGTTCGCCGTGAATCATCGCGGTCACTTTCGCGTGATGTTCCGCCCCGATCTGTGCTCCGCGACCGACAATCCGGAGCTTCTGCGGGTGTCCGGGCGTTCGTTCGAGGTGTTGGTCGAACAAGTGCACGAGATTCTCGGTCCGAAGGCCAGCGTTGCCGACATTCGGGCACGGGCCACGGCCATGTGGTCATTGGCTCACGGCCTTGCAGTGCTCCTGATCGACGGACCACTCGAACACGAGATCGGTCCGATCAAAAGCCGTCGGGCGCTCGTTCGCGCGGTGGCCGAACAATCGGGAATGGCCGCCAAGAAGCGTCGCTGACCGCCGTCGTCGACCCTCGATCGATCCGAACCGATGCTTGACACTGCCAAGTTCGACCACTAGACACTGTCAACATGAGCATTCAGTCGACAATGGTCCACCCCGATCCGGTCGTGCAGCGCAGACGGTGGCGCATTCTGGCGATTCTCTGCCTGTCGATCTTCCTGGTGGTGGTGGACAACCTCATCATCAACGTGGCCATCCCCACGCTGGCCCGCGAACTGGGTGCCACCACCAGCGGATTGCAATGGATCGTCGACTCCTACGCGTTGGTGTTCGCCGGCTTGTTGCTGGCGTGCGGAGGCCTCGGGGACCGATTCGGTCGACTGCGCATGATGCAGATCGGCATGTTGCTGTTCGGCATCTTCTCGGCCTGGGCCGCGTTCTCGGACTCGACGGGCGAACTCATCACCGCACGTGGCTTGATGGGTGTCGGCGCCGCGTTGGTTTTCCCCGGAACCTTGGCCGTGGTCATCGACGTCTTTCGCGATCCCACCGAACGCGCCAAGGCCATCGGCGTGTGGTCGGCGGTGTCGGGCGCGGCGGTGGCTTTCGGTCCGGTCACCGGTGGTTTCTTGTTGGAACACTTCTGGTGGGGTTCGGTGTTCCTCGTCAACATTCCCATCGTGATCATCGCGCTGTTCCTGCAATGGCGTTACGTCCCCGAGTCCCGTGACCCGAACGCTAAGCGACTCGACGTGCCCGGGTTCCTGCTGTCGATCTCGTTCGTGTCGTTGCTCGTGTACACGATCATCGAAGGACCGCATCGTGGCTGGACGAGCACGGCATCCATACTCGGCTTCGTCGGAGCGCTCGTGTTCGGTGCCGCGTTCGTGATGCGTGAACGATCGGCCGATCATCCCCTGCTCGACGTGAAGGTGTTCCGCGACATGCGCGTCACCGCCGCGACGTCGTCGATCTTCATCGCGTTCTTCTCGCTGTTCGGATTCACCTTTCTCATCACGCAGTACTTCCAGTTCGTGCGCGGCTACGACCCCCTCGAAGCCGGCTTGCACACGCTTCCCTTCGCCGTCGGTGCCGGCGTGACGGCTCCGATCGCCGCCCGGCTGGCATTGCGCTACGGCCCTCGTCGAGTCATCCCCGTCGGGTTGCTGTTCATGGGCGTCTCGCAGATCTGGGCGGGTACGTTCGAGGTGGACTCCGCGTACTTCGGAACGATCATCGCCAGCATGGTGTTGATGGCTTCCGGATTGGCGCTGGTGACGAGTCCCGCGTCGGAGTCGGTGATGGGGTCACTCCCCCGCGACATGGCGGGCGTGGGCTCGGCCATCAACGACACCGGACGCGAGGTGGGTGGCACTCTCGGGGTCGCCATCATCGGCAGCATCTTCGCCACCACGTATGGCCCGCGCATCGTGGAGCTGCTGACTCCGATGGGGTTGCCCGAGGCGGCCGTGTCGGCCGCGGAAGAGTCTGTTGGTGCCGCGTTCGCCGTGGCCGAACAGGTCGGTGATCCGGCGGTCTCGGGAACGATCCGCGAGTTGGCGGGGACCTCCTTCCTGGAGGGCTTTCAGGCGGCCTGCACCACGGTCGGAATCGTGGCCATCGTCGGCGCCATCTTGGCGCACCGCTTCCTGCCGTCGCGCACCCCGAAGACGGACGAATCGCTCACAAGTCCGTCGCGGTGATGCGACGGTCCTCTCGACATCTGCGTCGCCGCTCCGCGCGGTCCTCGTAGCAATGAGTGTCGGTGTACACGACGCCGAAACGAGCGAGATAGTCGATCGACCCATCATCCATGTCCGGAACCACGCACGGATACTCGCCGTCGAAGGGGCACGGGTTGTCGAACATGTCGGCGATGGACATCGACAGGAACCATCCGAGTGCGACGGCGCCGACGATGGTGGTGTGAATGCCATCGGGACGGAACCATTCGGGGTGCGCGTTCGTGAATCGATTCCAGTCGGCGATGCGCGTGTCGCCCATGCGACCCTCGGCGACCAGTCGGGAAAGCGTCTCGTTGAAGCCGGTGTACACCGAACGGGTGCCCTTGGATCCCGCTTCGGGGAATGTCATCGACTCCTTGTAGTTCACGAAGATCACGGGCAGTCCGGTGGCCGCGAGCGCCTCACCCACCGCGACGAGTTCCTTCTCGAAGCTTCCGGGACGACTGTGATACCCGGCCATCACCACCAGCACGTCGTACTGCGCGACGTCGATCGTCGGAATCACGTCGACGACCTCGTCGGGAATGCGTAGTTCCCGGGATTCGCAGGATTGGTAGTAAAGACGCCGACAGCCCTCGGCGTCCATCACGTACTCGAAGCCGCGCAAGGCGACTTGACCCTGCTCGAACCAACGCATCACGGCCATCGTCGAATCACCGAGCAGAAAGGCGCGCACGCGACGGGGCTCGGGAGTCGGTGGAGTCGTGGTCGACGTGGCCACCGGAACGTCGCTGGAAGCCGGCGAGGAGTTGTTCGAGGCAACGGTGTTCGTGGTGGCCGTACTCGTGGCGACCGGCGTCGCCAGTGGCGCGAAGGAAGCGACGCTCGCCGATCGTGACTGAGTGGCGACGAGCGCCAAGGCTCCCGCCCCCAGAAGCAGTGCCACAACCACCAGACCCACGGTGATCGATCGCACCGGCCGAAGCGACAGCCACGAGTTCCACCGCAACGGGTTCTCCACCACCCGTCGACTCGCCTCGGCCAGCGTCAAGCTGATCGCGATGATGATCAGTTGTCCCCACCAGTCGGGCGTGCCGTGGAGATGTTCGAAGAAGACGATCGCGGGCCAATGCCACAGGTACAGGGCGAAACTGACCGAGCCGAGGTACTGGAACACGCCGCGACGAAGAACGAACACCGGACCCCACGACGCATCACCGGCCACGAGCACGGCGACGGTACCGAGCACGGGCAACAGTGCCGCCGTGCCGGGGAAGTTCGTCTCGGCATCGAAGGTGGTGGCCGCCATCGCCACCGCCACGAGACCGCCCCAGCCAACCACCGCTCTCACGGCGGCCGGAATGCGAACGAGGCCAACCATGACGAAGGCCAGGATCGAACCGGCCATGATCTCCCAGGCCCTCGTGTGGGGCAGGAAGAAGCCCGACGACGCTCCCGGTCGTGCGTGATGAATCGACGCCCAGAGCGACGCGGCGAAGGCAACCAACGCGCAGACCAGCAAAGCCGGCCGGCGGAATCGTCGCCCGACACGCACGATTAGCGCCACCATCACCGGCCACGCCACGTAGAACTGCTCCTCGACTCCGAGCGACCAGTAGTGCTGCAATGGTGAGGGGTTCACCACGCCGGCGAGATACTCCCCGGAGATCGAGTGAAGGACGAGGTTGGCGCAAAATCCGATCGCACCGAGACCCACCTGAATGAGCCGACGGTCCTCGGTGGGTTCGAGAATCGACAATCCGACCACCACCGTGGACACCGCCACCAGGGTGGACAGGGGCACGATGCGTCGCACGCGACGGGCCCAGAACGCGGCCAATGAGACTCGACCTTCGCGATCGACCTCGCGCAACAGCAATCCCGTGATGAGAAAACCCGACACCACGAAGAACACGTCCACCCCGATGTAACCGCCGGAGACGACGTCGAGACCGAGGTGATACAGCACCACCAGCACGACCGCGACCGCTCGCAAACCCTCGACTTCCGCCAACTTCGGATGATCGCGGTCACGCACCTCGTCGATCATAACGATGGACCGTCTGGTGGTCTCACGACGCGAAAACGACCAAGACCCGTTCGTTGTTTCATCCACCGCTCGGAGAGGTCTTCGGTTCGCGGCCCATTCGAGAGTAGGGTTGGAGGGTCGCGAATGGGGGCGGACCTTGCTCGCGCGAAGCGAAAGGGTCACCATGTTGCACAGCCGTTTTCTGGGCAAAGCTCGAACGATATTGATCGGCTTCGCCGTCGTAACGGGGGTCGTGGTGGTGTCCCAGTCGATGGCATCGGCCACGGCCGAGCCGGTGTGGGGCGATGGCGTCTTCGCCGAGTTCGCGGCGGGAGTCCTGCAATCGAATGGTGGCGCGGCAGTGGGAAGCGTGTCCTGCTGGTCGCCCGGCAACTGCGTCGCGGTTGGAGGCTTTTCCGCAAACAACACCGGGAACTACAAGCCTTTCACCATCACGTCGACCAACGGTGTCTGGGGAACCCCGCGCGAGGCCGTCTTCGCGAGCGGAGTCCAGGCGTCCTACTCAGAGAGTGGCTTCGAAAGCGTTTCGTGCCCGTCGGCCGGAAACTGCACAGCCGTCGGGAAGTTCACAACTGCCGCCGGTCGGACTGCAGCGTTCACGATGGTGTACACGAACAGCACCTGGGGTCAGGCGGAGCCGGTCGTTTTCTCGAACGGAACTCAAAACGCCACACCCGATTCGTCTCTCATTGATGTTTCATGTTCGTCGGCCGGAAACTGCACGGCCGTCGGCTCGTACAAGAACACGGCAGACGGTCGTAACGCCTTTGCGATCACGTCCATCAACGGCACGTGGGGCGTGCCCGTGACTGCCTCATTCGCGAGTGGAGTTGAATACTCCACACCGATTGCGAACTTCACAAGCTTGAGCTGCGCGTCGGCCGGCAACTGCACCGCCGCCGGCGCCTTCACGCCTTCGGTCAGCCGGTTCGCCACCGAAGTCTTCACCATGACTTCGACCAACGGCACTTGGGGCCAGGCTCGTCCCGTTGTGTTCGCCACCGGAGTTCAGGCCTCCGAACCCGACGCCTGGGTGTATTCCGTTTCGTGCGCTTCGGACGGCGACTGCACCATCGGCGGCTACTACGCCACCGCAGACTTCGACTACTTTGCCTTCACCGCGACGTCCACCTCGGGCACGTGGGGCACCGCACAACCCGTGAGCATCCCAGGCGCGAGGTTTTCGGAGATCAAGGACGTCGTGTGTCTCTCGGCCGGAAACTGCACGGCCGTGGGCGACTACTCGCCGTCGACCGGTGGCACGGTGACTTTCGCCATGAGTTCGACCGGTGGCGTCTGGGGGTCAGCGTCGACCATCACATTCCCCAACGGAGTACTGGGCAGCGACCCAACGGCACTCCCCTACAACCTGTCGTGCGCGTCGGCCGGCAACTGCACAACTGTCGGATACTTCCGCAATTCCGCGGCTGGCAATGAGGGCTTCTCCGTGACGTCCACTAATGGCACGTGGGGTACCGCTCGGCCCGCGACGGTACTGATTGGCAGCCAGAGCGGACGGCGCACTGGAGAATTAAGAAGTGTTTCGTGCTCACCCAACGGTTTGTGCACTGCAGTCGGCTACATGAACAATGCCGACAGCAAGCCACGACCCTTCATGACTTCATCCAGTGAGGCGCCGCCGCCCACGACCACGACCACGACGACCACACTCGCCCCGACAACATCGACGTCGCCGAGCGTCACCACCACGTTGCCGGCGCCGGCGTTGGCCACCATCTCGTCACTACCGCCCGCATCGACTCCCATCGTGGCGGACAGTTCCATCGCGGTCGGAGAAGCCATTTCCGTGACCTTCGGCGGCTTCACCCCGTTCGAATACGTCCAACTGGTGGTGGCCTCGACACCGCAGGTGATCGGATCGGGCTATGCCGATGCACAGGGCTTCGTCACCATCACTGGCAACCTTCCCAG
>JAIXWJ010000013.1 GCA_027491335.1 Actinomycetes bacterium | reverse complement strand
TCGCGGTCGGTGACGTGCACGAACGCCGGACCGTCCAACACCGCGCGCACGTCGAATCTGGTGAGGCCGGTTTCTTCCTCCAACTCGCGCAAGCCGGCTTCTCGCGTGGACTCGTGTCGTTCCACGTGTCCGCCGGGCGTCGACCAACCGAGGGCCGCGTGCTTCACGAGCAAGGTGTGCGACGCGTCCGGACTGAGGATCCAGGTCGTGGCGCACACATGGCCACCAACGATCGAGTTCTCACCACCGAGTCCTCGCAAAAGCTCGTCGCTCAGTGAGTCGTTCAGCCTCACTCGTTGGACCTCGACGACGACCGCGGGCCAGTCGCCCGGCACGTCGATGGTGGGATGAGGAAAACCCACGCGGGCTCAGCGTCCCTGAATGAACGCCATCACTTCTGCTCGCGCCGACGAATCGGTGCGATAGATGCCGCGCACGGCCGTGGTCACGGTCTTGGTGCCCGGCTTGCGCACGCCGCGAATGGACATGCAGCTGTGTTCGGCTTCCACCACCACCAGCACGCCCACGGGATCGAGCATGTTCTGCATGGCATCGGCCAGCTGACTGGTCAGGCGCTCTTGCACCTGCAGACGACGGGAGTAGCCCTCCACGAGACGCGCCAACTTAGAGAGACCGGTGAAGCGACCCGTGCTCCCGGGCAGGTACGCGATGTGGGCGGTGCCGCTGAAAGGAAGCATGTGGTGCTCGCACACCGAGGTGAACGGAATGTCGCGCACCAGAACCATCTCGTCGTGTTCGATCTCGAACGTGCGGGTGAGGTGGTGGTCGGGGTCGTTGTTGGTGCCGCTCAGCACTTCGGCCCACATGCGCGCCACGCGACCGGGCGTGTCGAGCAAACCTTCGCGGGTGGGGTCCTCGCCGATTGCTTCGAGCAGATCCCGAACGGCTCTTTCGGCGCGATCATGGTCGACCACGCGCTCGTTCGACGACGTCGGATCGGAGTGGGCTTCGATGTCTGCGGACATGTGCGGAACGCTACCGGCGCGTTCGCGTCGACCTGCTCAGCCGCCGAAGCCCCCACCCTGGAAAAGAGCCTTGAACAAGGCTTCTTCCCGGGCGCGCGCGTCGCGGGTGCGATCGCCCCGACCGGCGACCATCAACTGCTTGATCACGCGCGTGGAGTACGCCGATTTCGAGGCGATCTCGTGTGCCAGGTTCATGGTGGACTCCATCAACGCGGCGTCATCCTCCACTCGCAAGGCCATGCCGATGGCCACCGCCTCATCGGCGTCGATCCAGCGCGAGGTGAGCAACAACTCGGCCGCTCGCTGCCAACCGACTCGATCGGCGAACAACACGCTGCTGGCGGCCTCGGGGGGCACGCCGAGTTCGCTGAACGGAACGCGCATTCGCGCCGATCGGGCCATCAACACGATGTCGCAATAGGGCAGCAGGGTCATGCCGATTCCCACGGCCACACCGTTCACGGCGGCGACCAACGGCTTGCCGAACGATTCGAGAGCATCGAGCAACACGGTGAAGCCACCGGCGCCCGTCGATCCGCCCGCGTTGGTGTCTCCGCTGGCGACCGCCGCGGCCATCTCGGCCATCTCCTTCAGGTCTTGTCCGGAACTGAACGCGGCGCCGGCTCCGGTGAGCACGGCCACGCGTAGATCGTCGTCGGCGTCGATGCGAGCCAGCGTGGCACCGAGCGCGTCGTACTGTTCGCGGGTGAAGGCGTTCTTGCGCTCGGGGCGATTCATCGTGATGACGGCCACGGCACCGTCGATGGTGAGGTCGATGCTCATGTTCGGGTCACGGATGCTGGCTGCTGACCGAAATGGTCTCGCCGGTCATGTAGCTGCTGTAGTCGCTGGCGAGAAAGACGATCACATTGGAGATCTCCCACGGCTCGGCGTAGCGACCGAAGGCCTCGCGACGGGTCAGTTCGGACAAGAGTTCGTCGCTGGTGACCTTGGCCAGATTGGCGTGCATGGCGATGCTCGGAGACACGGCGTTGATGCGCACACCGCGGGGTCCGGCCTCGATGGCGGCGCAACGCGTGAGCGCCATGACGCCGGCCTTGGCCGCGGCGTAGTGCGCTTGTCCGGCCTGGGCGCGCCAGCCGAGAACGCTGGCGTTGTTCACGATGACGCCCGAACCCTGGCCGTACATCAGGTTCAGCGCCGCGCGCGTGCAACGCATCGTGCCGTTCAAGGTGACGTCGAGCACGATCGACCACTGGTCGTCGGTCATTTCGTGCAGTTCGGCGGTGCCACCGAGTCCGGCGTTGTTGACCAACACGTCGATGCCGCCGAGTTCGGTCTTGGCCGCGGCGAAAAGGTTCTGCACGCTGGCTTCGTCGGTGACGTCGCACGGAATTCCGACGACCCCCAACTCGGCGGCGGTTTCGGCGAGTCGACGCTCGTGCTTGTCGCTGATGACGACGCGGGCACCCTCCTCGAGGCAGCGACGCGCGGTGGACGACCCGATGCCGCTACCGGCAGCGGCGGTGATGAGAACCCGCTTGCCGGTGAGCAGACCGTGTCCGGTGACGTACGTGGGTTCCTTGGTCGACATGTTTCCCCCGGGGTGTTCGGTGTGCGAGTGGCGAGAAGATCAGCGCGGCAATCCGAGCACGCGTTCGCCCAAGACGTTGCGCTGGATCTCGTTGGAGCCACCGTAGATGGTGTCGGACCGCGTGAAGAGGAACAACTTCTGTTCGAGGGTCAGTTCGTAGGGGAGAGCCTCGGCGATCAGACCCTCGGGACCCATGATCTCCATCATCAACTCGCCGAGATCGCGATGCCACGTACCCCAGAACAACTTGGAGATGCTGGCTTCGGGCCCGGGCACTCCCTTGGCCGACATGCTGCGCAACGCGTTGAGCTTCAACAGCTGCAAGCCGGTGTGGGCGCGGGCCAACTTCTGTCGCAACACCGGATCGTCGGCGCGACCGAAACGACGCGCCAGGGCGATGGTGTCTTCCAGTTCGCGCTCGAATCCCACTTGCTGGGCCAGCGTGGAGATGCCGCGCTCATAGCCGAGCAATGCCATGGCCACGCCCCAGCCGGCACCCGGCTGGCCCACCACCAACGACGTCTCGGTCTCGGCGTCGGTGAAGAAGGTTTCGTTGAACTCGCCACCACCGGTGATCTGGCGGATGGCGCGCACCTCCACTCCCGGCTGCTCCATGGGCACGAGGAGGAAGGTCAGTCCGGCGTGGCGTTGCGAGCCGGGCTCGGTCCGCGCGACCACGAAACACCAGTGGCTCACGTGCGCCAACGAGGTCCAGACCTTCTGGCCGTTGATCACCCAACGATCACCGTCGAGATGCGCCTTGGTCTGAACGTTGGCCAGATCGCTTCCGGCGTTGGGCTCGCTGTAGCCCTGGCACCACCGTTCGTCGCCGCGCAGAATGCCGGGCAGGAACCGATCGCACTGTTCGCGAGTGCCGTACTCGATGATGGTCGGCGCGAGAAGGTTCTCGCCCATGTGGTTGGTTCGCGCCGGTGCCTGTGCGCGCACGTATTCCTCGGCCCAGATGATCTGCTGATCGACGGTGGCACCGCGACCACCGAACTCGACCGGCCAACCGAGACCGATCCATCCGGCGCGACCGAGCACCTTCTCCCACTCGACGCGAATGTCGAAACCGATCTCCTCGTCGCCGGGGCCACCGCGCCCGCGCAACTCGGCGAACTCGCCCACCACGTTCTCGCGCAACCATGTGCGCACGAGTTCGCGGAACTCGCGATCGTCGGAGGGAAGAGGTGCGTGTTGGGAAGTGGTGATGGTCATGAGGGAGGCGTTTCTGACGAACCGTCAGAAACCTTAGCCGTGACGGCTTCGTGGTGCCGAGACGGGACCGTTCCCGGGCCGCGAACGGCGGCGATTACGGTCACACCATGGATTTCGCCGTTCCCGAGTCGATTCAACGGACCCTCGACGAGCTCGATGCGTTCATCGAGCGCGAGATCGCGCCCCTGCAAGCGGCCGACGACAACGAGCGCTTCTTCGACCACCGGCGCGAGTGGGCGCGCACGGACTTCGACAACGACGGCGTCCCCCGGCCCGAATGGGAAGCCTTGCTGCGCGAGATGCGCCGACGCGCCGATGCCGCGGGCTGGTTGAGGTTGGCGCTGCCGCCCGAGTTCGGCGGTCGCAACGCGAGCAATCTGGAAATGGCCATCATCCGCGAGCATCTGGCCACCAAGGGACTCGGCTTGCACAACGATCTGCAGAACGAATCGTCGGTGGTGGGCAATTTCCCGACCGTGCTCATGATGCGCGACTTCGGCACCGACGAGCAGAAGGCGGAGTGGATGTCGGGCTTCCTCGACGGCACCAAGAGGTTGGCGTTCGGACTGACCGAACCCAACCACGGCAGCGACGCCACCTTCCTCGAGACGACGGCGGTGCGCGACGGCGAGGAATGGGTCATCAACGGTATGAAGCGCTGGAACAGCGGCCTTCATCACGCCACCCACGACATCATCTTCGCCCGCACATCCGGCGACCCCGGGAGCCCCGTCGGCATCTCGGCTTTCCTCGTTCCGACCGATTCGCCGGGTTTCAACGTCGACTTCTTCTGGTGGACGTTCAACATGCCCACGGATCATGCCGAGGTGAGCCTGAAGGACGTTCGTGTGCCGGCCAACGCATTGTTCGGACGACTCGATCACGGACTGGATCTGGCCCAGCATTTCGTTCACGAGAACCGCATTCGTCAGGCGGCATCGTCGTTGGGCGCCGCGCAGTACTGCATCAACGAGGCCGTCGCCTACGCCAACTCCCGCGTGACGTGGGGCAAGAAGCTGTCGAGCAACCAAGCGATCCAGTTTCCGCTCATCGAACTGCACACCGAAGCCGCCATGTTGCGGCAGTTGATTCGCTACACCGCGTGGATGATGGACAATTCGGTGAAGGCGGATCGTCCCGACGTCGAGGGTTTCATGGAGTTCACGCACCTCGTGGCGATGTGCAACTACCGAGCGAATCGCCTGTGTTGCGACGCCGCCGATCGAGCCATGCAGACGTGTGGAGGCGTGGGGTACAGCCGCCACATGCCCTTCGAGCACATCTATCGACATCATCGCCGTTACCGCATCACCGAAGGCGCCGAGGAGATTCAGATGCGCAAGGTGGGCCAGCACCTCTTCGGTTTCGGTCGCAAGAAGTAGTTCGGGCCTCAGCCCGCGAACACCGTCGCGCGTCCGCGCATGTTCACGCCGACGCGCGCGCCAACCGGCGCGAGGTCGCCGACGCTCACGCGCACCGAGACGAACTCGCCGTTTTCGAGGCGCACGCCGATGGTGCCATCGTGTCCGTAGTACGCGCGACGCTCGACGACACCGGGAACACCGTCGCTCGAGAGACCGAGTTGTTCGGGGCGAACGAGCACGGTGGCCGGTCCGGACGGGGCGTCGCAGTCCTGAGTTCCGAGAACATGGGTGACCGAGGAGCTCTCGATTCGAGCCGAGAGAAGGTTCGCGTCACCGATGAAACGCGCCACCTCCACCGAGGCCGGACGTTCGTAGATGTCGGTGGGAGTCCCTTGTTGGGCCACCACGCCGCCGAGAAGGACGACGACATGGTCCGCGGTCGACATCGCCTCCTCCTGATCGTGGGTGACCAGAAGGGTGGTGGTGCCGGCGCCACGGAGGATTCCGATCACTTCGTCGCGGATGCCGGCGCGCAAACCGGCGTCGAGGGCCGAGAAGGGCTCGTCGAGCAGCACCAGATGCGGCGCCGGCGCCAAGGCGCGGGCCAGCGCGACGCGTTGTTGTTGGCCGCCCGAGATCTCCGAGGGGCGCCGCGAACCCATGCCGGTCAGGCCGACCAAATCGATCATCTCGTCGATGCGGTCGCGACTGCCCTTGGGCAAGCCGTATCCGACGTTGCCCGCCACATCGAGGTGGGGGAAGAGCGCTCCCTCTTGGGGCACGATGCCGACGCCGCGTCGATCCGGTCGCACGTGGACGCTCGACGAGCCAACCACCTCGCCGTCGATCTCGATCCGGCCGTCACCCACGCGCTCGAAGCCCGCGATGAGACGCAGCAGAGTCGTCTTGCCTTGGCCGGACGGGCCGAGCACCGCCGTGACGCTTCCGCTCGGGGCGTCGAAAGAAACACCGGTGAGCACCGATGTGGAACCGAACGACTTCGACACGTCGGTGAGGCGCAGGATGGGGGTCGTGTTCATGCGAATCGGGTCAACGTTCCAGTGTGGCGATGGCGGTGGGGATGGCCACGAAGATGATGATGGCCAAAGCGTACGGACCGGCCGCGGCGTAATCCGACACCGAGGTGTGGGTCCAAAGACGCGTGGCCAACGTTTCGGTGCCGGTGGGGCGCAACAGCATGGTGACGGGAAGTTCCTTCATCGCGGCCAACGTGACGAGGGCGGTCGCTGATGCGATGCCCGGCGCGATGAGCGGCAAGTTCACGCGTCGGACGACGGCCATGGGACCACTGCCCAGCGAACGCGCGACGTCGTCGAGTCCGAGAGGAATCTGTTCGGCGCTGGAACGAACTCCGCCCACGGCCACCGGCAGGAACAGAGCCACGTAGGCCAGAACCAACAACGGTGACTCCAGATACACCGGTCGCAGGAATCGGACACCGATGAAAACCATCGAGATCGCCACCACGATGCCGGGCAGAGCGTGGGTGATGTAGGTCGCACGTTCGAGCAGTAGGGACGTGCGGCTTCGGTAGCGCGCCACCAGCAGACCGATGGGAAGTGCCAACAACACCGTGATGCAGGCCGCCACGAGCGAATAGCGAATCGAACCCCACAGTGCCGAGGCAACGTCGCCCACGCCGTCGGCGGTTCCGCGGGACGTGACCCACACGAGGATGCGCCAAACGGGGAACAACACCGCGAGACCCGTGACGATGATGATCGCCAGGTGGAACCAGACCGCCAACGAACGAAGTCGAATGGGGCGTGGTCGTGCGACGGCGCGGGTGGTCATGGTGGAGACCACGCGACCACGAGCCGCTGCTTCGGCGGCCACCAATGCCAGTGCGATCAGCACCAACACGACCGCCAACACCGCCGCGCGCGTGGGATTGAAACCGGCTCGATACGCGCCGTAAATCACCCAGGTGAACGCGTCGTAGCGCATCGTGGCCACGGCACCGAAGTCGCTGAGCACGTAGAGGGCCACCAGCAACGATCCGGCGGCGATGGTTCCGCGGCATTGACGCGCGGCCAACACGATCAAGCGTGGCACCGAACCTTTGCCATGAATCGTGGCGATCTCGTCGAGCGATTGATCGAGTCGCCCGAACGCGGCGGTGAGGGGCAGATAGACGTACGGATACGACACGGCGGTGAGAACCAAGAAGGCGCCCCAGAAACCGGCCAACGACGATTCCCAACTGATCCAGGCGAACGCCGCGAGGTAACTGGGAATGGCCAGCGGTAGCGCCAATGCCACTCGCCACAATCGACGACCGCGCAGGTCGCTGCGCATCACGGCCCAGGCGAGAGGCACGGAGATGACGACGCTGGCCACGGTGACGCTGAGAGCGAGAAGGCCACTACGAACGATCAGGTCGAGCGTTCGTCGTTGCCAAAGCTCGTCCCAGAGATAGCCCGCACCACGATCGAAGGCGACGTCGACCAAGTAGGCGAGAGGTGCCAGCGATGCCAAGGCCGCCAGTACCGCCGGAATGACCAGCGGTGCGGGCAACTTGGAGCGCCAGTTCGAACCTCGAACCGTCGTCCCCGGAACCGTCGTCACGATCTCAGTGTGCCGTCAGAGCGTGAGCAGTCCGACGTCGGCCAGAAGCTCCTGCGTTTCGGCGATGGAGGAGAGGTCCGAGAGGTCGATGGCCGGCGGGTTCAACTCGTCGAAGGCGGGCTGGCCGTCGACTTGAGCGATGCCCGCCACCAACGGGTACTCGAACGACTTCTCGACGAAATACTCCTGGCCGGCGTCCGACACGAGGTAGGACACGAAGCACTGCGCCGCTTGGGCGTTGTCGGAGTTGCCGAGAACACCGGCTCCGGCGACGTTGACGAGTCCGCCGATGTCACCGGGCAGGTACTGGTTCTTGGCCACCACGGCCTCGGCGCCTTCGGCGGCGATCTTCTCGAAGAGGTAGTAGTGGTTCACGAGTCCGAGGGCCACCTCGCCGGCGTTCACCGCGTCTCGCACGGCGGCGTTCTTCTCGTAGGCGACGGGCTCGTTGGCGGCGAAGCCCACCAGCCACTCGCGGGCCGCGTCGTCGCCCCGAATGACGCGCAACGCGGTCACGAACGATTGCCACGACGCGTTGGTGGGGGCGAAACCGATCTTGCCCTTCCACGCCGGATCGAGCAGATCATCGACGGAAGTGGGCGGAGTCGCGACGAGGTCGGGGTTGTACACGATCACGCGAACGCGACCGCTGGCACCCACCCAATCGCTCGCCGTGGAACGGAACTCGGGAGCGACTCGATCGAGCGTGGAGGCGGGAAGTTCGCCGAACAGTCCGGCTTGTGAAACGGCGCCCAGTGCACCGGCATCCTGCGAGAAGAAGACGTCGGCGGGGGTGGCCGAATCCTCGGTGAGAATCTGGCCGGCCAGTTCGCCACTGTCACCGAAGCGGGCCTCGACGGTGATTCCGGTGTCGGCCGTGAACTGGGTGAAGAGATCGGCGACGAGCTTTTCGCTGCGACCCGAGTACACGGTCAGTGAACCAGACGCGCCATCGCATGGGTTCGTCGACGCGTCGGTCGTGCCGGTGTCGGTCGTGTCGGCACTCGTGGGTTCGGATGACGTCGCGCCATCGTCGCCGCCACAGGCCGCGAGCACGCTGAAGGTGGCGATGACTGCGGCGATGACGTTGCGCTTGCGATGTTGGGAAGCGTGCATCGTGGTCCTCCGGGTGAGTCGAGTGGAGATGGATGTTCGAGAGGGGGCTCCGCCCGTTGTTAGGAGAACCTAACAGAGGTTAGGTGTGCCTAACAACTTTTCCCGGCGGGTGTGGGTCGTGGCGAATAACCTGCGGATATGGCCTCTCAACCCTCCACTGGTCCCTCCGGCACGCCCGTCGACGTCAAACCGCGAAGCCGCGACGTCACCGATGGCATTCAGAAGGCAGCGTCGCGTGCGATGTTGCGTGCCGTCGGCCTGACCGACGACGACTGGGAGAAGCCGCAAGTCGGGGTGGCCTCGTCGTGGAACGAGATCACGCCGTGCAACATGTCGATTCGTCGTCTGACCGAAGCGGCCAAGGTCGGTGTTCGTGCCGCTGGAGGCGTGCCGTTGGAGTTCGGCACCATCACCGTCAGTGACGGCATCTCGATGGGTCATGAAGGCATGCGCGCGTCGTTGGTGAGTCGCGAGGTCATCTGTGACTCGGTCGAGGCCGTGATGCACGCCGAGCGTCTCGACGGTTTGGTGGCCACGGGAGGCTGCGACAAGAGCATGCCGGGAATGATGATGGCCATCGCGCGTCTCAACCTGCCCGCGGTGTTCATCTACAACGGATCCACGTTGCCCGGTCGTTACGACGGCAAGAACATCGACATCACGACGGTGTTCGAGGCCATCGGTGCGTGCGCGGCCGGCACGATCACCCCGGACGAACTCACCGCGATCGAGAAGGCCGCGTGTCCGGGCGAAGGCGCGTGCGGCGGAATGTTCACCGCCAACACCATGTCGTCCATCGGCGAAGCTCTCGGTCTGTCATTGCCCGGATCGGCGTCGGCACCGGCGGTGGATCCGAGCCGCGAGGACGACGCGCGTCGAGCCGGTGAAGCCGTGGTGAACATGTTGCGCCTCGGTATTCGTCCGCGCGACATCCTCACCAAGAAGGCTTTCGAAAACGCCATCGTCTTGTTCAATGCGTTGGGTGGTAGCACCAACGCGGTACTGCACTTGTTGGCCATCGCCAACGAGGCGGGAGTTCCGCTGGAGCTGGAGGATTTCAATCGCATCGCGGCACGGGCACCGCACATCGCCGACATGAAGCCGGGCGGCAAGTACCACATGACCGATCTTCATCGTGTGGGTGGTGTCCCCGTCGTCATGAAGCACTTGCTCGACGCCGGGTTGCTGCACGGCGACGTGCTCACCTGCACCGGCAGGACGTTGGCCGAGAACCTGGCCGAGATCGCTCCGCCGGCGCCCGACGGCGAGGTGGTGCACCCCTTGTCCGATCCCATCAACGCCGAGGGCGGAATCGTGGTGCTGAGTGGATCGCTCGCCCCGAACGGTTCGGTGGTGAAAGTGGCCGGTCTCACTCCCGACCAACGTCGATTCGAGGGAACCGCCCGCGTGTTCGACGGCGAGGACGGCGCGATGGCCGCGATCATGGCCGGTGAAATCACGGCGAACACCGTGCTCGTCATTCGCTACGAGGGGCCCAAGGGTGGCCCGGGCATGCGCGAGATGCTGGCGATCACGGGAGCGTTGAAGGGCGCCGGTCGAGGAGCGGATTGCGCGCTCATCACCGATGGTCGATTCAGTGGTGGCACGTGGGGTTTCTGCATCGGTCACGTTGCTCCCGAGGCCGTCGATGGTGGACCGATCGCGTTCGTTCGCGACGGCGATCGCATTCGCATCGACGTGGCCAGCCATGGTCTCGATCTTCTGGTCGACGAGGCCGAGTTGGCCCGTCGTCGTCAGGGATGGACGCCGAATCCTCCGCGTTACACCAGCGGCGTGTTGGGCAAGTACGCCCGCCTCGCGCAGGGTGCCGACAAGGGCGCGATCACGAACCTGTTGTGACTCGCGCCTGACGGGTGCGCACGGCCAGTCGCCATCCGTTCAACACCGCCCCCGTGAACACCGTGGCCACGATCACGAAGGCGGTCGCCGTGCCGTCATCGAACACGAACTTGCGCAACACCATGCCCAACGCCACGGTCGTCACCCAGATGATCGCTCCGGTTCCGACCGCGATGGGTGACTTCCATGCCCGAGCGAGAAGCCAGCCGACCAGAGCGGCGATGACGAACGGAGCCGCCGTCTCGATGACGCCGGCCGGGGCCACGCCCTCGTCGTGATTGCGACGACCGATGGTGACGAACACGATGATTCCAACGACATCGGCCGCCAGTGACCAAAGAACGGCACGACTTTTCATGGCATCACCTTCTCGATCGTGACGATCGCGTTGTAGTCGGGGATTCGGCTGGCATCTTCGTTCAGTCCGGCGTCTATCAGCACGTTGCCCTCGGGCCAGTGCACCTGCAACGACCGACGAGGCAGATCCACCACGTGCGCGGTACCCGTCATCGTGCCGGTGGCGCTTCGAAGCACCACCTTGTCGCCGTGCGACACCTGGATCGCGGCGGCATCGCGTCGGTCGATGTACACGGCGTCGCGGCCGGCTCCCGTCAATGGGTCCCGCTCGGCGAACACCATGCTGTTGAACTGCTTGCCTCGGCGCGTCGAGAGCAGAAAGCTTCCATCGGGAAGCTCCGGCGGTCGCACGTCGACGATGGAGAACACGGCCCGACCATCGGGCAACGGGAACACGCCGTCGGCGCATAGATGGCGTCCTCCGTATTGCACCGCGTCGTGGGTGTCGTTCAGCGTCTCGATCCCGGCGTACATCGGCACCACGCGCGCGATCTCGGTGCGCAGTGTGCGATTGTCGGCCCACCCGAAAGCCCCGGCCACGTCGGGTCGAACCCGAGCCGCCAGATCGGCGAAGATGCGCCACTCGCTACGGGCTTCTCCCGGCGGATCGATCACCTGCGGGCCGAACGCGATTCGGCGCTCGGTGGTGGTGCTCGTGCCGCCTCCCTCTTGTTCGTACCGAGTGGCGGCCGGAAGAAGAATGACGTCGTCGCCTTCGATGAACATCTGCGACGTGAGAACGATGTCTTGATGCACGCGCAACGGAACTCGCGAGAGTGCCGCGGCCACTCGTTCGGGGTCGGGCATCACGTCGAGAAAGTTGGAACCGTCGAGGAACAAGACGTCGAGTTCACCGCTCTCGGCGGCCAAGACCATCTCGGGTGCGGTCAATCCCGGTGTCGACGGAACGTCGAAACCCCACTGTTCGCCGAGGGCACGGGCGTTGTCGGCGTCGACGGTTGCGCCGCCGGGGAAAGCCGTGGAGTACGCACCCATTTCGGCACCGCCTTGCACGCCGGAGTGGCCACGAATGGGCATGAGTCCGGCACCGTCGCGTCCGACGTTCCCGCGGGCGAGAGCCACGTTCACGATGGCCTGCACGCCCTCGACGCCGTGGCGGTGCTGGGTGATGCCCATGCTCCAGATCAGGATCGAACCACGCGCGTTGGCGTACAGATCGATGAGCGCCTCCAGAGTCGCGGCGTCGATGCCGGCATCGGCCAGCAGTTCGTTCATGTCGAGCGAGGCGAGATGCTCCAGGAGGTCGGGCCAACCGGTGGTGTGGGCGTCGATGAAGTGTTGGTCGATCGCGTCGCGCTCGATCAACAGTTTGAGCAACGCGTTGGCCAGCGCCACGTCGCCCTCGGGCCGAACCGGCACGTGCAAGTCGCACAACTTCGTGCCGAACAGGAACGACTCCGGCTTCGATGGCACCCAATAGCGCTCGAGGCCCGGTTCCAGATACGGATTGATGACGACGACTTTGGCGCCGTTCTTCTTGGCCTCGTAGAGATACTTGGTGAACACCGGTTGGTTGTTCGCGACGTTGGCACCCCACAGCACGACGAGGTCGGTCTCCAAAACATCCTGCAGGCTGCACGTGCTGGCGGCCACGCCGATGGTGGCTTTCAGACCCACGGTGGACGGAGCATGACAGGTTCGTGCGGCGGAGTCGATGTTGGCCACGCCCATGGCGCGCGCCGCCTTTCCGGCGACGTAGTACACCTCGTTGGTGAGGCCACGACTGGTGAGATAGATAGCGGTGCGGTCACCTCCGGCCTTCGTGACGGACGAGGCGATCGCGTCGAGGGCCTCGTCCCACCCGATGCGCGCGAATCCTTTGTCGCCGCGTCGGCGACGCATGGGATGCGCGAGTCGACCCATCTCGCGCAACTCGGTGCCGGAACGCTTGGTGAGCCACGAGACGTCGTGCAGCACCGAATGGTCGAATGGTTCCGCGCAGTTCACCTCGAGCAACTTCAGGCGCGTGGTGCACAGATGGATGCCGTCGAGGGTCCAGTCGTGCAGACCGGCCACACCGAGTGCGCAGCCATCACAGACGCCCTCGTTCAGGATCTTCCACGCTTTGCGCGGAGCGTGCCGCACGTTGACCGCGACCCTCGTCATCTCGGCGAGATGATTCGGTTTGGTGTGTCCGATGCCGTTCGGCGACAGGCTCACCCAGGTCGATGGGTTCCAACGCCGTGGAGCCACGGCCGACTCAGATCTCTTCGTAGTACTCGCGGCCCAGATGGGTGATGACGTCCTCACCCATCATCCAGCGCAACGTGTTCTTCAACTTCGTCAACTGAATGAACAAGTCGTGCTCGGGGTAGAGGCCCGGAGCCACCTGCGGGCTCTTGTAGTAGAAGCTGAGCCACTCCTGGATTCCGCCCATGCCGGCGCGGGCGGCCAGGTCGCTGAACAGAATCAGGTCGAGGGCCAACGGTGCGGCGAGGATGGAGTCGCGGCAGAGGAAGTTCACCTTGATCTGCATGGGATAACCCAGCCAACCGGTGATGTCGATGTTGTCCCAGCCCTCCTTGGCGTCTCCGCGGGGCGGGTAATAGTTGATCGACACCTTGTGGAAGACGTTGCCGTACAACTCGGGGTACTTCGAGGGCTGCAAGATGTCCTCGAGCACGCCCAACTTGGACTCTTCCTTGGTCTTGAAGTTCTCGGGCGCGTCGAGCACCTCGCCGTCACGGTTGCCCAGGATGTTGGTGCTGTACCAGCCGGACAAACCGAGCATGCGGGCCTTCAACATGGGGGCCAGCACGGTCTTCATGAGCGTTTGACCGGTCTTGAAGTCCTTGCCGCTGATGGCGACGTTGCGATCGGTGGCCAACTGACGAAGAACCGGAGCATCGACGGCCAGGTTCGGTGCGCCGTTCGCGAAGGGGACACCTTCGAGCAGCGCGGCGTACGCGTAGAGCTGCGCGGGGGAGATGGTTTCGTCGTTGGCGTCGATGGCCTTCTCGAACGACTCCAGATCCATGTGGGCCCGACCCGGCTCGATGAAGATCTCGGTGCTCGCGCACCAGATCATGACGAGGCGATCGCACTGCTTCTCTTCCTTGAAGCGGTTGATGTCCTCACGGATGGCGTTCAACATGGAGCGCTTGCCGGTGGTGGGCTTCACGTGCTCGCCGTCGAGGTTGCGGGCGTACTTGCGTTCGAAGGCGGCCTGCATGGGGCGCACCTCGCGCAGAGCGTCGCTGATGGACTCGATGTGCTTGCCGCTCTCGAGCACGCCGGCCCGACTGGCCGACACGTAGGCGTCGTCGGGGAACACGTCCCAGGCGCCCCAGACGATGTCGTCGAGGGTGGCCAACGGCACGAAGTCCTTGATGAGCGGCGAGCGGTCCTCGGTGCGCTTGCCGAGACGAATGGTGCCCATCTGGGTGAGCGATCCGATGGGGGAGCCGAGACCCCGCTTGGAGAGTTCGACGCCGGCGATCAGGGTGGAGGCGACGGCGCCGAGGCCGACGGTGAGCACTCCGAGGCGGCCCGTGGCCGGCGCGACAGTGGGTGACGGGGGTGTGGTCATGTGATCAGGCTAGGCGCACGGAGGTCGCCGTAGCATCACCACTGTGATGTCCGACCCCACCCCGAGCACCCCCGAGGGGTTTGTGCGCACCCCGGGCGGGGCCGTTCTGATGGACGGAAACCGCCTGCGCGACCAGATCGTGAGCGAATTGGCGAGCACCATTCGAGCCGCTGGATCTCCCGAGATCTGTCTGGCCACCGTGTTGGTGGGAGACGATGCACCGAGCCAGCGTTACGTCCGCAACAAGCATCTGCAGGCCGCCAAGGCCGGCATGGTGAGCCGCAACGAGGTGTTGCCGGCCGATGCCGGGCAGGCGCGGGTCGAAGCCGTGGTGTCGGCCCTGGCCGCGGACCCCATGGTGCACGGAATTCTCGTCCAGAGCCCCTTGCCGTCGGGATACGACGAAGAAGCGGTGCTTCGCCTGATTCCGGCCGACAAGGACGTGGACGGGCTCACCTCGGAATCGATGGGACGCCTGGTGCGCGGTTTGCCCGGTTTGGTGGGGTGCACCCCGCTGGGCGTGATGCGCCTGCTCGAGCGCTACGGCGTTCCCACCTCGGGCCGACGGGCCGTGGTGGTGGGTCGCTCCATGTTGGTGGGTCTGCCGTTGACACTGCTGTTGGCGCGCAAGGGCGTGGACGCCACCGTGACCATCGCCCACAGTCGGACCGCGGACCTGATCGACGTGTGTCGCGAGGCCGACATCGTGGTGGGCGCCGTCGGTCATGCGGGCCTGATCACGGCCGCACACGTGAAGCCGGGGGCCACCGTGATCGACGTGGGCATCTCGCGCACCGAGGCCGGCATCGTGGGTGACGTGGACTTCGACGCGGTGCAGGCCGTGGCCGGACACATCACACCCATGCCCGGGGGAACCGGTCCGATGACCATCGCCTGTCTGTTGGAGAACACCCTCACGGCGGCCCGACTCCAGGGTGCGTTTCCGCTCTGATTCCGCCCAAAACGGGGGTGGGGCTGGGTTGTGAAGCCCCCGGGACGCTGGCACAATGACCAATATGAACGCGAACCGCATTTCCGAGGCCTCGGTCATGTCGTTCACGCTCGTAGTTATCCTCTGACGCGTTCGTACCCTCGAACGCGTCGCACGGCCTCCCGATAGGGGGGCTGTTTCGTTTTCGGGGTTCGACGCCGTCGGATGAGCCAGCCAGACACACGCCCGACCGCAAGGTCGGCACACACGACACAGGAACCGACATGACACAGAAGATCACCGGTGCACAGGCCCTGATCAGGGCGCTGGAACTGGAGAACGTCGACACCATCTTCGGGTTGCCGGGCGGATGCATCCTGCCCGCCTACGACCCGTTGCTCGACAGTCCGATCCGTCACATCCTCGTGCGTCACGAACAAGGCGCCGGTCACATGGCCGAGGGTTACGCGCACGTCACCGGTCGTCCCGGCGTCGCCATGGTCACCTCCGGCCCGGCGGCCACCAACATGGTCACCCCGCTGTGCGACGCCTACATGGACTCCATCCCCATGGTGTGCATCACCGGCCAGGTGCCCACCAGCGCCATCGGCACCGACGCGTTCCAGGAGTGCGACACCGTCGGCATCACCCGCAGCGTCACCAAGCACAACGAACTCATCATGTCGGCCGACGACGTTCCGTTGATGGTGCGTCAGGCGTTCCACATCGCCACCACCGGCCGTCCCGGTCCGGTTCTGCTCGATGTTCCCAAAGACGTGCTGCAGAACTCCATGAATTGGCACTGGCCGTCCGACGAGGAAGTGCTCGACAGCTTGCCGGGCTACAAGCCCGTCACCAAGGGTCACCCGCGCATGATCAAGGAAGCCGCGCGCATGATCCTCGACGCGAAGCAGCCCATCCTGTACGCCGGTGGCGGAATCCTGAAGGCGCGCGCCGCCGATGCGCTGCGCGAACTGGCCGAATTGATCGACACGCCGGTCGTCACCACGCTCATGGCCCGCGGTGCGTTCCCCGACGATCACCCGTTGTGCTTGGGCATGCCCGGCATGCACGGCAACGCCACGGCCATCACGGCGATGCAGAAGAGCGATCTGCTCATCACGCTCGGCGCTCGTTTCGACGACCGCATCACGGGCAAGGTCGCCACGTTCGCGCCCGACGCCAAGATCATTCACGTCGACATCGATCCGGCCGAGCAAGGCAAGGTGCGTCGTCCCGACGTGCCGATCGTCGGCGACTGCCGTCTCGTCATCGAGGAGATCATCAAGGCCATCAAGGACCTGTTGAACGGCGGCGAGAAGCAACAAGACATCTCGCAGTGGAAGAGCCGCGTGAGCGGATGGCGCGAGCAGTTCCCGCTGTACTACCCCGCGAACGAGCCCGGTGAGGCCCTGAAGCCGCAGTACTGCCTCGAGCAGTTGCGCGACGGAGCCCCCGAGGGAACCATCCTGTGCTCGGGCGTCGGTCAGCACCAGATGTGGTCGTCGCAGTATTGGAAGTTCAACGAGCCGTACACGTGGGTGAACTCGGGTGGATTGGGCACGATGGGCTTCTCGGTTCCCGCGGCCATCGGCGCCAAGGTTGGTCGTCCCGATCGCACCGTGTGGGCCGTCGACGGTGACGGTTGCTTCCAGATGACCGCTCAGGAGTTGGTGACCGCCAGCGTCGAGCGCATTCCGATCAAGGTGGCCATTCTCAACAACTCGTACCTCGGCATGGTTCGTCAATGGCAGGAGATGTTCTACGAGGAGCGTTACAGCGAGGTGTACCTGTCGCCCGAGCTGCCCGACTTCGTGAAGTGGGCCGAGTCCATGGGCTGCATCGGCATCCGCGTCGAGAGTCCCGAGGAAGTTCAGCCGGCCATCGAAAAGGCCAACAGCATCGACGACCGCTCGGTCGTGGTCGAATTCCGCGTGGACGCGGGCGAGAAGGTGTTCCCCATGGTTCCGGCCGGCTTCAGCAACGACGACGTTCTGTTGCACCCCGACCAGAACGGCCGACGGGAGTTCCTGCGATGAGCTCCACGACCCACGCACTGAATCAGCCCACGCACCACATCTTGTCGGTGCTCGTGCAGAACCGTCCCGGCGTGCTGGCCCGCGTGTCCAGCCTGTTCGCGCGTCGTGGCTACAACATCTTCAGCTTGGCGGTGGCTCCCACTGAGGACCCCATGCTCAGCCGCATCACCATCGTCGTCGACGTGGAATCGTCCCCGCTCGAGCAGATCGTGAAGCAGTTGTTCAAGCTGGTCGACGTGGTCAAGATCAGCGAACTGGACCCCCGTCGGTCGGTGGAGCGCGAGCTGCTCATGGCCACGGTTCGGGTGCCGGCGGAAGACCGCGGCCAGGTCGTGGAGCTCACGAACATCTTCGAGGGCAAGATCCTGGCGGTCGGAGTCGAGGCCATCACGGTGTCTTTGGACGGAAGTCCCGACAAACTTGACGACTTCGAGGAACTTCTGCGCGGCTACGGCATCGTGGAACTCCAGCGGACGGGCCGGGTGGCCCTTCCGAAGCTCGACAAAGAGGCGCGCCTCAAGGCCGTCAAACACGGAAAGGCAAGTTGACCAATGGCAGCAAAGATGTATTACGACGGTGACTGCGACGTCTCCATCATCAAGGGCCGCAAGGTCGCGATCATCGGCTACGGCTCGCAGGGACACGCGCACGCGCTGAACCTGAAGGAGTCGGGTGTGCAGGTGGTCGTGGGTCTGCGCGAGGGCAGCAAGTCGGCCGCCAAGGCGCAGGCCGCCGGCCTCACCGTGATGGGCATCGCCGAGGCCGCCAAGTGGGCCAACGTGATCATGCTCACCATGCCCGACACCGAGCAGAAGGCGACCTACGAGGAGTTCATCAAGCCGCACATGAAGAAGGGCAAGGCCCTCGCGTTCGCGCACGGCTTCAACATCCGCTTCAAGCGCATTCGTCCGCCCAAGACCGTCGACGTCATCATGATCGCGCCCAAGGGCCCGGGTCACTTGGTGCGTCGCACCTACACCGAGGGCGGCGGCGTGCCGGCGCTCATCGCCGTGCATCAAGATGCCACCGGCGGCGCCAAGGAGTTGGCGCTCAGCTACGCGTCGGCCATTGGTGGCGCCCGTGCGGGTGTCATCGAGACCACGTTCGCCGAAGAGACCGAGACCGACCTGTTCGGTGAGCAGGCCGTGCTGTGCGGCGGCGTCACCTCGCTGGTGCAGGCCGGTTTCGAGACGCTGGTCGAGGCGGGTTACCAGCCCGAGATGGCGTACTTCGAGTGCCTCCACGAGGTGAAGCTCATCGTCGACCTCATGTACGAAGAGGGCATCGCGGGAATGCGTTACAGCATCAGCGACACCGCGGAGTACGGCGACCTCACCCGCGGACCGCGCGTGGTGACCCCGCGCACCAAGGCCGAGATGAAGAAGATCCTCAAGGAGATCCAGACCGGCAAGTTCGCCAAGGAGTGGATCGCCGAGAGCGAGTCCGGTCGGGCCAAGATGAAGGAACTTCAGGCCGCGGGTGCCGCGCACCAGATCGAGACCGTGGGCAAGGAACTGCGCGCAATGATGCCGTTCCTGGGCGCCGGCAAGCAGAAGGTGGCCGACGTCAGCGGAGGCTGATACCCATCCTCGAGCGATCTGGGTACGAAAAGTGCCGGTTTTCGGCTCTCTCGATGACCCAGAACGACGAATAACTTTAAATCCGACTTGTTGAGTCGGGATTTAGTGTGTACCGTGCCCTCCTGTTCCAAACAGGAGGGCACGTTCATGTCAGCAGAGTGGGGTTTCGAGACCAAGCAGATCCACGTCGGTGGTGAGCCCGATCCGACCACCGGCGCCCGTGCGGTGCCGATCTACCAGACCACGTCGTACGAGTTCCGCGACGCCCAGCACGCCGCGAACCTGTTCGCACTGGCCGAGGTCGGCAACATCTACACCCGCATCATGAACCCCACGCAGTTGGCGGTGGAGTCGCGAGTGAACGCTCTCGAAGGTGGTGTCACGACGGCCATCGGACTGCCCGGCACCTTGGTGGTGTCGTCGGGTCAGGCCGCCGAGACGTTGGCCATCCTGACGTTGGCCGAGTCCGGAGATCACATCGTGGCCTCGCCCTCGTTGTACGGCGGCACCTACAACCTGTTGCACTACACGCTGCCCAAGATGGGTATCTCGGTGACGTTCGTCGACGACCCGCACGATCTTCAGCAGTGGAAGTCCGCGGTGCGCCCGAACACCAAGGCGTTCTACGGAGAGGTTCTGGCGAATCCGCGCAATGACGTGTTCGACATCGAAGGCGTGTCGAAGGTGGCCCACGAGGCCGGTGTGCCGTTGATCGTCGACAACACCGTGCCCAGCCCGTACGGAATTCGCCCGCTCGAGTGGGGTGCCGACATCGTGGTGCATTCACTCACCAAGTTCGTGGGCGGACACGGAACGTCGGTGGCGGGTTCGATCACCGACGGCGGCAAGTTCGACTTCTCGGCGTCGGGTCGTTTCCCGAACTTCACCGAGCCCGATCCGTCGTACCACGGCCTGGCCTACTGGCCGGCTCTGGGTGCGGGCTCGTACATCCTGAAGGCCCGCGTGCAGTTGCTGCGCGACCTGGGAATGGCCGTGTCGCCGTTCAACGCGTTCATGTTGCTGCAGGGCCTCGAGACGTTGTCGCTGCGCATGGAGCGCCACTGGAGCAATGCTCAGGAGGTGGGCGAGTATCTGGCCAAGCACCCGCAGGTGGAGAGCGTGAACTACGCCGGACTGCCCAGCAGTCCGTGGCACGATCGGGCGAAGAAGTACTTCGGCGGTCGCGGCTTTGGTTCGGTGTTGGCGTTCAACATCAAGGGCGGCCGCGAGGCGGGCGAGAAGTTCGTGGCGGGACTGTCTCTGCATAGTCACGTGGCCAACATCGGTGACGTGCGCAGCTTGGTGATTCAGCCGTCGTCGACGACGCACAGCCAGCTGACGGCCGAGGAGCAGGTGGCGTCGGGCGTGAACCCGGGAATGATCCGGTTGAGCGTGGGTCTGGAGTCGATCAAGGACATCTTGGCCGACCTCGACGCCGGATTCGCCGCCGCCCTCTAACCCGCCCACTTTGCGACAAATTGTCGCTTTGTGTACACGAGCCATGTACGTAAAGCGACAAATTGTCGCATTTTGGTTAGGTCAGGGTTGGTCGTCGAGGAACTTTTGGAACTGGTCCGCCAGGTCGTCCGCTGACGGGATCGCCGCCTCGGTCATCTGGTCATATTGACGCTCCAGTGCATGCACTCGAAGCGCCAGATCGGGGTCGCTGCGCATCGCCTCGTCGTGAAGGCCTCGCCACCGCTCGATCTCTTCGCTCAGATCGCCAACTCCCGTTGGCACCCCGAGCACGTGTCCGAGGTGCTGCAGGAGAGCCGCGGACGACTGGGGATGCTGGGAGTAATCCAAGTAGTACGGCACGCCGACGCGCAACGACACCGCCGGCAACTTCTCTTTCTCGCATTCGGTCTGCAGGACACCGACCACGCCCGTCATGCCCTGATACGACGGCTTGGACAGCCCCAGGCTTCGCGCCAATTCGGGATCCACGGAACTTCCCACCACCAGCGGCGCTCTGGTGTGCGGAACCGCGTCCGGCGCCGCACCCACGGTCACCATCGCCTCGCATCCCAGTCGGAGGTAGCACGCGATCACGCTGCGCACGTACGTGCGCCACGCCGTGTGGGGTTCGACGCCGTTCAGAATCACGACATCGCGAAGCGCGTTCGGATAACGGATCGCGATCACATCGTTGTTGGGCCACACGATCTCGCGTTCACCGTCGTCGTCGAAGCGTGCCTCCGGTCGAACCTGGGTGAAGTCGTAGAACGGGTCGGCGTCGATGGTGGCCACCAACTCCGATTCGTTCGATTCCGTCAAGTGACCGAGGGCCGACGTGGCGACTCCGGCGGCGTCGAACCAACCCGTGAGAGCCAGCACCATCACCGGTCGTCGAAGAGGCGCGGATACTCCGTGCCATTCGAGGACGTCGGCAACTTCCATGGGTCAGATTCTCACCCTCGCAGAGCGTCAACAACAACGTCGATGCAGGCCGTCAACGCCGAGACATCGTCGGGGTCGACCGCCGGGAACATTCCCACGCGCAACTGGTTGCGACCCAACTTGCGATAGCTGTCGGTGTCGACCACACCGTTGGCCCGTAGCGCCGCGCACACGTCGTTGGCGTCCACTCCGCCGTCGGCGGGGGAGTTGATATCGATCGTGCCAACCACGTGGGAACGCATCGCGGGATCGGCCACGAACGGATTCGCCCACGAGCGCGATTCCGCCCACGCGTACAGGATGTCGGACGACTTCTTCGAGCGACCGTTGCACGCGGCGAGCCCGCCGATTTCGTTCATCCATCGCACTTGGGCCTCGAACATCACCAACGTCGCCAGCGCTGGCGTGTTGTACGTCTGGTTCGCGACACTGTTGTCGAGGGCGATCTTCAGATCGAGCGACGCGGGCGTCCATCGCTTGGAAGCCGAGATTCGATTGATGCGCTCGATCGCCCGAGGCGAGCACGCGGCCACCCACAGACCGCCGTCCGAAGCGAAGCACTTCTGCGGCGCGAAGTAGTACACGTCGACTTCCGCGGGGCTCCACAACAGTCCGCCCGAGGCCGAGGTGGCATCGACGATCACCAGTGCGTCGCCGTCGGCGCCCGCGGGACGCACCAGGGGCATCATCACGCCCGTGGAAGTCTCGTTGTGCGTGAACGCATAACTGTCGATCCCGGCCTCGGCCACCGCCGTGGGGTGAGCACCCGGATCACACTTGATCACCGTCGGTTGACCGAGATGCGGTGCCGCGCTCGCGGCCTCGGCGAACTTCGAGGAGAACTCGCCGAACACCAGGTGTTGGCTTCGGCTCTCGATCAGTCCGAACGTGGCCACGTCCCAGAAGACCGTCGACCCGCCGTTGCCGAGAACGATTTCCCAGCCATCGGGCAGCGAGAACAGATCGGTCAGTCCGGCGCGCAGGGAGCCGACGAGGTTCTTCACCGGCGCCTGTCGATGCGACGTGCCCATCAAGTTGGCGCCGGCATCGGCCAGGGCGGCCATTTGCTCGGGACGAACCTTGGACGGACCGCATCCGAAACGGCCGTCGGCGGGCAAAAGGTCGGCGGAAATGCGAATGGAACGGGGGTCTGTCGTGCTCACTGTGTAAGCATGGCACTCATGAGTTCGTCTCCCCAACGGAATCGCACATCTTCTCGTCTGGCCGCCATCGCGGAATCGGCCACCTTGGCGGTCGACGCCAAGGCCAAGGCCCTCAAGGCCGCCGGCGAGAACGTCATCGGCTTCGGTGCCGGTGAACCCGATTTCCCCACCCCCGAGCACATCGTCGAGGCCGCGGTGAAGGCGTGCCGTGATCCCAAGATGCATCGCTACACACCCGCGGCCGGTTTGCCCGAGTTGCGCGAAGCGATCGCCGCCAAGACGTTGCGCGACAGCGGTTTCCAGACCACCGCCAATCAGGTGCTCGTCACCAACGGTGGAAAGCACGCCGTGTTCACCGCGTTCGCCGCACTGTGCGATCCGGGCGACGAGGTCATCGTTCCGGCTCCGTACTGGACCACCTACCCGGAGGCCATCGTTCTGGCCGGGGGAGTGCCCGTCATCGTCGACACCAACGAGGAGACCGGCTTCCGCGTCACCATCGAGCAACTGGAGAAGGCGCTCACGCCGCGCACGAAGGTGCTGTTGTTCGTGTCGCCCGACAATCCGTCGGGTTCCGTGTACCCGCCCGAGGAAGTGAAGGCCATCGGCGAGTGGGCGGTTTCGCGTGGCGTCTGGGTGGTGACCGACGAGATCTACGAACATCTCACGTACGGCCCGCACACGTTCGCGAGCATGCCCACGCTGGTTCCCGACATCGCCGATCAGTGCATCATCGTGAACGGTGTCGCCAAGACCTACGCCATGACCGGTTGGCGCGTGGGCTGGATGATCGGGCCGTCCGATGTGATGAAGGCGTCGATCAACTTCCAGAGCCACGCCACGTCGAACGTCGGCAACGTGGCGCAGGCTGCCGCTCTCGCCGCGGTCGCCGGCGACCTCAGCGCCGTCGCCATGATGCGCGAGGCCTTCGAACGTCGTGGACGCACGATGCATCGGATGTTGAGCGCCATTCCCGGCGTCACGTGCCTCGAACCCCAAGGGGCGTTCTACTGCTATCCGAACGTCACCGGTCTGCTCGGGCGCTCGTACAACGGTCGACAGGCCAACACGTCGATGGAGTTGGCCGACATCGTGCTCTCGGAAGCCAAGGTCGCCTTCGTTCCCGGTGAAGCCTTCGGATCGGCGGGATACGCAAGATTCTCGTTCGCATTGGGTGACGCCGACCTCGAAGAAGGCATCAACCGCATCGCCGCTTTGGTGGCCGCGAACTCCTGAACGCCACGGACGTGCGGCGCAATGGTGTGACGGACACCACTGCTCGTGTGATACGTTGACAACGCCGGCGATAGCCGGTGCGTGAAATCCAGCGAAGTCCGGTGAGATCCCGGCACTGTCCCGCAACGGTTGTCTGAGCCGACGTCAACGTCGTGCCAGCGAGTCCGGTCGCCTGATTCACGCGCGATAACCAACCCTCGAGGCAAGGGCGGATCGTGCAGGTGCGGAGACCCCGTTCCTCACTCTCCTCTTGCTTCCTCAGAGCAATGGAGGAAGTTTCAATGAAGCAAACAATCAATGCGCGCCCGCTTGGACGCGTCCGTCGACGGTCCGTGATCGGACTCGTCCTGTCCGGTGCGGTTCTGATGGTCGCGTGCGGGGGAGACGACGCAACGTCGGATTCGACCCCGGCCGACACGTCCGCGGTGGAAAGCGATTCGATGCGCATCGTCTCGCTGTCGCCGACCCACACCGAGATCCTGTACGCCATCGGTGCCGGTGACCTGGTGGTCGCCGTGGATTCGATGTCGAACTATCCCGCCGACGCGGCCATCACCGATCTGTCGGCGTACGAACCCAACGTGGAGGCCATCGCCGAGTTCGATCCGGACCTCGTCGTGATCGGTGACGACTTCACCGGTCTTGCCGAACAGTTGACAGCCATTGGAGTCGGTTCATGGGTGAGTGCGGCGCCGACGACCCTCGACGAGGCGTACGCGCAGATCACCGAACTGGGCGAAACGGTCGGTCGAGCCGAAGAAGCATCCGCGCTCGCCGATTCGATGAAGTCCGACATCGATGAGATCGTGGCCGGAGCGGTCCAACTTCCCGATGGCACCTCGTATTTCCTCGAGTTGGACGACACGCTCTACTCGGTCACGAGCAACACCTTCGTCGGATCCATCTTCTCTCTGTTCGGACTGCGCAACATCGCCGACGCGACCGAGGGTGACACGGACTACCCGCAGTTGTCGGCCGAGTTCATCGTGAGTCAGGATCCGACCCTCATCTTCCTTGCGGACACGAAGTGCTGCGGCGCCACCGCCGAGTCCGTCGCTGCTCGTCCCGGTTGGGACGTTCTCGGCGCGGTCATGAACGGGCATGTGTTCGAATTGGACGATGACGTCGCCTCGCGTTGGGGGCCACGTCTGGTCGAATTCGTCGCGGCGATCGCCGACGCGTTGAAGGTCGCCGGCTCCGAGTGATTCTTGGTCGGGAGCGCGAGACCGCGAGGTCGTGGTGGGTGCCGGCGGCGTGCGTCGCCCTGGCCGTCGCGTTCCTGTTCGGTGCCATGATCGGTCCGGCCGGCCCCGCTTGGTGGCGGGTGCCGGCCGAACTGCTCGATCACCTTCCGTTCATACGCATCGACTCGGGAGCCACGGAACTTCAGAGCACGGTACTGTGGGAAATTCGCATGCCTCGCGTGGTGTTGGCCGGCATCGTGGGTGCGATGTTGTCTCTCGCCGGAGCGTCCTTTCAGGGCGTGTTCCGCAACCCACTGGTGGATCCGTATCTGCTCGGTGTGGCCGCCGGTGCGGGTCTGGGCGCGACCTTGGTCTTCGTCGTTGGTCGCTCCACCAGCCAATCGTGGCCGGTGGATCCGTTGCCGTTGGCGGCCTTCATCGGCGGCTTGGTGGCCGTGTTGCTCACGTACACGGTCGGGGCTGGTTTCGGCGCGTCACGAAATCCCACCACGTTGGTGCTGGCCGGTGTGGCCGTCACGTCGTTGACCACGGCGGTGCAAACGTTCATGTTGCAAAAGAACACCGACGTCGTGCGGCAGGTGTACAGCTGGATCCTCGGCCGTCTGTCCTCGGCGACGTGGGGTGATGTCCGTCTCGTTCTCCCGTACGTCCTCGTGAGCGGAGCGGTGCTGTTGGCGCATCGTCGTTTGCTCGACGTGCTCCGAGTCGGTGAGGACGAGGCGCAGTCGTTGGGTGCCCGCGTCGATCGAATTCGCCTCACGGTGGTGATCGCGGCCACGCTCGGCACCTCGGCGGTCGTGAGTGTCAGTGGACTCATCGGATTCGTCGGAATCGTCGTGCCACACCTGGTGCGACTGCTCGCCGGCGCCAGCTACCGACGCCTGCTTCCGCTCTCGATTCTGGCCGGCGCGGCTTTTCTGATCGTGGCCGATATTCCCGGTCGAGTGCTGTCGGATCCGGCCGAGACACCCATTGGAGTGGTGACCGCGTTTCTCGGTGCCCCTTTCTTCATTCTCGTTCTTCGATCACGACAAAGTGAGGCGCGATGACTTCCCTGACGTTCGAGAGCATCTCGGTGAAGTACGGAGAGTCGACGGCGGTGTCCTCGTTCACCGACACGGTTCGCCCGGGTGAGTGGCTGTGCCTCATCGGTCCGAACGGGGCGGGCAAGTCGTCGCTGTTGCGCACGGTCGCCGGACTCGTGAAACACGAGGGCCGAATCCTCGTGGACGGCACACCATTGGATCTGCGGTCGGCCCGCCGACGCGCGGCGTTGATCGCGCACGTTCCGCAGAGCCCGTCGTTGCCCGACGACATGACCACCTTCGACTACGTCCTCCTGGGTCGAAATCCGTACGTCGGATACTTCGGTCAGGAGAGCAAGCACGATCGTTCGATGGTGCATCAGGTTCTCGACCGGCTGTGTCTGGAAGAGTTCGCGAATCGCCGGCTGGGATCGTTGTCGGGTGGCGAACGCCAGCGAATCGTGATCGCCCGCGCGTTGGCGCAGGAAGCACCGATCATGCTGCTCGACGAACCCACCAGTGCCCTCGACATCGGCCATCAGCAGCAGGCACTCGAGTTGGTGGACACGCTTCGACGCGAGCACGGTTTCACCGTCGTCTCGGCCATGCACGACCTCACGCTGGCCGGGCTCTACAGCGACAGGCTCGCATTGCTTCATCACGGGCATTGCGTGGCGTCCGGTGCGGCCGACGAGGTGTTGCGGGCGGAAACGTTGTCGGAGTTCTACGGAGTGTCGGTTTCGGTGCACCACGAACCCGATGGCACCGTCGTCGTGATCCCACGTCGCACGGCACCCTTGGCCTGACGTCACCGGCGGCTACCGTCGAGGCATGGATGCCACGGCGTTGAATCGTCAGGTCGAGGGACTCGCGGCGTCGCATCAACGGTTGTTGTCGACGCTCGATCCGATGGATGGCGAGGGTCTGACCGACGAGATGGTGAATCGTCCATCCCGATTGCCCGATTGGACGGTTGGCCACGTTCTCGCTCATCTGGCCCGCAACGCCGACAGCATGACGGCAATGACGGTCGCCGCCGAGAGTGGGGTGGTGGCCGATCAGTATCCCGGTGGATTCGCGCGTCGCGAGGCGGACATCGTGACCGGTTCCACGCGAAGTGCGCGCGAACAGATCCTCGATCTGCGTCGATCGATCTACGAACTGGAAGGAGCGTGGGCCGCGGCGCGGGAGGCTTGGTTCGGCCGTGGTCGCGTCGTGACCGGAGCCGAAGTTCCCATCGCCGACTTGCCGTTGCGTCGATGGCGCGAAGTGGAGGTGCACATCGGTGATCTGGGACTGCCGGAGTTGGGTTGCGACGGCCCCGACTCGTGGTCGGCCGAATACGTGCGACACGACCTC
Organism: Actinomycetes bacterium; assembly: GCA_027491335.1. Classification (GTDB taxonomy): domain Bacteria; phylum Actinomycetota; class Acidimicrobiia; order Acidimicrobiales; family Ilumatobacteraceae; genus Casp-actino8. Next base: position 2,007 of record JAIXWJ010000013.1, on the reverse strand, counting down.
GCGATGTTGAGCATGCAATGGAAATCGCGCGGCTCGATGGGGATGACCGACCTCCCGGCGGCCGTGTTGCGACTGGATCCGGCGCGCCGTCTCGCATGGCTTCTGGGTCGGCTCGACGTGGATGGTGTCGCACCGGCCGGAATGATGGGATGATGGGTCGATGAACGTTTCGGGCGGTGCGTCACGTCGCGCGCGACGCGTTCTCGTGGCGTTGCTGGCCGTGCTGGTTGGGTCGTCGATGGTTCCCTCGGAGGCGTCGGCTCACGCCCAGTTGGAGAACTCCTCGCCCTCGCCCTCGGCGATGTTGGAGGACGGCCCGTCCGAGGTGGTGCTCGACTTCAATGAGCCGATCACCCCGGTTCCTCGCTCCATCGAGATCTACGACCAGAGCGGTAATCGACTGATTCTGGGCGAGGCCATCGTCTCGGACGACGATGACACCGTGATGTCGGCCGGGGGAGTTCCCGAGTTGCCCGATGGCATCTACGCGGTCGTGTACCGCGCGCTGTCGAGCGACGGACATGTGGTGGAGGGTGCGTACACCTTCCAGGTGGGGTCGACCGCGACCACCATCGATCCGACCGATTTCTTGGACGGAGTTCTGGACGGATCTGCCGGGCCTGGTGGTCTGTCGTGGGTGATGGGAATCGCTCGGTGGTTGGCGTACGTCGGAGTGGCCGTGTTCCTCGGTGGGCTCGCACTGATGGCTGGTGGGGGAATCTCGTCGCGTCGCTCGGTGGGATTGATTCGAGTCGGGTGGGTGGCCGCCGTGGTCGGTTCGGTCGCACACTTCGTGTTGCAAGGGCCGTACACCGTGGCCGGCACCTGGTCGGACGCGTGGAACACCTCTTTGTGGGCCGACGTTGCCGACACCCGACTGGGCACGTCCATCATCGTGCGGTTGGGCTTGTTGGCATCGCTGGCGGTGCTCGTGTTCGTGTTGCGAGGAGCCTTTCACCGTGCGTCGACGTCGTGGTGGCGTTCCACCACGGCTCTGACCGGACTCGGTGTGATCGTCACCTTCTCGGTCTCGGGACATGCCGGTGCTTCGAGTCTGGCCGGACTCGCGGTGGGCGTCGATGCGACGCACATGTCGGCGGTGGTGTTGTGGTTCGGCGGTCTCACGATGGTGGTGTGTGGTGCCGTGCTGTCGACCCCCGCCGCCCCCGTTGTGGTGGCGAGATTCTCCCGCGTCGCCACGTGGGCTCTTCCCGTCGCCGTCGTCACCGGCGCGTGGCAGACGCGGCACCTGGTGCCCGAGTTGTCGAACATCACGGAGTCCGATTGGGGCAAGGGACTGCTCATCAAGGTCAGCCTCGTCGTGGGCGCCATCACACTCGGCGTCTTCGGGCGTTGGTTGGTTCGGCGCGCCGATCACGATGGTCTGCGGAGAATCATCGCGGTGGAATTGGCGGTGGGAGTTCTCGTGTTCGCCGCGACCGCCGGAATGGTCGCCAAGTCCCCCGAGATCCCGTCGACGTCGGCCGTTGTCGAGGTGTCCTTGGTGGACGGCGACATGATCGCGAACCTGGCCGTCACTCCGGGTCGGGTGGGATTCAACGAGATTCATCTCATCCTCGCCTCGCCGGCGGGATCCTTGCGGCCCGTGGAGTCGGTCGAGATGCGCATGACACTTCCGAACTCGGAGATACCGGCCGTGGCCGTGCCCGTGGAAGTGTTGGGTCCGAATCACTTCGTCGGTTCGGTGTCCATTCCGTATGGCGGTGTGTGGAACATGGAGATTCTGGTCAGTCCGGACCCGTCGTCCAGCAAGCGCTTCACCACCGACATCCCGATCGCGCCTTAACGCGCGGCGAACGCGTCTCCGCGATCCGCGGCGTTCGAAATGGCGTCGGCGGCATGCTGAATCTGCACGCGAACGTCGGCCGGCACATGGGTGGCGTCGGGGTTCATCAAGCCATCCTCGATGGCGGCGCGACGGGCACTGGTCGCGGCGACGCGTGCCAGTCGTTCGCGGTCGTCGTGTTCGGTGCGAGCCGAGCGTTG
>JAIXWJ010000039.1 GCA_027491335.1 Actinomycetes bacterium | reverse complement strand
GCTTCCTGCTCAGCGACGAGAGTTCGTGGATCACGGGAACGTGCATCAGCGTCGACGGCGGTCATCATTTGCGTCGCGGTCCCAACATCGAGCCCTTCATGGAGATGGCTCTGGGTGACGCCCGCTATCCCGCCGGTCCCGCGAACTGAGAAGAAACCCGGGCCGGGGGTCGGACCGGCGTCAGGCGGGGGACAGGTGACGCAACGCCATCGCTCCGTACAGGGCGATGCCGGTGGTCATGCAGGCCTCGTCGTAGAAGACCCGATTCGAATGGTTGGGCGCCGCGTGGGCGGGGTTCTTGTCGAGCGGTGTGGCGCCGAGGAAAACCATCGCTCCGGGCACGTGGTTGAGCACGTATCCGAAATCCTCGGCTCCCATCACCGGCGTCGGTAACTCGATGAATCGATCGGCACCGATCAACTCCTTGGTGATGTCGGCGGCCCGGCCCGCGTAGTCGTCGTCGTTCACCGTGACGTCGTAGCCGTCGCGGAGTTCGACTTCGACCTCGAGCCCGTGCGCGCTGGCGATTCCCTCGGCGACGCGACGCACTCCGTCGTGGATCATTCGTCGTGTGGTCTCGCTGATCGCTCGGATGGTCCCCTTGATGTGCGCCGACTCGGGAATCACGTTGGTGGTGGTACCGGCGTTGATCTGGGTGATCGTCAACACGCCCGGATTGAAGGTGTTGATGCGTCGGGTCATCATCGACTGCAACGCTTGCACGATCTCGCAGGCGGCCGGCACCGGATCGAGGGTGCGGAAAGGTTCGCTGGCGTGACCACCCTTGCCGGTGAGCACGATGGAGATGACGTCGCTGGACGCCATCAACGGACCACGGCGCGTGCTGATGAAACCGGTGGGAAGTGACGACGTCGTGTGAATCGCGAAGGCCCCGGTGATGGGCGACGCACTGCCGTCGGAGAGCGGCCCCACATCGAACAAGCCCTCGTCGATCATGTGTCCGGCACCGTTGTGGCCTTCCTCACCGGGCTGGAACATGAAGAGCACGCGGCCGTGCAAACGACTCTTGTGCGCGGTCAGAAGACGCGCGGCGCCGGCCAGCATCGCGGTGTGCGTGTCGTGGCCACACGCGTGCATGGCGTTCTCGACGCGCGAACTGAATTCGACCCCGGTGTCCTCGGGCATGGGAAGCGCGTCCATGTCGCCGCGCAACAGCATGGTCGGTCCGGGGTGGTCCCCCTCGAGCGCGGCGACGATGCCCGACGTGGTTTCGTGCAGGGTCAGCCCGAGAGGCAATCCCTCGAGGGCGGCCAGAACCTCGTCACGCGTGCGCGGAAGGTGGTTGCCGAGTTCGGGCCATTCGTGCAAGGAACGACGCAGCGAGATGGCATCGTCGAGAAGGTCCCGACTTTCCTCGGTCAGCGTGGAGATGTCGTTGGGTTCGGCCATACGAGCATCGTAGGCAGATCGCGTGATAGGCAGTGACCGATGGTCGAAATCAATGCGTCGGGTGAACTCGTCGACGAGGTCGACCTCGAGGATCGGGTGCTCCGAGTCGTCCCGCGAAGCGAGATGCGACGCGAGCGGCTTCGGCATCGCGCGGTCTTCGTTGCGGTCGTGGATGGCCATGGTCGGTTACTGGTGCATCGTCGGTCGTCCTCCAAGGACATTTGGCCCGGATGGTGCGACATCGCGGTGGGTGGAGTCGTGTCCAGCGGCGAGTCGTACGAGACGGCGGCGATTCGCGAGGTGGCCGAGGAGGTGGGCATCGTCGGAACCACGTGCGAGATCATCGATGGTGGCGTGGCGCGACCGTACGACGACGATCGGGTCAGCCTGCTCGGCCGTTGTTTCATGGTCACTCATTCGGGTCCACTCCACTTCGCCGATGGTGAAGTGGCCGACGCGTGGTGGGTCGCTTTCGAGGACATCGATGCACTGATCCGGCGTGAATCCGTGCTTCCGGACAGCCTGGCTCTCTTGTGGCCGTTGCTACGACCGTCGGACCGTGTCGCTCGCCCACCCGAGCGATGACCGAAGGAGAGTTCATGTCCAATCAATCGATCGGAATCATCGGAGCGGACCCGGAGCAACTGGCGAATCTGGGACGCACGTTGCAACGTCAGCGCGACATCGTCGACGGAGTGCTGGCCACGGTGGGGACGGCTCTCGACGGGACCACCTGGACCGGACCGGCACGACGGGCGTTCGAAGCCGACTGGAGCGGAGGATTCCGTGTGGCCCTCCAACGCTTGGCCGAGGCTTTCGCCGCATCGGGGCACGAATGTCAGGTTCGCGCCGATGAACTGCGGCGGGTGATGGGCGCGATCTGAGGCTCTACGCTGGAGCCGTGATCCGCGTCGAATTCACCGTCGAACCTTTCGTGGAGGGTCAGCCCGGTCCCCACGTGTTGGCGGCGGTGTCGGCGGCCGAGACCGCCGGTGTGACGGTGGAGTTCGGCCCATTCGCCTCCGAGTTCGAGGCCGAGGATCACGTCGCCTTCGCGGCAGTGTCGGCGCTCATCGAAGGGGCCTACGCTCACGGCGCCACGCACGTGAACATTCACCTCGAAAAGGTGTCGGCGTGAGTTCATCTCCCTCGCGCACGGATCATCCGTTGTTGTCGGCGCTCGCACCGCTCATCGACGCACTTGGCTGCAGTTTGGTGGAGCCCGATCGTTGCGAAGCGTCCGATGTGCCAATCGTCGTGGAGGGCGAGACCGTGGCGGTGGTGCGTCTGCCGGCGTTGCACGGTGCGCTCGATCGACTCATCGAGGCCGTCGAACGCGAGATGGGCGTGCGGTTGCCGGAGATGAACCGCGAGCAGAAGCAACGGGCCATCAGACTGCTCGACGACCGGGGGGCCTTCACGTTGCGCCGAGCCGTGGAAGACGTGGCCGACGCCATGGGCGTCTCGCGCATCACGGTGTACAACTATCTCAACGCCATCCACCGCTGAAGCGTTCGTCATCGGGGCGACGAACGAGGATCAGTTCGGTAGGTAATCCTCCAAGTTGGCCACGGTGAATCCCTCGGCGGCCATGCGCGCCTCGAGGGCGAGCAGGTTGTCGTACAGGTCGTGGCGGAAGTGAGTGAGGAAAACGTCGCCAGGTTGCAACGCCGGTCGGCGCGCGAGGTCCACGTTTCCTTCCCACAGTTCGGAGTTCCAGGTGACCACCACGTTGATGCCGCAACTACCCGCGGCTTTCAGCGTGTTGTCGTCCCACGAGCCGTAGGGCGGACGGAAGAGATGGCCGGCGGAACCAAGGACGGATTCGATCGCGCCCTTCATGCCGCAGATCTGTCGTCGCTGTTCGTCGTAACCCATCCCCTTCAACTTCGGGTGAGTGAGGGTGTGGGAGCTGATGTTTCCGCCCACCGTGAGGATCTGAGCGAAGTACAACGGATCCTGCTTGAACTCTCCGGAGACGAGAAAGAGCGTGGCCGGCCAACGGCGATCGAGCAGGAACTCCATCACGCGCGGATCCTTCACGATGCCGTCGTCGATGGTGAGAAAGACGACCTTGTCGGTCGTGTCGACGCGAGACACCTTCACGGCGGAACCATTGGAGGGTCGAATGGGTGCGACGGAGTAACTGGGGAACGGCGGCAACGTGGTTGTCGTGGTCGTGCTGGTGGTCGTGCTCGTGGTGCTCGACGTGGTGCTGGTCGGCGATGAGGGGGAACTGGTCGTCACCGCGATGTCGGTCGCGGTCGGGGACGCGGTTTCTCCGGACGTGCACGACGCCACCATCAACGATGTCGCGAGCAGAATAAGGGCCGTGCGGGGAGATAGAAAGTCGTTCATGGGAGAGCCAACTCTACGGCCCGAAGCATCACGTTTCGATGTGATCGCCTTCGATGCCGACGACACCTTGTGGCACAGCGAGGATGGGTTTCACGCGGCCGAGAACACGTTCCTCGAGTTGTTGACTCCGTTCGTCGCCGACGGAGTGGATCTGCGCGCGGCTCTCGTGGCCACGGAGCGAGCGAATCTCTCCACCTATGGCTACGGCGTGAAGGCGTTCGGGTTGTCGATGTTGGAAGCCGCGCTGTCGGTGTCGCAGGGTCGAGTGACCGCCGAAGTCATGGAGCGATTGCTCGCCATCGTGCGCGAGTTGTTGCTCGCACCCGTGCGTCTGTTGCCGGGGGTGGCCGAGGTGATCATCGATTTGGCGCGTGATCATCGTGTTGCGGTCATCACCAAGGGTGATCTGGTCCACCAGACCCGCAAGGTGTCCACCAGCGGCATCGCACACCTCTTCGATCACGTCGAAATCGTTCTGGAAAAAGACCCCGAGACCTATGTCCGGGTGCTGCGCGAGTTCGACGTGGAGCCACACCGTTTCTGCATGATCGGAAATTCGGTGAAGAGTGACGTTCTTCCCGTGCTGGAGATCGGCGGACACGCGGTTCACGTTCCGTACCACGTGTTGTGGGAGTTGGAGCGGGCCGAACACCCCGTTGGTCATGGCCGGTTCGGTGAGGTCGAGAACATCTCCGAGGTTCCGGCCTGGGTGCGCCACGGGAGCGAATGAGCCACTATCGGTGCCGTTTCACGGCACAATGGAGGTGTCATGTATTCACTGATCTCGTCGACGTCCACCCTGAACCCCACTCCCGATCAACCGATCTCGGCGCAAGAGGCCATGTCCCGACCCTTGATCGTGGTGCTGGTGATCATCGGTGCCTTCATCGCCACGCGCGTGTCGCATCTGATCTTTCGGCGGGTCGTGCGCTTCGTCGCGCGTCGCAGCATCGCCCACCCCACCCGTTGGTGGCGCACCCCCACGCGATACCAGGAGCTCGAGCACGGTGAGGTCGGAGAGAACCGTCGTCGCCAGCGCGTCGACGCCGCCGCCAGAATGCTCCACCACCTCTTCGCCGTGGTGCTGTGGATCGGCGTCATCATCGCGGTCTTCCACATTCTCGAGCTGGATGCGGCGTTCTTCTTGTCGAGTGCCGGATTCATCGGTGCCGCGGTGGCCATCGGTGGCCAGCACAAGGTGAACGACTATCTCACCGGTCTGTCGGTTCTGCTCGAGGATCGTTACGGAGTCGGCGACGAGGTGGAAGTGAGCGGTTCGTTTCCCAACGGAGTTCGCGGAATCATCGAGCACATCGGAATGGTGTCGACGCGCATCCGCGATGGATACAGCACCATTCATCTTCCGCACACGGCTTTGCTGTCGGTGCGCAACCTCAGTCAGGAACCGGTCGAGACTCGGCTCTCCATCAATCTTCCGATCGACAGCGAGCGCAGCGAGGCGGCCAGTCGGGCCGCCGACACCATTCGCGAGTTGGCCGGCAGCCCGAATCTGACCGAGGTGATGTTGGTGGACGACGTGCTGATGGCCACACCGGCCGCCGGCAACGATCAGGTCGAACTGAAGGTGCGCACCACCCGACCACTCACACCACAAGAGCGCGAGACGTTGGTTCGTCGCACCGAGGAGCGCCTGTCGGCTCAGGACTCCTGAGCCCGTACACGCATCTCAGTGATCCGTCCAGAGTGACCGGAGAAGTAGCAGGGCTCGGGTGCGGGCCTCTCGCCATCCGCCGAATTGGTTGCGCACGGTCTGACCACCGGGAGCGTCGTTCACTCGCGACCATTCGTTGTAGGCATCCAGCGATCCGGTGGGGCTTTGAAGCAGGAAAGCCGCGAGATGGTCGATCATCTCGTCGGCACTCCACCGACGGGTGTAACGACTGCGAATTCGCCGTCCATGTTGAACGCCCGCTTCCCGACACGCTGCCGACCACGTGTCGAAGATTTGAAGAATGCGAATGGCACTCGGCCCGTTGATGGAATTCTCGGTGCGGATCTCGTCGTAACGCACGTACGACAGAGGTGACTCGAAAGTGGCCGCAAGACGGATCGCATCGAGAATCTCCGCTCGGGTCCACCGGACGGGGTTGAATCGGACGCCTTGGCGATCCTCGGGGATCAACACGAGATGCCGAACCCGGTGACCGAGGAACTTTTCGACGTCGGAGTTCGACAACCCCAACGCGAGACCGATCTCGACCGTCGTCGCGCCGGGGTGCTCGCGCAGCCATCGCGCGACGCCAGTCGCGTTCTTCTCGACCATGTCCCGTTCGTTCCGCCGCTGCTCGCGACGGACCTCCAACGGGGCCTTCCCGTCGTGTCTGGCGATGATCTGACGCACGCGTTCCCGGGTGAGGCCGAATTGGAGACCGATCTCCTGATAGGTCTTCCCTTCGAGCGCGAGAGCGAGGATCATCGCGTCCCGAGGGGACGGCTGCTTCTTGCGCTCCGCGCGTTCCTGCGCCAGTTCCTTGATTCGCCGTTCGCGAAGATTCCTGCGGATGAGCATCGGCTTGATGCCCGCACCCATCAGGATCGTGTTGACCAGGGCCACGGGTACCGCCGTCCGCTCGGAGATCTCGGCCAGGGTGGCGCCGGATTCCCCCAGCTGGATGATGGTGTGAACCTCGGCGTCGCTGAGACCATTCAGTCCGGGCTTGCGTCCCATGTCAGTTTTCCTCTCGTTCGTGGCGTTGTGCACTTGGCATCCGGTCGCCTGGTGTCCGTTCATGGAATTCGAAACGATCGAAGTCTCCTAATGTGTGCGCATGTACCAGCCGACGTTCGAATCCCTGTCGACCCACCCGATTCCGAAGTGGTTCCTGGACGCCAAGTTCGGAATCTTCTCGCACTGGACCGTGGGGTCGGTGCCGGCTTTCGCCCCCACCGGCAAGGACCCGTTCACCCTTGCGCGCGAGGAAGGTGAGCGCAAGGCGTTCAGTCACACGCCGTACGCCGAGTGGTACTGGAACTCCATCAGCATTCCCGACTCGCCGGCCGCCGAGCATCACGCTCGGGTGTGGGGCAATTGCGATTACGACGTGTTCGTGCGCCGGTTCCTCGATGCCGCCAAGGGATGGGACCCGCAACGGTGGCAGCACATGCTCGCCGCGTCGGGGGCCAAGTACTGCGTGATGGTCACCAAGCATCACGATGGAGTTCTCATGTGGCCGTCTGACGTGCCGAATCCGCATCGAGGGTCGTCGTGGTCGTCGGAGCGCGATCTGGTTCAGGAATGCGCCGACGCCGCGCGGGGAGCCGGGTTGCGTTTCGGTGTGTACTACTCCGGCGGAATCGACTGGACCTTCCAGGGTCTGGGCATCGATGGATGGAGCGGTCTCTACGGCGCGATCCCGCAGGACGAGACGTATCACGCCTACGCCGACGCTCACTGGCACGAGTTGATACGCAAGTATCGACCGGATGTTCTCTGGAACGACATCGGCTATCCCGGATTCGGAGCGGGTGCCGCCCAATTGATGGCGGATTTCTACAACGGCAATCCCGACGGCGTGGTGAACGATCGATTCGACTTCCTGGGCGTGATGGGCGGAACGGCGCACGCCGATTTCACCACGCCGGAGTACACGACCACACCCGTGGACCACAAGCGTCCGTTCGAGGTCACTCGCGGGATCGGCACCAGCTTCGGTTACACCGAGTCCGAGGGAGAGCACACGTACCTGCCGATCCCGGACCTGATTCGCATGTTCGTCGACATCGTTGCCGACGGAGGCAATCTTCTGCTCAATTACGGAGCCATGCCCGGCGGTGAAATCCCGTGGGCGCAACAGATGCGATTGCTGGCGATGGGTCAGTGGCTCGAGGTGAACGGTGCGGCCATCTACGGAAGTCGACCGTTCGAGCAATCCCGTCTGGAGACGAACGATGGTTCTCCGGTGCGGTTGACCAAGGGCGCCGATGGTGCGGTGTACGCCATGGTGTGTGGTCGACCGGACTCGGCGACCATCGTCATCGATGGGCTACCGGCCGGAGAGGTGCATCAGGTGGGTCACCGATCGACCCTTCGTCGCTCGGGGAACGAGATCGTGCTGCCCACTCGTCCCGATGACACTCCGGTGTTCACCCTGCGGGTGGGCTGAGGGAAACGTTCAGCGACCCGAACGCACGTCGAGCCAGTCTCCCGTGCGCAAATGGATCAACTCGGCCGATCCTCGCAGTTCGTTGACGGTCCGTTGATCACCACCGGACACGAAGTAGATCGCCTTTTGCCACCACGTCATGTCGCGTCGCGGATCGGTGGCGGTGGGCACGAGGGCTCGTGCGCCACACGACCGCACCGCCGCCGCGCTGCGCTTGGGTCCCGCGGTGACCGGAAGCACCACGGCCAAGACCGATTGGGTGGGTAGAACGGCAACGTCCACCGGTCCTCGGCCGGCCACGTCGCGGGCGACGGCATCGGTGGGTTGATGGGGTTCGATCCAGACGCGACCCCGGTCCTCGCCGTTGGCGTCGATGGCTTCGATGACCCATCCGGAGGCGATGATACCGAGCGGCAATCCGCACTTGGTCGACGTCACCCGGAGCATCCCGCCCTCTCGACACGCGATGTCGAAGCTGTCACCGGGCACGCGCACGTTGGTGTCGGGACTTCCGGCGGCGCGAGCGGCCTTGGCCGCTTTCAGGTTCGAGTGCACCGGGACGTTCGCCAACAGACGCAACGAGTCCGGTCGGAGATGATCGTCCACGGAAGTGCACAACAGCACCGCGGCGATGTCGGAGTTCTCTCGCACCAGATCGGCGTGCGTGGTGAAGCCCGTGCCGTGTCGGCGATCGAACGCGCCGCTGATGGGGTGATCGGTGAGCCACGGATCGACGAGCACCGAACTGCCGTTGAATTGAACTTGCCAACTCTGATAGTCGTCGAGGCGACGAAGCAACATCACAATCCTCCCGCGGTGGAAGCGTGCGTGGAGCCGTTGGACACCGTGACAACCGAACTGTGGGCAATGTCGGCCGAGGAATTGGCCACGCGGATCTCGTACAGGCCGGGATCGACGCGCCACGAACCGTCGCTGATGGATTCGACCATCGTGCGCTCTCCGGTCACCTGCGGTCGTAGCGAACCGCGATACGTGTCGCCGGCATCCCAATGAGCGAAGGCTCGCATTCCGATCGTCATGGACACCACGGTGCTCGCTCCGGCGGCCAAGTGCACCTTGCGAAATGCTTTCAACTCCTGGGGAGGCCGAGTCACCGTGGCCTGAAGCGGCGCCACGTACAACTGCACCACGTGGGTTCCCGCCCGGGTTCCGGTGTTTGTGACCGCGACATGGACCGTGATCGACGAGTTCTCGTCGGCGGAGAAGTCCACGACGTCACGGTCGAGATCGGGCGCATCGACGTGGAACGAGGAATAGGAGAGCCCGTGCCCGAAGGGATAGCGAACGGGAAGGTGACGGGATTCGTACCAGCGATGCCCGATGAGAACGCCCTCGCCGTAACGCACTTGTCCGTGTTCGCCCGGGAAGTTCCCCCATGCCGGTGTGTGCTCGAGGCGATGGGGGATGGTGATGGGCAAGCGACCGCCGGGATCGGAATCGCCGAAAAGAACGTCGACCACCGCGGTGCCCATCTCCTGACCACCGAACCACACTTGGAGAACCGCGGGCACGTCTTCGGCCCACGACATGTCGATGGGTGCTCCGGTGTTCACGAGCACCACCGTGCGCGGGTTGGCCGCGACGACCTCGCGGATCAACTCTTCCTGCCGACCCGGCAGTGCGAGCGTGTCACGATCGTGGCCCTCGCTCTCCCACTCATCGGTGGTGCCAACGACCACCAGCGCGATGTCGCTTTCCGCTGCCACTTCGACCGCGCGTCGGATCGGATCCTCGGGCTCGATGAACTGCATGCCCACTCGTGCGCCGTGCATCCATTGGCGCTTCTCGCCATCGCATTCGAGGACGATCTCGTTGGGCTCGTCGGCCGTCAACTCGACGATGGCCGAGATCTCCACGCTGCCCATTCCGAAGAACGAGTGTCCGCGATCGGGGATCGTGCTCGCACCGTCGACGACGCACTCACCGTTCACGAACAACCGGCACGGACTCAACTCGACCAGCGAGAACACGTACTGCCCCGACGTCTCGACCGTGACGATTCCCGTGGCGCGGAAATGGAACCCCGACTTGGGCACTCCTTCGTCCTGTCGGCCGACCACCATGATTCGCCCGTCGGACCGATTGATGCGCGTCAGTTCGACGCCCGATCCGGGGGCACCGTCGTAGACCACCACGTCGAAGCCGGGTTCGCCCGTGGGAGTGCGCACAACGTTGGGATCGACGACCGGCGTGGTCTTCTCGATGCTTCCGCCCGCTTCGTGACGGATCCGCACCTTGCTCCCGAGCCGTTCGCGCAGAACGTCGATGATCGGGGTGCGGTGATGGGGGAGGACCTCGGCCGAGCCACCACCCATGATGCGAGCCCGCTCGGCATTGGGTCCGATGACCGCGATGGTCTTCAGACCCGTCGATGGCAAGGGAAGCATCGGTTCGTTCTCACCGCGACGTCGATCGCGGACCGGTTCGTTGCGCAACAGCACGATGGACTCCACGGCCGCGCGTCGGGCCAGATCGCGGTGCTCGGGCAGATCGACGGCGTGAGGTTCGACGGAGATGTCATCGAGCGCGCCCAGACGATCGAACACCGACAGCAACGTTCGCGCGGCTCGGTTCAGATCGTGTTCGTCGACGCGACCCTCGCGCACCGCTTGGGCGAGAACCGATCCGTAGGCGCGCGGAGGCGCGGGCATCTCCAGATCGAGGCCGGCGCGGGCGGCGCCCTCGGTGGTGGTGCCGGCGAACCAGTCCGTCACCACGAATCCCTCGAAGCCCCATTCGTCGCGCAGAACGGTTTGCAACAGCCACGGGTTCTCGGCGCAGTAAGTGCCGTTCAAGCGGTTGTACGACGTCATGACGCCGAGCGAGCCACCTTCGCGCACGGCGATCTCGAACGGCAACATGTACACCTCGCGGAGCGTGCGCTGGTCGATGACGCTGTCGATGGTCATTCGTTCGAACTCGGCCTCGTTGCCGACGAAGTGCTTCACCGTGGTGGCCACTCCTTGCGATTGCGCACCACGAATGAACGCGGCGGCCAGACGTCCGGAGAGAAGGGGATCCTCCGAGTAGCACTCGAACGCACGACCGAAGAGAGGTGATCGAGGAAGGTTGACCGTCGGCGCCAACAGAACGCGGGCGTTCTTGGAGCGCGTCTGGTGACCGAGGGCCCGACCCAGTTCCTCGAGAAGTCCGGTGTCGAACGTGGCACCCAACGCGGCACCGCAGGGGATGCACAGCGTGGCCACCTGCGATCCGATGCCGGGCGTGAACGGTCCCCGGGCGCCCGCGGGGCCGTCGGTGACGGTGACGGCGGGAATGTCGTGCGCCTCCACGGCGTTGGTGGTCCACATGGTGGCGCCGGTGGTGATGGACGCCTTCTCTTCGATGGTCATGCGTGCGAGAAGTGCGTCGATGTCGCGGGTCACGACAGTGATTGTGTCATTCGGGGTGGGGGTGCAGCGCCACCCGAGCGTCAGACGCCGAAGCGCGTGGCCTCCAGGGCGGCCACCGCGTCGTCGGGACCGTTCAGCTCGACCCGCGCCACGGTGCGTCGGCCGTAGATGAACAGGACGAGTTCACCGATGGGCCCCGACACGTCGACCACCGGGTGTCCCTTCTTGGCGACGAACGAGAATCCCTTACGAGGGGTCTTGGCTCGAGGGGTCATGGTGAGTCCACAGGGTGACCTGCGCGCCATCAGCCGCGCTCCCCGTTCGAGGGCCCCGAGCAACGTGTCCTCCAGATCGGCCGACAGCTCGCGGGGCGCCCAGTCCGGCCGTGCTCGACGCACGTCCTCGAGGTGCACGAAGAACTCGAGGGTGTTCGTCAGTCGATCGACGGCTGGAATGCGCATGGGTGAGAGTCGGGGTGGGCCGGAGCGAACCCGGTCGACGAGTTCGGTCCAATCGGTGAGAGCAACTGTGTCGCGAACACGATCCCCGTGCGGTGCGAGACGAGCGAACAGGATTCCACCGGCGGCGTCGGGTCGGGTTTCGCGCACCACGAGATGCGCGGCCAGATCACGGGTGGTCCAACCCGCGCAGAGCGTGGGTGCATCCGGACCGAGCTCGAGCAGCGCGTCGCACAACGCGTGTCGTTCCGTGCGTGCGGGATTGCTCATGGCGCCGTCTCGCTTTCTTTCATGTTGGGTCGTTGGTGTTCGACCAGGCGACATTCGGGGGCCAGATGCCGACGCCGCCATCTTGCACCAGCAAACCCGTGTGGGTCCGATCCAGATGACGGCTGCGCCACGTCAACATGCGTTGAGCCATCGCCAACGTGCGCGCCGGATCGTTCACGAGCGTGCGCCAGGTTGGATCGGCGGCGATGTCGAAGCAGAGATGACTGCCGTCACCGAACTGCACGTACGCGGTGTCCAGCGTGCGATGGACCGCCAGATTGCATTCCTCCAGACGACGGTCCCATGGCCACGGATTGTCGTTCATGGGAATGAGCGCGTATCTCCAGTCGAATTCCCAGGAGGCTCCGTCGCGCCATCGTGTTGGTTCGACTCCGTCGAGGAACGGCGTGAGAGGCAGACCATCGCATTGACGCGGCACGGTTTGGTTCCATGCTTCGGCCAGAGTGGGCAACACGTCGACACTCTCGGTGAAGTGATCGACCACCGTTCCATGGGCGGACGTGCGACGGGGATCGCGCCAGATGAGCGGAACGTGATGGCTCTCCTCGAACCACGCCAACTTCTGCAGCAAACCGTGATCACCCAGTTGCTCACCGTGATCGGTGGTGAGCACGATGATGGTGTCGTCCCAGACGTCCAGTTCACGAAGAGCCTTCCACAGTCGGCCCATTTCGGCGTCGACCGCGGTGATCATGCCGTAGTACTGCGCGCGCAGATGACGGATGGCTGTCTCGTCGGTGGGAGCGGCGACGCCATCGATGCTCAGAATCAGATCGTGAAACGGATGCCGATCGCCGACGGGCGCGATGGGCAGACCGACGTCGGCGGGGTCGTACATCGTCGCGTACTCACCCGCGGCCGAGTACGGCGGGTGCGGACGCAGATAGCTGGCGTGCGCGAACCACGGTTCTCCATCTTCGCGGTCGCGCATCCAGTCGATGAGACGATCGGTGGTGTACGACGAGACGCTCACGTCGACGGGTCGTTCGTGTTCGGTGGCCAGCAATTGCATGTGTCCACCGGAGACGTCGTATCCACGCGACGCGAGGAAGTCCACCCACGGTTGGTGCGGACCGCTCATGTCCATCTCCCAGTCGAAGCCGGGCAGCAATCCCTCGTAGGAGGACAGGCGCGGGTCATCGGGACCGAGCGCCACACGCGGATCGATGGACTGATCGGTATAACCGAAAAGCGTGGGACGGTATCCGGCGCGCCGAGCCAGCAGAGCCACGTTGTCGAAGCGACGATCGAGAGGCGTGCCGTTGGCGACCACGCGATGGTTCATTTGGTACATGCCGGTGTACAGGCCGGCCCGACCCGGGCTGCACGGTGTCGACTGCGTGTAGTGACGACGAAAGTGGACCCCGTGACGGGTCAACTCGTCCAGATGGGGGGTGCGCACCACCGGATGACCCATCGTGGACAGAGCGTCGCCTCGGAACTGGTCCAAGGTGATGAGCAGAACGTTGGGCCGATGCACGATCACAGCCTGCCACGTGCGTTCACCCGTGGGAGGGTAGACCGATAAGTCGTTCGCATCTTCTCCGACGTACCCCGGCGGTACGGTGACCAACGTGAGTGGAGCGCCCCGTAGACGCCCGATGTTCGGCACCCTGGTCGCACCTCTCGTGGCAGTGGGCATCGTTCTGAGCTCGTTGACGTTCGCTGTCGCGCCGGCGACCACGGCACGGGCGGTCAACGCCACCAGTTACATCGTCACCTTGCGCTCGGCGAACGATGCTCAGCTTTTTCGAAATCGCATGATGGCGGGTGGCGGAGTGGTCACCGAGGTTCTGGACTCGGTGTTCAACGGTGTCATTGTCGATCTCACCCCAATGCACGTCACACAACTGCGCCGCGATCCCCGAGTGTTGCGGATCGAGGCGAACAAGGTGGTGCGCACATCGGAGGTCCCGCCCTCCTGGGGATTGGATCGCATCGATCAACGAGTGCTCCCCCTGGACTCGTCGTTCGCCGTCGATCCACGCTGGGGTCAAGGGGTCACGGCGTACATCGTCGACACCGGCATCAGCCTGACCCACAGCGACTTCTCGGGCCGATTGCTCCCCGGTCACGATGTGATCACTGCCGGTGGAAACGCCGATGATTGCAACGGACATGGCACCCATGTCGCGGGCACGGTGGCGGGCAGCACGTTCGGTGTGGCTCGCGCGGCCCGACTCGTTCCCGTCCGTGTTCTCGATTGTTTGGGCGGAGGCACCACCGCCGGGGTGATCACGGGAATCGACTGGGTGATCGAACATCATCAAGCGGGCGTGCCGGCCGTGTTGAACATGAGCCTCGGCGGCACCCACTCGGTGTCCTTGAACGCCGCCGTCGATCGCGCGGTCGCCGATGGCATCACCGTGGTGGTGGCCGCGGGCAACGAGAACTCCGACGCGTGTCGGCGATCACCGGCGTCGGCCCCGTCGGCCATCACCGTGGGCTCCGTCACCAGTGCCGATCAGCGGTCCTCGTTCTCCAACTTCGGTGCGTGCCTCGACCTGTTCGCCCCGGGTTCGTCCATCACCAGTGCCTGGGTGGGCGGACCAGCATCCAGCAACACCATTTCCGGCACGTCGATGGCGGCACCGCACGTGGCCGGTGTGGCGGCCGCCTATCTCAGCGCCTGGCCGACTTCGGCACCAACCGAGGTCGCCGGTGGCTTGGTCGCGGCGTCCACACGGGGGACGATCACCAATGTGGGCCCGGCGTCACCGAACGGCTTGCTGTACGTGGACTCCACCTGGGTCCCCGGTGCCGCACCCACGCCGCCGAACAACCCCGAACCATTGCCCACGGCACCACCCACCGCTCCACCGCCCACGCGGCCAGTGGTCACGCCTCCACCTCCGACGGCTCCGACCGTTCCGATCACCCGGCCCACGATTCCGCCGACCACCCGACCAAGTCCCACCACGACTCTGCGTCCGCCCAATCGCCCGTCGACGCCGGACATCGACTCCGTGGTGGCTGGCAATCGCGAGGTGACGGTGTCGGCATCGTTGACCGGCTACAACAGGCAGAACTACGCGACCATCACGTTCACGTCGTCTCCGAGCGGCCGCACGTGCACGGTGTCGGTCACCGATTCGCGCAACAACTCCTGCACCGTCACCGGCCTCACCAATGGAACGGCATACTCGTTCACCGCGGTGGCTGAAAACGCGGGTGGTCGTTCCGGAACCTCGCGACCCTCCAATTCGGTGGTTCCATTCGACGAGAATCGTACGCCGGGTGAGCCGACCAACCCCGCCGCGGCCCCCGACCGTTTCTCTCGCACCACCGTTCGTCTGACGTGGTCACCACCGCGCGACAACGGAGCGAGCATCGCCGAGTATCGCATCGAGTATCGCCGCAACGACCGATTCGGGGGAACGGAGAATCGCATCACCTCGAACGCGTACGAACTTCGTTCCCAGCGACGTGGCGAGTCGATCACGTTCCGCGTGCGGGCCTGCAACGCCCGCAACTCGTGCAGTACGTGGAGCGACTGGTCCAATCCGGCGATCGTGGGCGGCTGATTCAGTCGCGCAGAACGTATTCGTAACGTCCGTCGCGGTCGAGACGATCCATCTCACCCGCCAGACGCAGATGCTCCAAGTGAGCGAACGTTTCGCTGTCCGCCATGCCGCCTTGGGCGCGGGGCGAGAACAGATGGGTCGACATGTCCATCACCGTCATCGGCCGACCCTCGGCGATGGCCGCGTCGCGCAGCTTCTGCAGACGTCCGACGTGATGCTCCTTGATCTCCAAGGCACGTCCACCCAAATCGGTGAACACGTCACCGTGGGCGGGCAAAGCCTTTGTCACTTGTGGTCCGAACGCGGCCACCTTGTCGAGAGAATCGAAGAACAACTTCAGCGGATCGTGCGCTCGCATGAGACCGCTGATGTGCGGAGTGATGGTGGGCAGAACGTGATCGCCGCACAACATCAAGCCGTGTTCGGGATCGAACAAGCACAGGTGGTCGGCCGTGTGACCCGGTGTGTGCACGGCCACCCACTCGCGACGAGCGAAACGAAACGTTTGCGCATCGCGCAGACGAACCGTTGGCCGGGGTAGGTGCAACATGCGCGGAATACGCCGGGCCACCGCCATGCGGGCGCGACGTCGCCACGGAACATTCATGGACGGCCCGCCCCACGGGGTGGGGTCCCATGGTCGTCGCACCGGAGTGCGCGCCGAAGCACCATCCACCGCCAATGGGTCGTCGAGGTCGATGTCGTCGGGTTCGCTCGGATCCCAGAACACGCGGAAGCGTTCGTGGGTGACGATGTCGCATCCGGTGTCGGCCCGCAACCAGTACGCACCGCCGAAGTGATCGGGATGACTGTGGGTGACGATCACGGTGTGGACGTTCTTCAGTGGCACACCGACTTGTTGGAGGCGACGCTTGACCATGGCGTAGCTGTTCTTGTCGGGCAGACCGGGGTCCACCACCGCGACGCCTCGTTCGTCCTCCAACACGTACATGTTCACGTGTCCGAGTCCGGGAATCGAGATGGGGAGCTGGGTTCGCAACACGCCCGGCGCGATCTCGAGGATCTGGTCACTGGCCGGCAACTGCTCCTGTTTCGGAGGGCGGGGCGCGGGCGTGGTCACGAGACGAGGGTAGTGGTCGGGGTCGTCCCGGACCTATCCCTGATCGACGGCGACGAAGACGCGCTCGCGATAGAAGCGCAACTCCGCGATGCTCTCGTGCACGTCGCCCAACGCCCGATGGTTGCCAGCCTTGAACGGCCGCTTGGTGTCGGCACCGGGATACCAGCGCTTCACCAATTCCTTGATGGTGCTGACGTCGACGCTGCGATAGTGCAGGTGATTCTCGATCTCGGGGAGATACCGAGCCAGGAAACGCCGATCGGTGCCGATGGAGTTGCCGCACAGTGGAACGGTTCGGGCCTCGGGTACGTGGCTCTTGATGAACGCCAGTGTTCGTTGGCCAGCCTCTTCGAGACCGATCGTGGAAGCCTTGATGGCGTCGAGAAGACCGGACTTGGTGTGCATGTCGACCACGAACGGGTCCATGCGGGCCAACACGTCGTCGGGTTGATGAATGACGATGTCGGGCCCCTCGGCGACCACGTTGAGTTGGTCATCGGTGATGATGGTGGCGATCTCGACGATGACGTTGGTGTCGGGGTCGAGCCCCGTCATCTCCAGATCCATCCACACGAGCACGGCTCAGACCTTACGCCATGGGTGTGGTGCGACCCATTGCTATCTTTCACTCATGACCTCGCACGAACCGACCGGTGCCGTGCATGTGCCCGTGGTACGTCTGGACCCCGACCTCGAGTTGCCGGTGTACGCACATTCCGGCGATGCCGGCCTCGACTTGCTGGCGCGTCACGACGCCGTGGTCCGTGCCGCGGGTGGCCGGGAGTTGGTGCCCACGGGTATCGCGTTGGCACTTCCCCGTGGATACGCCGGGTTCGTTCTTCCCCGTAGTGGTCTGGCGTTGAAGCACGGCATTTCGGTGGTGAACAGTCCCGGTCTCATCGATTGCGCGTACCGCGGCGAGATCAAGGTGGTGTTGCTCAACACCGACCCGACGCACGACTATCACGTGCAACGCGGAGATCGCATCGCTCAGTTGGTGGTGCAAGCGGTCATGGAAGTGCGTTGGCAGGAAGTGGATGCGCTCGAAGGTGACGACCGCGGCGGAGGTTTCGGTCACTCCGGACGTTGACGGACCCGAATTGCTGACTTGATTCGTTGACTCGATTCGCTGACTCGATTCGGCGACTCGAGTCAGTCGTTGGCCCGCATCAACATGATCTCGTGGGCGATCAATTCACGAACGCGGTCGCGCAAAACGGGAACGTCGGCCTCGGTCATGCCGGTGGTTTCGATCGGAGCGAGAACCCGTACCTCGGCCGTGGAGTCACCGAGACGCCAGTCGTGCTTGCGAAGAGCCGAGCGCGTGCCATGCACCGCCATCGGAAGGATCGGAGTGCCGGTCTCGATGGCCAGACGGAACGCTCCGTCCTTGAACGCGCGCATCTCACCGTCGGCGCTTCGGGTGCCCTCGGGGAAAATCATCACCGACATCTTTCGGTCCAGCCAGGTCTTGCACAGTTCGAAAGCGGCCGAACCACTGGACCGATCCCCGCGAACCAAGGAGATGTCGCCGGACATCTTCATCATCCATCCGACCAACGGAATGTTGAAGATCGACTTCTTGCTCAACCACTTCATCTCGATCTTCAGATGGCTGATGAGGAGCATGTCGACGAAGCTCTCGTGGTTGGACACCATCACGTACGGATTTCGCTTGTTCTTGGGCAGCTGTCCGCTGGTGTGGAACTTCCACATCGGAGTGAGGGCTCGGTGAACGACGCAGAGACGTCGAAACACGTAGCCGGTGGCGTATCGACCCTTGTCGAACGGAGTGGTGACGAGCCACACGATGGCGACCAGAGGGGTCCAGATGATGACGATGACACCGAGAGCGAACCAACTCCAGATGCTCAGCAGACTGCGGCGCATCATCCATGTTCGCACAATGGAGACACGCGCGAGCATTCATCGACGAACGGCCTCGTGCGCTCGTGACGTAGAGTTTCGGACGAGGGTCGGTATCGCGGAACCTCCATCGAAGGAGTCGACATGTCGAACATCAACGGATTTCCCGAGTCGCATCGAGTGCCCGAGTTGTTCGCGGCGGCCATGGCCGTGCAGCGAAACGCGTACGCACCGTATTCGCATTTTCCGGTGGGCGCCGCGATTCTCACTCCCGCGGGTCGCATTCACGCCGGATGCAACGTCGAGAACGCGGCGTACCCGGTGGGAAGTTGCGCCGAGGCGGGAGCGATCGCGGCCATGGTCGCGGCCGGTGAAACGGAGATCGCCGTGTTGCTCACCATCTGCGACAGCATCGAGGTGGGAACCTGTTGTGGAGGGTGCCGTCAGCGCGTTCGTGAGTTCGCCGCTCTCGACACACCGATCTACGCCTGTGGCCCCGACGGAGTGAGGGCCGTGTTCACGATGGAGGGGCTGCTTCCCACGTCGTTCGGTCCCGACAACCTGAGTGGCTTCGTGTCGTGAACTCGTCGGTCGCCGCTCGCGTGATCGGCTTGATCGATCTCACGAATCTCTCGGACGATTGCTCCGAGAACGACGTGGTGGAACTGTGTTCCCGAGCGCACGGACCGCACGGCAACGTCGCCGCGGTATGCGTGTGGCCCCGGTACGTGTCTCGCGCGGTGCGCGAGTTGTCCGCCACCGATGTGCGAGTGGCGACGGTCGTCAACTTTCCGCACGGTCGTGACAGCGTCGACCAGGTGGTGGATACGGTGAAACGTTGCGTCGCCGATGGTGCCGACGAGATCGACCTCGTGATTCCCTACGAGAAGTTCCGTGATTCGTCCGATGACGAAGGCGATCGGGCCGTGGTGCACATGGTGGCCAAAGTGAAGGAAACGCTTCCCGAGAACCAATTGCTCAAGGTGATCCTGGAGACCGGTGAACTGCGAGATCGTGACCTCGTGGACCGGGCCGCGCGCTTGGCGGTGGCATCGGGCGCCGACTTCATCAAGACCTCCACCGGCAAGACACCGGTGTCGGCCACACCCGAAGCGGTGGAGACGATGCTGTCGGTACTGAGGGAGTCGCCTCGCATCGATCGACGCGTGGGCATCAAGCCGTCGGGCGGAATTCGCACCGTCGACGAGGCCGCCCGTTACCTCGCCATGGCCGATCGGATCATGGGGCGGGATTGGGCCACCCCGGAGACCTTCCGTTTCGGTGCGAGTGGTTTGCTCGACGCCGTCGAATCGGATCTCGGCTGACGCCCGCGCGCGCCTAGCCTTGCGACATGGTCGAGAGACAGGACATGGTCGAGAGACGCGACTCGTATCTCACCAGTCGTCTGCGTGGTTTCGGCTCGACGATCTTCGCCGAGATGACGGCGCTGGCCACCGAGAAGGGGGCCATCAACCTGGGTCAGGGTTTCCCCGATTACGACGGACCGCCGGCGGTTCTGGAAGCGGCGATGGACGCCATCCGCTCGGGACAGAACCAGTACCCGCCCGGTCCGGGTGTCGCCGACCTCCGTGCGGCCATCTCCGAGCACCAGCATCGCTTTCACGGCCTTGGGTACGACCCCGACGGCGAGGTGCTCGTCACGGCCGGCGCCACCGAGGCACTGGCCGGAGCATTGCTGGGCATTCTGGAGGCCGGTGACGAGGTCGTTCTGCTCGAACCCATGTACGACAGCTATCAGGCGTGCATCGCCTTGGCCGGTGCGATCACGCGGCCCGTCACGTTGCGCCCGCCGTCGTATCGACTGGATGTCGACGCGTTTCGCGCGGCCATCACACCACGGACGCGAATGATCCTGCTCAACACTCCGCACAATCCCACCGGAGCGGTTCTCGATCGCGACGAACTGCGCGCCATCGCCGATCTGGCCATCGAACACGATCTCATCGTGGTGTCCGACGAGGTGTACGAGCATTTGGTGTACGACGACGCCGAGCACGTTTCGATCGCGACTCTGCCCGGAATGTGGGAACGCACGTTGGTGATCAGCAGCGGAGGCAAGACGTTCAACACCACCGGCTGGAAGGTTGGTTGGATCTGTGGTCCGGCGAAACTGGTGGCCGCGGCGCGGGCGGCCAAGCAGTTCCTCACCTACGTGTCGTCGGGTCCGTTCCAGCCCGCCATCGCGGTGGGTCTCAGACTTCCCGACGAGTACTTCAGAGACCTCGCCAACGATCTGCAACGCAAGCGGGACCGATTGATGAGGGGTCTCACGGCGGCCGGCTTCGAAGCGTACGAACCGAGAGGCACGTACTTCGTCACCGTCGACATTCGGCCGTTGCGTGGGGACGGAGATGGTTACGCGTTCTGTCGCGAACTTCCCGATCGGTGCGGAGTGGTGGGCATCCCGAACGTGGTCTTCTACGATCGCGCGCATGAGAGCGAGGGTCGACATCTGGTGCGATTCGCCTTCTGCAAACGCGACGAGGTCATCGACGAAGCGGTCGAGCGACTGATGGGAGCCGTGTGATGAAGTTCGCCGCCATTCAGCACGACATCGCGTGGTGCGATCGCGAAACCAACTTCGCTCGACTCGAACCACGAATCGCCGAAGCGGCGGCGCGCGGAGCTGGCTTCGTGTTGCTCTCCGAAACGTTTTCCACCGGCTTCGCCGTCGAGGATCCCCGCTTCGCGGAACCCTTCGATGGTCCGTCCTCGCGCTTCCTGCGCGACATGGCATCGAAGTACTCGGTGGTGGTGGCCGGAACTTGTCCCGAACTCGGGTCCGATTCCACCAGTGATCACCGACCGGCGAACACCTTCGTGGTGGCACGTC
This sequence comes from Actinomycetes bacterium, assembly GCA_027491335.1. Lineage (GTDB taxonomy): Bacteria > Actinomycetota > Acidimicrobiia > Acidimicrobiales > Ilumatobacteraceae > Casp-actino8. The sequence continues at coordinate 67,188 of JAIXWJ010000039.1, read as the reverse complement.
CCGATGGTCGCGTCGACCGATATCGCAAGATCCACCCCTTCACCTACGGCGGCGAGGATCGACACGTTCGGCCCGGAGACGAACTCGTCACCATCGATATCGATGGACTTCGGGTCAGCTTGTTCGTGTGTTACGACCTGCGTTTCGCCGACGAGTTCTGGCGACTGGCTCTCGACACCGACGTGTACCTGGTGCCGGCGAATTGGCCCGTGTCGCGGCGCGAACACTGGATGTCATTGCTGCGCGCGCGGGCCATCGAGAACCAGGCCTACGTCATCGGCTGCAACCGCGTGGGCGAAGGCGGTTCGTTGGCGTACTCGGGTGACAGCAAGATCTTCGGTCCGAACGGCGATCTGCTCGCCGACGGCACGGATGCCGGCGAGACGACTCTCTACGCCGACGTCTCGGCCGACGAAGTGATCGCGGTTCGCGACCGCTTTCGCTTTCTGCAGGATCGCCGCTGAGGGTGCCCCTCAGCGAAGGGGCTTCATCATCAGGCTGACGATCTTGCCCGGTCGCGTCTCCAGTCGATCGACCTCGACGAACCCCTCCCGTGCGTGGAATCTCATCGATCCCTCGTTGGGTGGCTTCACGTTCACCTCGAGAGCGAACCAGGGAGCGGTGGACCGTCGCTCGACTTCGCGGTAGAGCATCGGCCCGATGCCACGTCCTTGCGCGTCGGCCGTGATGGCCACCCGATCCAGATACACGAAATCCGCGTGCCGCTCGCAGAAGTAGAGGTAATTCGGACTGGAGTAGTCCGTGCTCGGTGGCATCACCATGCAGAAGCCCCGCACCCGACCGTCGATCTCGGCGACCAGGTTGATGGAACAGACCTCGAAGATGGCGCGCAGATCCTCGAAGGTCTCCTGTCCGACGGCGGGAACGTTCTCCTCGTTGATGGCGTGCACGACGTTCAGATCGTCGAGAGTCATGTCGCGAACGATGACGTCGGCATTCGTCACGACACCGTTTTCGTTCATGACATGAATCTACTCATCGATGCCGAAGTCGTCCGAAGTAGTGTGATCCGGTGACCGCGAACGAACAACCGGTGATCCGCGCCCGCTCACTCACGAAGAAGTTCGGTGAGTTCGAAGCCGTGCGGGGCATCGATGTCGACGTGCGGCCTGGTGAGTCGTTCGGCTTTCTCGGCCCCAACGGAGCCGGCAAGTCGAGCACCATGCGCATGATCGCCGGTGTTTCGCCCATCACGTCGGGAACGTTGGAGATCTTCGGCCTCGATCCGGCGACGCACGGCAGCGAGATCAGGAATCGACTCGGGGTCGTGCCTCAGGCCGACAACCTCGACGGTGAACTCACCTTGCTCGACAACCTCATCGTGTACGGCCGGTACTTCGACATCCCGCGCGCGGAGTGCGTGTCGCGGGCCAAGGAGTTGTTGGACTTCGTTCAGCTCTCCGATCGTTCGTCCGGTCGCGTGGACTCGTTGAGCGGCGGCATGAAGAGGCGGTTGACCATCGCCCGTGGGTTGATGAATCGCCCAGAGATGTTCCTTCTCGACGAACCCACCACCGGGCTCGATCCACAGGCCCGTCACATTCTGTGGGACCGCTTGTATCGCCTCAAGCAACAGGGTGTGACACTCGTGTTGACCACGCACTACATGGACGAGGCCGAGCAGTTGTGCGATCGCTTGGTGGTCATGGACGCCGGACGGATCGTGGCCGAGGGGTCGCCGCGTGATCTCATCACGCGTTACTCCACCCGCGAGGTGTTGGAGCTTCGTTTCGGTGCCGGACGCAACGCCGAGTACGAAGGTCGTCTCGCGGGAATCGGTGATCGCCTCGAGGTGTTGGCCGATCGCGTGTTGGTGTACGCCGACGATGGTGAAGCGGCATTGCGCGAGGTGAACGTTCGTGGTCTCACCCCGGAGAGTTCGTTGGTTCGACGAAGCTCGTTGGAGGACGTCTTCTTGCGTCTGACCGGACGTTCGTTGGAGGAGTGACGTGTCCACGCCGGCATCGGTGCGGGTGCTCGAGATGCAGATGCTGCTGCTCAAGCGCATCTGGAAGACCAACCTGACGCTCAGTTTTCTTCAGCCGTTGCTTTTCTTCTTGGGCATGGGACTGGGTGTCGGGTCGCTCGTCGACGGTCGCTCCTCGTCGGCGGCGGCGTTGGGGGACGTTTCCTACGCCATGTTTCTCGGGCCCGGACTTCTCGCCACCACCGCGATGCTGACGGCCGCCGGAGAGTCGTTGTGGCCGGTGCTCGGCGGATTCAAGTGGGACGGCAGTTTCGAGGCGATGGCGGCCACCCGTCTCACGGCGTCGCAAGTGGTGCGCGGACAGTTCCTGTGGCTCGCGGTGCGAATGGGCATCGCGGTCGGCGGAGTGGCGGTGGTGCTGGCGGTGCATCCCGACACTCGTTCGTGGGGCATTCTTCCGGCGGTTCCGGCCGCGCTGCTGTGCGGTTTGGTGTTCACCGCGTGGATCACCGCGTGGGCGGCGAGCCGCGAGTACGACACGTCGTTCTCCAACGTCCAACGACTGGTGATCACACCGCTCTTCCTTTTCGGTGGAGCGTTCTATCCGGTGGACTCGCTCCCCGAGTTGTTGCGGCCGATCGCCTGGGTGACTCCTCTATGGCACGGCGTCGAACTGTGTCGGGGTTTCACGCTTCATTCGTTGGGTGCCATCGAGATGTTGGGTCATGTCGGGGTGCTCGTCGCTTGGTTGATCCCCGGTTGGATCCTGTGCGATCGATTCTTCGCGCGGAGGCTCTACCGATGAGTCGCGACACTCTTTTGTGGCGCGTCGCGCCCCCCATTCTTCGCTCGGCTCGTCGACCCCAGCGTGTCATCGAGCGCAACGCCACGGTTTATCGACGCACGCCGATGGTGTTCATCTCGGGCTTCTTCGAGCCGCTCTTCTACTTGCTGTCCATTCGCATCGGTTTCGGCGCCCTCATCGGTGACGTGGATTTCGCCGGACGCGCGGTCGATTACGCCGAGTTCGTGGCACCGGCCCTGATGGCGAGTTCGGCCATGAACGGTGCGGTGTACGACAGCACCATGAACATCTTCTTCAAGTTGCGATACTCCAAAACCTACGACGCCATGTTGGCCAGTCCTCTGGGTGCCGCGGACGTGGCGCTGGGGGAGATCGGCTGGGCGATGTTGCGTGGCTTCATGTACTCGATCTCGTTCTTGGTGTGTCTGGCCGCGCTCGGTATGGCCGGATCGTGGTGGATCCTGGCCGCGCTTCCGGCGTGCTTGCTGATCGGCATGGCGTTCGCCTCGGTCGGCATGGCGCTCACCACCTACATGCGTTCGTGGGCCGACTTCGATTGGGTGCCCGCGATCACGTTGCCGATGTTCCTGTTCTCGGCCACCTTCTATCCGCTCTCGTCGTACGGAGGGTTGGGATGGATCGTGCAGTTGAGCCCGCTGTACCACGGCGTGGCGCTCGTTCGCGGTGCCAGCCTCGGTGTGGCGTCGTGGGGAATGCTCGTTCACGTGGCCGTTCTGGTGTCGTTGACAGTGGTGGGATTGTCGGTGGCCGCCCGTCGTGTGGAGACGTTGCTCTTGAAATAGGAGCCACCGAAGTAGAAGCTTTCGAAGTACACACGCCCGAAATGCCGGCACCTCGCGCGGGTGCCTATCCTGAACCCATGCTGTTTGCCAAGAAGAACACCGAGATGGTCGCCCGCGAGAACGCTTTGCCGGGTCGCACCGATCAGACGATGCCGGTTCCCGAGAAGCACTTCGTGTTGGGCACACCGCTGAAGGGCCCTTGGCCCGCGGGCACGCAGACCGCCGTGTTCGGAATGGGTTGCTTCTGGGGAGCCGAGAGGTTGTTCTGGCAATTGCCCGGCGTGCATTCCACCGCCGTGGGTTACGCGGGCGGTTTCACTCCGAACTGCACCTACGAGGAGAACTGCACCGGCCTCACCGGTCATGCCGAAGTGTTCTTCGTGATCTTCGATCCCGCCGTCGTCACCTACGCCGATCTGTTGCGCGTGTTCTGGGAGAACCACGACCCGACCCAGGGGATGCGACAGGGCAACGATCTGGGTTCGCAGTATCGCAGCGCGATCTACACCACCTCGGCCGCGCAGATGTCCGAGGCTCTCGCGTCGCGGGATCTCTTCCAGGAGCGACTGCGTGGGTCCGGTTACGGATCCATCACCACCGAGATCGCCGAGATGGGCGAGTGGTACTACGCCGAGCCGTATCACCAGCAGTATCTGGCGAAGAACCCGAACGGTTATTGCGGCATCGGCGGCACGGGTGTCTCGTGCCCCATCGGTACCGGGGCCTGAGTTCGGCCCGACTCAGCGTTTCGCGAGCCAGTTCTTGAGGGCCGCGTCCAGTTCGTCGAGCGATCGAACGAGAACGTCCATGGAGCACTGCATCATGAGATTCACGACCTCGTCGGGCGACGGAAAGCGTGCCCGCCAGTCGGTGTGCAGTCCGATGGTGTACTTGCCGAGCGCGTAGGCGTAACCCATCTCCCATGCCGTTCCGTCGTCGGTGGTGATGCCGTTGAGGTTGGCCACCACCACGTCGCATCGATCGATGCCTCCCTTATCGTTGAGGAAGATCTCCCGAACGTTGTCGTGGGTCTTGGGCGGATTGTCGCGATGCGGAAGGAACGTTTGGAATCCGTTGTCGGCGACGAGACGATCGACCTTCTCGATGAACCAACGCTCTCCTTCGTCGAACAACGGTCCGGCGATGTACGCGTACGGCTTGTCGTTCATGTCCGTGTCGATCATGTAAGTGTCTCCCATCCTCTGGTGCGAATCGATTCCCCGTCGGCGTCGAGTGCCCGGCCCTCGTGGCGCAACTCGCCGGGGGTGGCCGACAAACGGGCGATGAGGTTCTGCATCGGTGTGTCGCCGACCATCGTGATGGCCGAACGCGCCGCGAAATGCGGATCGCGCGCGATGTCGGCCATGTCGAGCACGGGCCCGATCGCGGCCTCGGCCTTTTCGAACTCGGTGATCACCTCGTCTCGACGACGACCCGCGCAGTAGTTCCGCATGAGCGCCTCGATCTCGTCCCGATTCGCCGTGCGTCCATCGAACGAACCGAAACGGGGATCGTCGGCCACGCCGAGAATCCCCATCACCCGCATGGCGACCGAATCCGACGATGCCGAGATGCCCACCCACGAACCGTCGGCGCATTGATACGTGCCGCGCGGAACCGTGTACGGAAGCCCCGAGCCCAGACGCGGCTGTAGTTCCCCGGTGAGGGCGTACAGCGAGGCCACCGGCCCCATCACGTGGAACACGCTCTCGAGCAAACTGGTGTCGACCACCTGGCCCACACCGGAGTGCAGGGCGACCATGGTGGCGAAGGCCCCGACGAGACCCGTGAGTTCATCGGTGAGCGCGATGGCCGGCAACATCGGTTGTCCCCCCGCCTCGCCGTTGACCGCGGCGAAACCCGACATCGATTCGGCGATGGACGCGAACCCGGGTCGTTGCGCGTACGGGCCGGTCTGGCCGAATCCGCTGACACGCGTGATGACGAGTGAGGGATTGAGGTCGAGCAATCGCTCGGGTCCGAGACCCAGACGTTCGAGTGCGCCGGGCCGGAAGTTCTCCACCAACACGTGGGCGTCTTTCACCAGTCCGAGAAAGACGTTCATGTCGGATTCGGACTTCAGGTCGAGTGCGATGGTGCGCTTGTTCCGATTGGCCAACTTCCACCACAAGCCGACACCGTCGCGCGGATCCTTCCAGGCCATGTTCCGAAGGCTGTCGCCGGTGTCGGGTCGCTCCACCTTGATGACCTCGGCACCGAAGTCGGCGAGATAGCGCGCGCAGTTCGGACCGGCGATGACGGTGGAGACGTCGAGGACCCGAAGGCCGTGAAGGGGCGTGGTCATCACGAACGTTCCGGGAACACGAAGCAACGGTCGGAGAGCGTGCCGAGCGCGTAGGTCTCGTAGTCGATTCCGAAGTCTTCGTAGAGATGTCGACAGCGTTCGCTCCACTCGAGCGCCGCCGGATCCGAGACGCGATGGACCACTTGCATCACGCCACCTTCGTAGACGCGGTACTCGGCCCACGTGCCCGGGAAATCCTTCACGCAGCCGATCTCGATGGTGGGTGCACCGCAAGCCATCGCTCGCACGCGATGTCGGTGGGTGTGACCCGCCGTGTATCCGATGATGTTGCGATTCCGGGCCACCACGTCGTTCAGCGCGTCGCTGGCGTCGGGGTTGATGCCGAAGTACCCCTGGCTGCGATGTCCGTCACCGGACGTGTCGGGGGTCCACTGTTGGTGATGACCCATCACCAACACGGGCGAGTTGGTCGATCCCGCCATCTCATCCAGCCACTTCAACTGGAACTCGCCGAGATCCCCGGTGGTTTCGGTGGGGATCGCGGTGTCCATCAGCGCGATCGCGATGCCCGGCAGTTCGATCCACAGGTCGTGGTCGTACAAGTGCTGACCGAGATACGAGTCGTGATTGCCACGCACGACGTGCAATCGCGATCCGAACGCGGTTCGATAACAATTCTCGAACGCGGCGAATTCGGGATCCGTTCCCGTGCACGTGAGATCACCCTTCACCAACACCGCCTCGGGAGCGATGGCGGCGATCTCGCGAACGGCCGCCCGATTCATGATCTCCGGATACGGACGTTCACCGGGAGCCGATCGTTGGATCGGCCCGCGTGGATCGTCGTCGATGCGACCACATTCCTGCTCGCCGAAGTGGACGTCGTTCACCGTCGCGAAGCGACACAACAACTCGCCCGCCGGACGATCGAGCGTGCGCACGGGGAGACCGAAGAATTCGAGATCGGTGCCGGAGTCGAGACCCTCGAACCGATGCACCGAGACGCCGTCGTGAATGACGACCAGATCATCGGTGACGGTGGTGATGTCCATCGACAGGAAACTAGCGGTTCCGCGTTGCTACCTTGAGTTCGTGAGCGATCGCACGGAGAAGCTGCTGACGTGGGCGGTGTTGGTGGCGGCAGTGGCCTCGGTCCCCGCGACGTATTGGCACTCGTCGAAGGGCTCGATGCACGACGTGGGGTTGGCGATCGGTTGGCTGATCTGGTTGGTGTTCGCCACCGAAGTGGTGGTCATGTTGAACATCAGCGACGACCCGCGGGCTTGGATGCGGGGACATCAGTTCGAGTTGTTCGTCACCATCACATCGTTTCCGATCCTGCTTGATCTACCCGGTGTGCGCGAACTCATCGGGGTGTTCCCGCTGCTGGGTTCGGTCAAATTGTTGAAGGCCCTCAAGATCCTGAAGTTGGCCAAGGTCTTCAAGTTGTTGCACGCGTCGTCGCTGTCGGGATGGATGGTTCGGATCGTGAGCGTGGCGGCGGGTTTCGTGGTCCTCGGACTGGTGGGCTCGATGGTGACGAGCAAGAAGGTGAAATCGCCGGGCGACGGAGTGGACTATCTGGCCGACGAAGTGTCCGATGTGGTGGGAGCGGGCTCCACCATCGTGGTGTTGACGATCATCGCTCTCTTGTTCGGATTGGTGGAATGGTGGGCGTGGCGTCAGCGAACGCGCACGATCACCGCATCCACAATCACCGCATCCGCAATCACCACGGACGCGCGCGACGCGCGATCTGCGGACGCGCCCACCAACGACCACTGAAGCGCCACGCGTTCTCGCGGGCCGACACCGGGTCGGCACCAATCACCGGACGAGGCCACAGGGCCTCCATGGCCGCGGCGATGGCCACGGCCTCCTCGTCGTTCGGGACGGGCGTGATGCTCGAACTCGTGATGTTCGACTTCATAGCGGCATGTTGCCGTGCTTGCGGCGGGGCAGTTCCTCGCGCTTGGTGCGCAACATCCGGAACCCGTCGACCACCTTCTTGCGGGTTTCGGCGGGGTCGATGACGTCGTCGATGTATCCGCGTTCTGCCGCCGCGTAGGGGTTCGCGTACTTCTCGGTGTACTCGGCGATCAACTCCGCGCGACGCGCCACCGGATCGGCGGCTTGTTGCAACTCGCGGCGGTACACGATCTCCACGGCACCGTTCGGACCCATCACGGCGAGTTCGGCCGTGGGCCACGCGTAGGCGAGGTCCGAGCCGATGGACTTGGAGTCCATCACCACGTACGCGCCGCCGTAGGCCTTGCGGGTGATGATCTGAATGCGCGGAACCGTGGCCTCGCAGTAGGCGTAGAGCAACTTGGCGCCATGACGAATGATGCCGCCGTACTCCTGGTCGACGCCGGGGAGGAAGCCGGGCACGTCGACGAACGTGAGCAACGGAATGTTGAACGCGTCGCAAGTGCGCACGAAACGCGCGGCCTTCTCGGCACTCTCGATGTCGAGCACGCCGGCCAGGATCATGGGCTGGTTGCCCACCACTCCGACGGCATGGCCGTCGACGCGAGCGAAACCGCAAGTGATGCTCTTGGCCCAGTGCGGGAAGTACTCGAAGTACTCACCGTCGTCGACCACCGAGGCGATGACCTTCTTCATGTCGTAGGGCTGGTTCGGCGAGGGAGGAAGGATGTCGCGCAGTTCCGGACATTCGCGCTCGGGATCGTCGCCACCGTCGAGGACCGGAGCTTCCTCCATGTTGTTCTGCGGCATGAACGACAACAGGAAACGAACATCGTCGAGGCAGGACTTCTCGTCGGCCGACACGAAGGTGGCCACACCGCTCTTGCTGGCGTGGCTCATGGCGCCACCCAACTCTTCGAGGGTGACTTCCTCGCCGGTCACCGTCTTGACCACGTCGGGTCCGGTGATGAACATGTGGCTGCTCTCGCGAACCATGAAGATGAAGTCGGTCATGGCCGGCGAGTACACGGCACCTCCGGCACACGGGCCGAGGATGACCGAGATCTGCGGGATGACGCCGCTGGATTGAACGTTGCGATAGAAGATGCCGCCGTAGCTGGCCAGCGACACGACACCTTCCTGGATGCGCGCGCCGGCGCCATCGTTCAGTCCGATCACCGGAGCGCCCACCTTCAGGGCCAGATCCATCAACTTGTGGATCTTCTCGGCGAACACCTCGCCGAGGGCGCCACCGAACACGGTGAAGTCCTGCGAGAAGACGAACACCTTGCGACCGTCGACGGTTCCCCATCCGGTGATGACGCCGTCGGTGTAGGGATGCTCCTCGAGACCGGCCGCGTGAGCGCGATGTCGGGCGAGCATGTCGAGTTCCTGGAACGAGCCCGGGTCGAGGAGGTACTCCAGACGCTCGCGCGCGAGCATCTTGCCTTTCTCGTGCTGGCGCTCGATGGCTCGGGGGGATCCGGCCAGGAGCGCCTGCTCCTTGCGAGTGCGGAGATCGTCGAGTTTGTCCTGCATGGGGTTGCCGCTGGTCACGGGGGAAACGCTACTCGCCGCACGCCGAGGGGGACTCAGTTGGCAGGCTCGAAAAGCTTCGCCCACCTGGATGAGCCCACCTTGATGATTCGTGCGCGGCTACGGAACCACGCTGGCGGTGACCGGCTGAATGCCGGCCGGAACGGTGGTGGAACCCAGGGGAACCACCACGGTGCCGCCGGTTTGGACGGGAAGCGTGGTGCTACCCGTCGAATTACCGGCCGGAATGGTGGTGTCGGTGGGTTCTCCGGAACCGCTCATGACCGAGACGGTGTAGGTCACCGATGGCAAGGGGCCCTCGGGACCGTTGGCCGTGACGATGACGGTCCACAGACCCGGGGCACCGAACGGCACCCCTTCCTTCATCGGCAACCGCGCGGCCCCCACACCGTCCAAGGGCACGTTCAAGGTGACGCTGGCCGTGGTGTTGGTGGGCGGGTTGAACTGCACGGTGAGATCGGTCAGTCCCTTCTCGGGTGAGAACACGTCGATGCGAACCGCGTTGGCCCCCACCACGGCGGGTGTGACCTTCACCTGCACGTCGAAGGCGCCGCCGGAACGCTCGCCCACGAAGGCGTAGTTGGTCTTGTCGGTGCCCGGCGGGTCCACGTTGGGCGGCAAGGTGGCCACGGCCCACGAGGTGACGATCAGCACGAACACACCGATGGCGGCCTCGGCCAAAACGGCGCGTCGAAGTTTGCCGGCGGTGCGACCGTTGATGTCACGACGTTTGCCGACGTTGCGGGCGATGTATTGGCGCAACGCCACGCCGAGGTACACCATGCCGGCGACACCGATGGCCTTGAAGATGATCAAGCGACCGTGACGACTGGTGAGGACCGATCCACCGTCGAGGCTGTACAACGAGATCAGACCGGAGATCACCGCGACCATCACGAACACGCGAATCCAGCGGGCGTATCCGCGCACGGCCTGGGCCACGTCCTCGTCACCGGGACCGACGAGCACCGTTTGGCCCAACACCAAGAGTCCGCCGAACCACAAACCGATCGACAGCGTGTGCACGATTCCCGACGTCACGCCGAGCAACGAGAACCCGTCGACGCTGCGGGTGAAGGCGAAGGTGGCCATGGCCGCGGCGGGTAGGCCGACGGCGAGCGGCTGGGATTGGGGATCGAGCAGGCGCTCGGGTCGAGCGACGATGATGAAGGCGCCGGCGACGAACACCACGCGGGCGAAGGCCGAGATGCCGCTGGCGTTGTCGAACAAGTCACCCCAACCGAAGGGGCTGATGGCCGCCGTGACGCTCTTGCCGCTCATCAACGACGTGCGCAGGACGGCCACCAAGTAGTTGCTGACCAGAGCGATGACCCACACCGTGCGCAGGTAGCGACGAACGTTGATGTAGTCGACGCCCTCGGGCCACGCCATCACCATGAACGCGGCGGCGCCGAACAAGGCGGCCAACGACGCGTACGCCACCACGCGGGCCAACCCGAGCGGTCCGCTGACCGGCGGCGGGTCCGTGGCCAGCATTCCGCCATCGGTGTCGTCGCCGCCCGCGTCGGCGGGGTCCGCGGTGTCCGGATTCAGGATTTCGAAGGAGAAGCCTCCGGTGGCCACTTTGCCGTCGGCTTGGGGCACCGAATAGGTGACGTTGCAGATGCCCACCGGCAATGAGGCCGTGAGGGGAGCGATCAACGAGATGCCATCGGCCCCCACCGAGACGGTGCCGAGAGGCGCCGGATTGCCCTCGCAGACCGCGGTGAGCACCGCATTGTTGGGAACGGCGGCACTGAACGTGGCCGTGATCTGCGTGGGGGAGGTGAGGAGTTTTTCGCCGTCGGCGGGACTGGAGGTGACCAGCGTGGTCTCGGCGGACGCGGGGGAGGCCGACATGAACAGAACCGAGCCGAGGCCCAAAGTGAGCGCGGCCAAGCGACGCCACACCCGACGACGGGACGGCGCATTGGTGCCAGCGGTTCGACGGTCGATTGCGTTCGGCATGATCGTGCCCCACGGTAGTTTCCCGACCCGCCCGAACGGGGGCAAGCAGGGCTTCCACCCCACCACTACAGTCGGAGGCGATGGCCGTTCAATCCCTCTATCGCCGGTATCGACCGCAGCGCTTCAGCGAATTGAAGGGCCAAGAGCACATCGTTCGGGCGCTCAAGAACTCCATCGTCAATTCCCGCGAAGGACACGCCTATCTCTTCTCCGGGCCTCGGGGCACGGGCAAGACGACCACCGCCCGCATCCTGGCCAAGGTGCTGAACTGCGACGGTCCGGTCGATGGCGAGCCGTGTTGTGCGTGTCCGTCGTGTCTGGCGGTTCAGAACGGCAACAGCTTCGACGTCATCGAACTGGACGCAGCGAGCAACAACGGCGTGGCCGACATCCGCGAGATCATCGCTTCGGCGTCGCTCGGCTCACCCGGGCGCAACAGGGTGTTCATTCTCGACGAAGTGCACATGCTGACCAAGAGTGCCGAGGCCGCGCTTTTGAAGACTCTGGAAGAGCCGCCCGCGAACGTGGTGTTCGTGCTGGCCACCACCGACCCGCAGAAGGTCGGCGAAACCATCCGCAGTCGTACCCAACACCTGCAGTTCCACCTGCTGCAAGAAGCCGAACTGGAAGAGCACGTGCGCTGGGTGGTCGCCGATGCCGGACTCGACGTGTCGCCCGAGACCATCGAGGCCGTGGTTCGTCAGGGCGCGGGGTCGGTGCGCGACACGTTGTCGGCACTCGAATTGGCGGTGGCCGTCGGCGGTATCGCCGAGCAAGCCACTCCGGTCGATGAGTTCGTCGAAGCGTTGGTGGCCTTCGATGCCGGTCGTTTGCTCGCGGCGGTCGCACAGTCGGTGGCCATGGGTCGCGAACCGCGATCCATCGTCGACGATCTGGTGTCGCATCTGCGCGATTGCTTCTTGTCGCAGATGGCTCCCGAGTTGGTGCAGTTGTCCGAACGTCGCTCCGCCGAGGTGAGCGATCAGGCCCAACGTCTGGGCACGCCCCGCGTGGTGAAGATCATCGAGACCCTGGGCCAAACCATCAACGACATGAAGGGAGCGCCCGACCCGCGCGTGGTTCTCGAGGTGTCGTTGGTGAAGTTGGTGCATCGCGAGTTGCAGATGGGCGTCGAAGCTTTGATGGCGCGCATCGAACGACTCGAACGAGAGATCGAGAATCGTCCCGTCATCGCGCCGGCGCCCGTGAATCCGTCCACCGGTCGCGCGGTGTTGGGTGGCCGGGTGAAGGATCCGAGCACGCCCACGCCCCGCGCCGACGCGAACACGGAGTCGCCCTCGGCGCCCAGCGTCGCGACTCCCGAAGCACCGACGGCACCATCGGCACCAACGGCTCCGTCCGAACCTGCTGCCGCGCCCGCTTCGAGCAACACGATGAGTGCGGCCGACGTGGTGGCCAATTGGTCGACCGCGGTCATCAATGAAATGAAAGGTATGCGTCGGGCGGTGGCGCAGATGGCCAAGCCCGCGCATCGCGACGGGACCATCGTGTTGGTCGTCGACAACGAGCACGCGGCCAAGCGCGTGAAGGAATATCTCACCGACATCACCGAGGTCGTTCATCGTGCCGGGGCCGGCAAATGCCCCGTCGTCATCGAGACTCGTCCCGATGATTCGAAGCCCATTTCCCAGAAGGCGGCTCCGAAGAGTCGAATCGACGATGACGAGATCATCGATCCGGACGAGATCAAGGACCTTCCCACCGTCAGCGAGAAGGACGTCACCGACTCTCTCGCGGATTTGTTCCCGGGCTCGGTCATCGAGACCATCGAGGAATAGCCCGAGGGCGAATCGATCGTGGCCGGCACCTACACACTCCCCGTTCAGACGTTGATCGATCAGCTCGGTCGACTGCCGGGCGTCGGTCCGAAGTCGGCGCAACGCATCGCGTTCCACTTGCTGAAGTTGCCGGCCGAGGACGTGCGTCGATTGGCCGATGCCATCAGCGACGCCAAGGCGCGCGTTCAGTTTTGTTCGCGGTGTTTCAACTTCGCCGAAGGCGAACTGTGTCCCATCTGCGCCGACCCGAAGCGTGATGGCACGCAGATCTGCGTGGTGGAGGAGAGTCGCGACATCATCGCGCTCGAGCGCACCGGCGAGTTCCGCGGTCGGTATCACGTGTTGCTCGGCGTGATGAATCCCATCGAAGGGATCGGGCCGGATCAATTGAAGATGCGCGAGTTGGTGATGCGAATCGGCAAGGAGGAGATCTCCGAGGTGATTGTGTGCACGAACCCCAACACCGAGGGCGAGGTGACCGCGCAGTACCTGGCACGGTTGCTCGAGCCGTTCGGAATTCGCGTGACGCGGCCCGCCTCCGGACTGCCGGTGGGTGGAGACCTGGAGTACGCCGACGAGTTGACGCTCGGACGGGCTCTGAACGGTCGCCGCGCCATGAATGAATGACGGGGACTCTGTGGCGGGGAACGACCGAGGCACCGGCTCTGCGTCAGGTGCGGGCGGAAAAAGACCTGCTGCAGTACCGGTGCCTCGATGTGACGGTTAGGTTACGAAACGGGTCCGCCGAGGTCAAGTTTTAGGCTCTATGCAGGGCATTTGAACCGTCACAGTGTGGCTCGAGCCGGTACCGTGGCGCCATGGCCACGGCGACGATCTACCACAACCCGCATTGAAACAGCAGCAGCAATGCCGTGAGCATTGCCCAGGAACTCGGCGTCGACGTCGACGTGGTGCTGTACATCAAGACCCCGCCCGACGCCCCGACACTGCGGTCGATCATCGCCAAACTCGAGGACCCCGTCACCGACCTGGTTCGCCGAGACAGCATGTGGAAGAAGTTGGGACTGACCGATGACGATGTGGCCACGGTCGATCAGGTGGTGGCCGTGCTCGTGAAGCACAAGCAACTCTTGCAACGTCCCCTGGTGGTGACCGCCGATCGCGCGATCATCGGTCGTCCCAAGGAGCGCGTGCGCGAGTTGTTGTCGTGAGCGCGTGCGCGAGTTGTTGTCGTGAGCGCGTGCGCTCAGAAATGTAGAAAAGTTTTTCTGATCGCTCCTCCAACATGGGATTTTCGGGCAAATTATTTTTGCTGAATGCGCGTTCTCTTCACTCGCCCGTCGATTCGTCTGACCATCGCAACAGGATTGCTCGGCGCCGGTCTGGTTGTTCCCATAGCCACCAAGGTCGCATCCGCGGTCACCATCTCGGATGGAGATTGCTCCGTGACCTACGACGATGGTGCCGGTGGTGACGCGAATGACGGCGTCGTGGTGACCGACATCGGTGTCGATTGCGTTGTGAAGTTCACTCGAGCCGGTGGAACGAGAGTCACATGGACCAAGCCGGCGGGAGTGACGTCGGTTCGTGTGCTCGTCGTGGGCGCCGGAGGCGACAGTGGTCTCTCGGGAAGTGCCGGCAAGGGAGCGGGTGGCGGCGGTCAAGTCATCGAAAACCAGGCGTATTCGTTCACGTCAGTCGCGCAGAATGTGTACATCGATCCCGCCGACGGCGGAGCAACGGTGGCATCCGAATTCGACCCGGCGACGAGCGGACTGCTCACCATCTCGGCGGCCTCGGGTGGAGAAGGCAGCACCTCCGACACGGTGGGTGGCGATGACAACGGCGGAAGCGGTGGAGGCGCCAGCGCGAAGTCTTCCGGACGATCGAACTCTGGAGGCACCGGTGTTGGAACCCCAGGGCGTGGCTACTCGGGAGGCAATTCCTCGACTCTTGCCAGCGCACAGGCGGGAGGTGGCGGCGGCGGCGGAGCATGTGCTGCTGGGGCAGCTGGGGATGGCACCACCGGTGGTGATGGCGGCTCCGGTTGCGGCAGCGACATCACCGGCACGATGACCTACTACGGCGGTGGTGGCGGCGGTGGTGGTGGCACCCCTGGCTCGGGTCAACACGGAGGCGGAAATGGCTCGTCGACATCGGCGGTCAGTGCCAGCAATGGTGTCGACAACACCGGCGGCGGTGCTGGCGCGCCGACCACCGGTAGCAACGTGGCCAAGGGTGGTGATGGTGTGGTCATCGTTCGGTACACGCCGGGTGCGACGCCCGACACCACACCACCCACCTTGACATTGGCGGCAACGGCGGCGACCTCGACCTCATCGGCCATCGAGTTCACGCTGACCGGAAACGAGCCGATCGACTGCTCCACGTTGTCGACCACCGACAGCGTCGACTTCGACTTTCTGTACATCTCTTCGATCTCCGTGACGCAATCGGCACCTGCTGTTTGCACCATCACCGGGGTTTCCACTGCCACTGCCGGAGGTCCGACTCGAGGGTCCCGCTTGAGCGAAGACATCAGCTTCTCGGTTTCCGATATGGCGGGTAATGCGCAGACGAATATCGCTTCGGGCGCACCGGCAACGGTTCAGGTCACGATTCCGGCGCCGGTCGACACGACACCTCCGAATCTGACACTTTCGGCTGTCTCTGCGACGTCGAGTACGTCCGCGATTTCGTTTCGCGTCTCCGGCGACGAATCCATCGACTGCACAACGTTGACTTCGAGTGACTTCACCGTCACAAACGCCGTGATCAATACGATCACACAGACGAATTCGACCACATGCACCATCAGTGCGACATCGTCGGCGACTCAGGGTGGTGCGACAGTTACGTCATCACTATCCGCATCGGGTTCGTTTTCCATGACGGACACGGCGGCGACGCCAAACGCTCAAACGAGTTTGGGTGGCGGCACACAGTCGGTGTTGGTCACCGTCGCGGCCTCCGACACCACGGCACCGACGGCATCGTGGTCGACTGCCAGCAGCACCGCATCCCTTTCCGCTTCGTACACCTTGACCTTTAGTGAGACCGTCTCCGGACTGACATCGGCCGATTTCACGAATAACGGAACGGCCACTGGGTGCGCCTATTCGATTTCGGCATCATCGGGCACATCGTTCACGGTCACGGTCACGTGCACGGGAGCCGGGACGTTGATCTCGCAATTGAGTTCCAATTCGGTTCAAGATGCCGCGGGCAATCAAGGCCCGACCACATCTTCGGCATCTCAATCATCGACGATGTCGTGCCCGCCGTTGAACGGTGTCTCGGTTCGGGGGATCGAAAGCGTACGTTCACAGACCCCGACGGTCACGACCGGCGCCCCGCGTGTGAACGCGCCCACGGTCGTGAGACCCCGGAACATCAACAGCACCACCAACGGCGGTTGGAGTTGGGTTCCGGGTGCGTCCGGCACGACGCGTTCGATCGACGGTGTGGTTTGGAACATCGGATCACAACGACAGACCTCGATTCCTTCCGGAATGCGGATCACCGTCCAGGCAATCGGTGACGGAGTTGGCATCCAAGGCTCATCCCAAAAGATGAGCGATCGTGGTGGCGCGAACGGAATGTTCATGGACAATTCGATCGTCGGAGTATCCGGCGCTCAGATGGTGACAACCGATGATGGTTGCACTTACGGGACGATATGTCCCAATAGGGGGCAGATACGGATCTCGTTCTCGACACCCGCCACGGATCCGGTTCTTCACTTTTCGGGCTTGGGAGGCGGTGGTTTTCAATCGATCAACCAGGGCAAGACGACGTCTTGGACCGAACTCCAGGTTCTGACCCCGAACGCACCAATTACGGTGCTCGGACAGAAAAACCTTCAAGTGGTCGGCGGCAATCGCATCGAGCCGATCGTGAAGAACACCGCATTCAGCTGTAGCAGTACGAGCAATCAATATGGTGCGACAGCCTCGGCGGGCTGCGGATCCTTCAGGATCTCGGGCACCTTCTCGGAAATCCTGTTGCAAGTCGATTTCAACTCCAAGAACAATGGAAACCCGTATTCATCGGGCTTCTTGGAAGACGCCTACATCATTGCGGTTACCGTGAGCTTGAGTCAGAAGCTGGTGGTGGTGACGTCGACGAGCACAACGACGACGACAACGTCGACGACAACGACGACAGCGGCACCGACTACGACGACCCCGCCGACAACCGCACCGGTCACGACGGCGCCGGCCACCACTGTCCCACCGAGTGGTTGTCCCTCGGGCAGTGGTTCGGGTGGCGGTTCGGGTGGCGGTTCGGGTGGTGGTTCGGGTGGTGGTTCGGGCGGTGGTTCGGGTGGTGGTTCGGGTGGCGGTTCGGGTGGCGGTTCAGGTGGCGGTTCGGGCGGTGGTTCGGGTGGCGGTTCGACCATTAACAACGTGGTCGACGCATACTCCGTGGACGGAGCCAAAGACCTCAGCGTGGTCGTACCCGGCGCTCCCGCCAAGGTCAACCCGACGAGCGGCTTGGTCACCCCGCCGGGAGGATTCAATGCGAACAGCCTCAGGATTCTCGATCCGTCGAGCAAGCAGTGGGTGACCTCGTACACCAATGCTTCTGGCTCGTACACGGTGGTCGATGGTCGCGTGGTCTTCGAACCGGCGACCGGTGTCAGTGGCGACGTTTCGATGAAGAGCTTCGTGTTCAAGATCGCTGACAACGGTGGCAACGAGGTCACGGGAAAGCACTCCATGCTGATCGGGGCATTGGAGGATTTGCCCGAGGATCTTGGACCGGTGGTTGCCAAGGAATCCCCCGAGTCATTCGTGTTCAAGCCCGGAGCGAGTATTCGGATTCGACCGACTGACGTCTTCGAGTCATTTGCCGGAGAAACGTTCGATTCATCGACGTTCGGATTTTCCACACCGAACGGCATCGTCAACCGATTGGAAACTCCGCAAGGAACGTGGACGATCGAGTCCGGAGTCGCAAAGTTCAGTCCGGTTTCGGGTTTTCGAGGCTACGTACGAACCGATGTCTCGGTCACTGATTCGAATGGTGTTCGCCGATTCGACGCTCTGTCGGTGTTCGTCGGCACCATTCCAGCGCCGGGATTGCCAGTCACGGGAACGTATCAAGGCGTGTTGTTCGCCTTGTCGTACTTGTTCTTGTTGCTTGGCGCACTGTTCGTGGTCATCGATCGCGGCCGTAGGCGACGGATGACGTGAGCGTCAGACCGTCTTGACGATGATGGCGTCGCCTTGGCCGCCACCGCCACACAACGCGGCGGCACCGATGCCACCACCGCGACGGCGGAGTTCGTGCAGGATCGTCAGCGCGACGCGGTTGCCGCTCATGCCGATGGGGTGACCGAGCGCGATGGCGCCACCGTTCACGTTCACGAGTTCGTCACTGATACCGAGATCGGCCATGGCGGCGATGCCCACGGCGGCGAAGGCCTCGTTCAACTCGAACAAGTTGACGTCGCTCACCTTCATGCCCACCTTGTCGAGCGCCTTCAAGATGGCGCGGCTGGGCTGCGTGAGCAACGACGCGTTGTCGGGACCGGCCACCATGCCGTAGCTCACGATCTGGCCGAGGGGCTTCACGCCACGGGCCTTCACGGCGCGCTCGCTCATGATCACCATCGCCGAACCACCGTCGCTGATCTGCGAGGCGTTGGCGGCGGTGATGGTGCCTTCCTTGTCGAAGGCCGGCTTCAGGCCACCGAGGGAGTCCATGGTGGTGTCGGCGCGCACACCTTCGTCGGTGTCGATGATCTTGGGATCACCCTTGCGCTGCGGAATGGAGATGGGAACGATCTCGTCGGCCAGACGACCAGCCGCGATGGCGGCGGCGGCGCGCTGGTTCGACTTCATGGCCAACTCGTCCTGCTGTTCGCGAGTGATGTTGCCCGCAGCGTAACGCTCGGTGCCCAGTCCCATGAGACAGGCATCGAAGGCGCACCACAGACCGTCGGCGATGATGGCGTCCTTCAGTTCGGTGTTTCCGTAACGGAAACCACCGCGCGCACCAGCCGCGATGTAGGGAGCATTGGTCATGCTCTCCATGCCACCGGCAATCACGATGTCGGCGTCGCCGGCCTGGATCATCTGATCGGCGAGATAGATGGAGTTGATGCCCGATAGGCAGACCTTGTTGATGTTCACGGCGGGAACGTTCATGGGAATGCCGGCCTTCACGGCGGCCTGACGGCTGGGCACCTGGCCCTGTCCGGCCATCAGCACCTGGCCCATGATCACGTGCTCGACCTCGTTCGGCGACACGCCGGCGCGCTCGAGAGCGGCCTTGATGGCGAAACCACCGAGGTCGGCGGCGCTGAACGACGACAGCGCGCCACTCATCTTGCCGATCGGGGTGCGGGCTCCAGCGACGATGTATGAACCGGCCATGAGGGACTCTCTTTCGTGTCGGGATCGTGGGCGGGATGGGTGGACCCGTCCGACGCCATTCTTGCCCGAGGGGAGCCCCGAACCTACTCCTCAGTAACATCGGTGAATGGAAAAAATCCGTGACGCCATCCTCGCCGGGGCCGACGGCCCGTCCATCGCCGCCTTGGGAATCCCCGACACCTATCGGGCGGCCCACATCCTGGCCAGCGAGCAGTCCATGTGGGAAGGAACCCCCTCGGCGCAGAAGGATCCGCGCAAGAGCATCCACGTGGGCGAGGTGGCCACCCCCGAGTTGGCCCCCGACGAGGTGTACATCGCCGTCATGGCCAGCAGCATCAACTTCAACACGGTCTGGTCCAGCATCTTCGAGCCGGTCAGTTCCTTCGGACCGATGAAGCGACTGGCCCGCGAGAGCGAGTGGTCGAAGCGTCACGATCAGCCGTATCAGGTGATCGGCAGTGACGCCTCCGGCGTGGTGTTGAAGGTGGGCACCGCCGTTCGTCAGTGGAAGCCCGGCGATCACGTGACCGTTCACTGCAACCATGTCGACGATCAGGACAACACGGCGCACAACGATTCGATGCTGGCCGCCAATCAGCGCATCTGGGGCTACGAGACGAACTTCGGTGGACTCGCCGATCTCTCGGTGGTGAAGGCCAATCAGCTGATGCCCAAGCCCGCGCACCTCACCTGGGAAGAGGCGGCCGTCAACGCGCTGTGCAACAGCACCAGTTATCGCATGCTCGTGTCTCCCAATGGAGCGGCCATGAAGCAGGGCGATGTGGTGCTCATCTGGGGCGCCACCGGTGGCATCGGTGCGTACGCCACCCAGTACGTCCTGAACGGCGGAGGCATTCCGGTGTGCGTGGTGTCCAGCGACGACAAGGCCCAGATCCTGCGCGACATGGGCGTCGAGCACATCATCAACCGCAAGACCGCGAACTACAAGTTCTGGAAGGACGAGCACACGCACGACGAGACCGAATGGCGTCGTCTGGGCAGCGACATCCGTGACATGACGGGCGAGGACCCCGACATCGTGTTCGAGCATCCGGGTCGCCAGACCTTCGCCGCCTCCATTTACGTCACCAAGAAGGGCGGCACCGTCGTCACCTGTGCGGCCACCAGCGGATTCATGATGGAGTTCGACAACCGCCACTTCTGGATGCGACTGAAGAATCTGGTCGGTAGCCACTTCGCCAACTATCAGGAGTCGTGGCAGGCCAACCGTCTCATCGCCAAGGGCATGATCCATCCGGTGTTGAGCCAGACGTTCTCTCTCGCCGATGTGGGTGAAGCTGCGTACCAAGTGCACAACAACATGCACGAGGGCAAGTTGGCCGTGTTGTGCCTGGCGCCGTCCGAGGGCCTCGGCATCACCGACCCCGAACTGCGCGCCAAGGTCGGCGAATCCAACATCTCCCGGTTCCGTCGCGCGTGACGTTCGCATTTAGGCTGACGACATGATCCTCACCGAAATCGACCACGTGGCCATCGCCGTCAACGATCTGGAAGCCGCGATCGACTACTACAAGCGAGCCTTCGGAGCCGAGGTCGACCACCGCGAGGTCGTCGAGAGCGACGGCGTCGAGGAGGCCTTGCTGAAGGTGGCCGAGAGCTACGTGCAGTTGCTCACACCCACGCGTCCCGACAGCCCGGTGGCCAAGGCCATCGAGAAGCGCGGCGAAGGACTTCATCACATCGGTTACCGCGTCGCCGATTGTGGTGAGGCGTTGGCCGCGATGATCGCCGCCGGCGCCAAGGCCATCGATCAGGCGCCGCGCCCGGGCAGTCGCGGGACCACCGTGGCGTTCATTCACCCCAAGGGCAGTTTCGGCACCTTGATCGAACTCGTCCAAGAGTGACCCTCACCGTTCTGGGCGGGTTTCGCGCGCCATAGCGACACGAAACCATCCCAGAAAGAGTTAGTTCGCTTGGAGCAATAGCCCCTTCAGGTATTCGCTCTCGGGGTACGACAACAACACCGGGTGATCCACGGGTTGACCCAGTCGTTGAACGATGCTCAGCGAGCGCTTGGCGTCCAACGCCGCGCCGGCCACGATCTTCTGGAACAGATCGATGCTCACCGCACCCGAACAGGAGAACGTCAGCAGTCGTCCGCCGGGAGCGAGAAGTTTCGCGCCCAACAAGTTGACGTCCTTGTAGGCGCGCGACGCACGGTCGAGGTTCTTCTGCGTGGGAGCGAACTTGGGCGGGTCGAGAATGATCAGATCGAACTCGGCGCGACGATCACGCATGCGACGCAATTGCTCACCGGCGTCACCGACGATCAGTTCTCCCGGTTCGGTGTCGTTCAGTCGGGCGTTCAGACGAGTCAACTCCAACGACGGCGCGGACGAGTCGATGGTGGTCACGCTCTCTGCTCCGCTGCGATTGGCGATCACGCTGAACGAACCGGTGTAACCGAACACGTTCAACACTCGTGCGCCCACGGCCAGTTGCGGGATCAGCATGCGGGCGTTGCGTTGGTCGATGTAGAAGCCCGTTTTGTGTCCGCTCTCCACGTCGACGGCGAAGGTGAAACCGTTCTCGCGGGCGAACACCTCGGCGGGCAGCGATCCGCGCGCCACGCCGACGCGCTCGTCCAGTCCCTCACGCTTGCGATCGTCACCGTCGGAACGTTCGTACACGCAGTTCACGCCGGGTAGCGCGAACAACAGGTCGGCCACGGTGTCGCGCCACTTCTCGATGCCCACCGCGGTGATCTGCATCACCACCACCTCGCCGTAACGATCGACCACCAGACCGGGCAGACCATCGGCGTCACCGAACACCAAACGCGCGGTGGACTCGAGGCCCGCATACCACTCGCGGCGTTCCACCGAACGGGTGACCAGATCTCCGACGAAGGACTCGTCCACGTTCGTCGTCGGGTCGAACGACCACATGCGCGCGCGAATGGTGGAGAACGGGCTGTACGACGCCACTCCCAATTCGTCGCCGGACGCCGACACCACGAGCACGGTGTCACCCGGTTGCGGATCGTTGGTGACGTGGCTCACGCTTCCACTCATCACCCACGGATGGCGACGCTTCACGGGACCATCACGGTCGGCTTTCAGATACAGAGTCGACGCGGGGCGTGAAGTCATTCCGACACGGTACGCCCCATGAACGGTCTTGAGGCGTTCTTGACGTTGTGAGTATCAAGGTCCTCGTGTCAGGTCCGATACCTCTGCCCGAGTCGGACGACCGGCTCGTCCATCAGTACGAAGGGAAACCAGCATGAACACATCAACGAACCGCACGGCCGGTCGGAGAGACAAGGGTTTCACCCTGGTCGAGCTTCTGATCGTCGTCGTCATCCTCGGCATCCTCGCCACCGTCACGGTGTTCGCCGTTCGCGGCATCACCGACAAGGGTCAAGAGAGCGCCTGCGACACCGACAAGCGCGTGATGGAAGTGGCCGTCGAGACGTGGTACGCCGACGAGTCGGCCGCCACCGAAGGTGATCCGACCGAAGCCGGCCTGGTGGCCGCTCAGTTCCTGCGAAGCGAGTCCACGTTGTACGACGTGGGAGCAGCCGGAGCCGTGGACCCGCAAGCCGGTGGGGCCTGCGCCGCCTGACGCTCTGCGATCTGGGTACCAAAAGGGCCGGTTTCCGGTCACTTTGGTTACCCAGAACGTGAACACACACTCCAGTTGGGGCCGGTCCGCGAGGGCCGGCCCCTTTCGCATGTCCGCGTCGAGTTCCCGGTACGCGAAGACCCCGACGGCAGCTGCCGAAAGCGAATGCTGATCAGACGAAGATCAGACGGAGGTCAGGTTTGGATCAGATGCTGATCAGACGGAGATCGCGGGGGTGGCGGCGCGCTGGGTGGCGATCTGGGCCACCACTTCTCGCGGATAGGCGCTGATCTGCGCCGCTTCGTCGGGCGTCAGGTGTCCCTCGATCACCAGGCGGGCCAGATCCATCTCGAGGGTCTGCATGCCCTCGGCCTGTCCGGTGCCGATCACGTTGCGCAACTGTCGCGTCTTTCCTTCGCGCAGCAGATTGCGCACGGCGTCGTTGGCCACCAGAGCCTCGTACGCCGCGACGCGTCCGCCCAATTGCGATGCGATCAAGCGTTGGCTGATCACTCCCTGCAGTGAACCGGCCAACTGAATCTGGATCTGGTCTCGTCTGTCGGCGGGGAACACGTCCACGATGCGATCGAGGGCCTGTGATGCGTCGTTCGTGTGCAGTGTGGCGAACACCAGGTGTCCGGTCTCGGCCAACGTCAACGTGATCGCGATCGAATCCAGATCGCGCATCTCGCCCAGCAGGATCACGTCCGGATCCTCGCGCAGAGCCGAACGCAAACCGTCCTCGAAGCTGTTCACATCGGTGCCCACCTCGCGTTGGTTCACGATGGCGCGTTTGTGCGTGTGCACGAATTCCACCGGGTCCTCGATGGTGAGAATGTGGCACGGCCGTTCCTCGTTGATGCGGTCGATCATGGCCGCGAGCGTGGTGCTCTTGCCCGAACCAGTCGGACCGACTACCAGAACCAATCCGTATGGAGCGTTCAGCAGTTGTGAGCAAGCGTTCGGGGCTTTCAATTCCTCCAGCGAACGCACACGATCGGGCACCACGCGGAGTGCCAACGCCGGGAACCCGCGTTGACGAAAGGCGTTGGCGCGAAAACGTCCAACTCCGGGCAGGCCGAACGAGAAGTCGACCTGACGACTGTGGTCGTACTCGGCCGCCTTCACGGGATCGAGAAGGCTGAACACCATGCGCTCGAGGTCGCCCGGCGACAGATCGTCCCGGTCTTCGATCGGGATCAGGTTGCCACTACGGCGAACGGTGGGCGGACGTCCGACGGTGAGGTGAAGATCGGAGGCACCACCGTCGACGGTGAGATGCAACAGCGTCACCAACTCGGCATCGATCGTGGGCGTCATGCAGGAAGACATCGGTAGTGTCCTTGTGTGGTGAGAGAAGTGGTTCGTCGATGATCGTGGCGATCGCCGTGGTGGCCGGTCTCTTGATCGGTTCGTTCCTGACCGTGGTGATCGATCGTGTGCCGCGTGGCGCGTCGATCGTGGCACCGGGCTCGGCGTGTGGCGGCTGTCATCGACAGTTGGGACCCATCGACCTGGTGCCGGTGTTCAGTTGGTTGTTCCTGCGCGGCAAATGCCGTCGTTGTGGTGTGGCCATCGGCGTGGAATCGGTTGCGGTCGAGATCGTCACCGCGGCTCTGTTCGCCGTGATGATGCTGAACTTCGAGCGACCCATCGTGGGCGCGGCTCACTGCGTGTTGGTGGCCGGCCTGGTGGCCCTCACCGCCATCGATCTGCGCACGAAGCGATTGCCCCGCGAGATCACGTACACCACCATCGTGATCGGAGCACCGCTGTTGACGATCGCCGCGTTCGCGGTGGATGAACCCCGACGCATCGCCACCGCACTGCTGGGCGCGGTGATCGCCACCGCGGTCATGGCGGCGCTCTACAAGATCAGTCGAGGTGGCTTGGGCGACGGCGACGTGCGACTCAGCCCGCTTCTCGGTCTGTACCTCGGCTGGTCCAATCCCGGTCTGGCCTTGGTGGGTCTGTTCTATGGATTCATCATCGGGTCGGTGGTCGGCGTCGGGCTGATGATCGCGGGCCGAGCGGGCCGTCGCACCGCACTGCCGTTCGGGCCCTTCCTGGCCGCGGGTGCGCTGATCGCGGTGCTCCAGGGACAGGCCTTCGTCGACGCCGTGATGGCGCGCTGACATCACGCGCCGTCCTTCACGCCACCGAGCACTCCGTACATCGCCGACACCAGTGCGACGGCGACGAAGCCCACCATCAATCCCACGCCGATGATCATCAACGGCTCGAACATGGTGGTGAAGCGCTTGATGCGCACCTCCAATTCGGTGTCGAAGTACTCGCTCGCGGCCGCCAACTGCTCGTCGAGGGTTCCGGTTTCCTCGCCCACCTTGAACATCTGCTTGGCGGCGCCGGGGAACAGCTCGGTGGCGGCCAACGGCGCGGAGAAACCCGCGCCTTTCATCATCTCCTCGCGGGCCACGGTGAGACGCTCGCGATACACCGCGTTCGAGGTGGCTTCGGTGGTGGTCTGCATGCCGTCGGGCAAGGGGACACCGGCGCGTACCATCGCGCCGAGGATGCGACAGAAGCGCTCGAGGATGGCGTATTCGATGATTCCCTTGATCACCGGTATGCGCAGGACCAGTCGATCCTTCACTCGGCGACCCTTCACCGACTTCATCATCCAGACGACGGCTCCGACCACCATCATGATGACGAGACCGGGGATGTACACGTACGTGGAAAAGAGCGAAGCGACGCCCAGCAGCATGCGCGTGGGTAGTGGCAGATCGGCGTTCAACTCGGTGAAGAGTGGCTTGAACTTCGGCAACACGTAGCCGGCCAGGATGATCACGGTCACCACGGCCATCACCATCACCACCGCCGGATACGACAGAGCGTTCACCACCTTGGCGCGGGTCTCGATCTCGCGGTTCAGATACGCGGCCAAGCTGTCGAGCGTCTCGTCCAGACGTCCGGTCAGTTCGGCGCTCTGCAGGATTCCGACGTAGTAGTTGGGGAACACCTGCGAGTGCTTCGCCGCGGCGGCCGAGAGAGTGCCACCGTTGCGCAGTTCCTCCACCATGGCGGTGATCGCTCGTCGTAGCGCGGTGTCCTGGGTCTCGTCTCCGATGGTCTCGAGCGCCGAGGTGATGGGGATGCCCGCCCGCACGAACACCGCCAGTTGGCGGGTGAAGTGCATCAGTTCTTTCTTCTTCACCTTCTCCTTGGTGATCTCGAACTGCAGAAGCCCGCGCTTCTCGGCGAGTTTGGTGGGGTAGAGGTTCTGTGCCAGCAAAGAGGCACGAGCGGAGGCGATGGTCTCGGCTTTCGAGACTCCTTCCACCAGTGATCCACTGTTGTCGATGGCGGTGTAAGCGAAGCGGGGCATGTTTCGTCCGATCAGGCGACGTAGAGAGTTCGGATCACTTCGGCCACGGTGGTCACGTCGTCGTCCACCAGATTCATGGCCTCCACGATCATTGGTCGCATGCCTTCCTCGATGGCCGCGTCGCGCACTTGCTCGGTGGTGGCATGGTCGACCAGTAGTTGGCGAATGCGCGGTGAGATGCGAAGCAACTCGTACACACCGATGCGATCGCGGTATCCGGTCTGCGAGCAGTCGTCGCAACCGGTGCCATGGAAGAAGAGTTCCTTGGAGTTGTCGGGCAAGTGACGATGGAACAGAGCCAACTCTTCGGCATCGGGCGCATAGGACGTCTTGCACGAATCACAAATGCGACGTAGAAGTCGTTGTCCGATGATTCCCATCACCGACGACGCGATGAGAAAAGCTTCGATGCCCATGTCCAGCAAACGGTGCAGGGCCGCCGAGGCGTCGGTGCCATGAAGCGATGACAACACGAAGTGACCGGTCAGCGCCGACTGCACCGCGATGCGAGCGGTGTCGGGGTCGCGGATTTCCCCCACCAGAATCACGTCGGGGTCCTGGCGCAACAGGGCCCGCAGTCCGGTGGCGAAGGTCAAGCCCGCTTGCTCGTTGGTTTGGACCTGATTGATTCCCGGGAACACGTACTCCACCGGATCCTCGATGGTGGTGACGTTCTTGCCGGAGTTGTTGATCTCCAAGAGCGACGCGTACAGCGTGGTGGTTTTGCCGGCACCCGTGGGTCCGGCGCAGATGACCATGCCGAACGGGGAACGAATCATCTGCGAGAACGCCTCGTGCGTGTCGCGCGGCATGCCCAACTCGCCGAGGCCGATCATCGACCGTCGCTTGTCGAGGAGTCGCATCACCAGCTTCTCGCCGAAGACGGTGGCGACGGTGGCCACTCGGACGTCCACCTCGCGTCCGTCCACCACCGTGGAGAATTGGCCGTCCTGTGGTCGTCGACGTTCGACGATGTTCATTCCCGCCATGATCTTCAGACGGCTCACCAAACTGAGATGCATGGCCAGAGGCAGCCGCTGCGCCTCCACGAGGTTGCCATCGATGCGGTAGCGGATGCGCAGGATGTCGTTCAGGGGTTCGACGTGAATGTCGGACGCGCGGTCGCGCAGACCTTGGCCCACGATGTTGGTGACCAGATGGACGATGGGGGCGTCGTCGTCGCTGGCCGGGGGACTGGTGAAGTCGGCCAACACCGGCTCGGCGGCCAGGACCGGAGCGGACTCGGTGACTGTCTTGGGTGCGGTCCGTTGAAACACGCAGGGCTATCGGCCCTGATCACCCCAACCTGAATTCGTACCGAGCGGTCTTGACGGACCCTTGACGAATGAGTTCAGGCGGCGAGGCGCGGAGCAACGACCCCGGCGATGGCGGCGAACTGCAACCCGGCGGCCACCACCGTGAAGGCGTGGAAGATCTCGTGGAATCCGAAGACGCGCGGCCATGGGTTCGGTCGTTGCGTGGCCAATGCGATGGCACCCAACGTGTAACACACCCCACCACCGAGGATCAGACCGAAGCCCACCGGTCCGAGTCCGCGCCACAACGCCGGCACCGTCACGATGGCGGCCCAACTGACGATCATGTAGCTGGCGCCGTGCCAGAACGAGGGCACACGCGGCAGCCAGTGCAACACGATGCCCAACACCGCGCCGAACCACACGCCTCCGACCACCACCCATTGCGCCCATCCGGCCAGGCACAACACGGCCACGGGCGTGTAGCCACCGGCGATGGCGAGAAAGATCGCCGAGTGATCGAAACGTTGCATCAATCGTTTGGCTTTCGGACGCCACCGCACGCGGTGATACAGGGCCGACACACCGAACATGGTCGCGGTGCCCAACACGTAGATGACGATGCTCAACCTCGGACTGAACGGCAGATCGACCAGAAGCGTCAACACCGCGCCCATCACCAACATGATGGGGAACGACACCAGGTGCAACCAGCCACGCAACAACGGCATCAAATGCGGGCCGTGCACGTCGTTCATCGACCCATTGTTACCCCAACACGGGTTCGGCGGATGTCGCCCCGGCACTACGCTCACGAACGATGAGTGAATTCGGAGTGCATCGATGATCGTCCATCTGGTGGACGGCACCTACGAGCTGTACCGCCAGCACTACGGACAAGCGGTACGTTCGTCCGCTCCGGCCCCGAACGCCGCCACCATCGGAGTGTTGAATTCCACGTTGCAACTGCTGCAAGAGGGCGCCACTCACATCGGAGTCGCCACCGACCACGTCATCGAGAGTTTTCGCAACGACTTGTGGCACGGCTACAAGACCTCCGAGGGCATGGAGCCCGAGATCCTCACCCAGATCCCCATCGTCGAGGAAGCCTTGCGATCGATGGGTGTCACCGTGTGGGCGATGGAGGAATACGAAGCCGACGATGCGTTGGCGTCGGCCGCCGCCGTGGCTTCGGCTGATCCAAAAGTCACGCAGGTGCAGATTCTCAGCCCCGACAAGGATCTCGGTCAGTGCGTGGTGGGCGATCGAGTGGTGCAGATCGACCGTCGCAAGATGTCCAAGGGCGAGGACGGTCTGGTGAACGAGGCCGCGGTCATCGCGAAGTTCGGCGTTCCGCCGTCGAGCATCGCCGACTATCTCGGACTGGTGGGCGACACCGCCGACGGATTTCCGGGCTTGGCCGGTTGGGGCGCGAAATCCGCCGCCACGGTGCTGGCCCGCTACGGGCGCATCGAGGACATCCCCGAAGCGGCGGGTCAGTGGGACGTTCCCGGTCTGCGTGGCGCCCCGAAGCTGGCCGCGTCCCTCAGCGAAAACCGTGACTTGGCACTGTTGTTCCGGCGCATCGCCACCACCGTGGACACGGTGCCGGTGGGCAAGGTGGCCGAGTGGCGATGGGACGGTCCCACGCCCGATTTCGCGGAGTTCTGTGCCGATCTCGGCGCGCCTCGGCTGGCGGAGAAGGCCGCTGGTCTGGCTCGCTCGCGAGGCAGGTAGTCTGACGGTGCTCCATTCGGCGCCTGCCGGGTGTGGTGACGGTCGGGTCCTGTGCAACGGGTTCCCGTGAATCAGGTCAGGACCGGAAGGTAGCAGCCTTCAGCGGATTCGCTCGTGTGCCGCAGATCGCCTGGCCGTCACCACATCCGGCAGGAGTCTGTTCGGGGCGCAACACATAGCAGGTACACACAACACTTTGGAAGGGTGCGAGAGCGGCCGAATCGGCACGCTTGGAAAGCGTGTGAGGTGCAAGCCTCCGTGGGTTCGAATCCCACCCCTTCCGCCATGGCACAGGTGAGCGAGGATCTCATCGAGGCGATGCGGTCCGCGTTGCAGCAGGCACGCGACGCCTTGAACCACGACGACGTACCCGTGGGTGCCGTCGTGTTGCACGAAGGGCGCATCATCGCCGCGCGGCACAACGAGCGCGAGAACCATCAGGACCCCACCGCCCACGCCGAGGTGCTGGCTCTGCGCGACGCCGCCGAGGCCTTGGGGCGCTGGCGCCTCGACGACTGCACCCTGGTGGTGACCCTCGAACCGTGCGTCATGTGCGCGGGGGCGGTTCTGAACGCCCGCATCGGTCATCTGGTGTACGGCGCCGCCGACCTCAAGGGAGGGGCCACGGCCAGCCTCTACAACGTGTGCGCCGACCCCCGCCTGAACCACAATCCGCCGGTCACGCACGGGGTCCTGGCCGCCGAATCCGCCGCATTGCTCGAGCAGTTCTTCGCCTCTCGCCGATAACCTCGATCAGCGGAAGGGTGCCCGAGCGGCCTAAGGGACACGCCTCGAAAGCGTGCGACGTGCAAGCGTCCGTGGGTTCAAATCCCACCTCTTCCGCCAGAGATAGCGAGCGTCATCCGCCCGCGACGACCACACCGGCGGCCATGCCGCTGAGCACCGCGCCTTCCACCTTGGGCCCGGCGAACGCATCACCGGCGAACACCAACGTGTCATCGGCGGTGGCGAAGCACGGTTCGGGCCACAACCTCTTCGGGGTCGCGAATCGCCACTTCTTGTACTCGCTGGCCACGATGGTGGCGTCGCCGATATACGCGGCCGCGGCGGCCGTGAGCAATGCCGATCCGGTGTCGGCATCGTCGTCCCAATGGGCCGCGCTCCATTCGGGGTTGGCGTGAAATGTGACGGCCGGGACCGGTGAGATCCCCTTGGCCGCGTTGTCGCCGATCCACGAGAACACCGAGTCCGGATTCTGAAGACCGCCCGGTGCCGCGATGTTCGTCGGCCCGTCGAGCACGGCGAGCAATCCGATCGTGCGGTCGTAATCCGTGAGCAGCAATTCGCTCGGCAACTCCACGCCCGCGGTGACGGTGAGCGAGTACGACTGCGGAAGAGGACAGGTCATCACCACGGCATCGGCATCGATTTCCGAGCCGTCGTCGATGACCACCGTCCAACGGGTTTCGATGCCGGGCTTCACCGCGAACACCAGCTTCGAGGTGAGAACGTCCATGCCGGTGGCGAGATGTTTGGTCAACGCGGTCATGCCGTTCGTGGCGACGTATCGCGGATGACCATCGTCGCCGTCGAAACCTCGGCACCATTCGCGCACCACTCCGGCGCTCGACCACTCGTTCACCAACGTGGCGAATCGCGCGTCGCGCACGGTGAAGAACTGCGCGCCGTGGTCCAGGATCGCGGTGCGACCGTCGGGTGCGGTGATACGTCGGGTGGCCATGCGACCGCCCACCCCTCGACCCTTGTCGAGCACGGTGACGTGCCACCCGCGATCGACCAAGGTGCGAGCGGCCATCAGGCCACTCAGGCCGGCGCCGACAACGATGGCCCGTCGCGTGGTCATGATGCGTTCGGTACCGCGCGCAAATGACGCACGCCCTCGACGCGCTTCTGCTGGGCCTTCCACGCCAATTCGGCGCGCGAGAGAAAGTCACCGAGGACGCGATTGAACGTGGTGGCGTGTTCGATCATCAATCCATGGGCCGCTCCGGACAACACCGTGAGTTCGGCGGTGGGAATGCGATCGGCCAATTCCTCGCTGTCGCCCCGTGGCGTGAGGATGTCCTGATTGCCCACGATCACCGCGGTGGGGACGGTGATCCGATCCAGCATCGTGCTGAGGCTGTCGTCGGCGTCCAGGATCGCTTGCACCTGCGCGTGGAATCCGTGCGCCTCGCGCGACGTGGCCACCGGTCCGAGCCAACTGAATGCCGGCCACATTCGTCGCAACGATCGCGGACCGATCACCCAACGAGCGGCCTGCATCGTCATCTCCGACATGCCCTTTTCCAAGGCCAGGTCGCCCCACGACGACAACAGATCACGTCGCCACTGATGATTGCTGCACGACGTGCACACCAACGACAACGAACGAACGCGTTGCGGATGAAGGATGCCGACCAGTTGCGAAATTGCTCCGCCCATCGACGCCCCCACCACGTGAGCATTGTCGATGCCCGCGTGGTCGAGCACGGCCATGGCGTCGTCGGCCATCTGTGGCAACGAGTACGGACCGAATGGTTTGTCGCTGCGGCCGGCACCGCGATTGTCGTGGGCGATGACTCGATAGCGCGTGGCCAACACGAAACGCTGCAGGTCCCACAAATGCTTGTCGGCACCGAGCCCTTGGATCATCAACACCGGTGGCGCACTGCGACGGCCGATCACCTCGTAGTGCAGTCGCGCGCCATCGTTGGCGGTGGCCCAACTCATGAGGCTTGCTCCCATGCTTGCTTCGGTGGCACGCGAACGACGCCTTCCCAAGAGAACAGCGAATCGATCACGTCGTTCGTGGCGATCTCGGGTCGCCATCCCAAGAAGCTTTCGCACCGACCGCTGGTGGCGCGACGCCCATTGTGCAGAACCTCCATCACGTGTTCGGGAACGGGTGCGCCGAACAGATGCGCGATGCGACGAGTGACGGTCCACTCCGGGCCGAACAACGGCAGGGGTATGTGTCGGCTGCGTCGCACGGCCGCGAACCCGCTGATCTCACCGTCGCCCACCACGTTGATCGGTTGTCCGATGGTTCGTTGGGATGCCAGGACGAAGGCGCGCGCGGCATCGGCTTCGTGCAGAACGGTGAACATCGGTGGCTTCAACAGATTGAACGGGACGAAAGGCAAACGCAGCAGCCGACCGAGGGGGCTGGGAATGTGTGGTCCGATGACCGGAGCCAGACGCAACGCGGTGACGTCGGCGTTGGTGGTGCTGAACGCGTCACCAGCCGAACGCTCGACTTGCACCAACATGCGCCCGTATTGCGAGGTGGGTGCCGTGGGTGCGGTCTCGTCGGGAACGTCGGGGCGGTGCCCTCCGCGGCCGTACACCTCGATGCCCGAACGGAGCACGACGTGTTGCAGCGACGGGCATTCGCGGGCGGCGGAAAAGATCGAATGCGCCGCCTCGCGCGTGTGGCGTTCGGCCAACGTGGGGCTCACGCGGGCGTCGGGTTCCCACACCGCGAGATGAATGAGCACGTGCGGGTCGAGGTCCTCGATCACCGCTCGGGTTCGAGCGGCGTCGCTCGGCTCGATCAGATGGAACGACGAGCGGGACAGACGACGCCGCGGCGGGTCGGCGTCGATGCCGACGATCCGGCCGACCCAGGATTCCTTCTCCAACTCGGCCGCCACGAGCGACCCCAATTGGCCACCCATGCCGGTCACCAGCACACGCCGGCCCTTGCTGTCACTCATCGCTCAGCGCAGTTCGTGGGCCCGCAGAATCAGGGCGCGGGCGGCCGGATCCAGTTGGTGGCCGGCCAGGCGTTCACCGATGGCGATGGCTTCGGTGGGGTCCTCGACCAGGCCGTGCCAGCGGGCGAAGGCGGCCATGGCGCCCATGATGCGGTCACCCACCTCGTCACCGTGCACGATCACCTTGACGTTGCTGGTGAGCAGGCGTCGCAGTTCCATGAACAGGCCCTTGGCCCATTCGTCCACGTTGTCGGGGTCGAAGGGGCGATGCTGGTGGATGACGCCCAGTTCGTCGTAATTGTGCAGGTTGTGGGGGGCCGAGATGATGCTGATCACGCAACCGAAATGGTTCTCGCGGATCCAGATGATCTCTTCCTGGCGGCGAACCCGCCGATGGTTGTCGCCGTACCCGCCCGGCCGTTCACAGACGGCAAGACGGTCTTTCAGGATCCAGGTGAAGTTCCGGGGGGTGATCCCCAGCGCCCACTTTCCTCGTAGCTTCGGCGGCACGCCCGAACATTAGCCCTGTTCAGGGGTGGGGGTGATCGAGATGCGCTGATTTGTCCGCTGGACCCGAGCGCCCCCCGGCAGTTCGCAGGCCACGGCTTCCCCCCGGGCCACGGCCAGCACCCGTTCCACGCTGGCGGCATCGGGTGGGTGCATCTCGGCCAACCAATGGCGCACCGCTCGGCGGGCCAGAGCAACCGGGGCCGCCGACAACGCCTTGGCGTCGGTGGGGTCGATGGCGCGCGCCATTTCGTCGAGGAAGTCGGCGTCGTCGGCCAAAAGAGCGGCCTGGCGCGCCAGGATCGGGGCCAGATCGCGGCCCGCCACCTCGTGGAGAAGGGGCAGGACCGAATGCCGAATGCGGTTGCGCAACAGGCTCTCGTCGTCGTTGCTCGGATCATGGAACGGGGTCCAGCCCAGAACGGCGCACACGGCCTCGGTGTCATGACGACGCAAAGCCAACAGCGGATGTCCGACCGAACCGCTCGGTCCACCGAACTCGCGCATGCCACTCAATCCGTCGATGCCGGCACCGCGCAGCAGATTCACCAACACTGTTTCGGCCTGATCGTCGGCGGTGTGGCCGGTGAGCACATCGTCGGGAAGGGCCGCGTATCGCGCGGCTCGGGCTCGGGCCTCCACGTTCGGGCCCGGCGCGACGTTCACCGTTCGGGCATCGAATCGCGCTCCCACCAGTGCGGCGGCGTCACGCACGAGCTCGGCTTCACGGTGCGATCCCGGGCGCAACCCATGGTCGACGTGGAAGGCCGTCACTTGTCGGCCGCTCGCGGCAGCCAATGCCAGCAACGCCAGCGAGTCCGCACCTCCGGACACCGCGCACGTGACGCGGTCGGACGAGGGAAAACGACAACGAGAAAGACTCTCGATGATGACGGGGGACTGACGCCAGGTCACGTCGCACCCCGAAGCGGGGATGGCTCAGCCTTCGTCGTGGCCGCGGCGCTGGCGCTTGCCCGGATACCGGGTGGCCGAGACCTGCTTGATGTAGCCGGCGCCCATGGCCGCGACCGTGGCCACGCCGACGACCGTGAGAACGACGCCGATCCACCAGTGCCAAACGTTCGCTGCGAGCATGCGGTCAGCCTACTCGTCGTCGAGGTCGATTTCGAAACAGTCCATCAAACGCTGACGCAATTCCTCGTCCACGGGCTCCTCTCGGGACCGCTCGCGGATGGTGAGCTTCAAGGTGTGCTCGAACTCCAGCCGACCCTGACAGTCGGGGCAGACCCGAAGGTGCTCGTCGATCTCGAGGCGCAGTTCGTCGTCGAGAAAACGGTCCAGATAGGCGTACAGCTGCGCGATGGTGTCGTTGCAATCAGCCATGGCTCGTGATCAGCCCCCGGTCTCGGGCGAAGTCGACCAGCGACTTCTGCAGGGCCTTGCGACCCCGATGGATACGTGACATCACCGTGCCGATGGGCACATCGAGCATGTCGGCGATCTCTTGGTACGAGAAGTCCTGAATGTCGGCCAGCAGAACGGGAAGCAGAAACTGTTCGGGCAGATGTTCGAGCGCGGACTTGACCTCGTCGTCGGTGAAGAGCGCCAGCACCTCGTCCTCGGCGCTGGCGCCGGTGGCTTTGTTGGCCAGTTGCGGAAGATGTCGGTACAGGTACAGATCCTCGAGGTCACCTAGCTCGCTCTCTTGGGGCCGCACCTTCTTCGCGTTGTAGCCGTTGATGTAGTTGTTGGTGAGGATGCGAAACAGCCAGGCCCGCAGGTTCGTTCCGGGCTGGAAGGAGTCGTAGGAGCGGTACGCCTTCAGCATGGTTTCCTGCACCAGATCCTCGGCGTCGGACCGATTGAGGGTCATGCGCAAAGCGGTGCTCAACAACTGAGGCGCGTACCGAAGAGCCTCCTCGGCGAAGAGGGCTTTGTCGGCCATGGTCAGTTCTTCTTCGCGGACTCACCGACCTCGGCGACGAAGTCGTCGAGTGCTCCCACGAAACGTTCCATGTACGAGGCGAGTTGCTCGAACTCGTCGCGATCGAACACACCCAACATGTGCGTGATCACTTCCTGACGACGATGCGCCGCCTCGGTGTGACGCGCTCGCCCGTCGTCGGTGATGGACACCATGACCACGCGCTTGTCCGACGGACTGTTGCAACGCGACGCCAATCCGAAACGCTCGAGACGTTGCACGGCACGGGTGGCGGTGGATGGGTCCACGCGCAACGCGTCGGCCAGATCACCCATGCGCCAGAACGGTTGCTGCACGAGAAGATCGAGGGTGTCCATCTGACCCACTTCCAGAGCGTCCTCGCCGGACCCGAAGAGGTAGTCGATCAATCGACTCGTGGAGGCACCACGACGAAGATCACGCCACGCACGACCGACTCGCACCGCGATCTCACGGTGCGCGGGGTCGAGGGCATCGAAGTTGATGGGACGGGGGGTCGACATCGCTCTTGTAGGGTACAACCGATGGAGCCACCTCTTCACGCCCTGGGCGTGTTGGCGTCGCAAAGCGCCATGATCACGCCGACGTTGCGGCACGTCGAGCTCTTCACCATGCGGGGTTTGGTGACCGTTCTGTGGCACGTGCCGGCGCGCGGCCTCGACGTTCGACCGGCGGCCATCGTCGCCTGCGGTGGAGCGATGGGTGGTCTGCTCGGTCCGGCCGACGGTCTGTATCAGCGACTCGGGGACGTTTGGTCCTCGCGAGGTGTCCCGGTGCTACGGGTCGACTATCGCAAGCCCAACGACATGGATTCGTGTTGCCTCGACGTGGCCTCGGCCGTGCAGATGGCCGCCGACGCCGGAGCTCAACGCGTGGTCGTGATGGGACACTCGTTCGGCGGTGCGGTGGCGGTGCGTGTGGGAGTGGTGATGGACGAAGTGTCTGGTGTCGTCACCTTCGCCACGCAGTCGGCCGGATGCGAAGTCGCGGGTGGATTGCGCGGTCGGCCGTTGCTCTTGTTCCATGGCGACATGGACGAGATTCTGCCGATGCAGAGCAGTGAGGTGGTGGCCGCCATCGCCGGTGGCGGTGAGGTCGTGGTGTGCGAGGGGGACGGTCACCTGTTGGCGCGAAGTGCCGACCTCATGTTCGCTCGGTTGGAGCAGTGGTTGCCGTCGGTGGTGTTCGACGACCGCCAATGATCAGCCGTTCGACTGATTGAAGTACTCCCACTCCTCGATGCGCGTTCCATCGGGAAGATTGCAGTAGCCCACTTGGCCACCGTCCTCGTCGACGATCTCCACCTCGCCGCCCTGAGCGACGCAGTACTCCGATGCCGGGTTCGCCACTTGGGCCCCGCCACCCATGGACGTCGTCGATGTGGGCGCTTCGGACACGGGGGCTTCGGTAACCGGCGCCTCGGTGGTGGGGGACTCGTCGTCGCTCCCACAGGATGTGAGCAATCCGGCCGTCAGTCCGAAGGCGATGATGGTTGTCGCGAGATGTCGTTTCATGTTTGATCTCCGATGTCTCAGGATGTGACGAACCGATTCTCGAATCGTCACACGGTGGACGATACGAAACGCTAGTAAGTTCCCCTCGGGACCATTGTCATGAAGATCTTCACCAACACGTCGGAAGTCATCGATCACCTGAGATCGCTCGAAACCACCGAGTCGGCGGAAGCGCCAGGTTTCTTCGAACTTCAACATGGCTTGCAGTGCGCGGCGTTGTTGGCCATCTCGGATCCGGACGATCTCGAGTTGCAGGTTGCCGGGCTCGTTCATGATCTCGCGCATCCGTGGGACGGTCCCGGACAACCCCGTCACGCCACCATGGGGGCCGAGGCGGTTCGCGAGGTTCTCGGTGAGCGCGTGGCCGCGCTGATCGAGGGACACGTTCCGGCGAAGCGTTACCTGGTGTCCACCCGCCCCGAATATCGAGCACTGTTGTCCGCGGACAGCATCATGACGCTCGAGGCGCAAGGGGGAGATCTCACGCCGGAGGAGATTCGCGAGTTCGAGAGCGATCCGAATTGGCGCGCGATGGTCTCGCTACGCGTGGCCGACGATGGCGCCAAGGATCCTCATGCGATCGTTCCCGGACTCGAAAGATGGATCGACGCCGTTTATTCCTTGGGCACCCGTCGATGATCGCATCGTTCGCCGCAGGTGATCCGACGGCGAAAACGTTCTTCGATCGACACGGTTGGGTGTTGGTCGACACCCTCGACACGTCGGAAGTCGAGCGATTGCGGGCGTGGGTCGATGATGTCGCTTCGTGGCCGGCCACCGACGACCGCTGGTTGCACTACCGGGAACTCACCGACGATGGACCGAAGTTGTGTCGCACCGAGAACTTCACGCCGTTTCATGCCGGGTTGAGGAGTCTGCTCACGGAAGGATCGGTCATGGAGATGGCGGCCATTCTTCTGGGCGAGGAAGCCCGTTTGTACAAGGAGAAGATCAACTACAAGTTGGCGGGCGGAGCGGGGTACGCACCGCATCAAGATGCTCCGGCCTATCCGTTCATCGACGCCCACATTTCCTGCATGATCGCCGTCGATGACGCCGACGCCGAGAACGGGTGCCTGGAAGTGGTGGGCGAATGCTTCGATCGCGTGTTGCCGATGAACGAGGTCGGCTGCATCGAGGATTCCGTGGTGACTTCCCTCGTGTGGACTTCGGCTCCGGTTCGGTCGGGACAAACGCTGTGGTTCCATTCGCGCACGCCTCATCGCAGCGGACCGAACCGAACCAAACGAGATCGACGCGCGCTGTACCCCACGTACAACGCTCTTTCCGAGGGCGATCTTCGTGACGAGTACTACCGAACCAAGTTGGCGCTGATGGCCGAACGTTCGGTGGGGAAGAACGTTCAGGTTTCGCTGATCGGTGATTTTCAGGGGCGGCCCGTCGACTGAATCAGCCGTTCAGAGATTGACGACGAACCAACCGTAGGTGGCCAGCGACACGGCTCC
This sequence comes from Actinomycetes bacterium, assembly GCA_027491335.1. Lineage (GTDB taxonomy): Bacteria > Actinomycetota > Acidimicrobiia > Acidimicrobiales > Ilumatobacteraceae > Casp-actino8. Next base: position 28,748 of record JAIXWJ010000039.1, on the reverse strand, counting down.
GGTGGCCACGAGGGGCGCCGTCATTCGTTTCCGGGTCACGATCAGCATGAGCATCGCAATGACGAAGACGTCGGAGAACATGCGCAAACTGCGGATGGTCCAGACTCCGTCCAACACGTCGAGCGAGAGACAGGCCAGTCCGAGACCGACGAACAGGACGCGCACGAACGGATCGACACGTTCGTCGCGCAACGTGCTGGCTCCGTACGCCATCACCGCGAGCAACACGATCACCTCTGCCATGTGCGCGATGCCCGTCACGGACCAGTCGCCAAAGACGTCGCCCAGTTGGTTGAGGAGAGGCCAACCCGGAACGTTGAACGAACTGTGGCGGTACGGAGCCGTGAGTGGGAATCGTCCCGTGCCTTCGCGCACCACCAGTTGCCAGACTCCGAACACGATCGGCGGCAGTACCCACGAGAGATCGATGATCGATGGCTTGGTCCTTCGGCGCACGATCATCGAGAGTCGCCACACCGCGAGAGCCGGAACGACGAACATGGCGGACTCGCGCGTCAGCACCATCACCGACAGCGCCAACGCCGCCGGGATCCATCGTCGATGATGTGCCGCGAGTAAGGCCAGAAGTAGGAAGGTGACCTCGGTGATCTCGGTGAGGTCCTTGGCGATGGTGAAAGCGAAGCCGTAGTACGAGGCCAACGCCAAGCCCCACCATGGGTTTCGTCGATGGCGACGAGCCAGCTCCGCGCCGATACCGGCGACCAGTCCCATTCCGATCACGTTCACCGCCACCAACCCGAACGTCACGGGGATGGTTGCTCCCAAGGTGATCAGCCAAGTGATCGCGGGGTATCCGATGCGCTGCAGGCGCACTTCGCTGTCGAGAGTGACACCGTGGGACGTGGCATCGAAGTCGAGTGGCGACGAAGCCATTCGGTAATAGAACTGACCGTCGTAGCCGGCGCCGCTCTCGAGCGGGAGCGACGACCTCGAACTCAAGAGATCGCCGGCACCAACGAAACTTCCGAAGTCGCCATCGCCCACCGACCACAGACGAATCAACACGAACAGCAACGCGGCCGTGGCCGCAACGATGCCCACCAACATGGGAGTTCCGGGACGCGAATCGTTGTCGTCGATTCCTTCACATTAGGACGGTGATTCGTTGTCGCCCTTCCACTTGGTTTCGAAGTACATCCGATCCTGCTCGACCAAGCGCCCGAAGTCCGACGGCGGATCCGTGTTGATGGTGACGCTGTCGAGATGGTGACAACGGGCCGAAGCCGAGATCACCGCGCGACGTTTCATGGTGCGGGTGATCCAACGGACGATGTCGTCGTCGCCGTACCACCAGCGCAGGTTCTCGTCGAAGGTCCACGATCGCACGAGATCGCGGTGCAACATCATGGCGAAGCCCGCCATGCCACCGGTGCCGTCGTAGCGTGATCGACAGGTGTCGAACACCTCACGGTCGGCGGGCATGGTCACGTTCGAGTAGTTCGGGCAGATCAACCCGATCGTCGGGTCGGCGTCGAGCGATCGAGCCAATGATCCGAGACAGTCGCGGTCCAGCCGCACGTCGTCGTTGAGGAACACGATGTGCGTGTCGGTCGTGGCCGTCGCCATTCCCCGATTCCACATGTGTTGGATGCCGCTCCCCACGGGCACCACCACCCGGCTCACGGCGACGGGAAGCGCGGGCACGTTGCGGTTGGCATCGTCGCCGTCGATCACCACGCAGATGTGTCGCACGCTGTGGTCGACCAGCACGTCACCCAACACGCCCATGAGACCTGCCACGTTCGACTTCGTGGGAATCACCACACTGACGTTCGACGACACAGGCGCTGACACAGGCGACGACACGGACGACGACACACGGTCACCGTAACAGTGGTGATTCTGGTGGCATGAAAGAGCGGGATTCGGTCGTTTCCTGCCACCAGAAACACCAAGGGGAGTGGAGCCCGAGAGGGGAATCGAACCCCTGACCTACGCATTACGAGTGCGTTGCTCTGCCGACTGAGCTACCCGGGCGGGCGAACAGGCAGGCTACCGGCGAACGGCCGGTCCGACCATCCTCGGGCCGGAGGTGCCCGGTCGAAATCAGTCGTGGATGGCGGGCAACGACAGGAACAGGTTCTGCAACAGCAGCGTCTCGTTGGCGTTCAGGCCCAGGGCGATGTTGGCGTCGCGGATGCGGGCCACGGCTTGGATGTAGCCGTCCATCTGGTGGTGGGCGGTCTTGTCCGTGGCGTCGCGCAACGCGTCGCTGTACAAACGCGAGATGATGCGCAGACCCGAGCGGATCTCGTCGGTCTCGGCTCGGCGAAGCTCGCGCTTGTGGCGGGTGGTGATCTTGGCGCGTCCCGATCCACGCACACCGAGCGTGCGTTCGCGTTCATCGAGGGCTTCCAACTCGCGTTCGTGCGCCAGCTTGTACGGCGCCAGTGCGTCTTGAATGGCCGCCAGAATCTCGGCGGTCAGCTCCAGTGCGGTGGCCCCGTTGCCATCCACCCGATTGGGCACCTCGGCGAACAGACGCATGCGATCGGCCAGCTGGTGATCGTCGGCCAGAATGCGCGCGCGGGCCAGATCGCCGGCCACCATGCCGGCCACGGACTCGGCCACCGCGGGCATCACGCCCTCGCTCAGCAACGTGTCGATCACCAACCGATCGGGCAACGCCGAGAAGTCCACGCGCACGCAACGCGACTCGATGGTGACCAGATGCGCCGGCATTTCGTCGGCCAACAGGATGATCACGTTCTGGGCGTCGGGCTCTTCGAGCGTCTTGAGCAGTGACGCGGTGGCCGCTGGCGCGAGCAAGTGGAATTCGTGAACGATGGTCACCCGACGGGGGCTCTCCACGGCCGAAAGACCCGCGACGGCGATGATGTCCTCGCGCGCTTGTTCGATGGAGATCGACGCGCCCTCGCGAACGACTTCGTGCACGTCCACGTGCTCGCCTCGCATCACCAACCGAGCCACCCGAGATTCGGGATCTTCGTCGTGTTGCAACTTCACGCTGGCGAAGGCCCGAGCCGCCAGATCCTTGCCACAACCCGCGGGTCCGACGAACAGATACGCGTGGGCCGGAGATTCGGCCAACGCGCGCAAGGTGGAGACCGCTCTCTCCTGACCGATGACCACGTCGTACACCGAAGCGGACATGTCAGATGCCCAGTCGCTCGCGCACGGCGTCGCGAACGACATTCGCGATGCTGGCGGGGTCACCGGTTCCGTCGATCACGCACCAACGCGACGGGTCCTCGGAGCCCATGTGGTGAAAGCCGTCGCGCACGCGACGGAAGAAGTCGTCGTTCTCGCGCTCGAAGCGATCGAGGTCGCGATGGGCCAGGCGCGACATGGCGTGGTCGTGCGGAACGTCGAGCAACACCACCAGATCGGGCCAACGCGAGTCGAGGGCCCAGTCGTTCACCGCGCGCACGGTGGACAGAGGCAACTGCCGTCCGTATCCCTGATAGGCGAGCGTGCTGTACACGCTGCGATCACTCACCACGTGTTCGCCCCGAGCCAACGCCGGCGCCAACACTTCGGCGCGGTGTTGAGCCCGATCACCGGCGATCAACAGTGCCTCGGCCACCGGGTCCAGGTGTGTGTTCGCCGTGTCGTGCAGCACGTCACGGATACGCAGGCCGATGTCGGTTCCTCCGGTTTCGCGCGTGGCGGTGACGGTCAGGCCGTCGGCGCGCAACGACTCCACCAACGAACGCGACTGCGTGGACTTTCCACAACCTTCGATGCCCTCGAATGCGATGTAGAAGGCGGAAGTCACGACTTCTTCTTCGCCGGTGCCTTCTTGGCGGGGGTGGCCTTCTTGGGTGTCGCCTTCTTCGCCGCCGCTTTCGCCTTCGCGGGTTTCGCGGGGGCGGTCACCTTCTTCGCGGCGGCTTTTTTTGGGGCGGCGGCTTTCTTCGGGGCTCCGCGGCGCGGTGACTTGGCGCCGGGCACCTGGCCCTTTTCGATCATGGCCTCACGACGCAACACCAACAACTCGTAGGCGCGCTCGGCGAGCATGTCCTCCAGGCGGTCGCCCTTGCCCAACGACGCGTTCACCTCGCCGTCGGTGATGTAGATGCCGAACTTGCCGTCCTTGGCCACCACCGGACGTCCGCTCACGGGATCGGTGCCGAACTCTCTCAACGGTCCGCTGTTGGGCGACGCCGCGCGCCCGCGGCGAAAGATCTTGGGCAACGCGTAGATGGCCAACGCCTCGTCCAGCGTGATGGTGAGCAAACGTTCTTCGTTGTCGATGGTGCGGTAGTCCTTGACCTTCTGCAGGTACGGACCGAACTTGCCGTTCTGCGCGGTGATGGTCTCGCCATCGGCGGGATCGACGCCCAACGTGCGGGGCAACGTGAGCAGTTGTTCGGCGTCGTGCATGGTGATGCGGTCCAAAACCATCGTCTTGAACAGGCTCACCATCTTCGGCTTCTCCATGCCGAGCGGCGGCTGGTCCATGGTTCCCCACTGCACGTACGGACCGAAGCGTCCGTTCTTCGCGAACACCGGGAGACCATCGAGTTCACCGATGGGTTCGTCGCTCTTGGGCATGGCCAACAAACGCAGGGCCATCTCCAGCGTGAGTTCGTCGGGAGTGAGCGAATCGGGAACGGAGGCATTGTCCTCGCCGCGCTTCACGTACGGCCCGTACTTGCCGGGCTTCACCGACACCACCTCTCCGGTGGTGGGGTCGGCACCCAACGTGAACGAATTGATTTCGGCGGCATCGATGCCGGCGATGTTCATTTCGATGAGGCGCTTCAGGCCGAGGTCGTCCTTGTTGCCGAAGTAGAACTCGCGGAGCCACTCGTCCTTGGCCAACAACTTCTGGGCGATCTTATCGAGATCCTCTTCAACGCCGGCGGTGAACTGGTAATCGACGATGGTGCCGAAGTGACGCTCGAGCAGATTCACCACGGCGAACGCGGTCCATGTGGGGACGAGGGCCTGACCCTTCTTCCACACGTAGCCACGGTCCTGCACGGTCTGGATGATCGAGGCCCACGTGGACGGGCGACCGATGCCCAACTCCTCGAGCTTCTTCACGATGCTGGCCTCGGTGTAGCGAGCCGGGGGAGTGGTTTCGTGTCCGTTGGGGTCGATCGACTTCACCGGAACGAGGTCGCCCACTTTCAATGCCGGCAACAACGCCTCGGCGTCCTCGGCATCCGTGGCGTCCTCCTCACGGGCCTCCTCGTACGCCTTGCGGTGACCGGGGAACGTGATGGTGGTTCCGCTGGCCGCGAACTCGCAATCGTTCGCCGTCGTCGCGGCGTCGGCCACCGCGGTGGCTCCGAGGCGAATGGACACGGTCACTCCGGTGGCGTCGACCATCTGCGAGGCCAACGTGCGCTGCCACACCAATCGATACAGGGCCAGGTCGGGACCGCTCAGCTGGCTGGCCACCGACTCCGGTGAACGCAGGGGCAACGTGGGCCGAATGGCTTCGTGCGCTTCCTGGGCGTTCTTGACCTTGTTCGCGTATCGACGAGCGGTGGCGGGCAGGAAGTCCGCACCGAATTCGGATCGAATCTGGCCGCGCACCGCATCGAGGGCTTCGTCGGCCAAGGTGACCGAGTCGGTGCGCATATATGTAATGAATCCCCGCTCGTACAGACCCTGGGCGGTGCGCATCACCTGCTGGGCCGACATGCGCAGTTTGCGACCGCCCTCTTGCTGCAGGGTGCTGGTCATGAAGGGGGCCTTGGGGGACGAGCGATACGGCTTGTCCTCCACCGAACGCACGGTCACGGGGGCGTCGGCCAAGCGGGCCACCAGGCTCAGCGCCGCGGCCTCGCCCAGAACCACCACACCGTCCTTCACGCGTCCGGTGCTGTCGAAGTCCTTGCCGGTGGCCACGCGTCGACCGTCGAGTTCCAACAACGCGGCCTTGAACGACGGTGAGGTGGCCGACACCAGGTCCAGCCCCCAGTAGCCGGCGGTCACGAACGCGATGCGTTCGCGTTCGCGCTCCACGATGAGGCGCACGGTGGGGCTCTGCACACGACCGGCCGATAGTCCGCGGTTCACTTTCCTCCACAACACGGGGGACACCTCGTATCCGAACAGGCGATCGAGAATTCGGCGGGTTTCGGCCGCGTCGATGAGGCCGAAGTCCAGTTCACGCGGAGTTGCGAAGGCTTGGTCGATCGCGGTCTTGGTGATCTCGTGGAACACCACGCGATGCACGGGGACGCCCGGCTTGATGGCCGACTTCAGGTTTTCGTAGAGATGCCAGCTGATGGCTTCGCCCTCGCGGTCCTCGTCCGTTGCGAGATAGAGGGCGCTGGCCTGCTTCACCAGTTGGCGCAACTCCTTGACCACCTTGGCGCCACGCTCGGTGAGCTCGTAGTAGGCCTTGAAGTGGTTGTCGACGTCGACGGCCAATCCCTTGGACGGGAGGTCGGCCACGTGGCCGACGGAGGCGCGGACGTCGTACTCGGAGCCGAGGAAGGACGCGATGGTCTTGGCCTTGGCGGGTGATTCGACGATGACGAGGGGCTTGGACATATATATAAAGCGTTACGAGAGACCGGAGAGGTTTGTCAAGCCGTCTGTTTATCGGCGATGTGCGAATGCCCCTCCACGTCGATCTTCGGAAGCACCCGATCGAGCCACTTTGGTATCCACCAGTTGCGGGCCCCGAGAAGTTCCATCGTCGCAGGTACGAGCACCATTCGCACCAGAGTGGCGTCGATGAGAACGGCCACGGCGAGACCCATGCCGAAAAGTTTCACGGTGCGGTCGTCGCCGGCCACGAAACTTCCGAAAACGGCGACCATGATCAGGGCCGCGGCCGTGATCACGCGGGCGGTGGCGGCCAGTCCATCGGCCACCGCGGTGGCGTTGTCACCCGTGCGATCGAACTCTTCCTTCATGCGCGACAGCAGGAACACCTCGTAGTCCATCGACAACCCGAAAACGATGGCGAAGAGCATCATGGGGATGAACGGATCGATGGGTCCGGGCGCACCCATTCCGATGAGGTCGGCGCCCCATCCCCATTGGAAGATCGCCACCACGATTCCGTACGCGGCGCCGATGGACAACAGGTTCATGACGACGGCTTTCAACGGAACCAAGAGGCTGCGGAACACCGCCATCAACAACAGGAACGACAACAGCAGCACGGCGCCCACGAACAGGAAGACTCGTCGACCGAAGTAATCACTGAGGTCCACACCAATGGCGGTGAATCCGCCGACGTTCACCACCACGCCCGAATCGCCGATGGCGGCCGGAAGAACGTCGTCGCGCAGACGATGCACCAAGTCGGCCGTTCCCTCGGCCTGCGGGGACTCGCGTTGCACGACCTTCCAGAGAACGAGGTTCCCGGGTGCGGGCATGGCGGGGGACACCAGCACGACGTCGGGATCGGCATCGACGGCGGCGCCGATGCGATCGATCGTTTCCTGACTCGTGCCCGCGGGCACCTCGGCGACCAACTGCAACGGACCGTTGAATCCCGGTCCGAAGCCCTTGGCCAACAGGTCGTAGGCGCGACGCGCGGTTTGCCACTCGGCGCGATTGCCGTTGTCGCTCAAGGCCAAACGCATGCCGAGCAATGGAATGGTGAGGATGAGAAGCACTCCGAGGCCGGCGAGGAACGAGGTCCACGGTCGCTTTTGGATGAATCGACTCCAACGGAACCAGAACTGCTGATCCTTGGGCTTCGGAGCCCGATGCTTGATCGGGACTCGCCACGACTTCACCACGAAGCTGAGCGCGACGATCGCCGCCGCCACCAACAAGCCGACCAGCAGCAGATTGATGGTTCCGAGGAAGATGATTCCGAACAGCGACAACGAGGCGAAAGCGATCAATGACCAGAGGGCCGCCCGGGTGGTGACATCGATGCGATGCCCCACGAGCGACAGCAAGGCGGGCAACAACGTGAGTGCGGCGATCACCATCACGCCCACCGTGGCCGACCCGCCGATGGCCAGGCCGTAGATGAACTTCATGCCCATCATGTACATGCCCAGCAAAGAGATCATCACCGTTATGCCGGCGAACAGAACCGCACGTCCCGCCGTGTCGATGGCTTCGACGGTCGCGTCTTCGGGGCTGAGGTTCGCCCGTAGCCCCTCACGGAATCGGGTGACGATGAACAGCGCGTAGTCGATGCCCACTCCGAGACCGATCATCGCGCCGATCTGAACCACGAACTCGGGCATCTCCATCACGTGACTGAGAATGGTGATGATCGCGATTCCGGTGCCGAGGCCGACGAGTGCGGTGCCGATGGGAAGTCCCATCGCCAACACCGAGCCGAAGGCCAACACCAGGATGATGATGGCGGCCAGGAGTCCAACGACCTCGCTCTCGGGCAACTCGAACGACACGAAGGGGTCGCCTCCGTACTCGATCACCAGATCGGCGGGCAGGTCGCCCGACGCGATGATGGGGTCGCCGATCTCGCGAATGTGTTCACCGATCAGTTCCAGATCACCTTGTGACTCGCCGGAGGGCAGACCGAGCACGGCGTACGCGATGGTGCCCGACTCGCTGACGAGCGAGGCATCGTCGAACGGGCTCGTGACGCGCACACCTTCCACGCCGGTGACGATCGCGTCGAGGAAATCGTCGATGCCCTCACGGACCTCGGTGTCGTCGAATCCGCGGGGCGACTCGAACACGATTTGGGCATCGGTGATGCTGTCGCTGTCCGGGAACGCGGCCTGCAACAGATCGAGCGCGCGCAGACTTTGGGAGTCGGGAATCGAGAAGCGCGTTTCGAACGCGCCGCCACCCATGGCTCCGCGCGCGACGGACGTGCCACCGACGAGCGTGACGAGCCAGATGATGATGGTGAGCCAACGATGACGGAAGCACCAGCGACCGAGACGAGCGAGCATGTTTTCCTCTGGCGCCGTTTGGGGTTACGGATGTACTGCGCCTCCGGCAGGCTACGGTCACCCATGTGAGCGACCCTCGAACCGCGCTTGGTTGGAATGTCACATGGGATGCCGTGTGGGATTCGCTCGACCACGCGCGCCCCTCGGAAGACGGCCGGCCGGCGAATCGTGGTCCGGGGCGCGTCGCGCGTTTGGACCGCGGGTGGAGCACCATTTGGTACGCACCGCCGTCGTCCGACATTCCACCGGTGCGAGCACGCAACATCGGAGCCGAAGTGGCCGTGGGCGACTGGGTGGTGGTGTCCGACGACGGAGAACGGGTGGAGACGGTTCTTCCTCGCCAGAGTGCCTTCATGCGCCGGGCCAGTTTCGAGGGTCAGCGCGCCGAGGCTCACACCATCGCGGCCAACATCGACGTGGTGTTCCTGTTGCACGCCTTGGTGTCTCCGCCGAATCAACGTCGACTCGAACGCGAGTTGGTGCTGGCTTTCGACAGTGGCGCGCAACCGGTTCTGGTCCTCACCAAGTTGGATCTCATGGACGATGCCGAGGAGACGGCCCGCCGCGTCGCCACCCTCGAGGCGGTGGCGCCCGGAGTTCCGGTGCACGTGGTCAGCGGCGTGCGCGGAGACGGTCTCGATTCCTTGCGCGAGTACGCCAAGGGATATCGCTCGGTGGCTTTGCTGGGCGCCAGTGGCGTGGGCAAGAGCACCATCGTGAACACGTTGGTGGGCGGTCAGGTTCAGAGCACCGGTGTGGTGCGCGAGGGCGACCAACGTGGACGCCACACCACCACCGCGGTGCAGTTGGTTGCCCTTCCATCCGATCCCATCGGTGCGGCTGGTTGGTTGATCGACACACCCGGTGTGCGCGCCGTGAGCTTGTGGTCCAGCGGCACCGGTATCGAGCGGGCGTTCGCCGACGTCTTCGCCCTGTCGGAGTCGTGTCGATTCAGGGACTGCAAGCACGAGGAGGAACCCGACTGTGCCGTGAGCGCGGCCGTGCGCGACGGTTCGCTCGATCCCCGACGATTGGACAGCATGAAACGATTGGTGGCCGAGGAAGCCGCTCTCGAAGAGGAGCAGAAGGCCCGGCTTCGAGTCGAGGATCGTCGCGGCTTTCGCAAGCGCAAGCCCTGATCGAATCGCTCGCGAGCGATCAGAGTTCGCCGGCGTCGAGGCGTCGTAGAACGGTCACCGCGTGTTCGCGCACCGCGTCGATGTCGCTCAGCTTTTGCGCGGCACGCACCTGTTGGGCCACGCGCGGATTACGAACGAAACGTTCATGGTGACGCATCATGAAGTCCCAATAGAGCGTGGTGAACGGACAGGCGTCGTCGCCGGTGCGCTTCGCGCGGTCGTAGCGACAACCCTTGCAGTAGTCGCTCATCTTGTGGATGTAGGCGCCACCCGACGCGTAGGGCTTGGTGGCCATGATGCCACCGTCGGCGTACTGCGACATCCCGATCACGTTGGGCACCATCACCCATTCGGCTCCGTCGACGAAGTTGGCCCACATCCAATCGGTGAGTAGTCGCGGATCGATGCCCGCGGTCAATGACAGGTTGCCGATCAGCATCAAGCGCTGGATGTGGTGGGCCCAACCGTGCTCGCGGATCTCGCTCATCACCGTGCTCATGCACCGCATCGACGTCTCGCCGGTGGAGAACAGAGGTGGTAACGGCCGGTCGGCGTTCAGGGCGTTCATGTTGCCGTAGCCCGGCATGCCTTCCCAATACAGGCCCCACACGTACTCGCGCCAGCCGATGACCTGACGGATGAATCCTTCGGCCGACGCGATGGGCACTCGTCCATCATCGAACGCCCGCTGCACCTCGTCGCACACCTCGGAGGGCGTGAGCAGACCAATGTTGAGGTACGGCGACAGCAGGGAGTGGGCCAGATGCCAACTCTGCGTGGTCATGGCATCCTCGTGCGGGCCGAACTCGGGCAGCAATTCGTCCACGAAATGACGTAGACGCCGCAACGCACCCTCGCGGGATGTGGCCCACAGTCCGGTTGGTTCGTCCCCGATGCATCGTGGACGCAGTTCGGCGATCACTTCGTGATCGAGTTCGTCGAGTTCGTCGATCAGCGGCGATGGCCAACGGTCGGCGGCATTCTTCGGCGGTGGTTCGCGATTCTCCGCGTCGTGATTCCACACACCACTCACCGGTTGGTCACCATTCATGAGGTAGCCCAGACGTCGACGTTGCCAGCGGTAGAAGTCCTCCATCTTGAAGGTCTTGCGCCCGGTCAACCATTCGGTCTTCCACGCGCTGAACTCGTCGTAGTGACACAGGAACTGATTGCTCCGCACGACGACGCAGTCGTTGGCGCGAACCATGCGCAACGCCGACCAACTGGCGGGCTCCATCACCTCCACCGTGGAGGGTGCGAACTCGTCGCGATGATCGCGAAGTCCGGCGACGAGAGAATCGGCTCGGCGATAGTCGACGTGCCATCCGGCCGCCGACAGTTCGCGCGCGAAGCGACGCATCGCACAGACGACCAGATGAGCGCGTTGGATGTGCCAGGACTTCGACGCCACCTTGGCTCTGCTCTCCACCATCAACACCCGATGCGTGGCCGGTGTGGCCGCCGCCAACGCGGCGAATGACCGATTCAGTTGGTCACCGAGAACCCAGACCGTGCGATCGGGAACCGAAGCGGCACTGGTCATGCCTTCAGTGTGGTGCGCGCGTCACGAGGATGCGATGTCGAGCACGGACGACACGATGGAAACACTGGTGCCCACTCCCATGCGCTCGAGGCGTTCGATGATGGCGGGGTTCGTGCACACCACGGTGAGTGGATCGCCCGCCTCGCGTCGACGCGCCGCGGCTCCGAGCAGGATTCCCACCGCCGCGTCGTCGAGGACCGTGATCCCGTCGAGGTCGAGAACCGCCGACATCGCCGGGCGAAGATGCCGGGCCAGAGCATCGGAGAAGCGGGGCAGCGACGACAGATCGAGAGCACCATCGAAAGCCAGCACGAGATGTGGGCCGATCTCTTGAGTGCTCACCCGCAGACTCACGTCATCAACCTAGCGGTGGCTCGCGCAGCAAGGTGAGCTCCGATTCGACGGTGACATCGGGGAAGAAGCGACCCACGACGGGGACGTCGGTGGCGATGGTCCGTCGCACGCGAACGGTGACGAATCGCCCGTCGTCGTCGACGAGAACCTTGGCATCATCACCGACGAGTTCGGTCACCACGTCCTGCGCCGCGGTGGTCGGCGACGGGGCGACGCTGGCCGATCGAGCGGCACTCCAGGTGATGCTCTCCATCCGGGCACGTTCGGTGAGCACGATGGCCACCTGCACCACGGCCAGAACGAGGATCACCACCAAGGGGAGAGTGAGCACGAACTCGACGGCGGCCTGACCGCGATCTCGACGGACGTCTTCAGGGCAGTTTGGACGTGATGCCATCGATGACACCGTCGAAGAGAGAACCGATCTTTCCGGCGCCGCCTCCGCCGGTGGCCCAGGCGATGACCAACAGCGCGATCAAGCCGGCGGCCAGCATCACCAACGCGTATTCCGACGTGGCTTGCCCGGAGTCACGAACGGGGTGCGCGTCTTGGTCGGGGTGTTCCATGAGTTGTCCTTTCATACGGGTGGAACACGAATGTGTCCCAACGTGGCGGCGATCACCGGAACGATGACGAGCACCACGAACGAGGGGAGTGTGCACGCGACCAACGGCACGGCCAGCTGAACGGGAAGTTTTCGAGCGGACGACTCGGCCTGTCGTCGTCGATGATGGCGAGCCGCGATCGACAGTTGATACGCGATCTGGTCGATGGGTATTCCGAGGCGATCACCATCGGCGAGGATCTCGGTGAGCGGTCGTGCGATGGGACCGAGCGTGCGAGTGATCCGGTCGAGTGCGGAACCGAGGCGCTCACCGGAGTCCACGGCCACGAGCACCGCGCGAAACGCCTCGCGCACGGATAGGGGCGCGTGGCGAGCCAACAGTTCGATGGCCAGTATCGGAGTGTGGCCGGCGCGCAAGGCCGCCAGGAGCAGGTCGATGGCATCGGGCAGGTCGTCGACGATGGCACGGGCGCGTCGATCACGCACGGTGCGGCGTCGGCGGACCACGAACACGACCGCCACGACGGCGACGACGATGACATTGGTCATGGACGTTCCACCAGTGTTCGTGTCCATCGACGACCCGCGATGTTCAGCGCCGCACCAATGATGAGACAGGTCCAACCAAGTGGCGTGGCGATGAGGGTGCGCCGAACATCGGGGTGCTCGAGGAACATGTACGCGCCGCACGCGATGGGGAGCCAGGTGATGAGACGAGTGGAGGCGAGTGCCGTGGCGGCCTGAGTGCGTCGCTCGGCGCGGGCATGAGCCCGGTCGTCGAGTGTGGCGACGAGCGAGTCGATGGTCCCGGCGACGTCTCCTCCCGACGAGGCCGAGATGGAGAGCACCTGCAGACTCATCACGACGTCGCGGTCGGACTCGTCGCGTGGTGCGCGGTGACACGCCTCGGTCAACGGAGTACCCGTCACCACCATGCGGGCGAGCTCGCGCGTGACATCGGTGGGATGATGAGCGGTGCTGGCCACCAGCGCCGACGCCAGAGTTTGCGACGACCGCAGGGCCCGCGCGACGTGGGCCAACGCGTCACGAAGGTTTTCGTTGCCCACCGATTCGTGCGGATTGCGCTTGCGGTTGTGGAGACGATCAAGCGGTCGCACGATGAACGGTCTCGATGTGGCGGCGGTCGGAGTGTCGCACGTGAATCACGTGGTCGATCAGACGTCGCCCGTCGGCCGTCTTGACGAGATGAGCGACCGTTCCGATCGCCGCCGACACCGTTCGCTTGATGTCGTCGGCTTTCCACGAGGGCGCGGCCTGCGAGACCAGCAGATCGATGCGTTCCAGCCCATCGATCGCGGAGTTGGCGTGCACGGTGGACATGGAGCCCACGTGTCCGGTGTTCATGGACTGAACGAGCGTGAGGGCCTCCGAGCCCCGCACTTCGCCGACGATGATGCGGTCGGGTCGCAGGCGAAGTGCGGCCCGCAAGAGGTCGTCGAGAGACACCGCTCCGCGTCCCTCGGCGCTGGGCGGACGAGCCTCCAGACGCACCGCGTTGTGGTGGCGAATGGGCAACTCGTGAGTGTCTTCGATGACCACGAGTCGTTCGTCCGAGGCCACGTCATCGAGCACACTGGCGATGAGCGACGTCTTGCCCGAACCGGTGGCTCCGGTGACGAGCAGATTGCCGTGCGGTCGGCGAACCAGTTCGATGGCGCGCGCGGAGGCCGAGAAGGTGCGTAGCGGGTGGGTGTGATCGCGGAACAGACGAAAGGCGACACAGGTGCCGGCCACCGCGACGGGCGAGATGATCGCGCACACGCGGGTGCCGTCGGCGAGTCGCGCATCAACGATCGGGGACAATCGATCCAGCCGACGACCGAGTGGTGACAACACGCGTTCCATGTGCGACTCCACCACGCCCGTGGCAAGGTCGGGACCGCGCACGAGCCGACCCGACCGCTCGTACCAGACCTCCACGCCGTTGTTGACCAGGATGTCGGTCACCAACGGATCGAGAGCGAGGTGACGAAGGGATTCGGGAAGCGCGGTCACGATGCCGAACGCGTGGGCTCGGCCAGCAACTCTTGCAATGGTGCGGCCAACGAGTCCGGCAGACGCCCGTGAAGAATTCCGGCGTCCACGCGACGCGACACCATGGAGTTGGTTTTGACCACGGCGACCACCGGCAGCCCGAGGACCGATTCCACGTCGCGGGGACGCAAGGCCCGATGCTCTTCGTCGATCACGACCACGGAGTCGGCCAGTTCGCCCAGGGTGACCGCACGACGCAAGGTGAGATAGCACGGCCGCACGACGAGCAACACACGATCGGCGGCGTCGATGAGCGCGGGCGGAGCGATGCTCGAACCGAGGTCGACGACCACGGTCGTCGCGCGGGATCGTTCGACGAGATGTCGCGTCAGTTCCACCCAAGCCGACGATTGCGGATGGGGGAGCGCCGTGTCGCCGGTGGGAAGGATCCGTAGATCGTCGTCGATGTGGATGGACGTGGACAGGAGCGAGTCCGAGTGCGGCGACTGCAACCAGTCGGCCAGTCCGGCCACGGGCGTCACCGAGCCGAAGATCGCCGGTTGATCCCCGGCCAGATCGATCAGAAGAGTGGACGAGGTGCGCGAGGAGAGAGAAGCGAGAGCGGCGGCCACGACCGACGTGCCGGCACCGCCTTTGACCGAACGGCAAACGATGAGCATGAGAACCCCTGACGAGAGTGGTGTGCAGGGGAAGTGAGCCGATGATGGCGACCCAGTGTGGGCGAGCCGAATCGCTGAGCGGTGACGATCAGGCGGACTGCAGCTTCTTCATGGCGGCCGCGACGAGGGCCACCAATGCGATGAGCATGATGAAACGCTTCATGCGAGGAAGGATAGTCCCCCGTTCGTCGGCGACTACCCTGCGAGACGGAGGTGTCCGGGTACCTGGTGGGCTCCGCCGCCTTCAAAGCGGTTGGGACGAGTGATCCTCGTCCGGCGGGTTCGATTCCCGTCCACCTCCGCCACATTCTTGGACTTACGTCCATGAGAGTTTTGGACGCACGTCCATGAGTTTTGGACTTACGTCCATGAGAAGGAGTCGTCATGTTGTTTCCGGTGCGCAAGATCCTGACGGTGGTCGAAGAGATTCATCATGATCTCGGTCCGGCCCCCGAGACCCCGGCCGTGAAGGGTGCGGTGGCCGCGGTGGTGGGAAATCCGTACGTGGGTCGATGGGTGGAGGATCTGAGTCCGGCGGTGGACGAACTGCGAGCGCTCGGCGAGCGCTTGGGCAACATTC
The DNA here is from genome assembly GCA_027491335.1 of Actinomycetes bacterium. GTDB lineage: Bacteria > Actinomycetota > Acidimicrobiia > Acidimicrobiales > Ilumatobacteraceae > Casp-actino8. The sequence goes on along the minus strand of JAIXWJ010000039.1, from coordinate 13,046 downwards.
TCATTTCGCATCTCGGTGGTGATCCGTCGCGCATCGATGGCTACGGCAAGGGCACCATCGTCGGGTCGGCCGGTGAGATCGAACACGGAGCGATGTGGCACATTCCCGGTGGTGGCGGAATGCGCGCCGCATTGGGCAAAGGAACCAGCATCGTGCCGAGCACGAAGAAGGTCGCCGGTATCGGTGCGCGTCTGGACGTTCCGATCACGCATTTGGAGTGGAGTTACGTCGGCAGTCATTACGACGCCATCGAAGTGGGAGTGCCCGATGGACCGAAGCCCGATGAGATGGTGGTGATTCTGGCCATGGCGTGCGGAGGTCGCGTGCATGCGCGGTTGGCCGGCGGATTCACGTTGGCCGATCGTGGCAAGCCCGGAGTTCCGGCATGAGTGCGCAACGCGTCGCGGTTATCGGATTGGGTCGCATGGGTTGGCACATGGCCGCGCATCTGGCCAAGGCCGGCCATGCGGTGTCGGTGTGCGACGTCGTTCCCGGCGTGGCACAGAAGTGGGTGGACGAGAACGGCGGGACCGGCTTCACCGACGCGGCCGCGGCCGTGTCGGGCCGCGACATCGTGATCACGTCGCTGCCCGCCGACCGTGAGTTGTTCGCCGTGGCGGACGTGATCCTGCCCGTGTTGATCAACGGTTCGTTGTGGGTGGATCACTCCACCACCTCGGCCGAGGGTGCTCGCACGGTGCACGCGCGCGGCGCGGAGAAGAGCGTGGCATTCCTCGACGCGCCGGTGTCCGGTGGTGTGGACGGCGCGCGCAACGGAACGTTGACGGTGATGGCCGGTGGTGACCAGGTGGCCTTCGATCGCGCAGAGAAGATCATGGGTGCGTACGCCGCTCGCATCACGTTGATGGGATCCAGTGGCGCCGGTCAGATCACCAAGATGACCAATCAGATCTGCGTGGTGGGCCTGTGTCAGGCGTTGGCGGAGGGCTTGGATTTCGCCGAGTCCGCTGGTCTCGACGTGTCGAAGGTGATCCACGTGATGTTGCAGGGATCGTCGGCATCGTGGCAGATGGCGAATCGGGCCGAGAAGATGTTGGCCGGTGAGTACAACTACGGCTTCTCCACCACGCTCATGCGCAAGGACGTCGGTCTGGTGTTGGACGAGGCGAAGTCGATGAACGTGCCACTACCGGTGACCGAAATGGTGGGCCGGATGTTGGCCGAGGTGTCGCAGATGGGTGGCGACGCGTGGGACTGGTGCAGCCTGATGGAGCGCCAGCGCCACTCGCACTGATTCGCGTTCGAGCGATCAGTTCCGAGCGGCGTCGAACGCGGCGGTCACCAGCGACGTGCCGCGATGGTCGCCGACGAGCCCCGCAAGCATGTTGTTCATCACGAACACGACCGTGAGTCCGAGGTCGAGATCATTCACAACACTCGATCCACCCCAACCACCCCAATAGCAAACCCGTCGATCGAGCGGCAGATGCGGAACCGACTCGTTGGGTAGCGCGTACCCGATGCCGAACTTCACCGGCACCATCAAGACCGGATCCGGGCCATCGGCTTGCACGCGGAAGATGTTGTCGATCGTGGACGATGCCAGCAGTTGACGACCTTTCACGACTCCACCGTTGCTAATGGCACTCTGAGACCACGCGAGTGATCGCGCGTTGCCGTGTCCGTTGGCCGCTCCGATGTCGGCGCGACGCCATTCGTCGGTCCATGACTCCTCAGCTCCCGGCGCGGGACCGGTGAACGTCTTGACGACGATCGAGTTCGGATCGAGCGTGGTCATGTCGATCGGGATGGGCGGCGGCGGGATCACGTTGGCGATACGAGAGAAGTGACGCGGATCGAGACCGATGTGAAAGTCGAGATCGAGCGGCTCGGCCACTTCGGTGCGGAAGAACTCACCCAATTTCTTCCCGGTAACACGACGAATCACCTCGCCAACGAGATGCCCCTGATTCAGGGCGTGATACCCCGAATGCGCTCCCGGCTCCCACCAGGGAGCTTGGGCGGCCAACTTCGCCGTGGACCTCTCCCAGTCGTACAGATCCGAGACGGCAATGGGCTGCTCCCAACCCGACACACCTGAAGTATGCGAGAGGAGGTGACGAACCAGAACACCTTCCTTGCCGTTTTGAGCGAACTCGGGCCAGTAGGTGGCTACCGGAGCGTCGAGATCCAACAGGCCGCGGTCGACCAACATGAGCGCGCACAGTGCCATCTGGGTCTTGGTGCTCGACCAAACGTTGGTAATGGTGTCGCTTTGCCACGGACTGGTACGCGCGTGATCCGCATGTCCACCCCACAGGTCGACAACCATCTCCCCGTTCCACACCACGGCAACCGACGCACCAACGTCGTCTCCCGAATCGATGTTCCGCGAAAGAACCTCTTTCAGCTCACCGAAACGATCATCGCAGACACCATGAATTTGAGCCATGTCACATCCCCCTGACGGGAATGGTAGTTGGTGGAAATCAGACGGCGAGTAGGTCGCGGGCGCCGGTGTCGCTGGAAGGGTGACGCAACTTGCTCATGGCGCGCGCCTCGATCTGACGGATGCGCTCGCGGGTGAGGTTGAAGTGTTCGCCCACTTCCTCGAGAGTGCGGGGCTCGCCACGGTCCAGACCGAAACGGAGCTTCAGGATCTCGCGCTCGCGCTCGTCGAGCGGAGCCAGCAACCGCTGGATCTCCTCGGGCAGCAGCGCGGTGGCCGCCACTTCGAACGGGCTCTCGGCCGAACGGTCCTCGACAACATCGCCCAACTCGGCGTCGCCGTCCTCGCGCAAGGGCTCGCTGAGTGACAGGGGCTCGGCCGCGAAGCGCAGAGCTTCGGTGACCTTGTCCTCGGGCATTTCGACTTCGGCGGCCAATTCGCGCAGGCTGGGCTGACGGCCGAACTTCAGCTCGAGGCGCGAGCGGGCCTTCTGCAGTCGGGCCAAGGTGTCGCCGGCGTGAACTGGCAGACGGATGGTGCGACCGGTGTTGGCGATGCCGCGGGTGATGGCCTGGCGGATCCACCACGTGGCATAGGTCGAGAACTTGAAGCCCTTGCGCCAGTCGAACTTCTCGACGGCGTGCATGAGGCCGAGGTTGCCCTCTTGGATGAGGTCGAGCAACGGAAGCCCGGAGGCTTGGTACTTCTTGGCGATGGACACCACGAGTCGAAGGTTCGACTGAACGAAGGCGCGCTCGGCGGTCTCTCCGTCCTTGATGAGATTGCGCAGTTCGCGCTTCTTGGCCGGGGTCAGACCCTTGCCATCGGCGCCGAATTCCTCGCGGGCGGTCTTGCCGGCCTCGATCTGCTTGGCGAGCCGAACTTCGTCATCCTTGGTGAGAAGGGTGTACTGGCCGATGTCGGACAGATACAGCCGGACGAGGTCCTCTTCATCACGATCGACGCGATCCTTGGCCACCTGGGAACCTCACTTCACTCGAATAGTTGCTCACCGGATTGACGGCCGCGAGAGTGTGAATCCCCCGGTCGATTACTGCCAAAAACACTGGGTTTGCCGGTCCCAAATGGCCGTAATGGCGGGAACGATACCGACCGTTAACGCTTCATCAACCAGCGGAGCGAACTTCCTCGGAAAAGATCCCGCCATGACTCGAACGAGTGCATTCGGTATGTTGTTTTCGAGTGATTTCATTCGGTGATCGGGTTGTGAACTTCGGCGAAACTCGCTAGGGAATCGTCACGAGAACCGAGTGAAATCACCATCGAGACAGAGGAGACGAGTCATGTCCAACCCGTTGTTGAACGACGAGAAGTTGCGCGCCGCCGCCGCGAAATCCGATGGCTCCGGTTGGGGCGCTCCCGATCTCGAAACGCGCGCACCCATGACCGACGGCCCGACGTCGCCGTGGAATCCGGCAACGCGCGCGATGACCGTTGGTGGCACCGTCAGTGCCACTGCCGTTCTCTTCGTTCTTTTGTTGGCGGGTGCAACCGTCGGCTGGCTCGGAGTCGAGGCTCCTCGGGGTGAGGTGTACAAGTTCCCGGCTTTCGCCATCGGTGGTGTTCTGGTGGGATTGGTCTGCGCCCTCGTGCTGGCGTTCAAGCCGAACCTGGCCAAGATCCTCGGCCCCATCTACGCCGTGGCCCAAGGTTTGTTCGTTGGCGCCATCAGCCGCGCCTACGAGACGTACTACGACGGCATCGTGGTGCAGGCCGCCGGTGCCACCATCGCGGTGGTCGCGGTGATGTTGGCGCTGTACGGGCTGCGCATCATCAAGGTCACCGATCGCATGCGTCGCATCGTGATCGGAGCCACCCTCGGCGTGGCGGTGTTCTACGGAATCTCGATGCTCATGAGCCTGTTCGGCGCCACTCCCACGTTCTTGTCCTCCAGCAGCGCTCTCGGCATCGGCTTCAGTTTCCTGGTGGCCGGGTTGGCCGCGTTCAACTTGGCCCTCGACTTCGATTTCATCGAGCGGGGCGCCAAGGAGCGTCTGCCCGAGTCCGTCGAGTGGTACGCGGCCTTCGGCGTGCTCGTGACGGTGGTGTGGCTGTACCTCGAGATTCTGCGCCTGCTCGCCAAGCTCCGCGATCGGTGATCCGTTTCGTCGACGACGATCTCGATCGTCGCACGCTCACCGTCTTTCTCACCGCGCTCTTCTGCTTGTGGTCGGCCCAGTTCGCCATTGATCTGGCGCCGGAGTCGCTGACGCGACTCGCACAGATGAATTGGTGGGCCGGAACCCAGATCTTCTTCTATCTCGTCGTGCCGGTGTCGGTGATGGCGATCGTGGGGGTTCGGCCGTCGGAGATCGGCCTGAGGATTCGTGGCACGTCGTCGCATTGGAAGATCTACGCCACCATCTTCGCGGTGGCCGTGCCCTTCGTGGTGATCGCCAGTTACTCCGCGGAATTCCAGGATCGCTATCCGCTGTACGAGATTTACGCCGGTCAGTCCGATGTCTGGCGTGATCTGGCCTACTGGTGGCCGTTCTACTTTCTGCAGTTCGTGGCCATCGAAGTTTTCTTCCGCGGATTCTTGGTTCTCGGCCTCGGACGTCGTATCGGATCGTCGGCGATCCTCGTGGCCACCGTTCCGTATTTGATGATTCATCTGGTGAAGCCACCGATCGAAGCATTGGCATCGATCGCCGGTGGATTGGTGATGGGAACGCTCGCGTGGCGAACGAAGAGCATCTGGTGGGGCGTGGCCGTGCACGTGGGTGTGGCGCTGGTGATGGATCTGATGTCGTTGGGGCACAAGGGTTTTCTGTGGTGACGTCCGCGCGCAACGAGATGTTGCTCACCGGCGTTGCCGGAGCGTTGTTGGCCGGTCTCACCGGTCGAATCATCGGCATCGGTCGATGGGGGCTCGTCGTGGGGCTGATCAACGGACTCGTCACGGGTCGACGACGGGTGTACGACTGGAGATCGCGCGACGGTGTGGTGGCGTTCGTTGCCGATCACACGTGGGCCTTGGCCACCACCTCATCGGGTGTCGTGGCGCTGGGTCTGAACGCGGTGTCGGACGCCGGTTACGAGCCCGAACTGTCCGAACGTCAGAATCGCATGGTGCATCGGCGCGGTTTCGTTCTGCGCCGAGGGTTCGCGGTCACCTTCGGCAATGTCGTGAACGGGGCCGCCGACGAGCACGGTGAACTCACCGAGCGTCGACGCACGTTGGTGACGGTCCATGAGGATGCCCACGTTCGTCAGGCACGAATGTTCGGTCCCGTTTATCCGCTGGTGTACGGCGCTTGGTTCGTGGGCGGAGCATTGGTTGGCGCGACGAAGTGGTTGATGTCGGATCGTTCGGTCGCGCTGTCACGAATGGTGGACACCGATGCGTACTATCGCAACCCGTTCGAACGTCACGCGTACAAGTTGCAGGGTGTGTCGACCCCGGCCGACACGCGCCAACGTTAGAGAGTGCGCAAAAAGCCCAACAGCGCCTCGTTGAACTCGGCGGGGTATTCCTGTTGGGTCCAGTGGCCGGCCTCGGGAATGAGAACCTTGCCCTTGTAGTTCGGAGTCATGCCGTTGATGGCATCGATGGTGTCCAGACGCGATGCGATCACACCATCCTGCTCGCCGCCGATGAAGAAGGTCGGCATCGAGATGCGCTCGGGTGAGAGATCCTTGAGGACCTCGAAGTTGGCGTCGAGGTTGCGGTACCAACTCACCGGGCCGAAGAAGCCACTGTTGGTGAACTGCTTCTCGTAGTAGTCCAAGTCGTCTTGGGTCAGCCAGAACGGAAGACCGTCGGGAATGTCCTTGAACATGTCGAGGAAACCGGTTCCGGCCATCGGGGGAAGCTCGTTCACGTCGGTGGGACCCGGGCGGTATTGCGCGCCACTTCCGCCCCACAGGATGGTGCGCATCGTTTCGCGCACGTCGGCTTCCAGCTCGCGCTCGGCCGGACCGACTTCCTGGAAGTACAACATGTAGAAGAAGCGATCCGTGAACATCATCTTGAACAGATCGGTGGGCTTCATCGGCCACGGCGTGAACGGAACGCTGACCGCGCACACCGCGTTCACTCGTTCGGGATGCAGGCGTCCGGATTCCCACACCACCAACGCACCCCAGTCGTGACCGACGAAGGTGGCGGTGTCGTGTCCGGTGGCGTCGAGCAAACCGTTCAGGTCGGCGGTGAGATGACGAATGCCGTACGCCTCCACGTCGCGAGGCGCCGAGGAGAAGCCGTAGCCGCGTTGATCCGGAGCGAGCACGTGGTAGCCCGCGGCCGCCAACGGCTCCATCTGATGGCGCCACGAATGCGCCGACTCCGGGAATCCGTGGCACAGAAGAACGCACGGGTCGGCCGGATCACCGGCTTCGGTGACGACAAGGTCGACCCCGTTGGTGCGAATGGTGCGTTGACGAACGGTCATGTGTCGCCTCGTGTGTCAGGCCGGGTTGCGGCGGACCAATGGGTTGGCTTCCAACATCGCATCGGCGATGGGAGCACCGGTGATCTCGTCGGTCCAGTACGTCCCGGCATCGAGACGGGCCAATGCGGTTTCCACGTCGGCCAGGTCGCGTTCGATCGCATCGAGGTCGATCGGTGTGGTCGCGGCGGGCTGCTCGGGATCGAACGAGGACATGACCGAAGCGTAGTCGCGGGTAGCGTGTCGACTCATGCCCACTCCTTTCCCGCCGTTCGACGGTTCCGCCCCCAAGTGCCAGCAGTTCAAGGAAGCTCCCGAGATGGGCATCGACCCGTCCAAGCGGTACACGGCCACCATGGACACCTCCATGGGCACCATGGTCATCGCCCTCGACGCCTTGCGCGCGCCGGTCACCGTGAACAGCTTCGTCTTCCTGGCGCTCAACCACTACTACGACGGCATCATCTTCCACCGCATCATCAAGGGCTTCGTGTGTCAGGGCGGCGACCCCACCGGCACCGGTCGTGGTGGCCCCGGCTACCGATTCGACGATGAACTGCCCAAGGCCGGTCAGTACGAGATCGGCTCGCTGGCCATGGCCAACGCCGGTCCGAACACCAATGGCTCGCAGTTCTTCCTCATCAGCGGTTCCGATGGTGTGCGTCTGCCACCGGCGTACGCGCTGTTCGGCAAGGTCGTGAAGGGTCTCGACGTGGTCGAAGCGATGCAGAACGTGTCCACCGGCCCCGGAGATCGCCCGCACACCGACGTGGTCATCAACTCGGTCACCATCACCGTCGCTGACTGACGCCACTCATGTCGGCCAAGCCGGTGCGATTGAGCCCACAACAGGCTCGACGTATCGCACTGGCAGCTCACGGTTTGTCCACCGCGCGTCCCACGGGACGAACGGATCGTCGTCATCTGCGCAAGGTGTTGGATCACATCGCCTTGATTCAGATCGATTCGGTGAACGTGTTGGTGAGAAGTCAGGAGCTTCCGCTCTTCTCGCGCATGGGGGCGCACGACCGTTCGCTCATTTCCACGGCCACCAAGGCCGGTGAGTTGTTCGAGTACTGGGGACACGAGGCCGCCCATGTTCGTACCGAGCACCATCGTTTGTGGCGTTGGAAGATGGAGCAGTCGGTCCATGGTCCATGGCGCAGCGCCGAAGAGTTGTTGAAAAAGAGGCGCGGCTACGTGGAAGAGGTTTTCCAGCGCGTCGTTGCCGATGGACCCGTGGCCGCCGGTGAATTGTCGGAGCGAACCGAGAAGAAAGGGTCGTGGTGGGACTGGGACCACGCGAAGTTGGCCCTCGAGTACCTGTTCATGACCGGACGCATCACCGCCACGCGCCGAGCCAACGACTTCGCTCGTTTGTACGACCTGCCCGAGCGCGTGATCCCGGCGGAGCATCTGAAGGCGCGCACTCCATCCGAGCATGATGCGCATCGAGAACTCCTGGACATCGCCGCCCGAGCGGTGGGTGTGGGCACGGCACGTGACATCGCCGATTACTTCCGCATCAAGTTCGTCGTCGCCAAGCCGCGCATCGACGAACTCGTGGAGACTGGTCGCTTGGTGCCCGCGGTCGTCGAGGGTTCGCCGCAGAAGGTCTTCGTGCACGCCGACGCGCGCGTCCCTCGATCGGTCGACGCGCGAGCGCTGCTGTCGATGTTCGATCCGGTGGTTTGGTTCCGTCCGCGCGCCGAGTGGTTGTTCGACTTCCACTACCGCATCGAGATTTACACGCCGGCACCACAACGCAGGTACGGCTACTACGTCTTGCCCTTCTTGCTGGGCGACCGGTTGGTGGCGCGCGTCGACCTGAAAGCCGACCGAGCGAACGGAACGCTTCTCGTCCCCGGCGCGTTCGCCGAGCATCATGCCGACCCGAGGGTGGTGGCGCCGGCACTGGCCGAGGAGTTGCGTGAAATGGCGGGGTGGTTGAACCTCGAGCGAATTCACGTCGGTGCGAAGGGAAATCTGTCGAAACCCTTGCGCTCGGTGTTGCGTTAGGGTTGCCCGATGCCGAGAAGAACGATTGGGTGGTTGATCCTGATCGTGTCGGCGACCGTGGTCGTCGGACTCGGAGTGGGTTTCGCGACGCAGTCGGGGTCGACTGCGCGGGCATCGGCTCAGGCCCCCGACGGATTCGTGGTGCCGATCGAACCGATCCGCGTGTTCGATTCCCGCACGACGGCTTCACCCTTGGCGACTTCCCCCATTGGCAGCGAGACGGTGATCGATCTCTTCGGCTCGCTCGCCGCGTCGACCGACGTCATCGCCGCGTTCGCCAACGTGACAGTGGTCGATCCCGGCGCGAATGGATACGCGACGATTCATCCGACCGGCCGCTCTCGGCCCAACACGTCGAGTTCGAATTTCGCTCGCGGGACGACGGTTGCCACGTCGACTCTCATCGCTCGAGGTCCGGTGGGCACCACCACGGTGACCATGGTGACCCCGCAAGCGAATGCGACGGCGCACGTGATCATCGACGTGTTCGCACTCGTCACCAGCGACCCCACCCGTGTCGGTGCGACGGTTGTGCGAACGGTGACGCCCGGACGGGTTCACGACACGCGGTCGACCACTCGACTGGGAGCGGGGGAATGGCGCCGGATTCCCATCGCTGGTCGCTCCCTCGACGGTTCGCCAGACGTCGTTCCGTCGGATGGTTCGGTCTCGGCGGTCGCGATCAACATCACCGTCGTCAACTCCTCGTCCACGAGCCGTTCGACGTGGATCGCCACGACACCCGGTACGTCATTGGTGAACGTGGATCGAGGTCGACTGGCGGCGAACTTCGCCCTCGTGCCACTGGAATCCGACGGAAGCATCGACGTGTTCAACGACTCGGGATCCACCGATGTGATCATCGACGTGTGGGGCTACGCCACCAACAGTGGCGTGTCCCCGAGTGCATCGGGTCGCATCGTGGTGCTCGATGCTCCGTTTCGAGCGATCGATTCCCGACCCGACCCGCTCGGACCCGGTCGGGCCGAACCGTGGTCGTTCGTCGACTTCAACGACAGCCTCGCGAACAGTCGAGCCGGGCTCGGTGAGGTCTCGGCACTCATCGGCAATTTCACGGGAACCGATCTGCGGCGTCGCTATCCGGGACTCTCGGTCGAGACCTTCTTGTCGACCTTCCCGGACGGTGGTTCCCTGCCATCGACGTCGAATCTGAACCTCGTGGAGGGCGAGACGAAGTCGAACCTCGGTGTGTATCGACTCGCCAACGAAGCGATGTCGGTGTACAACGACGACGGCTACGTGAACTTCGTGTTGGATGTGTCGGCGGTCATCGTCGACTAGTTCTCACCCGAAGGTGACGAACTCCCAACCATCGGCGCGGAGCATCGAAATCACCGTGGGCAACGCCTCGATCATTCCACCGAAGTTCCCGGAGCAGTCGTGGAACAGAAGCACCAATCCGTGGTTCGCTCCGCGGGCCCGCTTCATCTGACTTCTGACTCCGCCGATGATCGAGGAGGCTCCGGATTCCATTCGGGGGGCGCCACCATTCCACATCGCCTCGAACCATCCCGCCGTGGACGTGATGGCGCGAACCCGTGAATCAGTGGAGCCATAGGGCGGTCGGTACACCGTCGGTCGCACACCAACATGCTGTTCGATCAGAGCGGCGGTCGTGTCGAGCTGATTCAGGATTCGCGGACCATCCAATCCTCGGAGACGAGGATGATCCATCGTGTGGTTCTGGATGCTGTGGCCACGGCTCGCGGTGAAGACGACTTCCGATGTCGAGCGCCGTATTTGTCCACCGACGACGAAGAAGGTGGCCGGAGTGTCGCCGAGCACGTCGACTGTTCGACGAGTCTTTTTCGCGCAGGGGCCGTCGTCGAAGGTGAGCGCGACCTGACCGGCCGCTGGCCACTTCACGCGAGGTGCGGCGAAGGGTGCCGGCACCGTGGGCAACTGGCGCAATTGGACCGATTGTCCCCGCCGTGCGACGTCGAGACCCGCGGGCGACCCGCTGGCACCGGTGGAGGTCGCCACGGCGATGACGAGGGCCGCGACCACGGCTCGACGAAAGACTCGTCCGGTCGTCACCGGTTGCCCCGTCCTCATCGCCTGATCGTAGCCTTGCGGTATGAAGCGGCCTCCCATCGCCATCGCCGGTCGCGTGGCCGCGGCGGGCCGCGTGTCGCGCAGTGCCATCTCCTTCGCCGGACGCGTGTACCTGGATGCCGTGTTGAGAGCCGGTGGTGAGCCACTCACGCTCAGTCCGCGCGAGTTGCGACACGACGAAGCGTTGCAGTTGTTGAAGGGCTTCAAGGCGTTGGTGTTGATGGGTGGAGCCGACGTCGATCCACATTTGTACGGTCAGCAACGTCAACCACACGTGTACGGCGTCAATCCCGAACAGGATCACTTCGAGATGGCACTGGTCCACGCCGCGATCGAGATGAAGTTGCCCACCCTCGCGGTGTGTCGCGGAATCCAATTGGTGAATGTGGCCCTCGGCGGGACACTCATCCAACACATCGGTGACATTCCCGGCGTGGTTCAGCATGCCCCGGGAAAGTTTCCCGCCGGTCAGGACTACGCATTGCACGACGTGGACATCTCACCGCGCACGAAGTTGTCCAAAGCGGTCGGTGCCACCAAGGTGAACGTCGCGTCCTTCCACCATCAGGGCATCGATGTGGTCGGAAAAGGCCTGAAGGTGGTCGCTCGTTCGGCCGACGGTCTGGTGGAGGGCCTCGAGCACACCGGGCGGGACCAGTGGCTGATCGGTGTGCAGTGGCATCCGGAGGACACCGCGTCCACCGATCCGTGTCAGCAGAATTTGTACGACGCCTTGATCACCGCGGCGCGGTAGGAGCCAACGCCCACCGCAGGGTCTTCACCAAGGTGGTGCCCGCCGGTCGCACCAGCGCGCGTTCGCTGACGGGGAACCACGGCAGTCGCAACGGGATTCGAGTCCACGCCGGCATCAGGCTCACGGCGGCCGCGGCCAACAATCCGTACGCGGGACGAACCACGATGGGCAACGGTGGCGTCAGCAACAAGTATCGAGCCGCGTCGCGGGCTTCGGCCGACGATCGCAACTCGGGCCGATACGCGCGCAGTGCCGAGCGCAACTCGTCTTGCGATCGAGGAGCATCGACCACGCCGAGCGCGGTGGCGATGATCGCCATGTCGGCCACGTACTGGTCGTAGTCGTCTTCGCTCAGTTTCACGTCGCCGAACGCCCTGTGGGCGGCAATGAACGAGTCCACCTCGGCGATGTGCACCCACTCGAGCAGATGCGGATCGTTGGCGCTGTACGGGCGACCATCGGACGCCGTGCCCACCACCCGCGTGTGAACGCGCTTGATCATGTCGATGGTGCGCTGGGCCTGATCGGCCGGACCAAAGGTGGTGGCGGCCAGGAAATCGGCGGTGCGTTGCAACCGCCCCCACGGGTCGGCTTTGTAGTCGCTGTGTTGAGCCACGCCGGCCATGGCCAACGGGTGCAGCGACTGGAACAGAAGGGCTCGCAGTCCGCCCACGAACATGCAGGTGTCACCGTGAATGATTCGGATGGGTCGATCCTCGGCGAACCAGCGTTCGCCCGGAGCCTCGAACAATTGGGCCGCCCGCTCCTCGGCGTTGGGGCCCACCACGCGGGACTTCACGGCGTCGGCCACCGCGTCGCGCACCCGAGCGACGACGTCCTGGGGTTCGATGGCCATGCCTCATCGTCGCACGACCCTCGGACACTGTCCATGCGAGCCGTCCGTGCGAGGGGGATACGCTCGTCACATGGCCGAGGAGTCCCAAGCGCCGAATCCCAGTTCCGATCGGATGCCACGTTGGGTGTGGAAAGCCACCTTCGTCTTCTGGTTGGGCTTTCTGGCCACCATCCTTTTTCGATACGCGTATTCGCGACTGTCGTCGCTTTTGATCATCGCGTTGGTGTCGTTGTTCTTGTCTTTGGCCATCGAACCGGGAGTGGCCAAGCTCGCGCGACGCGGCTGGCGTCGAGGACGCGCGACCATGGTGATCATCCTTGGCATCGTTGCGGGCACGGTGTTCTTCATGGTGGCCATCGGCACCCTGGTGGGGACACAGGCCGCGGATCTCGCTCAGAATTCCGACAGGTACGTCGATCGAACCGTGGACTTTCTGAACGACACGCTGAACACCGACATCGACGCCCAGAAAGTGAACGACAGCATCCAAGACCCCGACGGTGCGGTGCAGAAGTTCAT
>JAIXWJ010000005.1 GCA_027491335.1 Actinomycetes bacterium | reverse complement strand
CGTCCAAAGCAAAAATACAGCGAGAGAAGATGGCAGTAGACATTCTCGCCCATGCACCAGCTAAATCGGCTGAGCCGAAGTTAGGTGACCTGCTGTTTAATCCTGAGACTTGTCAGAAACCCGAGCCTGTGAACATCTCTGACTGGACCAGGGAGAATCTGGATCAAAGCAAAAAAGAAGCTGTGATGTCAGCGCTCGGCTCCAAGGACTTGTTCCTCGTACAAGGTCCTCCCGGGACAGGAAAGACGACCTTCATTGCCGAGCTGGTATCACAGCAACTAAAGATCAAGCCAGATTCCCGAATCTTGATTTCGTCTCAGACGAATATCGCACTTGACAATGCGCTGGATCAGATCGAAAGAGCTCAGCCTGACGCAAATCCCATACGGATTATTCGTCTCGCAGATCCGAAGTTCGGAAAGGTGGCGCCGGAAGCCGAACGATTCCGAGTTGAGGGTCAACTGAAGCGGTGGAGGGAGGAGGCCGAAGCGAAAAGCAATGCTTTCATCGAAGCCTGGGTAGAAGGCAGGGGTGTCTCATTGGGGCTCGTGACGGAGTCCCGTTTTCTGCGTGAGGTATCCGGTCTTCTTGAGGGTTTGAAGCGATTGGAGTCGGAACTCGGAGAAGTTGAGTCGTGTCTTCAAGGCGCTGAACAACTCTCGAAGGAGAAGCTCACAAACGAAGAGTTGGAGGAGTCTAAGAGCGACCTTCGGGATCAAATCCAGGAGCTTGTTGAATTGCTGAAGCAGCTCGCAAGAACCCAGTCAGGATTGACCAGAAAGTATCAGGGAGACATCGATTCCAAGAACTATCTACATCTCAATCAACTCGCTGACTCAATACTAGGAAAAAGCGAAATCGCACAGGAGTTACGTAACCTTGTTCAATTGCAAGTGAACTGGCTTCAGAGGCTTAGTCGAGGTGAGGGATTCATCAGCGCATTGGCTCAGGATTCGGCTGTCCTCGGGGCCACATGTGTGGGACTAGCAGCTGTTAGGGAACTTTCTGAGCATTTGTTCGATCTCTGCATCATCGACGAGTGCTCGAAAGCAACTGCAACTGAAACTCTCGTACCCATGACACGCTCAAAGAAGTGGGTTCTTGTCGGCGATGAGCGACAGCTTCCGGCGATGGTTGAAGACGCTCTCCGCGACGAGGAGATCATTAATGAGCACGGACTGGATTCGGTAGAGCTGCAGACGACCTTGTTCAGTCGGCTGGCCCGAGGTCTTCCTCCTGAGAATCAGAGACTGCTCAGGGAGCAGCACCGAATGGTCAAGCCAATCGGGGATCTGATTAGTGAATGCTTTTATGACGGCGAGCTGGTCTCGGTAGGAGCGACCTCGACTCCTGCGGTACCAGAGGTTTTCCCGCGACCTGTGACATGGCACGACACCTCAAATCTTGAAAGTCGCTGGGAACGTGCTTCGGCAAATCATGAAACAAGTTTTGTTAACAACTTGGAGGCTCGTCACGTAGCAAGACTTGTTCGAAAGTTGGATCTTCATTTCCAGAACTCAGATGAACACCCAAGAGTGCTTGTGGCTGCGCCATATTCGGCTCAGGTTCGCGAGTTGAGACGGCAAGTGGATCAGATTGGCGAACTTCAATCTGTTTCGGTCGAAGTAGCGACGGTTGACTCAGTTCAAGGACGAGAAGCGGACTACGTGATCTTCAGTGTCACTAGGTCAAATCCAAAAGGACAAGCTGGATTTCTGAAACTTGATGCTCGAGCAAACGTCGCTTTGTCGAGAGCGAAGAAGGGTCTCGCCATAGTCGGCGACATGGCATTTTGTCGGGCAACGGAGACACCTTTTCGCGAAGTTGCTCAATATGTGGGTGGGCATAGAGATTCGTGCGCTCACTTGGAGGTTGAACAGTGAGGTTCGATCGTGAGTCGTTTCTCGAGCGGTTGAGTGTCAGCAGACCCGGTTATCGACTTCTGGAAGTTGTTGAGTGCGGTATACCAGTTTTCCTTCTGAGGGCAACGGTTCTTATCATCGACCGGAAGCCCCTTGGTCCCCTTGAGGAATTTGTGATGAAGGCGATTAGCGAAGGATTCACTTCTGTCAATGAAATCTCCGGAATCCTAGGGGTGAGTTCAGAGCTCGTTACCTCAATGCTCGTTGATCTTCAGAAAGAGGATTTGGTTAAACAAGTTGTCGTTAACGGATACCGGGAAATGAGTCTGACAACACATGGATCAGCTGTCCTTGAGTCGTTTTACCGAGAATCGCCATCGCGAGAGCAGGTACGAATCGGTTTCGATCGATTGCTTTGGAACATTACAGCTACGGCTCAGGGCAATTTGTTGAAGCCTATTGAGTTGGAGGAGCAAGGCCGATTGGAGTTGAAGCCAAAGAAGAAGCAGAAGGTTCGAGATTCGGATCTGGCTCTTGACTCAATCGATCGAGAGGTCCAGGGGCTGCGCTCAAAGAGCGCAAAGCCACTCCTGCTCGCTGTTGCTTCAATCGACCGCAGAAGCAGGATGTTCCTTCCTGCAGAATTGGCAATTTTCGAATCCCTTGATGGGGGCGACCCCCAACTTGCAGTGATAATCGACGGGCGGCCATCGGAGGAACATGAAACCGCCCTTTTGCAGCTCGGAGGGTTGGGGTTCCTAGATATTGGAGTTGGAAAGCCGGCTCCTCCGCCGATGAGTAAGTTGAAAGAGGATTACTCCGAACAAGTCGCGCAGGTCCTAGTTGCTGAGGCACCATCGCGGGAGCAACGTGAGCAGGAAAGACTCGCTCGAATTGCCGCAACTTTCGAAGCTCAAGAGTCGATGGGCCCCGAGGTGATTTCACCAGTAACTGACACGACAACTGGACTGCGTACGAGTCAGGTTGAATTCATAGACACCTATGAACACCAACCGTATCTCCGGCGTGCGCTTACGGAGACCAAAGAACGATTGGTGATTTTTTCTCCTTGGATTTCGGCACAGGTTGTTAACAAAGGATTCCTTGAGCAACTTCGGCAGCTGCTCCAACGAGGAGTTCGAGTGCACATTGGGTACGGACTAAATCAACGGCCGGGCGATCGAAAAGTTTCGTTTGAAGATGAAAAGGCCGAAGAGAAACTAAAGAAGATGGCGGATCGTTTCTCGAATTTCACGTTGGCTAATCTGGGAAATACCCACTCGAAACAACTCCTTTTTGATGATGTCCATATTTCGGGAAGTTTCAACTGGCTGAGCTTTCAAGGAAGTCGGTTTAAGGAGTACCGTCACGAAGAGAGCACTGTTATCCGAAAAAGCAGGATCGTTGACGCTAAATACATCGACTTGTGTGCTCGTATTGAAGGAGTGATCAAGTCTCAGCGAGAAGACGTTTAACTACGTCGCTCTGATGTGGAAGGGCAGTTCTCCAAGAAAGTGCTCCTGAACCGAGATGAGCAGTCATTCATTCGAGTTTCGTGTGAACCGTCTCAGACGAGGTGAGGGCTGTGCTGAGAGCCCCCAGCACTATGGGGCTGAACCGCGGACATTCTCAGAAGCCAGTCATCGAGGTTTTCGCCGTGCGAGTTTGGTCGAAGTTCTTGGTGCGTCCGCGACGTTGGCATGAAGCTATCTACGAGTCCACTCGTCGATTTCGCAAGTCTCCCCCAGAATCCTCCCTGAGTTTGATCTGTTACCCAGACCTTGCACCCTGGGGACGACACCCAACAACGAGGCAATCGAACTGGTCATGCGGAACAAAGCCCATTCGCCGTGGAGCGGGTGACGGGAATCGAACCCGCGTTCTCAGCTTGGGAAGCTGATGTTCTGCCATTGAACTACACCCGCAGACAGCCCCGAGATTATCGGGGGTCGGGCGAGCCGTCACCTGCTGGCGGAGGCCCCGAACCCACTACGGTGAGGGTCGTGATTCTGTCCGACCGCAGCCTGCGGGAGGCCCTCGCGGCCGGCCGCATCATCATCGACCCGCTCGACGAGGCGATGATCCAGCCCTCGTCCATCGACGTGCGTCTGCATCATCTGTTCCGGGTTTTCCGCAACCACACCGCCGGCGTGATCGACGTGAAGAAGGACATGACCGGTCTCACCGAGTTGGTCGAGATCCCCGAGGACGGCGTGTTCATGTTGCATCCCGGTGAGTTCGTTCTGGGAAGCACCCTCGAGCGCGTGGGAGTGCCCAACGATCTGGTGGCGCGCATCGAAGGCAAGAGTTCTCTCGGCCGACTCGGTCTGCTCATTCACTCCACCGCCGGCTTCATCGACGCGGGTTTCGACGGACACGTCACCCTCGAGTTGGCGAACGTCGCCAGTCTGCCCATCACGTTGTATCCCGGCATGAAGATCGGCCAGGTCAGCTTCATGCAGATGACCACCCCGGCCGACAATCCCTACGGACAAGGTGCCCGTGGTTCGAAGTATCACGGTCAGCGCGGACCCACCCCGAGCCGATACTTCGAGAACTTCGACAAGAACTGACATCTGTTCGGGAACCCGACACCCTCGGGTGTCGTCTGATGGGGCATGAACAATCGTGCGCCGTACGTTGCGACAGTCGTGGCATTGAGTCTGTTGGGTCTTGCTTGCTCGGGCGATGGTGAATCCACAACCTCGGTGAGTTCCTTCGAACCCGACCGAAACGAGGCGATTCCGCTCTATTCGGCGTTCGACGACTGCGACGACGTCGTCGACTGGACCAAGACCGAAATGTTGAAGCGCGTTACGCCCTACGGGCTCGACATGTACCCGGTCTATTGGGGTCGAGAAGAGGCGTGGATGGATGGCGCGCCGGTGGCCACCGAAGCCCCGTCCGCGGGTGATTCCTCCACCGACGAAGGCTCCGGCGATGATTCGGGCACCTCGGGCACGAACACCCAAGAGGTGGGTGTGGACGAGGGAGACATCACCGAGACCGATGGTCGTTACGTGTACAGCCTCATCGATCATCGGCTGCGAAGCGTCGACCTCGACACCAACACCGTGCTCGCCGATCTCGAGGTTCCCACGGGTGACTCGCAGATGATTCTCAGCGGAGACGTTCTGGTGGTGGTCACCTACGTGTGGGAGCGCAGCAATTCGTCCGTGGTGTCCCGGTACTCGATCGCCGACGGTGTTCCCACGTTGGTGCGACGCGATCACCTCGAGGGTGCGCTGGTGTCGATGCGCGCCGTCGACGGCGTGATTCAGACGGTGTTGCAGGCCGGCCTCACGAATCGTCTGGACTTCGTGTCGCCGCGCGATGGCACCGAGGAAGCGCAGAAGTCGGCGAAGCAACGCAACATCGAAGTGATCGAAAATCTGGTCGCCGAGGATCTGCTACCGCGCACCTTCGAGGAGTCGGCACTCGGTGCATGGGGCACGCCATCGGTGGCCATTGATTGCGCCCGAGTGGGCCATCCCGGTGAGTTCAGCGGTTGGGGAATCACTTGGGTCGCGACCATTGATTCGGGAACGAGCGACACGGGAACGGCCCCGGTGGGCGCGACCGGATTGATCACCCAAGCCGGCAGCACCTACACCTCGCAAGAGAGCTTGTACGTCGCCACGACGCGTTGGAACGATGACGTCGACCAGGAGTGGGTGTCCAACAATCCGGAATCACCACGCACGTCGATTCACCGCTTCTCGTTGGTCGAGGGCGTCGACTACGTGGCATCCGGAGAAGTGATCGGCACGTTGTTGAACTCGTACTCGATGTCGGAGTTCGAGGGTGATCTGCGCGTGGCCACCACGGCGTACTCCGACGACTTCGGTGGTGGCCAGGACAACGGTGTGCACGTGTTGCGTGTCGACGGCACCGAACTGGTCGAAATCGGATCGGTTCGCGGACTGGGTCGCGGTGAACAGATTCAGGGCGTGCGCTTCGATGGCCCGCGTGGATACGTGGTCACCTTCCGTCAGGTGGATCCGCTCTACGTGATCGATCTCTCGGAGCCCACGAACCCCGAGATGGTGGGGGAGTTGAAGATTCCCGGCTTCTCGACCTATCTGAAGCCCATCGGAGGTGATCGGTTGATCGGCGTCGGTATGTCGGGTACCGAAACCGGGCAGATCACCGGCGTTCAGGTCTCACTGTTCGACGTCTCCGATCCGGCGGCGCCGCGCCAGGTGGCGACGGCCGAGATCGCCGAGTGGAGCGAGGCCACCTGGGATCCGCACGCGTTCTTGTGGTGGGAGCCCACCGGTCAGATCGTGATCCCCAAGGAGATGAACTGCGTCGAGTTCGGTGGACCCGGCTGCGAGTCGGCGGTCGTGTTGCGATTGCAAGGTGACGAACTGGTGGAACAGGGTCGCATCATGCAGTGGTTCCCCATTCGTCGTTCGATGATCGCATCGAATCGTTTGGTGACCGTCGGCGCGGGCGGAGTGTTGGTGAACGACCTCGAGACGTTGGCCGAGATCGCCGACATTCGCTTCGACATCCCCGGAACCACCCTCGAGGACGACCTGCCCTGACCGTACACTCGTCGTATGACCGCATCGCCGTTGTCCATCGAGTTCGTCACGTCGGCGGTCGACGCGAAGGTGCTTCCCGCTTCGCCGGCCGAAGTGGCTTTCGTTGGACGCAGCAACGTGGGCAAGTCGTCGCTCATCAACGCGTTGGCCAATCGCAAGCAGTTGGCGCGCGTGTCCAACACGCCGGGCCGCACGCAGTTGATCAACATGTTCGCTCTGCCCAATGGCAGCACGCTGGTGGACCTGCCCGGCTACGGATACGCGGCGGTTCCCGGTCGCGTGAAGCAGGGGTGGCAGAAGATGATCGAGGGCTATCTGCTCGATCGCGAGGAGTTGGCCAACGTTTTCGTGCTCGTCGACGGTGAGATCGGCCCCACGAAGTTGGACGTGCAGATGTTGGAGTGGTTGCGCGCCAACGGCATTCCGCACACGGTGGTGGCCACCAAACACGACAAGGTGAAGTCGGCCAAACGTCAGACCCGCAAGAAAGATCTGGCCGCCGGATGCATGTTGGAGCCCGGCGACATCGTGTGGGTCAGCGCCAGCAAGGGCGTGGGCATCGACACCCTGCGATCATTGGTGCTCGGACACCTGAACTAGTCATGTGAACTGGGCGGGTTTCGTGACGCCATGGCGCACGAAACCCGCCCAGAACGCGTGGGTTCAGTTGGAGGTGGTGAGCGGAGCGGCGGGGTTGGCCAGAGCCTTCTCGCCGTTCTCGATGGCTTCCAACAGGTGGATGGCGATGTCGGCCACCTTCACCTGATCTTCCTCGGCTCCCGCGGCCTTCACGCCGTCGTCCAACATGATGTAGCAGAACGGACACGCGGTGGCCACGCGGCTGGCTCCGGTGCTCAGAGCCTCGCGAGCGCGTTCGTCGTTCACCTTGGTGCCGATGGACTCCTCCATCCACATGCGCGCGCCACCGGCGCCGCAGCACATTCCCTTGGTGCCGTTGCGCTGCATCTCCACGACCTCGATGCCCTTGATGGACGCCACCACCTTGCGGGGTGCGAGGTACACGTCGTTGTGACGACCGAGGTAGCAGGAGTCGTGGTAGGTGATGCGCTCCTCGAGCGACGCGTTGCTCACGTCCAGCTGTCCGCTGTCGATGAGCTGCTCGAGCAACTGCGTGTGGTGGATCACTTCGTAGCGACCACCCAACTGCGGGTACTCGTTGGCCAGCGTGTTGAAGCAGTGCGGGCACTGCGTGATGATCTTCTTCACGCCCATGCCGTTCAGCATGTCGACGTTGGGGATGGCGAGCATCTGGAACAAGTACTCGTTGCCTGAACGACGGGCCGAGTCACCGGTGCACATCTCGCTGGGTCCGAGGATCGCCACGTCGATGCCGGCTCGCTTCAACAGCTTGGCCATCGACTGGGTGACCTTCTTGTTCTTGTCGTCGAACGAACCGGCGCAACCGACCCAGTAGAGGTACTCGTACGAGAACGCGTCGCCCGGGTCGACGATGTCGACGGGGAGATCCTTGGCCCAGTCGGCGCGCTCGCCCTGGTTCATACCCCACGGGTTGCCCTGGTTCTCCATCGAGCGGTAGGCGTTGCCCAACTCGGCGGGGAAGTTGCTCTCCATCAGCGAGAGATAGCGACGCATGTCGAGGATCTTGTCGAGGATCTCGATGTTCACGGGGCAGATCTCGTCACAGGCCTTGCACGAGGTGCAGCTCCAGACTTCCTCGGCGGTGATGCGCTCGAACAGCGAGTTCGCGCCGATGGTGATCTCGGGATCGGTGCCCAACGGAGGCGACACCTTGCCACCGGGAGCGTGAGCGGCGGTGGCCGCCATCACTTCGCCGGTCTTCAGAACGATCTCGCGCGGATCGAGCGGCTTGCCCGTGGCGTGAGCCGGACACACGCTGGTGCAACGACCACACATGGTGCAGGCATCGGTGTCGAGCAACTGCTTCCACGTGAAGTCCTCCACCACCGCGGCGCCGAACGACTCGAGCGACGTCTCGGTGAGATTCGGCATGGCCTTCATCGCACCCTTGGGACGATCGCGGTCCTTCAGGTACATGTTCAGCGGCGACGTGAAGATGTGGCGCAACATCGTGATGGGCAGGATGGCCAGGAACACCACGAACGTCAGAACGTGCGCGATCCACCAACCCTGGTGCCACAACTCCAACGTGCGCGGAGCGAGACCATCGACGGTCTGGGCCAGCGGGTAGCCGACGAACGACCACTTCTCGTGATCCATGTTCGTGCCACTGGCGGTCGACTCGGCGATGCGGAACATCTCGGCGCCGAAACCGGTGAGGCCGATCGCGAGAAGAGTGACGAGGATGACGGCGTGCTCGGGCTTCGACTTGATGCGGATGCGATACGGGCGCTGCACGTAACGACGCACGATGGCCCAGATGACTCCACCGGTGAACATCAGTCCGGCGAAGTCGCCCACGAACACGTAGCCGCGGTACACGTCACCGTGAAGGAACTTCAGACTTTCGGGCAACTGGTGATCGAGTTCGAGGGCCGTGGTGACGCCGAGCAGGATGAGGAAGCCGAAGTAGATCAGCGAGTGCATGAGGCCGGCCGCCGAATCGCGCAACAGCGTGCGCATGTACACGCCGGCGCGGAAGTCGGCCAGGCGGCGCTTCGCGTTTTTCGCGGTGGTGCGACGACGATCGGGTGCGCCGCGCTCCCAGTTGCGGATGCGATCGGCGAAACGCAACGATCCCCACAGCACGAAGACCGGGATGACCGTGTAGAAGGCCAGCTTCAGCGGGCCGGGGATTCCACCGAACACTTCGCGGTGGATGGGGGAGTCGCTCTTCCACCCGGTGATGAGGGGCAACACGCCCGACACCATGATGAACACCGCCATGAAAGAACCGATGGCGATCGAGAGTTGGTAGGGCTTCAGGCGCCGCGAACCCGAAGGTGCGGCCGGAGTCTCAGCGTGCGTTCCCATGCAGGGAGAACGCTACTGGCAAGTTGGTGACGGGGCGAACCCCCGACCGCCTTATGTGCCCACTGTCGGGCACAACGGTCGAGTCGGGGTTCAGCCGAAGTACTGGCGGTCGAGTTCGCGGATACGACCGGCCAAGGTGGCCAGAAGCTTGTGCGAAATCGCCGGGATGGCGTCGATCACGGCGAGGAACTGACGCTGGCTGATGACCAACATCGTGCACTCGGTCTCGGCCACGACGGTCGCGGTGCGCGGACCGTGGTCCAAGAGGGAGAGTTCACCCACGACGGACCCGGCGCCCAAAGTGGCGACCTTCTTGCCGTTGCGCTTCACCGTGGCCGAGCCACTGATGATGACGAACGCCTCGCGACCGGTTTGACCCTGATCCACGATGACGGTTCCGGCGGCCAATGTGACCTCGTCGCCGGCCTTGGCGATCTTCTCCAGATCCTTGGTGGAGCAGGAGGAGAACAACGAAACGCGACGGAGGCTGTCCAAATAAGTCTTTTTGCTTGCCATGAACCGAACCCTATAACGCTCGTGAACATGTGAGAACCACCGTGATTGTCCCGGTCGTCACGGGGCTGAGCCGACGGACACCCCCCTGAGTCGGGCGACACACCCGGGTCCGGGGCCGGGTGTCAGGCGCCGGCTTGCTTGGAGACCGCCTCGGCGGCCGCGGCCACGGCGGCGGCGTCTCCGAGGTACTCGGCCGACGTCACCCTCATCGCGTCGTCGAAGGTGTACCGGCGCGGGGCTCCCGTGGGGATGTTCAGTTCGGCGATGTCGTCCTCGGAAATGCCCTCGAGGTGCATGACGAGGGCGCGCAGGCTGTTGCCGTGCGCCGTGACCAGCACGGTCAGTTCGTCGCGCAACTGGGGGACGATGGCGTCGTTCCAATACGGCAACACCCGTGTCACCACGTCCTTCAGGCATTCGGCGGCCGGCAGAACCGCCGGGTCCAGCAGGCGGTAGCGGCGGTCGTTCACCGGATGCTCGGGGCTGTCGGTGCCCACGGGCGGAGGCGGAACGTCGAAACTGCGACGCCACAACTTGGTCTGCTCGGCACCATGAAGCTCCGTGGTCGCCTTCTTGTCGAGGCCCTGCAGCGCGCCGTAATGCCGCTCGTTCAGGCGCCACGAACGTTCCACGGGCAGCCACACCTGCCCCATGCCGTTCAGCGCCAGATGGCAGGTCATCACGGCGCGGGTCAGCAACGACGTGTGCGCCACGTCGAAGAACAACCCGGCCTCGGCCATGGTGACACCGGCCTGAGCGGCCTCGGCGAGGCCTTTCTCGGACAGGGGCACGTCGTGCCATCCGGTGAAGAGATTCTGTTGATTCCACGTGCTCTCACCGTGGCGCAGGATGACGAGGGTGCCGGTCACGGGCCCAACTTAGTGTGAGCGCCTCCTGCGGAGCACGGTTCGTCATGAGGCAGAATCGAAGGACCATGAGCGACGACGACATCGACGAACTCGACGACTTCGACGATGTGTTCGCCGACGAGGACGTCGATGGCCCCGGAGGGGTGCGCACCTTCTCCATCGCCGAACTGGCCGACGAGATCAACGAGGTGCTGGCCGATCATTTCGACGAGGGTCTCTGGGTGTGGGGCGAGGTGTCGGGCCTGAACTTCAAGAATCCCCACACCTACTTCAACTTGGTCGACGTCGATGGACGTGGTCGCAAGGTGCAGGTGAGCGTGAACCTGTGGGGCACCGAGATGAAAAAGCTGCGACCCACTCTCATGAAGAGCGGGCTCGATTTGGCCAACGGTCTCAAGATCCGCATCTTCGGAAACCTCGACTACTACGGCGGCTTCGGCAAGCTGTCGCTCATCATGCGGGGCATCGACCCCAACTACACCTTGGGCGACATCGCGCTTCAGCGCGAGGAACTGATTCGCCGACTGAAAGAGACCGGCGCCTACGGGCGCAACCGCGAGGTCGAACTGAACCCGGTGCCGTTGCGACTGGGCATCGTGGGCAGCAAAGGGACGGCCGGAATCACCGACTTCTTGCAGCAGATCGAAGAGTCCGGCCTCGGCTTCGACATCAAGATCGCCAACGTCACCGTGCAGGGCGACACCGCCCCCGTGGAGGTGTCGTCGGCCATCCGCGCGTTGGGGCGACGCGACGACATCGATGTGATCGTCGTCATCCGTGGCGGCGGAAGCAAGACCGATCTGGCCACATTCGACTCCGAACTCATCGCGATGGCGATCGCGGATTCGCCGTTACCGGTGTTCACCGGCATCGGACACCAGATCGACGTCCACGTGGCCGACGAAGTGGCTCACGAGAGCCACAAGACACCCACGGCCTGCGCGGTGGCCCTGATCGAACACGTCACGAGGTTCGTCGACGATGTGGAGGGCGCGTGGTCCGACATCGCGTCGCGCGCCGGACAGTTGTTGGACGAGTCCGGGCACCGACTGTCGAAGGTGGCCCGCGAGATCGCGGTGCACACGCGGACCGCGGTTGATCGAGCCGACGAGCGCTTGTCCGATCGCATCGATCGTCTTCGTCGACGCGCGCCTCAGTTGTTGGCCGAACGCTCGTTGGCCGTCGACAATCTGGAGAAGCGCGTGAGTCTGTTGGATCCGGTCAACGTCTTGGCTCGTGGTTGGTCCATCACCCGCGCGGCCGACGGACGCGTGGTGCGTTCCGTCGACGACGTGAAGGTTGGCGACACCATCGTCACCACGTTGCGCGACGGAACGGCGTCGTCCACGGTCGTCGACGCGTCGTCGGCGCACGTTCCGCGGAAGAGTTCGTAGTCACCCCATTCTCGAGGAGGAAAACATGGCCAAGAAGGACGAAGAAATCGGATATGCCGACGCGTTGGCGGAACTCGAGAGAATCCTGGCCGAGCTGGAGCGGGCCGACGTCGACGTGGACGTGCTGGCCACCCGAGTGCAACGCGCCTCCGAGTTGATCAAGTTGTGCCGTGACCGAATCGGCAACGCCCGCACGCGAATCGAAGACGTCGTGGGCGGTCTCGACGGCTGATCGGCCTAACCTGATCACGTGACCAAGCCCCCGGCCTCTCTCGTCGCTCTGGCCTCGCGGGTGGAGCAACGAATCTCCGATGTCCTCGCGCCGGAGGAACAACGTTGGTCGGCCTTCGACGAGGACCTCGTGTCACCCGTGGCCGAGATCCGACGGCTGGTGGCGTCCGGTGGCAAGCGTCTGCGACCGGCTTTTTGTCATTGGGGATTCGTGGGTGCGGGCGGCGACCCGGATTCCATGGTCAGCCTCGACGCGGGTGCGGCCCTCGAACTTCTGCACGGGTTCGCGTTGTTCCATGACGACGTGATGGATGGATCCACCTCGCGTCGCGGTGCGCCGGTCACGCACGATGTGTTCGCCGACGAGCATCGCCGTAGTGGCAGCAGCGGTGAGTCGCGTCGTTACGGCGACGGCATCGCCATCCTCGTGGGTGACCTGGCGTTCGTCTACAGCGACCGCCTCATGTCCGAAGTGTCGGCGCAAGCGCGCGAGATCTGGCACGAGTTGCGCATCGAGTTGAACGTTGGCCAGTTGTTGGACCTCATCGGGTCCGCACGCAACGAGCGACGCCGATTCAAGGCCGAACGTATCTGTCGTTACAAGAGCGGCAAGTACACCATCGAGCGCCCCTTGCATTTGGGTGCCATGTTGGTGGCGCCGTCCCGCGCGGCGGAGTTGTTGCCCGCGCTGAGCACGTACGGCCTGCCGCTCGGTGACGCTTTCCAGATGCGCGACGACGTGATGGGTGCGTTCGGCGAGACGGCGATCACCGGCAAGCCGGTGGGTGACGATCTCCGCGAGGGCAAACCCACTCCGTTGATGGCCATCGCCATGGAACGAGCCAACGGTGCGCAACGCGAGGTTCTGTCGCTGGTGGGTCGCGAGCAGTTGACCGATGCTCAGGTGGCCGCGGCACAACAGGCCATCGTCGACTGCGGGGCATTGGACGAGATGGAGTCGGTGATCCTGCGATTGCGCGACGAAGCCATCGCGTCGCTGACCGCCGCACCGATCGAACCCTCGGCCAAGGTCGAACTGGAATCGTTGGCCCTGTACGTGACCGACCGTCTGACCTGAGCCACCTTTTCTCCTCGATGAGGGTCCTCGTGGCAATTCGGCGACGTGCTCCTACGCTGTGGGGCGTGATGAAGCGCTCTCTCGCCCTCGTGTCGTTGCCGACCATCGTGCTCCTTTCCGCGTGCGGAAGCGGAGGTGACTCCAGCCTGGATTCGCTCCCCATGCTCGGAACTCAGGTGACGGTGGCTCCCACCACGCCCGACGGCGTGATCGCCACCACGACCACGGTGGCGATGGGCGAACAGACGTACACCATTCAGCAGGGCGACACGCTGTCGTACATCGCCGGTCAGTTCGGTGTCACCGTCGAAGCGATCGTCGCCGCCAATGGATTGGCGAACCCCGATGACATTCAGGCCGGACAAAAGGTGGTCATCCCCTCCGGTGGCGTGGTCACCACCACGGCGGCTCCGGTGCTCACGACCACCACGGTCGTCGTGACACCCTGATTCATCTCGGACCCGAATCGTTCTTTCACCCGCCGTTCGGCGGTGGCGCGAGGGACCAAGTGCTCTGCACGCGCGAACACTGATTCGTAGACTGATCGCATGAGCACCGGCACGACACCGTTCTGGCCCAACCTCGAACACTGGTCGGTGAAGATTCCGCTCGACACACCGCATCCGCGTTCGAAGGCTTTGGCCGAGACGGGTTTCGTGATGTTGAAGCCGATGCCCGTCGAGGTGCCGTCGCACGAGTGGGAGTCGCTCGAATACATGGACTGGAAGAGCGGTGGCGACACCAACTTCGCACCCCTCGCGTCGGCCGACGGACAACTGGATTGTCGGGGTTTTTGGGACAAGGGCAAAACCGACAAGGACGCTCTCTGGACCAGCAACGCCGACATGGCGCCCACGTTGCGCGACTACGTGACGGCGGTGGGTGCGAATTTCGGTCGCGTGCGCATCATCAAACTCGAGCCGCAGGATCGCGAGACCGCCATTCGGTCCATCCATCGCGATGACAACAACCGGTTCAATCCCGATGACGAAGGTTGGGTGGTGAGGTCGTGGGTGGAACTCACCGACTCGCCCGACAGTTACATGTTGCTCATGGACAACGATGCCGACGGACTTCCCGATCGCTCCACCGAACGACGTGTTCCGTTGCATCGTGGTGCGCGATTCGTGGTGGACACCCAACGTCTGTGGCACGTGGTGGTTCACAACGCGAACACCCCGCGCTACGCGCTGATCACCAGTTTCGAGAGCGGCCCGGTGCTCGAGCGCTGGATCGACGCCGAACGCGCCGCCTGACGACTCAGCCGCGATTGGCGGCGACGATCTCGGCGATGTCGCGCATGATGGTGCTGAGTTGGAAGTCCTTGGGCGTGTAGACCGCCGTGACGCCCGACGCCAACAGTTTGGGTCGGTCTTCCTCGGGAATGATTCCACCGACGACGACCGGCGAGTCAACACCCTGGGCGCGCAACTGCGCCAACACCGCGGGGACCAACGCCATGTGCGATCCCGACAGGATGGACAGACCGATCACGTCGGGGTCTTCGTCACGCGCGCTGGCGGCGATCTGTTCGGGGGTGAGGCGAATACCCGAGTACACGACCTCCATGCCCGAATCGCGCGCGGCCACCGCGATCTGCTCGGCGCCGCTGCTGTGACCATCGAGACCGGGCTTGGCCACCAGGATCTTGGGCGGGCCACCGGGGATGGAGCGGACGAATTCGGCGACATCGGCCAACTCGCCGGGACGCTTGCCCACGGCCGCGGCCACGCCGGTGGGCGCGCGGTACTCGCCGAACACCTCGCGCAACACGCCCGACCATTCGCCGGTGGTGCCGCCGGCCTTGGCCAACGCGATGGAGGGCTCCATGATGTTGTCGGATCCCTGAGCGGCCCGACGCAACTCGTCGAGAGCCGCGCGCACGGCCGCTTCGTCGCGATTCGCTCGCCACGCGTTCGCGTCGTCGATCATCTGACGTTCCACGTCCGGGTCGACCTTCACGATGTTGCCCTCGCCACCCAGAGGTGATGATTCGAACTCGGTGTAGCTGTTCACTCCGACGACCACCTGCTCGCCGCTCTCGATGCGGCGGCTGCGCTCGGCCATCGACTTCACCAGCCGACCCTTCAGCGTGTCGACGGCTTCGAAGGCGCCACCCAGGGACAACACGTCCTCGAACTCGGCCCACGCCGCGTCGCGCAATTCGGCGGTCTTGGATTCGATCACCTTGGAGCCGTCGAAGATGTCGGCGTACTCCAGCAAGTCGGTCTCGAAGGCCAACACCTGCTGCATGCGCAGGCTCCATTGCTGATCCCACGGCCGCGGAAGGCCGAGGGCCTCGTTCCAGGCCGGCAACTGAATGCTGCGAGCGCGCGCGTTCTTCGACAACGAGACGGCCAGCATCTCCAGCACGATGCGCTGGACGTTGTTCTCGGGTTGGGCCTCGGTGAGACCGAGCGAGTTCACTTGCACGCCGTATCGGAACCGACGCGCCTTGGCATCGGTGACGCCGTAGCGCTCGAGGCCGATGCGATCCCACAACTCGGTGAAGGCCCGCATCTTGCAGATCTCCTCGATGAAGCGAATGCCGGCGTTGACGAAGAACGAGATGCTTCCGAAGACCTGAGCGAACTGCTCGGGTGGAACCTGACCGGAGTCACGAACCGCGTCGAGAACGCCGACGGCCGTGGCCAACGAGTACGCGATCTCTTGCACCGGTGTGGCGCCCACCTCTTGCAGGTGATACGAGCACACGTTCATGGGGTTCCACTTGGGTGCGTTGTTGGCGCACCACGCGACCATGTCGACGATGAGTCGGCGCGACGGAACCGGCGGGAAGATGTACGTGCCGCGCGAGAGGTATTCCTTCACGATGTCGTTCTGTGTCGTCCCGCGAAGCGCCGCGCGCGCGACGCCCTGATCCTCGGCGTTGGCCACGTACAGAGCCAACAACCACGCGGCCGTGGCGTTGATGGTCATCGACGTGTTCATCTGTCCGGGCGGGATGCCGTCGAGCAGAGTGCGCATGTGACCGAGGTGCGCCACCGGCACACCAACCTTGCCCACCTCGCCGGCGGCCATCGGAGAGTCGGGGTCGTATCCGGTCTGGGTGGGAAGATCGAAAGCGATGGACAGGCCGGTCTGTCCCTTGGTCAGATTGGTGCGGTACAGCTCGTTCGATGCCTTGGCGGTGGAGTGCCCCGAATAGGTGCGCATCAACCAGGGTTCGTCGCGCTTGTTCTTCTGAACGTCGGTCTTGTGCATGTCGGACTTCGCAGCGTCGGCCATGGCGTCAGTCTGTCGGGAGAATCAGGCGTTTTTCGCCTCGGACAGAAGTCCGAGGTATTGCGCTCGGGGCACGTCGATGGCCCCGAGGGACACGAGGTGGGGTGTGGTCCACTGCACGTCGAACAAGCGGATGCCGGCGGCCTTCATGGTGGCAGTGAGAGCCCACAGGGCGACCTTGGATGCGTCCGTGCGTCGATGGAACATGCTCTCTCCGGCGAAGAATCGGCCGATACGCACCCCGTACACGCCACCGACCAATTCGTCGTCGGCGAATACCTCGCACGAGTGAGCCCAGCCAAGGTGGTGCAACTCGGTGTAGGCGCGGATGAACTCGTCGTTGATCCAACCGTGTTCGCGCTTCTTGTCGCCACAGGCGGTCATCACCTCGGTGAAGCGGGTATCGAAGCTCACCGTGAACCGGCGCGCGTGCTTGCGCAACGACGCGGACACGTGGAACCCGTCGATGGGGATGACACCGCGTTGCACCGGGCTGAACCAGCCCAGTTCGTTGCGTCGCAACGGCATGGGGAAAAGACCGTTCGAGTACGCGTTCAGCAGGGTGCCCACCTCGAGGTCGGCGCCGATGGCGATCAGGTCGTCGTCACCGAACGGAACTCCCGAGAAGTCCCACTCCGTCGGTGGAATCGCACGTTGTGGCGCGGTGAATCGTGCGACGTCAGCGTCGACGACCGACCACGCGGCGGTCATCTCGCTCAGTAGGTGTAGAAGCCGGACTTGGTCTTGCGACCCAGTTGTCCGGCGGCCACCATGCGGCGCAACGTCGGCATGGCGGCGTAGTTGGGATCGCGGAACTCGTTGTACAGAGCGTCGAGGATGGCCAACGAGGTGTCGAGGCCGACCAGGTCGAGCAGAGCGAACGGACCCATCGGGAAGTTGCATCCACCCTTCATGGCCGTGTCGATGTCGGCCATGTTCGCCGTGCCCTGCTCGAGCATGCGGATGGCGTTGTTCAGGTAGGGGAAAAGCAACGCGTTCACGATGAAGCCGGCACGATCCTTCACCTGCACGGGCTGCTTGCCGCAGGCCTCGGCGAAACCGGTGGCGGCGGCGATGGTGTCGTCGCTGGCCGACAGGGGACGCACGATCTCGACGAGGGGCATGGCGGTGGCCGGGTTGAAGAAGTGGATACCGCACACCAGCTCGGGACGACCGGTGCTCATGGCCAGTTCGATCACCGGAAGGGTGGAGGTGTTGGTGGCGATGATCGCTCCGGCCTTGACGACTTTGTCGAGTTCGGCGAAGAGCGACTTCTTCGTGTCGAGGTCCTCGACGACGCTTTCGATGACCAGATCGCAGTCGGCCAACTTGGACAGGTCGCTCACCGCGGTGATGCGACCGAGAATGGCGCCTTTTTCGTCCTCGGTGAGACGACCCTTCTCCACTTGCTTGCTCAGACCCTTGCTCACGGAGGCGACCATCGCGTCGGCGGTGGCCTGGCTACGAGAGCGAACGATGACGTTCATGCCACCGCGAGCGATGACTTCGGCGAGACCCGAACCCATGATTCCGGATCCGACAACTCCGACGGTCGTGATGGCCATGTGGGTGCTCCTTGAGAGGGGGACGTGATCCCGCGTTGGGTGAAGGATAGTTACCGTTTGGTAACCGCGACAAAGCCCGACGTTCACGGATGACCATTACGATCCGCCGGGTGATCGACCACCCCGACCGCCACATCCCGCTGACGGCGGTGCACAACTTCCGTGACCTCGGCGGATACCAAACCGGCGACGGCCGACGAGTGGCGTGGCGCCGGGTCTTTCGCGCCGACGGTCTGTACCGGCTGACTCCCGAGGACGTGGAAACTCTGCGGCCCCTCGGACTGCGCACCGTGATCGACCTACGCACCGCCGAGGAACTGGCGGACCGAGGAACTTTCCCCGTGGAACGCCATCCGGTGGACTTCCACCACTTCTCGATCATCGATCGAACGTGGGACACTGACGAAGCCCACCAATGGGAGGAACGCCAAAGCGAGTTCTTGCGCGCCAAGTACCACTTGATGCTCCAACAAGGCGGCGAATACGTGGGCGCGGCGTTGCGCGTGATCGCCGATGCCGACGCGTCGCCGGTGGTGTTCCACTGCGCGGCGGGCAAGGATCGCACGGGTTTGGTGGCCGGGTTGCTGTTGTCGGGACTCGGAGTCGACGATCACACCGTGGCCGCCGACTACGCGCTCAGTCATGCGGCGGGTGAGAGAACGCGAGAGTGGGCGATCTCGGCCTCGCCCGAATTGGCCGAACGTTTCGCATCGATGCCGGCGGTGTTCCACGCGGCTCATCCGGAATCGATCGTCGGCGTGTTGAGCGACCTGCGTGATCGACATGGTGACGTTCGGTCGTTCTGCGCGACCATCGGGGTCGACGATGGTCACTGGCGCGCGCTGGAGGCGCACCTACTCGAAGCGACCTGATGTCGTACGCTCCGAACATGAGCGACTCCGCAAACAAGGGCACCGTGAACAAGGGCACCATCGTTTTTCAAGGTGGGGGAGCATTCACGGCGCACGACGAATTGGATCGACGCATGTTGTCCGACGTCAAGGCGAAGAAGGTGGTGGTTCTTCCCACGGCCGACGCTTTCGAACGACCGGAGGTTCTCGTCGCCGGGGCCATGTCGTGGGGTGAGCGACTCGGGGTGGAGGTCGATGCTTTGATGGTGATGCGTCGCGTCGAGGCGATGGAGACCGACGCTGCTCACGTGGTGCGCAAGGCCGATGCGGTGTGGCTGGTGGGCGACAACCCCATTCACCTGCGCAGCGTCATCAAGGACACTCCCATCTTCGACGCGTTGCATCACGTGTTGAAAGAGGGCGGAGTGGTGGTCGGAGCCGGCGCACCCGCCTCGGCGTTGTGCGACCCGATGATCGACCCGCGCGGTGGAGCGCTGGCGCTGGGTTTGGGTCTGGTGACCGGCATGGCCGTGGTGGCTCAGGCCGAGAAGATCACGCCCGATCGTCACGCCCGCACGAAGAAGTTGGCCAACGTGCCGGTGGTGTTCCTGCCGTCGGAGTCGGCTCTCGTTCACCGACGCGGAGAGTGGGAAGCCATCGGCCCGAACGAGACCATCGGCGATCTTCCCGCTTGATCAGCCCTCGGGGGCGACGGGCACGAAGTTCGGATCCACGGAAAACGCCGCGGCGAAGAATCGATCCCCGAGATCGGTGAGATCGACCAAGAACATCGCCGGTTCTGATCCGGTGGGAATGCGGACGGCGAGCAAACCGGAGTAGGTCTCGCCGGTGTTCAGCGTGGCCGCACCGAATTGCGGAATCTCTCCGATCGCCTCGGGCGTGTACGAGACGCCGTCGACCGTGTACACCCGGAACATGTCGGGGCGCAGCGTGAACGGCTCGAGGGCTCCACTCTGCACCCACACGTCGAGAACGAAAACATCGTCGTCGGTGGTCGGCGCATCATCGGCCAACTGCATGCGAACGTCGGCATTACCGACCGCGGCCACCGCGCCAACCGTGAAAGGGATCGCGTTCACCTCCGCCGGCAAGGGCGGGTTGGGAGCGCCCACTTGTTCGCGATCCGGAGTGGGCGTCGCATCGTCGCTCGAACAGCCCACGACGCCGAGCGTCGACGCGATCAAGATGGGGACGAGGACGAGCTTCTTCATGAGTCTCCGATGGGGTCGTCGAAAGACTATTGCTTCACGGACGGACGAAGACGTCCGGCCACGATCGGCGGACCGACGGCGATACCGATGATCAACAAGGTGATGAGCACGTAGATGATCGGTGACGTGCCCGATCCGTCGGTGTCGATCTCGACGCTGGTGGCCATGGCGACTCCGGGCGTGGCGATGGCCGCTCCGCCACCGCTGGCATCACCGGATCCGCCATCGGTCGCACCGTTCGACCCGGGTTCGCCGGCCTCACCGGGAACGGTGGAGTCGGTCGTCGCACCGGGAACGGTGGTTCCCGACGAAGACCCACCTGCTCCACCAGAAGCTCCACCCGATCCTCCGCTCGCACCGGGCGCGGCCGTCGTTGCGGTGGTGGCCTTGGGCACCAGGAAGCCACCGGTGATGGTGGGATTCGAGCACGAATCGATGGCCGGAGCGGCGACCGCACCGGGGATGCGAGCCACGGCGGCGAAGCCGAACTCCACGAGGTTGCGCGGCAGGGGTGCGTAGCCGAGTTGTTCGGCCTTCTGCTGTCCGGCGCACAGGAAGTAGAAGATGTACTCCGACAGGCTTTGTCCCTTGGAAGCGGTGAACGGAGCGACTTCGCTCGTGGGGACGATCATGTACGAGTAACTCGACATCGGATACGCGCGCGCGTCGGTGTTGCGGTACACGCCACGGAGCACCTGGGTTCCGTCGCTGTTGATGCGCGCACCTTGGAGAGCCACCGACACGTTGACGGCCGTTGGTTGCGTGTACGCACCCGACGCGTTCTTGAGCGAGGCCACCGGGAATCCGCGCTCCTTCGCGTAGCCGTATTCGACGTACGTGATCGCTCCGTCGTTGTACTGGGCGGCGACGAAGTTGGCCACGCCGTCGGAGAACTGTTGGGCGGCGAAACCGGAGTTGGGGAAGTCCGGATACAGCGAAGTTGCCGGGCACGAGGAACCCAGGTTGGCGCGCTGACACAGCACGTTCCAGTCCGACGTCGTTTCTTCGGCCATGTAGGCGGTGAACTGCGCGGTGGTACCCGAGCCGTCGGAACGAATGACGGGCTTGATGCGCGTGGCCGGCATCACGCGTTGCGGGTTGTCGGCCACGATCGCCGGATCGTTCCACATGTTGATCTGACCGGTGAAGATCTTGGCCACCGTGGTGGGGGACAGCTTGAGGTCGGTGATGCGCTGGCCGTTCGCCTTCAGGTTGTACATGAAGGCGGTGCCACCGGCCACGATCGGCAGATAGGCGTAGGGACGCGAGGCGGCCAACTGCGTTTCGTCGGCGAGCAAGTTGCCCTGTCGGTCGTATTGCGCCGACTGGAACGGGATCTCGCTCACCGCGAAGTCGACTTGTGCTTGGTAGTAGGCCACACGACCGGCCGTCGAACCGACGCCTTGGTAGTTCACCACCAGACCTTGACGAGCCACATCGGCGCGCCACTGGTCGACCGCGATCTGGCTCCACGTCGAACCGGCACCGTCGACCGGGTCCGATGCCGAAGCGGGTGCGATGTTGGCCGAGAGTGCCAACGAGGAAGCGAGAGCCGACGCAATCGCCAATCGAGCGAGCTTGTTCATCCGAATCGTCCGTTCACATAGTCCTCGGTCCGCGAGTCGCGCGGATTGGTGAAGATGTCCTTGGTGGGGCCTTCCTCGATGATGCGACCGGGTTCGTTCTCGGCGGCGAGGAAGAACGCGCAACGATCCGAAACGCGCTGCGCCTGTTGCATGTTGTGGGTGACGATCACGATGGTCACGGATTCGGAGATCTCGCTGATCGTCTGTTCGATGCGTCGGGTGGACGTGGGGTCGAGCGCGGAGCACGGCTCGTCCATCAGCAACACCTGCGGGCTGACGGCCAACGATCGTGCGATGCACAAACGCTGCTGCTGTCCACCCGAGAGCGCACGACCGGGGTCACCCAATCGGTTCTTGACCTCGTTCCACAAACCGGCCTTGGTGAGACAGGACTCGATGAGATCCTCGCGCTCGGACTTGGTGACCTTGAGCCCCGACAACTTCAGACCCGACACCACGTTCTCGGCCACGGTCATGGCGGGGAACGGGTTCGGCTTCTGGAACACCATTCCGATGCGTCGACGCACGTCGGTGACCGGAATGGCACCGCGGTAAATGTCGACGCCGTTGATGAGGATCTCGCCGCCCAACGTGGCGCCAGGCACCAACTCGTGCATGCGATTCAACGTTCGCAGGAAGGTGCTCTTGCCGCATCCGGACGGTCCGATGAGCGCGGTCACCTGACCGGGAGCCATGTCGAGGCTGACGCCCTCGAGCACCTTCTTGGTGCCGAACCAGCAGGCGACGTTCGACGCGGTGAGTCCGGCGGCGCCGTGAAGACCATCATCGATCGTCTGCACGTTCGACCCCACCGTGGGGACCGGAGTGGTGATTCGCAGGTCGGTCATGCCAGACCCTTTCTCTGTAGACGCCACCTCTTGAAGCGGCCGATGTGGTCGGGGCCTCGTCCGCCGATCGCTCGCGCGATGACGAAGAGAACCAGAACGAGGATCATCAGAACGAGAGCACCGGTCCAGGCGCGAGCGATCTGGGATTCCTGCGGGAACCGAATGAGACGGAACACGAAGAAGGGAAGCGAGTCCTGCTTGCCCGACAGCGGATTCCAGTTCAGGATGAAGGCTCCACCAACGGTGAGGATGAGCGGAGCGGTTTCGCCGATGACGCGCGCGACTCCGAGAATCACGGCGGTGACGAGACCCGAGCGCGAGGTGGGAAGAACCACGCGCGACGTGGTGCGCCATTCGGTTCCGCCCAGAGCCAGCGACGCCTCGCGTAGACCACCGGGAACGAGGCGCAGAACGACCTCGGCGGTGCGGGTGACCGTGGGGAGGAAGAGAACGGACAGTGCGAGCGATCCGGCGAGGCCGGTCTGCTGGTTGCCGAGCGCGAGGATCCACGCGGCGTAGATGAACAGACCCGCCACGATCGAGGGCACCGCGCTCATGGCATCGACGACCGTGCGCAACGGTTTGGCGAGTCGCCCCTTGACCTCGTTCAGATACACCGCGGTGGTGATTCCGAGCGGGACGGCGATGAGGCTCGCGATTCCGACCTGCTGAATCGTTCCGATGATGGCGTGCGCGCCACCACCCTCGGTGGAGTCGCTCAAGGCACCCACGTAGCGCTGGTCTTCGGTGAAGAACTGCGGACGAAGGGCGTGGTAACCCTTCCCGATCACGTACAGCACGATGAGAACGAGCGGAACGATGGCCAAAGAAGCACCGCTCCACACCAACACGCGTGCCAGGTGATCCTTGGCGCGCACGTTTCCACGAAGCTCGCGCACGGCGGTCCACGAGATGGCGAGGAAGAACACGTACCAAACCACGATGAATCCCAATGCGCCCGAGAGCGGAAGGAAGGTTTCGTACAAGAGTTGAACGAGCGCGAACGCCGAGATGGCCGAGCCGATCAACACGGTCACGTCGATGGATTCGACCGACTTGATGCGGATCTTCTCGTCGATGGAACCGACGTCGTTCGTCTTCTTGTTGCGGCGCAGAGTGAGTGCCATGAGGTCAGATCTCCGTTGCCGAGCCTGATCGGGAGCGGTTGACCACGCTCGATGCGGCGGTGTTCACGAGAAGGGTGATCACGAACAGCGCGAGACCAGCGGCCATCAACGCGCTGATGCCGGTCTCGGTGGATTCGGAGAACTTCAGAGCGATGAGAGCGGCGATGCTGTTCGAACCCTGCTCGAGGATCGACCACTTGGCGTCGAACGAGGGCGAGATGATGAGGGTCACCGCGATCGTTTCACCCAACGCGCGGCCCAGTCCGAGCATCGATCCACCGATGATTCCGCCGCGTCCGAAGGGCAACACGACGTCACGCACCACGCCCCACCGGGTGCCGCCGAGGGCCATGGCGCCCTCGCGCTCACCGGGGGGAGCCTGGCCGAACACTTCTCGCATCACCGAGGTGCAGATGGGGATGACCATCAGCGAGACGATGACGCCGGCCACGAACGTGGAGGAGGGAAACACTCCGAGCGATGTGCCGAAGTCTTCGTTGACCTTGAAGAAGGGGATGAAACCGAGGTTGTCGGCGAGCCACTTCGACAACGTGATGAGACGCGGCTGCAAGTAGAAGAGTCCCCAGAGTCCGTAGATGAGGCTGGGCACGGCGGCCAACAGGTCGATGGTGGCGGTGAGGAACCGGCGCAGTCGACGGGGGGCGTATTCGGTGATGAAGAGTGCGGTGGCCACCGAGATGGGCACGGCGAGGAACAGCGCCACGAGAGCGATGGAGACCGTGTAGGGGAGCACGGCCGCGATTCCGAAGGCGCCACCCATGTCGGGCGCCCACTGGCTCTCGGTGATGAAGCCCCATCCCGAGATGCGCAGGGCGTCGATTCCGCGATACAGCAGGAATCCACCGATGAGAGCCATGACCACGAACACGATCGAGCCCGACATGGTGGCGATGGCGCGGTAGGCGCGGTCCACTTTGCTTCGACGAACGACCGGTGTGACCCGAGGTTCGTCGACGTGGTTCACGGCGTTCTCACGGGTCGTGCTCGTCACGGCGCCAAGCCTTGATGCGCGATCTGTCACTCGCCTGTCCGGTAGGTGAACACGAGTTGAACATCACGCCAAGTCATCCCGACGCCCCTTTCAGTGTCGGGTGACGGGTTCTAGTTTCGGACCAACTTCGCCAACGAGCCCCCGCTCGACCGACAGGACCCATTCGCCGTGACCGAGCTCTCCCATTCCTCCCCGCGAATCTTCGATCGGCTCCGTCGAGCCGCGGCACTCGCCCTGGCCGTGTTGTCCCTGTCGACCTTGGCCACCGTCGGTCGAGCCGACACCGTCTTGGCCGAGCCCCCGGCGCGGGCCGTGGCGACGGCCACCGGAACCGGTGGTCGTTCGGCCTCGGTGTCACCGGGAGTCGAACTCACCAACGAAGTGGTGACCGTTTCGTGGTCGGGCTTCCGTCCCACGACCCAGGCCAACGTGTACACGGTGATCGTGCTTCAATGCCGAGCCAATCCCACCAGCCTCGACGACTGCTACACCGCCGAACCTTTCCCCGCCCTCTCGAACGGCAACCGACTGCTCGACTCCACGGCGTCCGATGGCACCGGCTCGGCCCAGCTCGAAGTTCGACCGGCGAGCAACCTTCCCCAGTTGGCGTGTTCGGCCTCGTCGCCGTGCTCGATCCTCGTGTACGAGAACGACGCTCAGCCCATCACCCCCGGCACCTTGCCGGCCGCGCGCGTGGTGATTCCGATCTCGTTCGCTCCGTCGCAGGCCGACTGTCCGAACATCACCGACTTCGATGTGCGAATCGACGGGTCGGCCACATCGGCCGGCTTGTTCTATTCGTGGGCGGCCCGCATTTGCCAGGGTCAGGACGCGGTGGTCGTCGACTACACCGAGACTTCGAGCACCACGGGTCGCGAGAACTTCCTGGCCGGCCTGGTGGACATCGGAGTGACGGGCGCTCCGGCGACGGCCGAAGAACTGTCGCATCATCCGGATCACCCCGAGTTTTCCTACGCACCCGTGGCGGCCAGTGCGGTGGTGGTGGCATACAACCTGACCGATCCGTTCTCCGGCCAGCGCGTGAACAATCTCGTGCTGTCCCCTCGGTTGGTCGCTCGCTTGGTCACCAACACCTCCATCGAAACCTTCGTTCGTGACCGCGAGCTGTTGAACCTGAATCCGAACGTTCGCTTTCCATCCAACGGCATCAGCCGTGTTCTGGTGCGCGCCGAACGCTCGGCGGCGGCCTCGATTCTCACCTCGTGGTTTTCCGCCGACCCCGAGGCCCGCAAGTTCCTCGACAACACCGACACGTGGCGCGTCGGTCTGAACCCTCCGTACATCGGCTACTCGTATCCGCGTGACGCCTTCGAATTGGTCGACACCGATCCGTTCTATTTGCCTCGTCAAGGTCAGAAGAACATCGCGTTGCGCCTCTTCTACGGCGTGTCTCCGACGGGAACACAGGCCGAACCGACCAGTACTCGCGGTTTCATCGGCATCGTCGATCTTCCCACCGCGAAGCGATTCGGCCTGCAGGTGGCGGGATTGTTGAAGCCCGATGGTTCGGTGATTCTTCCCACCGATGATTCGATCACCCGTGGAGTTGCCGACGCCGACGTGTCGCCGTCGGGTGTTTTGGTGGCCGATCCGACACCGGAGGATCCGTTGGCGTATCCGATGGTGAAAGTCGACTACGCCATGGTGCCCAAGACCTTCGACACCCCCGCGAAAATCGCCGATGTGAAGCGCGTTCTGAACTACGCGGTCGGTGACGGACAAGGGTTGCTGCCCTCGGGCTACGTGGCACTCCCCGAGAACATGCGGGCGACCACTCGTTCGATCGTGGCGGCGATCGGTGCTCCGTCCGCGACCACGACAACCCGCGCCCCGACAGCCACCACCAGTCGTCCGCGTTATCGACCGTCCGTCACGATCGCCGTGGAGGAGACGACCACCACGTCGTCGACCACGTCGACCACGATCGCGCGAACCACCACCACCGAGCCTGCTCCCATCACCGTTCCCGAACCGCGCATCGATGGTTCGATGGGAGCGACGAGTGGATCGTCGGCCTTGATGCTCGGGCTCGGCGGACTGTCGGGGGCGGCGATCCTGGGCACAGCACCGTGGCGCCGTTGGGCCGACCGGCGCAAGAAAGCGAAGTCATGAGCGACATCATCACGCCCGTCATGTCGAGCAACACCGATGTGTTCGCTCTCGACGACGAACCCACCATCGAAGAGTCCCCACGGTCGGTGTCCCGCACCGTTCGTTTGGCGCGACGCTTGGCCGTGGTGCTGTTCGTGTTTTCGTTCGGCTCGTTCGTGTTCGGAGCGGTTTTGGCGCCGATCATTCACGGACGTCAGTCCGCGATGCTCGAGGAAAAGTTGGCCTCGGACTTGTTGAACGGTGTCGCACCGGTGTCGAACCCCATCGCGTTGGGTACGCCGGTCGCCTTGATCGAGGTGCAGAGTCGTGACCTGCGCGCGGTCGTGGTGGAGGGTTCCACGGCGCGCGAATTGTCGAAAGCCGCCGGCCACCTGATTGGTTCCGCGCTTCCGGGTCAGCCCGGGGTGTCGGCCGTTCTGGCTCGTAGCCGAAACCACGGCGCGGAGTTCGCGAATCTGGATCGGGTGGTGGTGGGCGACGAGATCACCGCCACCACCGGTCAGGGTGTTCACACCTACGAAGTCATCGATGTCACCACTCGTTCATCGCGGGACATGGCGGCTTTCCAGGGTGAGGGCCACATGTTGATCCTCAGCACCATGTTGGACGATTCCGATCGTCTCGTGGTGCGCGCCTCGTTGACGTCGTCGGTGTTCCCGGCCGGCGAGCCGGCGAACCACACGACCACCACGGAGGAACTCGGCACGAGTGGCGACACCGGCTCGTGGGGTGCCATGGCTCGTTGGTTGTTCTTGGCGGCGTTGGTCGCGATCTCGGTTCCTTTCGTCTTGGCTCAGGTCGGACGACGCGTGGGGTGGATGATCGTGGTCCCGATCGCGATGTGGATCGTGGTCGAGGTGTGGTCGGCGCTGTCGTTGACCGGCCCGGGCTCGCTCTGATCACCGTCGATTCGGTCGCCAACTGCACAGACACTGTTCACCTAGAGGACAGGTTCGTCTCGGAGGGCGTTCACGTTGGTGTTTGAGGATGAGGCGTCGAAATCGTTCGACGTTCTCACCCCATTAGGAGACACACGTGAAGAAGCTGCTCGGTTCAGCAGTGGGCATCGCATCGGTACTGAGTCTGTGCGCCCTGCCCGCTCAAGTGAACGCCGGTGCCGACGGTAGTCAGAAGGACATCCTCGGTATCGCGGGTTCGGACACCACGACGTTCGTGATGGAGGCCTTGTCGGCCGCTCACAACACGAACTCGCGTTACAACCCCAACAAGGACCGCGCGGTGAACATCCCGCCGTTGTTGGCCGCCAACCCGAACGTGGAGAGCGGTGAGTCGACCGCGGTGTCGGCCAACAAGGCATGGCTCGCCGATGCTCGTTCGACCTGGCCCGGTGGCATCGTTCTGCCGGCCGACAACGACTGCAAGGTGAACATGGTGTTCGGTGGTTACGGATCGCGTGACAACAACACCGACGGTGACACCGCCGACGGTACCGCGGTGGCCGGTTTGGCGCCCGAGGGTGGAACCCTCGCGACGGCCGACCTGAACGGCGACACCGACACGACCGATGTGGGCGAGACCTGGTACCTCGGAATCGTTCCCCCGAACGGTTCGGGTAACGGTCGAGGCGCGGTGGAAGGTTCCGCTCAGAACGGTGTGACGTACAACGGAGCCAACAGCCCGGGTGCTACCGCTGGTTCGGCGTGCATCGACATCGCCCGCTCGTCGTCGCGTTCCACGAGCGTCAAGTTGGAAGGTTGGGCCTTCGCGCTCGACGCCATCGACTGGACCTACTTCAGCGGAAACGATCATGGTGTGGCCCAGACCGGCCTCACGAAGACACAGCTGGGCAAGATCTACACCTGCTACACCGGCACGCGAGTCGATCCGAACGGCAGTGGCACCGCCGATCAGGTGGGTGACCGAATCCCCGGTTATCCCGAGTTCTCGTTGTGGGGCGACGTCACCGGAAACGCCACCGACACCGATCCGATTCGGGCCTATCGCGTGCAGTTGGGTTCGGGCACCGGCACCGACGTAGCGACCACCCTCATTGGCAAGATTTCGAACAACGACAACGACTTCCTCGCCAACTGCGACGGCTTCGGTGGTGTCGACCGTGATGGTCGCCCGGGCACGAGCTTCACTCCTTTCACCCAGGTGCAGGAGCACGACTGCCGCAACGTGTCCGACGCCAACAAGCCCGACGCGATCTGCTTCTACGGATACAGCCGCTGGGTGATCCAGGCCAAGGCTCTGGAGACCGACAAGCGCAACGGTGCGGTGTTCGGCAAGTTCGCCAACACCGGCGACCTCAAGCGTCCGTCGTTCAGCAGCATCAACGAGACCACGTCGCGTTTCGAGGGAACTCGTCTGGTCTACAACTACGTCGGCCTCAGCTCGACCACGGGCAACCTGTATCCCCGCATCGAGGACTCGCGTCGCTTCGTCGGCGTGTCCATTCAGCCCGCAGGTTGCAGTGATGGCAACGAAGGTGGAGCCGACGATTGCAACTTCGACGGTGACACGGCCGACACGAACGTGGCCGTTGGCGGTGTGCCCGGATTCATCTGTGGCGACCTCACCGCGCGCAAGATCATCGCCGCCTATGGCTTGAAGCCGCTGCCCTTGGCCGCGACCGATCCCACCAACGGTGCGCTCGGACAGTCCTACTGCCGTCTGAACAAGGCCCTCTGACCCATCAGTTCGATCATCAACCTGAAGGAGGACTGATGAAGAAGAGTTTCGGTTATCTCGTGGTGGCCGGCCTCGTGGGTTCGCTCGGGGCGGGTGCGGTGGGGTCCGCACCCGCTTCGGCGG
Organism: Actinomycetes bacterium; assembly: GCA_027491335.1. Taxonomy (GTDB): domain Bacteria; phylum Actinomycetota; class Acidimicrobiia; order Acidimicrobiales; family Ilumatobacteraceae; genus Casp-actino8. The sequence goes on along the minus strand of JAIXWJ010000005.1, from coordinate 5,074 downwards.
CCACGTTGGCCACCGCCACACGATTGGTTCTGGACACCGGTGGCGGAGATCCCAACGGTGGTGTGGGCGAGGCCGGCGTCGGTGATGCCGGCGGCGTGTCCACCACGTTGACGTCGGGTGGTGTTCGCTGGACGGTCTTCGAGTCGTTGTCGAGCGACCTGGTCGCCGGTGACACCAACGGTGCCGTCGACGTGTTCGTCACCAACGGCACCGCGGTCACGCGACTCAGCGTCGCCGCGAACGGCACCGAAGGCGGATCCGGTCTGAACAGTTACGACCCGGAGATCTGCTCCACCGGTCGCAAGGTGGCGTACGTGACCGAGAACGAGTTCGACATCGCCGATGCGAACGGAGCACCGGACGTGTACGTGATCGACCGTGACGCGGATGCCGACGGCATCTTCGACGAGTTCGCTTCGGCCAACGCCGTGACGGTCAGCGTGGTGAGCATTTCGTACGACACGGATCTCGAGGAGAACGTCGTTGCCAGCAACGGTGCGTACTCGCCGCGGTTCAGCAGCGACTGCACCAAGGTCGCGTTCGTGACGGACGAGTACTTCAACGTGGACGACATGAACTTCGCCCCCGACGTGTACGTGAACACGCTCGGAAGCGTCGCGACGCCCGCGGTGTGGGTGAGCGCGTTCGCCTCCGGTGGCGCCGAAGGCGGCGGCTACTTGCCGGCACTCAATACTGACGGAACGAAGGTGACTTTCGTGACCGACGCCGTCGACGTGGTCAGCTCGTCGGGAACCGTGGGTGGACTGGTGATCAGCGAGGTGGGTGCTTCGTCGGTGACCGATGTGGCTTACGCCAGCGTGAAGCCGAACGGAACACCATCCACGTCGGCGTTGATCGACACGGAGTACGCGCCAGCGATTTCCGCCGATGGCAATTGCATCGCGTTCAAGGCCAACTCCGGCTTCGACTTGTTGGCCGGCAACTCCGGTCCGGCCGAAGGCGTGTACTTGTGGGACAACCGCGGCGCGAGCCCGGTGGTCAGTCTGGTGAGCAAGATCACCACGGGTCAGGCGGCCACCTCGGCCACCGCTCCGCGGATCTCGGCCGACTGCCGCTTCATCGCCTACGAGTCCAACGACGACTTCATCTCGGCCAACGACAGCAACAACCGCCTCGACGTGTACCTGTACGACACGGTGTTGCGTACGACCCAGTTGATCTCGTCGAACGCCGCCGGTAACGCGGCCGACGCGAACAGCTCGTTGGCCGATCTGGATTACAACGCGACCACTGGTCAGGGCGTGGTGTTGGTTGCCTCGGGCGCCAGCAACATTCGTGGCGCCAGCGGTGGTAGCGCCGACATCGACTTGTTCATGGTGCCGTTCACGGCGTCGTCCTCCTCCTTCTCCGCTTTGGCTCCGACGCGCGTGTTCGACACGCGTCAGAACATCGGTGGTGTGGGTACGGCCAAGATCGGTGACGGTCGTGGCAACGGAACCCCGCTGGAGTTCACGGTGCTGAACAAGGGTGGATTGCCCGCCTCGGCTTCGACCATCGGTGCGGTGTCGTTGAACGTGACGGTGGTCGACGGTGAGGCCCCCAACGAGGGTGGCTTCGTGACGGTGTACCCGTGCGGCACTCGTCCGGACGCGTCGAACCTCAACTTCCGTTTCGGTCAGACGGTCCCCAACGCGGTGATCACCCCCGTGAGCGCCCAAGGCAAGGTGTGCTTCTACGTGTACGGCAAGGCGCACCTGCTGGCCGACGTGAACGGCTACTTCACCTCCGGCCTGGGATTCAACTCGGTGTCGCCCGCGCGTCTGTTGGACACGCGTCAGAACATCGGTGGTGTGGGTACGGCCAAGATCGGTGACGGTCGTGGCAACGGAACCCCGCTGGAGTTCACGGTGACCGGCAACGGTGGCGTTCCGGCCAGTGGCGTCGGCGCGGTGTCGTTGAACGTGACGGTGGTCGACGGTGAGGCCCCCGACGAGGGTGGCTTCGTGACGGTGTACCCGTGCGGCACTCGTCCGGACGCGTCGAACCTGAACTTCCGTTTCGGTCAGACGGTCCCGAACGCGGTGATCACGCCCGTCAGCCAGGCTGGCAAGGTGTGCTTCTACGTGTACGGCAAGGCGCACCTGATCGCCGACGTGAACGGATACTTCGGGTCGTCGGGTTTCAATTCCCTGACCCCCGCGCGTCAGTTCGACACGCGTCAGAACATCGGTGGTGTGGGCACCGCCAAGTTCGGTGACGGTCGCGGCAACGGAACCCCGCTGGAGTTCACGGTGACGGGCCGCAACAACGTTCCGGCCAGTGGTGTCGGCGCGGTGTCGTTGAACGTGACGGTGGTCGACGGCGAGGCCCCCAACGAGGGTGGCTTCGTGACGGTGTACCCGTGCGGCACTCGTCCGGACGCGTCCAGCCTGAACTTCGTGTTCGGTCAGACGGTCCCGAACGCCGTGATCGCTCCGGTGAGCGGCCAAGGCAAGGTGTGCTTCTACGTGTACGGCAAGGCGCACCTGATCGTCGACGTGAACGGATACTTCAACCAGTAGTCGTCACGCGACAGCGAGTTTCGGAGGGGATGTTCCTCGGGTGACCGAGGAACATCCCCTCTTCGCATTCACGGGTACGGTTGGGACATGACCGACCTGCGAATCGGTGTGATCGGCACCGGGATGATGGGGTGCGAGCACATCCGCAACGTGAACGCGTTGCCGGGCGCCACCATCACGGCCGTCAGCGACCCGAACGACGTGCCCCTCGGATGGGCACGCGACAATCTCGGTGATCGTTCGGCCGAGGTGGCGTTCTTCCATGATCATCGAGAACTCTTGGCATCGGGTGCGGTGGACGCGGTGATCGTGGCCTCGCCGAACCACACGCACGCGGCCGTGTTGGCCGATGTGTTGGCGGGAGATCTGCCCGTGTTGGTGGAGAAGCCGATGTGCACCACGATCGAGGATTGCGTGACTGTGGTGGAACGCGCCGGACGACGCGAGGCGATCACTTGGGTCGGCCTGGAGTACCGCTACATGGCGCCCATCGCGGCGTTGCTGGACGTCGTGCGTTCGAACGAGTTGGGGGAGTTGCGCATGCTCTCCATTCGCGAACACCGCTTCCCGTTCCTGGTGAAGGTGGACAACTGGAATCGCTTCAGTCGCAACACCGGCGGAACCTTGGTGGAGAAGTGCTGTCACTTCTTCGATCTGATGAATCTGGCCGTGGGCGCGCGACCGTCGCGGGTGTACGCCAGCGGAGGCCAGGACGTGAACCACCTCGACGAGGTGTACGACGGTGAGCGCAGCGACATTCTGGACAACGCCTTCGTGATCGTGGACTACGACAATGGCGTGCGCGCCAGCCTGGATCTGTGCATGTTCGCCGAGGCCGGCCGCAACGAGCAGGAGATCGTGGCGGTCGGTTCACGAGGCAAAGCCGAAACCGCGTTGCCCGGTGACGGGCTGGTTCACGTGGGTGCGCGAGCCGACCGTTCGGTGCGGAGCATGGCGGCGATCATGGATTCTTCGGTGGCTCATGCCGGCTTCCATTTCGGTGCCAGCTACGTGGAGGTGGCGCGCTTCTGCGATGCCGTGCGTGATGGGACCCGGGCCGAGGTGTCGGTGAACGACGGCTTGTGGAGCGTCGTCGTGGGCGTCGCGGCCCACCGCAGCATCGACGAGGGACGCCCGGTGTCGATCAGCGAGTTCGGATTGAACTAACTCAGGATTCGGCGATGGTGACCGAGATGATCTTGATTTCGCCCTTGGGCGGAACACCGTTGGCACTGGGGTCGTCGTTGCCGGCCATGTTCATGTCGAACACGGTGGTGTCGAGACCGTCGGTGACCTGACCGAACAATGTGTAGCTCGGGGGCAGCGAGACGCCCTGATCGCCGGTGATGACGAAGAACTGGCTGCCGTTGGTGTTCGGGCCGGAGTTGGCCATGGCCAACGAACCGATCTTGTACTCGCCCGCGGCCGGCAATTCGTCGGCGAACTTGTAGCCGGGACCGCCCGAACCGGTGGCGGTGGGGTCACCGCACTGCACCATGAAGTCGGGGATGGCGCGGTGGCAGTTGGTGCCGTCGAAGTACTTGGAGCGGGCCAAGCTGACGAAGTTGTTCACCGTGCCGGGGGCCTTGTCCGGATCGAGCACCGCGGTGTACTCACCGAAGTTGGTGGTGACGGTGGCGGTGTACGTCTTGGTCGGGTCGATGCACAGCTGGAACGAGTCCGCGAATTCCTGGGTCTGCTCGGCGGCACCCTCGGCCGGCGGGCACTCGGTGGTGCCGTAGACGAACTCGGCCGGGGCGGTGGTGCTGTCGGTCGAACCGGGCTGGGTGGTGGTGACGTCGCCGGCGGGGGTCACCGTGGTGGTGGGTGTGGCGTCCTCGCCGTCGTCGGTGAGGAAGGCGATGCCGAAGAAGATGGCCACGATGATGATCACGGCCGAGACGGCGCGGATGATCGTGCGACTGGTCTTCTGACGACGAGCGGCCTGGAGTTGCTGCTCACGGCCGAGCTGACGGTTGGACTTCTTGCGTTCGCGTTTTGCGGTTCCCACGAGTGGGAAAGGCTAGCCGTGCAACGCTCTGGATGCCCATCGGCGGGTAGCCTGACACCCTTGTGGCGTTGATTGTTCAGAAATTCGGTGGCACCTCGGTGGCGGACCCCGAGCGCATTCGCGCCGTGGCCGAACACGTGGCCTTCACCAAGCGCCACGGCAACGACGTGGTGGTGGTGGTCTCGGCCATGGGCAAGTCCACCGACAACCTCATCAAGTTGGCCAACGACGTGTCGTCCACCCAGCCGGCCCGCGAAATGGACATGCTGCTCACCACCGGCGAGCGCATCTCCATGGCACTGGTGTGCATGGCTCTGGCCGATCTGGGTATCGAGGCGGTCAGCTTCACGGGTAGCCAAGTCGGCATCATCACCGACACGGTGCACACCAAGGCCAAGATCCTCGAAGTGAAGGGTGATCGTGCCCGCGAGGCGCTGGCCCAAGGCAAGGTGTGCGTGGTGGCCGGTTTCCAGGGCGTCAGCACCGATCGCGAGATCACCACGCTCGGCCGTGGCGGATCCGACACCACCGCCGTGGCGTT
>JAIXWJ010000007.1 GCA_027491335.1 Actinomycetes bacterium | reverse complement strand
TCCGTGTGGGTTTGCGACACATCGTCGCCGACGACGTGTTCGTCTTCCACAAGGGTTCAAGCAGCTTCACCGCCGAAGCTCGACCCCAGCAGATCGCGCACGAAGCCATCGTGAACTCGAGGTACCCGTGGTACGCAGGTGCCGTTCAACGGGTCTGCTCGGATACCTACTCGCCACTCGCGACCGCCGTCCTTCGTGCTTCGCTGGTTTTGCGCGAGCATTCGATCGCTTTCGACGGACATTCTCTCGCATGGAAGTGGTCGGGCACCCAGCAGGTCACGATCGGGTTCATCGAGGGAATGTCTCGCCTGCTGGCTTCACGGAGACTTGCCGTCATGGTGCCGCCAAGTCTTCCCGACGACATCAAACATCGTCTGGAGAGTCTGGGCAACGTCGACGTCATCATCGTCGAAGACATTTCGACGGACCGTTCGTTGCGATTCGATGTGCTGGTTCGTCCTTACCAAGTGAATTCAGTCGAAGAACTCAGGTGGATGAAGCGAATCGCGAGTCGTTGCATCGTCGCTCACCTCGACTTCATCTCGTACAACAACCCGACGTACTTCAATTCCGATCACGATTGGCTGACCTTTCGTGAACTCACGAATCTCGTTCTCGCGGCGGTGGATGGAATCGCCTGGATCAGTGAGTACGTGAAGAGCGATGCGAACCGCTTGGGACTGCTCACGGGATCGGTCGCGAACCTCGTGACCTACAACGGAGTCGAGTTGCCGGACTCGACGGACTCCGCACGATGTCCCGCCCGACTCGCAACCCTCGAGGGACCGATGATTTCGGTGCTCGGCGTTGCCTTTCACCACAAGAATCGTCTCTTCGCGCTCCGGATACTTCGGGAACTCCTCGGCACGAATCCCGACGTGACTTTGGTGTTCGCGGGCCCCACGCCACAACCCGGATCATCTCATGACGAAGAATCCGAGTTCCTTCGATCGAATCCACACGTCGCTTCTCGATTCGTGGACCTGGGTGCGGTAGACGTCCCGGAACGCAATTGGGTGCTGGCCCACTCGGCCCTCGTGCTCTATCCGACTTTGAGCGAGGGTTTCGGGTTGATTCCCTTCGAGGCAGCGTCCGCGGGAAGTTCGGTGATCAGTTCGCGTATGGGAAGCCTCGCCGAGGTCATTCCCGATGATGTGCCAAGTTTCGGAAACTTCGACTCCCAGGAGTGCGCGACGTTGGTGTCGAGGATGCTCGGCGAAGGCGTGAGAGGGCGCGCGCCCAACAACTCGCTCATTGCGAGGTCCGAGCAGTTCTCATGGAACGAATCTTGCTCGCGAATGCTCGCGCTCATCGACGATGTCCTGAAAAGGCCCAAGAATCGCACCGAGGGCATCTGGGGAGAAGCACCCGTCCCGGCCCAGATGTTCTCACCCGAATACGCGCGGACATTGAACAACATGGAACGACGGGCCAGAACGTATCGACGATGGTCGAACTTCCGGTTGGGCAGAGTCCTGATCGGACGGCCCGGATCCTCCCGACGGCGATTGGCGAAGACTCTTTATCGACGCATCCGTGGATGAATCTCGAATCTTCTAGATGAGACCCTCGTCGACCGCCATCTCGATCCAAGGGATGACTTCGTCCAGAATCTCGTCGAGACCCGTGGTGGCTTCGAAGCCCAGAACACTCTTGGCTTTCTCCACACTGGGAACTCGTCGCTGCACGTCGTACTCGTACGCCTCGTCGCTCACGTAACGGAACGGAACGTCCGACCCCTTCAGCTTCTTCCAGATTCGCTCGGCCAGGTCCAGCACGGTCGTCGATTCCGCCGTGGAGAGATTGAAGTCGGTGTTCAACGCATCGGGACTTTCCATCGCCATCGCGATCCCGCGGGCCAGATCGCCCCCGTAGGTGTAATGGCGAATCTGTTCACCGGTACCCAGAATGTGCAGCGGATCCTGGCCCTTCAAGATCTTCTGAACGAGATCCGGCACGACGTGGCTCATGGCCAGCTGGACGTTCCCCGACAGCACTTCGACCTCGCCAAGGGCCCGCATTTCGCCCACACCGACGCAATTGAATGGCCGAACGATGGTGTACGGAAGCTTGTATTGATCCCACGCCGCTTTCGCGAAGTACTCGACGGCGAGCTTCTGGAATCCGTACGACGACAACGGCGGGGCGACCTTGCGTTCATCGCCCTCGACACTCGGCCAGTGCTCGGTGCTTTCGAACACCATCGACGAACTCATGTAGGTGACCTTCTGCAGGCGTCCCTGTCGATGCGCCTTGATGGCGGCGTCGCAGGAAGCCGCCATGATGCGTTCGTTCGTGGCCAAGAGGTCGTACGCGTACGCGTGGAAGTACGAGATCCCGCCGATCAGCGCGGCCCCCGCGATGAAATGATCACAGTCCATCAAGAGTTCCGTCATCAAGTCCACGTCACGACAATCACCCACCACCAGCTTGTAGCCGGGGTTGGAGTCGTAGCTCTTGGTGATCGGACCGTACTTCGAGTGGTTGTCGATGCCCACGACCTCATGGCCACGCCCGAGCAACTCCTCGACCACGTATCCACCGATGAATCCGGCCGAGCCGGAGACCAAAACCTTCATGATGTTCTTCCTTTTTTGCGTCAGACCAGTTGCTTCTTCGCACCGAATGCGTAGAAGTACCAGCGGATGTATCTAGGTAGCCACGCCACCAGTTTGAAATTCGAGGTGCCGAAAGCTCGATCGAGCCAGATGGTGGGGATCTCGGCCACCGGTTGGCGATATCGACGGGCTTTCGAGACGAGTTCGATTCCGATCTCGAACCCTTGATCGCTTTCGATGCCCACTTTTTCGATGAACGACTTCGAATAGGCCTTGAACGAGTTGGTGGCATCACGGGTGCCGACACGCGCGAAGTAAAAGAGCGTCAGACCGGCCATGCGCGAAATCAGGCCCTTCAAGAAAGGTCCTCCCACCTGCTGACCGCTTCGCGCGTAACGACTGGCGGCGGCCACAACCACCCCGCGGTCGACGAGTCGCGTGAGCATGTCGATCTGATGAGGATCGTCGCAACCATCGGCCATGGTGACCACGACGACCGGAGCGAGCGCTCGGTCGATTCCGAAGCGAATGGCATTCGCCGGACCACGCCCATACGTGTTGATGATGACCCGCATGCGCGAATCCTCGGCCGCCACCTGCTCGACGAACGGAATGGTCGAGTCGTCCGGCGAATCGACCACCACGACGATCTCACAGCGCAAGGTGACCGCTGATCCGACACGAGTGAGCACCGAAACGACGTCGGCCCCCTCGTTGTACGCGGGGATGATGACCGAGACGGCAGGCGTCATACGAGAACACCATGACCGAGGGCGTTCCAAACGTCCACCACCGGCTGGCGTGGCTTGAGGGTGCGATACGCCGGGTGCGGAGTCCCCACCACCAAGACATCAGCTTCCCTCAACACGGTGTCGAGATCCGACAGATTCGGATCGACGGTCACGTATGGATCGGTGCACAACACATCGGCCGCCTTGTAGCGCAGAATTCGACGCAACTTGTACGAAAGGCTCGAACGAATGTCATCGCTCTCCGCCTTGAACGCCATGCCGAGAATGCCGACCTTCATTTGCTTCAGATCGAATCGTCGCTCCATGCGATCGACCAGATACATCGGAAGACCCTCGTTCACCATCATGCTCGCGTGACCAAGGAAGAAGTTGTTGTTGTTGAAGGCCGCCAGCTGCATGGTGTCCTTGAAAAGACATGGGCCAGCGGCGAAACCAGCGCCCGGCATGTCGGCGGCGCGGGGATAATCGAATGTGATGGCATGACGCACGCGTTCGAAGTCGATTCCATGCTCGTTCGCGATCATGTAGAACTGATTCGCCGCCGCGAACTTGATGTAGCGCCACGTATTGGTGAACAACTTCGCCAACTCGGCTTCTTCGGGTGATGTCTCGATGATCGACTTGGTGAGAAGTCCGAACACCTCGGTGGCGACGGTCACCGCACGAGGGGTCCGGCCCGACACAATCTGTGGAAGTGAGTACAACTCGACGAACGCCTTGCCCTCGGCGATCCGCTCGGGACAGAAAGCCACGGCCGTCTGCTTCCCCACGGATGCAAGGCGCTCCTCCACAAGACGAGTGACTCCCGGGAACACCGTGGAGCGCAGGATCAGTGTTTGCTCGTCCCGCAAATAGGGAACCAAGGAGGCGACGGCGTCGGGCACCGCTTGGGTGTCGGGGTTCAGGTGCTCATCGACCGGAGTTCCGATCACGACGATGACCACGTCCGCGCGGCTCACATTGGCCGGGTCGGTCGATGCCGAGAACCGGCCTTTTGACAACACTTCTGCCAGAACTTCCGGGCCCTGAGGTTCGTCGAAGGGCATCCGACCTGCATTGACGCCAGCGACGGCCGCCTCATTTATGTCGTACGCGCAAACCTCTACGCCGGCTCTCGCGAAGGCGAGAGCCAGGGGAAGTCCGACATGACCGCACCCGCCAATCACACATATGCGTTCGACTGCCATGGACGTTCAGTCTACGTCAGACCAAGCTCCAGGGCGGGCGAACGGGCGCAACGGCCGTCAATGTGGACAGGTGACGACGTCGACCGGTTTGTCGAAAACCAAATGAAATGGAAGGTCCAGTTGGTCACGGGGAAACTCGAACTTCACGATCGCGAAGTCGACCGACCGCCCCGCCGCGCGCGACGCATCCAAGTTGAATCGTCGAATCGTGAAGTTCGTCGGTTCGAATCCCGAAATCAGGACCGACGCCCCGGGGGACGCGCTGACATTGGTCACGCCGGCCGTTCCAACCGTGCAGTCCTCGCCCGCAACACTCAACTCGGTGGGAACGATCGCACGGTCGATGATGAGATCGGCGCTCAATCGCGCTTCGAAACCGAGGTCGGGAACATCGGAAAGCCGCGCCGCAGGGCTCGACTCGAAGCGGGCCACTGCCAGCAGGTATCCACCCACCGAAAGCTGAGGTGCATGAACCGGATCGACCGGAAGGGCGGGATCCAAGAACGAACCATACGACTCGACCACCGCGAGGTTGGCACTGATGAGTTCGCCCTCCATCCGCTGTGTGCGAGCCCCTGACTCGAGCATCGAGTTGGAGCCCCAAATGGCCAACACAGCAAGGATGCCCGGCAACGCCTTGGATGGCCATGCCAAGGTCGTTGGAGATGCGCCGAGCGCCACGACGATCGCGATGATCCCAACGTACAAGTAGCGACTCGCGGTGGGTTCGCCATTGGACGACCTGGAAAGGGCAACGAGAACGACGAAGGTCCCGTAGAAGACGACTGTGGCCACCGAGACTCTCGACGACCAGAACTGGCGGAATCGGCCAAGGAGGACAACCAGCAGCATTCCGAGGAGAAGCTGACCAATGTTCTCACCAACACCGAAGACACCACCGACCGCGGCGCTGGCGGCCTCGCCGCCGAATTCGGGAAGCGTCGTGTACGCACCGAGGCTGACGCTCGACTCCCCATAACTCAGGTACCAGACCCCGTACATCAAGACCGGAGCGATCGGCACCCACCAAACACGGGCTCTTTCGGGCCTTACCGCGCAAACGAACGAAGTCGCCACGAGCGCGGCAACGCCCACACCGGATGACAGCAGCGAGCACATCATCAGGCAAGAAGCGACGATGCGTCTTGCCCGCGACAACTCGTCCTTGTCCACATCGAGCACGAGAAGGGAACCAAGAAAGAACGCAATACTCGCGACGAAACCGATCTGGAAGCTCCAAAAGATGTTCTGCCATCCCGCTCCCATGAACGCGACAACAATCATCGAACATAGACCCGCGAACTCTCCGCGCCGCCGGCGAACGAGTGTCGCCACCAGATTCGCAACGCACAAGTGCGCGAGGACCGCGAACACCCCGAACACCCAATGGTGGTCGAGCCCCACGATTCGCACGAACAACATGTAGATCGCCACCGGAAACGCAACCAGATGACCATTGTGCGGTTGAAGGAATGACGCGGAGTCGAATACGGACCGCTCGACGACGAACTGCCACTCGTCGAAGAAGAAGTTGGTTCCGGAACCGAGTTTCACCAAACGCATCAGCAAAAGAATCGACACGAGCGCATAGATCAACGCCCATCGCCGGGAAAGCTTGGACGAGCCATGCGACGAGAACACTTGCTCAGTCACAACGACTCACCTCCTCTTCGAAGCGAACCTGGAGTGGTTTTCCCACTTCGTCGGGGGCAAGTTCGATCGAATAAACACCAGGGTCGAGCAACCGGACATTTCCCTCGATCGCACTCTGGATCTCAACGAATCGCGAGACCCTGACCACGGTCGGGGTCGTCACGCGAAAGACGAGCGTGCTCCCTTCTTCGACTCTGCGCTCCAGGAGAGAACCGCCGCCCGAGCACGTGGTCCGCGTGGGTTCCACATTCATCAACCCCAATTCGAGCATCGAGACTTCCGCGATCAAAGAAAGATCCCCGTTCTCGAAAATCTCCGCACTCGAATAGAAATCAGGAACACCGAATCGATCGACCGCTTCGAAGAATTGGCCCGTCGTGTCCAAGGGAACCCCAACTCCTGAATGCGCGACCACCGAGAACTCGACGTTCTCTCGATTCGCAAGAAGAATCGAGTTTCTCACCATCGATTGATCCGACCACGTTCGGTGGAAGCTTCGATACTCCGTCAGCAACGGGTAGCTCCCCCACGTGCCCAACATCATCACCACCGATCCGAGAATCATCAGGGCGCGATGGTTGAACGAGAGGAACCGGTGCTTCGGGATCATCTCGATGATTTGAAGAATCAAGATGATGGATCCCACCCACAAATAACGGCTGGACAAAGGGGTGGTCAATGAAGCACGTTTGAACGCCGTGATCATCCAAAAGGCCGCCGAATAGGCGAGCCACACATTGCGGCGAACGGAAAATCCGTTCCGTCGGATGTCCAGGAACACAACGAGCAGCAAACCGCCGAACGCGATTCGACCCCACATGATGTCGACGCCAAACAGCCCCGAAAGAGACCCCGACTGCCCATCAATCACGAAGGACGCGAACTGCGACAACGTGGGCCTTGGCACCGGATCAGAGCCGCCGTAGCGGAGGCTCCATAACGCGTACAACAAAGATGGAATCGCCACGACCCACCAAGAACGACGCAGTTCTCTCTCGAGAACGACGAGCAGCCCGAAAGTCAGCAGCGCTGGAACACCGACGCCGCTGCATCCCAACGCGGCACAAAGGCACACCATCGACAGAAAACGGGATGCCCTCGGAGCGTCGTGACCGCGGAATCTGTCGAAAAACAGAACGGCCAGAATGAATCCAAGAACACTCCCCATGAACCCGATCTGAAATCCCCACAGAGAATTCTGAACGCCGATTCCGGAGACGGCCAACAAGGTCGCGATCAGGAATGCAACGGTGGTTCCCTGGCGCCTACGCACCACCTCACCAACCGCGAGACAAACAATCAACTGCATCGTCACGGCGAGGATTCGAAAAACCTCGTAGTTGTCGAGACCGAAAACCTCGAAGAAGGTCACGTACACGAACGCCGGGACGATCGTCAGATGTCCGTTATGGGGTGCGACCAAGGATTGCCACGAGAAGTCCTGGCGAGTTCCAACGAACATCCACTCATCCACGACAAAGGTGTTTCCCATGTTGCGCGTGTACAAATAGATGGCGGCGGCGACCCAAACGAGGATCATCCATGACTGTCGCCACGTCAAGCGAACACAGTCACGAATTCCCCTCTTTGGCACGCCTCGATTGTACAAATCGACAAATCGTCAGCGCACGAACCATTAGCCTCTCCGTCATGCTTTCGAAGGTCGCCGTCATCGGCACCGGCTACGTCGGACTCACCACCGGCGCTTGTCTCGCGCATCTGGGTCACAACGTCGTGTGCGCCGACATCGACGAGTCGAAGGTGGCCGACCTCCGTGCGGGCCGTATCCCGATCGT
>JAIXWJ010000025.1 GCA_027491335.1 Actinomycetes bacterium | reverse complement strand
CGCGATCGGGCCGATGGTGGAACCGCACGGCATCGTGTTGCGACTCACGAACCACTGGACCGGAACGTTGGCCGAACGACAGGCACTCTCGAAAAAGGCAGCGGTTTCGGCCGTCGTCGCGTATCGCTGATTCGCGTTGGACTTGACGACCGGACCGGCGTTCGCGATGGGCCGATGTCCGGGCTCGTGGCGTTCGGGATAGTTGGGATGAACGCTGTGCGCGTTGTCCGCCGACACGCAAAAGGAACGCGCGCACCGATCGCGAAACGACGAATCGTCGGCGGCGTGCAGTGTTCGGAGAAGATGCTCGAGTTGAGGGCCGGCCGCGCCGTGCGTCGATTCGCTGCCCACCTCTTCGTGATCGAACAGGGCGATCACGAAGGTGTTGGACGGATCGTCCGCCGATGTCGCCAACTCGATGATGGCCGATGTGGCCGCCCAGCACGAGACCTGATTGTCGAGTCGGCCCGAGGCGAGAAGGGTGCCGTCGGCGATGAGTCGCGCCGCGGTTACGTCGTACATGACGAGGTCGTGCGAACGAATCTTCGATGCCGACACACCGGAACGGCTCGCGACGAACTCGAGAAACGAACCCGTCGCGGACGACCCGAGACCCCACACCGGCGACATGTGCATCTGACGATCGAGAACGAGACCCCGATCGTTCACCTCGCGGTCGAGGTGAACGGCCAACTGCGGAATACGGGCGATGGGGTCGACGGTGTCGACCAAGACCGTGGTCCCATCATCGAGGACCAAGCGACCGGCCACGCCAAGATCCCGGTCGAGCCACGAGTTGTTCAGAATGCCGCCGTACACCTCGACCGCGATCTGCTTCCAGCCGTGAGCTCCGGCGTCCGGCAGTGGCTTCACGCGCAACGTCGGACTGTCCGTGTGCGCACCGACGACTCGGAATGGTCCGCGATCGCCGCTCCACGCCAACAGCAAACCGGCATCTCGCACGAAGCCCCTCTTCGGAAGCCTCGATCCCCACGACGAAAACGGAACTTCGGTGAACCCGGCTTCTCGCAGCTTCGTTGCCGAGTGAAGCGTCGAATGCGCCGGGGACACGGAGCGATCCAGATGGAGAATCAGGTCGGAGACGGCCATGGGTTTCGTTCTACCGGATTCAGCGCTGGAACAGACCGATCGGAAGCCCGGTACCGCGGAGATGAGAGGTTTCGTTCAGAGTGACGATGCTGCGCTCTCCGCTTCGAGCCGCCGCGAATCGATGCAGGCTGGTGTAGTTGGGGTAGAAGAAAGAACGACTACCGCTCATCGCGAGACCGAGCACGTGCGCCGCGTAAGCGTTGATGACCCCGCCGTGACAGACGACAACGACCCTCTGCGAAGGGTGAGCCTCGACGAGTGCTTCGATGGTCCCGACGACTCGGGTCAGGAAGACGTCCTCGGATTCGTGAGCCGGTGGCCACTGCCCGTTCAGCATGTCCCGCCAGCGCGGATCGTTCGTCGCTTTCAGTTCCTCGATCGGAACGTATTCGTTGCTGTGTCGGTCGAACTCCGCCACACCATCGAGTTCCGTCGCCACGATTCCGAGAGACTCCGCCAGAGGCGTCGCCGTCTGTTTCGCACGCACCATCGGACTCGTGTACAGCGCGTCGACGGCTTCGCTCTTGAGATATTCCGCCATCAAACGAGCCTGACGATGTCCGGCGTCGGACAACTCGGGATCCGCGGCACCGGATTCCACCTCCCGACGGACGGGAATCGCGTGGCGTACGAGGATGATCTCCATGAGCGACTAGATAATCAGGTGTGACCCCCGATCCCACAGTCCGACCCATAGAGGGTCTGCACCTCACGAGGCACGACGGGAATCCGCACCGTTTCGTTCTGGTGCACGGTTCGATGGACCGTGAGGGCGGATTCTTCCGATTGCTGAAGTTCCTTCGACCTCACGGCGAGATCATCACGTACGACCGTCGCGGCTACGCCAAGTCCTTGCTCGCTCCCGGCGACCGGAACGTCGCGACCCACGTTCGTGATCTGCGCGACATCATCGGTTCCGAGCCCACGATCGTCATCGGGCACAGTCTGGGTGGGGCGCTGGCCCTCGCCGTGGCCAGCTCGGGCGCGTCGAACATCCGCGGAGTCGTCGCCTTCGAGCCTCCGATGAGTTGGGAGCCGTGGTGGACGGGACGGACCGTCGACGACACCATGCGTTCGACGTCCTCCAGTGCCGATGCGGCCGAAGCGTTCATGCGTCGATTCGTCGGTGACGACAGATGGGCACGTTTGCCGGACAAAACGAAGGAGGCGCGACGGGCCGAGGGGACCGCACTCGTGACCGAGACGGTCTCACTTCGGGCCGGCCGTCCGTGGGATCCGGAATCGATCGAGTGCCCGGTGATCGCCGGTTGTGGCGGACGATCCCGTCCCGACTTTCGACGCTCGGCGCGAATGATCGGACGCATGAACACGGATTCCCGGGCGGTGGAGATCTCCGAGGCACATCACAATGCCCACTCAGCCTCACCCGAACGCTTCTTCGAGGATCTCGTCCGACCTCTCCTGGATCGACTGGACTCGGGCACTTGGGCCGATCAGTTGTCGGAGCCGCCGCCGATCACGGAGTGAGAGTCACATCCTGACCGAAGAACGAGCAAACGAGCTCTCCCGTGACGACGGTCCCGGGTTCACGAGAACGGTCGTAGCAGTCGGTGATCTCCTGTCGCTGGGTGTACACCGCGATCGCCAGCACGAGTGCGATCACCATGATGATCGTTCTGATCATCGCCTTGGCCACGAACTTCATCAGCACCGCCCCGATCACGATCGGTGCGACGACACCCGCCAGTGAGACGTTCTTCAATTGATCGACGGAGAGCGAAAGAATCGTTGAGATCATGCACGGCAGATTACGGAAGTTCCCGTGCGAATGCGATGAGCGTCGTACATCGGTACTCGGGGGCATTGTCCACCATGGAGGTTCCGCCCTCGCTCGATCCATCATGCATGGGTAGATTTCGAGCATGTCGCAGAACTCCATCAACCTGTCTCCCCAAGGGCCTCCATCGACGTTCCTCCCCGAGATCGATCCGGGGATCAGGCACGAGTTGTTGCAGGCATCCGCCGTCGCGGACTCGGAGAGGCGTTCGGCGGTGGCGGCCGTTGTCGCGCGACATCCCCGATGCATCGATGCGTGGGTCGCCCTGGGGGATCTCGGTCGCGACGACATCGAGAGATACGCCTGCTATCGCGTCGCCTATCACCGCGGTTTGGATTCATTGCGTCAGAACGGTTGGCGAGGTTCCGGCTACGTGCGGTGGAGCCACGAACCGAACCGCGGTTTCCTTCGCGCGTTGCATCATCTCGGACGACTGGCCGAGACCATCGGCGAGCTCGACGAGGCGGAACGCTGTCGACTCTTCGTGTTGCAGCTCGAGCCCAACGGCGTTCCGGTCGAGGCCTGATCGAATGACGTCGACTCGCGCCGTCGTTCTGGTCGGTGGCGCCTCGAAGAGAATGGGCACCGACAAGGCGCTCTTGGCCGTCGAAGACCAGCCCGCGGCGATACGCATCTGTCGTCTTCTCGACGAGGTCGGGTTCGACGAGATCGTTCTGGTCGGTGGCGAGGGGAGTCGCTTCGAGGCTCATGGCCAAGCGCACCTCCCCGATCTCGAGCCGGGACGCGGACCGTTGGAGGGCATCAGGTCGGCTCTTGCGGCAACCACGCACGATTGGACGCTCGTGGTCGCCGTCGATTTGCTGCATCTGAACGACGCGGCGATACGAACGATGATCGAAGCCCGCGCCGATCACCCTTTCGACGACGTTATCCACGCGACCTCGCCCGACGGACCCCAGCCACTCTTCGGTTGGTGGAGACGTTCGACGTTGCAAACGATCGAACGCGAGCTGTCTCTGGGGCATCGTTCAGTTCGAAACGTGGTGGGGATGCTTCGTGCGTCCATGATCGATATCCCGGCCGACGTTCTGCGAAACGTCAACCGGCCGGAGGACCTCGGTTAGCCTGACGGTGTGAGCGAAGGCACATTCATCGAAATCGACGTGGACGACCTGGACGAGCGTCTGACTGCCGGCGGTTTTCTCGTCGATGTTCGGGAGACGGACGAGTACCTGTCCGGTCACGTGCCCGGCGCGATCTCGGTTCCATTGTCGGAACTGTCGGGGCGCGTCGACGAGTGTCGGCATCCCGATGGCGGAACCACCATCATGATCTGCAAGGTCGGAGGGCGCAGTGCGAACGCGTGCGCTCATCTGGCCGGTCTCGGCTTCGACGTCGTCAACGTCTCCGGCGGAACCATGGCATGGCTCATGAGCGGTCGCGACGTCGTCGAAGGGTCGCAACCTCGGTGAGTTTCGATCTGATCGACGACAGCGAGGGATTGAACGACCTTCTCGGCGTGCTCGAGCGAGAGCCGCGAATCGCCCTCGACACCGAGTTCCATCGAGAGCGCACGTATTTTCCCCGTCTGGCCCTGATCCAAGTGGCATGGCGCAACGGAATCGCGATCATCGACCCGTTGGCCGTCGACATCCAGCCGATCACCCGGATCTTCGGGGATGCGAATCTCATCGTTTTGCACGCCGCCCAACAGGACATGGACGTTCTCGCCCACGCCGTCGGACGAGTCCCGGCACGAATGTTCGACACCCAGATCGCCGCCGGATTCCTCGGTTTCTCCACGCCGTCGCTCGCCTCGTTGGTGAATGCACAGTTGAAGATCGCCCTTCCCAAGGGAGACCGCCTGACCGATTGGTTGCGACGTCCTCTCACCGAAGGTCAGCTTTCGTACGCGGCTTCCGATGTGGAGCACCTGCTCGAACTTCACGAGCGCCTGTGCGCCGAGTTGAGCGAGCGCGGTCGTTTGGTCTGGGCCGAGGACGCGTGCGAGGAACTACGAACTCGCAAGACCGGTCCCGGCGACCCGGCGGACGCATGGTTGAAGCAGAAGGACCTGCGGGGGATGAAGCCCCGAACCCGGGGCATCCTGGCCTCGCTCGCCGAATGGCGCGAGCGTCGCGCCATGGGAAGCGACATTCCGCCTCGACAAGTGCTACCCGATCTGGCGTTGCACGGGATCGCGCAGCGAGACCCGTCGTCGCTGGGCGAGTTGGGTCAAGCTCGCGGCGTCGACGATCGCCACACGCGAGGTTCGATCGGTACCGAGATCCTCGACGCCGTCAAGCGCGGTCGCGATCGCAAAGCCGACCTTCCCGCGTCGGAGGGCGAGGAACTGGATCGTCACCTGCGTCCGGCCATCACGCTTGTTTCGGCCTGGATCAGTGAGGTCGCCCGAACGAACGACGTGGACACCGCGTTGTTGGCCACGCGCCACGACATCGTGTCGTTGCTACGACGCGATCCGGGCGCTCGGCTCGCCTCGGGTTGGCGCTTCGACCTGGTCGGACTGCAGATCGAGGAGCTCTTGGCGGGTCGCTCCGGTCTGTCTTTCGACGGCCGGGGCGGGTTGCGGCTCATCTCGGCCGCCTCCGAACCTGCCCCCGACGGGGCGTGAATCACGCCGTTTCTGGCCCCCGAGGCGTCCTCTGGCGCCGTGAAGTGGGATTTTGTACCGGGGATACCCGTCAGGGGACGCCATCGGGACCTACAATGACGAAGCCCCTCGTGGGCCAGGGTCGATGATCACCAGAGGTGTCTCACCCGATCGTCATAATCCCCGCCCAGTCCCCACACCAGTTCGGAGCCCTGCCGTGAAGAAGGGTCGTCATCGTCGCTTCGAAGAAGCGCGCAAATTGAAGCAAGCCGGCCCGAGCGCCTTCGACCTCGGTCTCGGTGGGTCCGACAAGGGCCCGAAATCCCAGGACGACGAATACGCGGCGTTGGCCGAGAAGTACGGCGTCGTTTTCGACGACGAAGACGACGACGATCTCGATGACCTCGACGGCGAGGCGAGCAACACGGACGAAAGCGACGACGCTGACGACGAGTGAGTTCTCGTTTCACACCCCCTCTATGACAAATCCCCTCCGCAATGTGGCCCTGGTCGCTCACGTCGACCACGGCAAAACCACGCTCGTCGACGCCCTACTTCGGGCGACGGGCACCTTCGCCGCGCACCAACAAGTGGTCGATCGAGTCATGGACTCCAACGACCAGGAACGCGAGCGAGGAATCACCATCCTCGCCAAGGCCGCGTCCATCACCTGGAAGGGCACCAAGATCAACTTGGTCGACACGCCCGGTCACGCCGACTTCGGCGGCGAGGTGGAGCGCGCTCTCACGATGGTGGACGGCATCTTGTTGCTCGTCGACGCGGCCGAGGGCCCGTTGCCCCAGACCCGCTACGTCCTCCAGAAGGCCTTGGCACGTGACCTTCCGGCGATCGTGGTCATCAACAAGGTCGATCGTGGTGACGCCCGGGCCCAGGAAGTTCTGGACGAGGTGTACCAGCTGTTCATCGACCTCGAGGCCGCCGATCATCACATCGAGTTCGAGGTCATCTCGGCCGTGGCGCGCGAGGGCCGAGCAATGGTCGGCCTCGGAATGCCGGCCGAGGACGCCGACCTTTCGCCCCTGCTCGACACGATCCTCAGCCGAATCCCGGCTCCGGACGGTGACCCCACGGCACCCTTGCAGGCTTTGGTCACCAACCTCGACGCTTCGGAGTATCTCGGTCGCTTGGCCGTCGGTCGTATCTACCAAGGAGCTCTGCGCAAGGGTGAGATGGTCGCGCTCCTCGAAGAGGAATTCGTCGAGGGTCAGCCCCCGCTCAAGCGCCGTTTGGCACAGCTGATGGCGTATTCCGGCGTCGGTCGCGTCGAACAGGACGAACTTCTCGCCGGCGACCTCTTCGTGGTGGCCGGTTTTCCCGAGGTCGAGATCGGTGACACCATCGCTTCGACCGACAATCCGGTTCCCTTGCCGCGATTGATGGTCGACGAGCCCGTGTTGCGCATGACGTTCGGCGTGAACACCTCGCCGTTCGCCGGCCGCGATGGCAAGTACCTCACGAGTCGGCACTTGCTGGACCGTCTGCACAAGGAAGTGCTGGGCAACGTCTCCATCAAACTGCACCCCACCGAGTCGGCCGAGGTCATGGAAGTCGCCGGGCGTGGCGAACTGCAGTTGGCCGTTCTCATCGAGTCGATGCGACGCGAGGGTTTCGAGCTCCAGGTCAGTCGTCCCGAGGTCATCACCAAGGAAGTCAACGGCAAGAAGTTCGAACCCTTGGAGCGTGGCGTGTGTGACGTTCCCGACGAACACGTCGGAGCGGTCACTCAGGCGCTGGCGCCGAGGAAGGGACGGGTGGTCGATCTACGCCCCGGAGATCCCGGTCGATCGGTGATCACGTTCGAATGCCCGAGTCGCGGTCTCATCGGTTTCCGTTCGTTGTTGCTCACGGTCACCCGCGGCACCGCCATGCTCCACCAGCATCACGCCGGTTGGATGCCGTGGTGCGGCGACCTGCCTCACCGTCTCGGTGGCGCCATGATTTCGGATCGTGAGGGAATGGTCACCGCCTACGCCCTCGACAATCTGCAGTTGCGCGGAACCTTGTTCGTCGAGCCCGGCGAGAAGACCTACGAGGGCATGGTCATCGGGGAGAGCGCTCGTGGCGACGAGATGGTGGTCAATGCCGTTCGTGCCAAAGAGAAGAACAACATCCGAACGCACAGCCACGATGACGGCGTGAAATTGGCGGCTCCCGTCATTCACACACTCGAGACGGCCATCGAATGGATCGCCGACGACGAATTGGTGGAGATCACACCCAAGACGATTCGTATCCGCAAGCGACACCTCGGACTCGAGGATCGTCGCAAAGCCAACAAGAAGACGAGCTGATTCAGCTCGTCTTCTTCCGCTTCACCATCACCGGATGGGGGAGCGGAACGGCGGTGGGACGCTCGAGAACCTCCACCATGAGGTCGTAGACCGTTCGACCCACGGTCTCGATCATCTCGTCCTTCAGGTACTTGTAGACCGGCTCCTTGCCGACGAAAGCATCGGGTGTGTCGGTGCACCACCAGTGCAGGTCGTCACCATCGTTGCCCCAGTCACGGCGCTTCCACTCCCGGACGAACGTCGTCACCCAACCGCTGGTGTCGGTGTGATGCTCCAAACGGATCGGTAGCTGCCAACACACGTTCGGCTTCCAGTCCAAGGGCCGTTCGCCCGCTTCCATGGCCGCGATGTGAAAAGCGCATCCGGCGCCACCTTCGAAGCCGGGTCGGTTCAGGAAGATGCACGCGCCATCCACGCGACGAGTGGTGGTGTCACCGTTCTTGTGCTTCTTGAGGAAACCCTTCTTGGCGGCCTTGGGCTTCATCTGCCACTGCTCATCGGTCAGGCGCACGACATGCTTCACCACGTTGGCGACATCGGCCTCGTCGACGAAGTGTGCTCCGTGCGAGCAACAGCCTTGATTCAGTTCCGGAGTCGGGTGGTCGTACACGCCTTGACACCCTTCACCGAAGATGCACTTCCAAGAGCTCCGCATGAACGTGGCGTCGATCATCCAGGTTCGCTGTTCGCTCGGGTCCTCGAAAGCGATCATCTCGTGGAGGTCCTCGTGACGGCCGGACAAACCGTCGACGTGACGCGGTTTGGGAGCCGCGTTCGAGTTGCGGGCGGCGTCGTGAGGGAGGGGAAGCGTGTCGGTCACGCATTCAGGTTAGGGCATCACGTGCGTGGAGCACACGGGAGCAGGGAAAACATAGGGCTAACATTCGGGAACAATGTCGCCGTCTTCCTCGCCCTCAGCTAGCACATCGTCTTCAGGCTCATCGTCGGTACCCACCACCGCGAACGAACTGCGACGCGCGTTCACGAACTTCTTCACCGAGCGCCAGCACGTGGCCGTCGACTCCGCGAGCCTGATACCCCACGACCCGACCGTGCTGTTCACGGTGGCGGGCATGGTGCCGTTCAAGCCGTACTTCGTGGGCGACGAGGCTGCTCCGTTCTCGCGCGCGGCCACCGTGCAGAAGTGCGCCCGAGCGGGTGGCAAGCACAACGATCTCGATGACGTCGGACGCACCAAGCGTCACCTCGTGTTCTTCGAAATGCTCGGGAACTTCTCCTTCGGCGACTACTTCAAGGAGTCGGCCATCCCGTGGAGTTGGGAACTGGTCACCGAGCGTCTCGGTTTCGACGGTGATCGGATCTGGGTCACGGTTCACACGAGCGACGACGAGGCCGAGGCGATCTGGCACGAGCAGGTCGGCGTTCCGATGGACCGCATTCAGCGACTCGGCGACAAGGACAATTTCTGGCAGATGGGCGACACCGGTCCGTGCGGTCCGTGCTCGGAGCTGCACATCGACCGCGGGCCGGCGTTCGGTCCTCCCGGAGGTCCGTTGAACGATCCCCACGGCGATCGCTTCATGGAGTTCTGGAATCTGGTGTTCATGCAGTACAACCAGGCTCCGGACGGAACCCGCACTCTTCTTCCCAAACCCTCCATCGACACCGGCGCCGGCCTCGAGCGCATCCTGGCTTTGGTGCAGAACAAGGACTCGGTCTGGGAGACAGACGCCCTCTTTCCGATCGTCGAGGCCGCGCAGTCCGTCACCGGTGCTCGTTATCTGGTTGGTGATTACGAGGATCGTGGCAGTTTCAGCCTGCGAGTACTGGCCGAGCACGCGCGCTCCAGCACGATGCTCGTGTCCGACGGCGTGTTCCCGTCGAACGAGGGTCGTGGGTACGTGCTTCGTCGCATCATTCGTCGCGCGGTGCGCCATGCGTTCATGCTGGGCACGGAGTCGTTGGTGATGCCCAAATTGGTCGACACCGCGATCTCGGTCATGGGCGAGGCCTACCCCGACGTCGTTCGCCAGAAGGATTTCATCCTGAACGTCTTGACCAAGGAAGAGGAGCGTTTCCGTCAGACGCTCAAAACCGGTCTCGGAATCCTGTCGGACGAGATCGACGAGGCGGTGCGGCAGTCGCGGGGAATCTCCGGTTCGACCGCCTTCCTTCTTCACGACACGTACGGATTCCCGCTGGAAGTCACCGAGGAGATCGTCGCCGAGCGAAACGTCGCCGTCGACAAGGTGGGTTTCGAGGAAGAAATGGGCCGTCAGCGCCAGCGCGCCAAAGCCGCCCGCAAGGGAGCCGCACACGGGCCCGAGCGAATGGATCAGTATCGCGAGATTCTCGAGAGCGCCGGGCAAACGGAGTTTCTCGGTTACTCCGAGGATTCGACCCGCTCCCGTGTGGTGGCGGTCGTCGAGTTGGAAGACGGTGATCTCGAGGTCTTCCTCGATCGCTCGCCGTTCTATGCCGAGAGTGGCGGACAGGTGGGAGACACCGGCACCATCACCGGACCCGATGGCACGATGAGGGTTCTCGACACCACGTTCGCCCTGCCCGGTCTGCGTCGTCATCTTTGCCGCCCAATGGGAGGCGATGTCGCGGTGGGCCAGGAGGTCGAGGCCGCCATCGACGTCGAACGCCGCACCGCCATTCGTCGACACCACACCGCCACCCACGTTTTGCATTGGGCTCTGCGCGAAGTGCTCGGTGATCACGTGAAGCAGGCCGGCTCGTTGGTCGACGACGAACGTCTACGTTTCGACTTCAGTCATTACGCCGCCGTGGGTCCCGACGAGTTGCGCGCCATCGAAGAGCTCGCCAACGGTGTCACCCTGCGCAACACCGGCGTCGCCGCCGATGAAATGGACAAGGACGCGGCCATGGAACGCGGCGCCATCGCATTCTTCGGCGACAAGTACGGAGATCGCGTGCGCGTCTTGTCGGCCGGACCGTCCGTCGAATTGTGCGGTGGCACGCACGTTTCGGCCACCGGCGACATCGGGATCATCAAGATCACGTCCGAGTCGTCCATCGGTGCGAACCTCCGTCGCGTCGAGGCCGTCGCCGGTATGCGCACGCTCGAGCTCGCTCGCTCGTACGAGGGTGCTCTCGGTGAGGCCGCACGACTCGTCGGTTCTCCCGTCGATGACGTCGTGGGTGGCGTCACCAAGAAGATCGAGGAGATCAAGTCCCTGTCCGACGAGAACAAGACCCTTCGTGGTCGTCTCGCGACGAGTCGAGCCACCGAGCTTTCGGATGTGGCCGTGAACGGAGTGGTCGTGGCTCGCGTCGACGATCTCGCACCGTCGGACCTACGTGACTTGGCTCTGGCCGTTCGTCAGCAATCGAGCATCACCGCCGTCGTTCTCGGAGGGGTCGCATCCACCGGTGGCGTTTCCCTGGTCGCCGCGGTGGAACCCTCGTTCGCCGTACCTGCCGCCATGCTGATCCGCGACGCCGCCAAGGCGGTCGGTGGCGGAGGCGGAGGCAAGGGCGACGTCGTCACGGCCGGAGGCAAGAATCCCGACGGGCTCGACGAGGCGCTCCGACTGGCTCGGGAGGCGGCCGGGATCTGATGCGGGCACTCGGTGTCGACCTCGGGACGAAGCGCATCGGGTTGGCAACCAGCGATCTGAGCGGAACGATCGCCTCTCCATTGTCGACCTTGCAGCGCTCGTCCTCGATTCGACACGATCACGCGGCGATCGCTCGGATCGTCACGAATGAGGAGGTCGAGATCGTGGTGGTCGGTTTACCCATCACCATGAGCGGAACGCTCGGTCCGGCCGCCGACGCCGCCAAGCGCGAAGCGACGTTGCTCGGTACGGTTCTCGACGTGCCCGTGATCCTCTTCGACGAACGAATGACCACCGTCGCCGCCGACCGCGCGCTGAAAGAAGCCAACATCTCCGCCAGCAAGCGTCGCCAATACGTCGATCGGGTGGCGGCGGCCGTGATGTTGCAGTCGTGGCTCGATCGAGGTTGCCCCCAATGACCGAATTCGACGACGAGCGATTGATTCCGGATCTGAGCATCAGATCTCCGCGCTGGCGAAACAGCCGTCGACCGTTGATGTTCGCATTCTGCGCCATCGCGGCCATCGGTCTGCTCTGGTTCGGAGTCGATCAGCTGACCTACCTGCGCAAAGTGAACCCGCCCGGCGATCCGTTGGCGGCGGACGTCTTTCGAGTCGTCGACGGCTCCGACGTGCCGTCGCTGGCCCTCGATCTCGAGTCCGCTGGCTTCATCGTGGATGCGGGAGTGTTCGAGCGGTACGTCGCCGAGAAGGGTGGACTGGACGTCGTGCCCGGCTTCTACACCATGCGACCTCGCGATCACATCGGCAACCTGCTTCGGGTACTGAGAACCCCACCCAACGAGACCTACTTCAAGGTGACCTTTCCCGAGGGTTTCACCGTCGAACAGATCGCCGAGCGGGTGTCCGACGAGTTGGGCTCGATCGCTCGATCCAGCCTCGTGGCTGACGCCGGTTTGGATGGAGTTCCGTCGGTCGTTCGCTCTCGATACCAACCCGACTCGGTCACGAGTCTCGAAGGTTTGTTGTTCCCCGACACGTACCTCATCGCCGGTGACTCCACGACGGCACAGATCCTGCGCGACATGATCACCCTCACCGAACGCGTCGGCCGACAAGAGGGTCTGGACGATGCCATGACCTTGGTCGGTCGCTCTCCGTACGAAGTGCTGATCATCGCGTCGATGATCGAACGAGAGGCCAAGCTCGACGAGGACCGCGACAAGATCGCCCGCGTGATCTACAACCGCTTGGAACTCGGCATGCCCCTCGAGATCGACGCGACGTTGTATTACCGACAAAACGCCGAGCGTCCGTTCCTCGAGCTGAAGGCCCTCGATACGCCGTACAACACGTATCTGAACACGGGGTTGCCTCCAACGCCGATCGCGAATCCGGGTCGGGAGTCGATCGCGGCGGCGCTCGATCCGGCGCCGAATCCAACCGCAGGCGATCCCATTTGTGCCGAATTCACCGACCCCGGACAGTGTCGTTATCTCTACTATGTCCTCGCCGACGAGGACGGGCGTCACATCTTCGCGGCCACGTTGGAGCAGCACCTGGCCAACGTTCAGAAGTCCATCGAGGCGGGAGTGTTGTGATGAATGACTCGGAGCGGACTGTCACCGGTCGCACGAAGCTCGCCGTCGTCATCGGTGATCCGGTTCAGCAAAGCCTGTCGCCGGTCATTCACAACGCTGGTTTCGCCGCGTCCCGACTCGATTGGACCTACGCCGCGCTTCGGGTGCCGAGCGAAAGCCTGGACGCGTTCGTCTCGTTGGTTCGGACGTCCTCCATCTCCGGAGTCAGCGTCACCATGCCCCACAAGAGCGCGGTCGCCACGCTCGTGGATCGACTCGACGAATCGGCGTCATCGCTCGCCAGCGTGAACACCATCGTGAAGAGCGACGACGGAGAGCTGATCGGGTACAGCACCGACGGGGACGGTCTGTGCGACTCGCTCGTCGAGGCTGGTGTGTCCATCGAGGGGCGCCGCGTCGTGGTTCTGGGTGCCGGAGGAGCCGCTCGATCGATCGTCGATGCTCTGGCGCGACATGGAGTCGGGTCGATCCTCATCCACAACCGCACCTTGGCGAACGCCGAACTCCTGCTGCCGCTCGCACGAGGTCGGGGAGCGGTGTGCGATGGCAATGAGCTGGCGGACGCGGTCCGGTCGAGCGACATCGTGATCAACGCCAGCAGCGTCGGGATGGGGGAGAACGTCAGTCCACTTCGCGATGGACTCTTGACCGCCGACCACGTGGTGGTCGACATCGTCTACCACCCACTGAAGACCACCTTGCTCGCCCAAGCCGAATCGGCCGGCAGTCGCACCGTCGACGGGCTGAGGATGTTGATCCACCAGGCGGCCCGTCAGCAATCGCTCTGGACCGGCGTGCGTCCCGATGTCACGTCCATGACCCGAGCGGCCATACGGGCCTTGGGCTGACGCACCGGTAACCTTCCCCACGATGTTGCGCTTCCTCACCGCCGGAGAGTCCCACGGGCAGGCCCTCGTGGTCATCGTCGAAGGCTTGCCGGCCGGATTGCACGTGACGGTCGACGACATTCAGGGGGAGTTGGCACGACGTCGCCTCGGATACGGACGCGGTCCCCGTCAGCGCTTCGAGCAGGATGAAGTCACCCTGGTCGGCGGCGTGCGCCACGGTCGCACTCTCGGATCGCCGGTCGCGATCGAGATCAAGAACACCGAGTGGTTCAGGTCCGACAAATGGCACGAGGAGATGAACCCGGCGCCGGGAGCCACGAAGGCACCTCTGACGCGAGTTCGTCCGGGTCATGCCGATCTCGCCGGAATGCAGAAGTACGGCTTCGATGATGCGCGTGACGTTCTCGAACGAGCCAGCGCGCGCGAGACCGCCGCTCGTGTAGCCGCCGGTGCGGTGGCCAAACTCCTCTTGCGCACCATCGGCGTCGACATTCTCTCGCACGTCATCCAGATGGGAAGCGCTCGTTCCGGAAGCGCCCGACCCACCTTCGCGGACCTCGCCACGGTGGACGAGTCGCCCGTGCGTTGCTTCGACCCCGAGTCCGCCACACGGATGATCGGCGAAGTCGAGGCCGCCGCCAAGGATGGCGACAGTCTCGGCGGCATCGTCGAGGTGCTCGGATACGGGTTGCCCGTCGGTCTCGGAAGTCATGTTCATTGGGATCGCAAGTTGGACGCGTTGTTGGCACAAGCAGTCATGAGCATCCAAGCGGTCAAGGGCGTCGAGATCGGCGACGGATTCGACGTTGCCGGCCGTCGTGGTAGTGCCGCCCACGATGCCGTTCGTTGGGACGAATCGGCGGGCGATTACGCCCGCGACACCACTCTGGCTGGTGGCACCGAAGGTGGCATCAGCAACGGTGGCTTGCTCGTCGTGCGAGCGGCCATGAAGCCCCTTGCCACCTTGAACAAGCCGTCGCTGCCCACCGTCGACGTCGTCACCAAGGATTCGGCGGTCTCGTTCAAGGAGCGCACCGACGTCACCGCCGTGCCGGCGATGGGAGTCGTCGCCGAGACGATGGTGGCTTTGGTCCTGGCCGCCGAAGCCCAGCGCAAATTCGGTGGTGACTCGATCGGCGAGTTCACCCGTAATGCCACCAACGCCGCCGCTCGGTGAGGTCGGGGTGCGTCACGTCGTCCTCGTCGGCCTCATGGGAAGCGGAAAGTCCACGATCGGTCGGCGTCTCGCGGAGATCATGAACGTGCTCTTCGTCGACACCGATGTTTCCGTCGAGGAGATCACGGGGCGAAGCATTCGTGCCATTTTCGAACAGGACGGCGAGGAAGCATTTCGGGATCTCGAATCCCGGGTATTGGCGGACGCCATGGCGACTCCGTCGCGTTGCATCGTCGCATCGGGTGGAGGAGTCGTGCTTCGCGAGCGGAATCGTCGACTGCTCGAGGGTCATGACGTGATTTGGTTGCGCGCGGATCCGAAACTGTTGGCGACTCGAATCGGTCGACAGGCGAAGCGCGCCGAAGGACATCGTCCCCTCGCCGACGACGACCCGTTCGGTAAGTTGTCCGCCATGTCCTCCGAGCGTCGGTCCCTGTACGAGTCGGTGAGCACGAACGTGATCGATGTCGATGATCGCTCTCCGGACGAGATCGTGAACGCTTGCCTTCTCGCCATCGGTGGTGACTCCCGGTGAGTCGCCACGAGATCGTCGTCGACCTCGGTTCGCGGTCGTATCCGATCATCGTGGGTCGGGGCGTTTCGCGCGAGTTGAGCGACCACCTGCCCCCCACGGCGCGTCGCGCGGTGATCATCACCCAAGATGGATTGCCTTCGGTCGAGCTGTCGAGCATCCCGAGCACGACGATTCGCATCGGACGCGGTGAAGAACACAAGAATCTGGCGACGATCGAGAGCCTGAGTCGTGAATTCGCCTCCTTCGGCCTCACACGCAACGACGTCATCATCGGTGTGGGTGGAGGAATGGTCACCGATGTCGCCGGTTTCGCCGCCTCCGCCTGGCATCGAGGCACCGCCGTCGTGCACGTTGCGACATCGCTCCTCGCGATGGTCGATGCGGCCATCGGCGGCAAGACCGGGGTGAATATCCCCGAGGGCAAGAATCTCGTTGGGGCCTTCTGGCAACCATCGGCGGTTCTGTGCGACCTCGACCATCTCGAGTCACTACCCGAGTCCGAGACCCGATGCGGACTGGGCGAGATCGCCAAGTATCACTTCATCTCGGGACAGGACTTGCTCGGATTCGATCTCGATGCCCGTGTTGCCGCGTGCGCCCGCATCAAGGCCGACATCGTCGCCCAGGACGAACGCGAGGGCGGACGACGAGCGTTGCTGAACTACGGCCACACCCTGGCCCATGCGATCGAGACCGTTGGCCGGCACTCGGTCGCCCACGGTGAGGCGGTGGCCATGGGTCTGGTCTTCGCGGCCCATTTGGCGCATCGATTGGGGCGCATCGATGGCGACCGGGTCGCACTCCACGAGAACGTCGTCGGTGGGACGTACGGATTGGCCACCAGACCGACCGAGGTCTTCGCCATCGACGATCTGATGTCCGTGATCGCCCGCGACAAGAAGGCCACCTCCGGACTGACGTTCGTGCTCGATTCCGAGCGGGGCTTGGAGGTAGTCAACGACATCGAACCGTCGACCGTCGCCGAAACGCTTCGCGGGTACCTCATCGCCTGAGCAAAATCGCATGAGTAAAACCCAGCGTGACGCCAAGTCACGCCAGGTAATGTCCGACCGTGGCCAGCATTCTTCTTCTGCACGGACCGAACCTGAATCTTCTCGGCCAACGCGAGCCCGCGATCTACGGAACGACCACCCTCGCGGACCATCAGGAACGCGTGATTCGAGCGGCGGCCGACAGGGGACACACGGTCGAGGTTCTTCAGTCCAACCACGAGGGTGAACTCGTGGATGCGATCCACTCCGCACGAGGTCGACACGTGGCGATCATCATCAACGCCGGCGCCCTGACTCACTACTCATGGAGCATTCACGACGCTCTGGGCGCCTTCGAGGGCCGAGTCGTCGAGGTTCACATCTCCAACCCTCATGCCCGCGAATCCTTCCGCCACGTCAGCGTTGTCGCCCCGAAGGCCGTGTGCACGATCGCCGGCCTGGGCGCCGAGGGGTACGACCTCGCCGTTCGCGCGGCCGTCGTGAACGCACCGTCCCGATGAGAATCGAGCCCGAGGATCGCTTCGCCTCGGCCCTGCGTCTGGCCGGCGTCGATCGAGGCGCCTTGTTGCTGACCAGTCCCGAGGACGTGCGTTGGTGTTCCGGCTTCACCGGATCCAACGGTTGGTTGCTGTTGCAGGAGAAGCGTGCGACTCTTCTCACGGATGGGAGGTACGTCGATCAAGCGGCGAACGAGGTTTCCTCGATCGTCGAGGTGCTCGAATGTCGCACCACGCGGGCGATGGTCGACGCACTGTCGGCCGTCGCCCCCGAGGACCCCATCGCGGTGCAGGAAGGACATCTCACCGTCGCCATGTGGCGCACCATTTCCGCCGCGGTCGGAGAACGATTGACCGCCGCCAACTCCGAGCTCTCGAACTTGCGACGATCGAAGTCGGTGACCGAGATCGACAAGATCCGTCGAGCGGCGGAGATCGCCGACGCGGCCTTGGCGTCGAGCATCGAACTGTTCCGACCCGGTACGACCGAGCGCGCCCTTCGCGATGCTCTCGAATCACGGATGCGCGAATTGGGCGCCGACGGTCCGTCGTACGACACCATCGTCGCCAGTGGTCCGAACAACTCGGCGTTGCCGCATCATCGACCCACCGACCGCGGCTTCGAAGACGGCGACACGGTCGTGGTCGATGTGGGCGCCTTGGTCGAGGGGCATCACTCCGACATGACGAGGACGTTCTTCATCGGTTCGCCGAGCGACGAAGTGTCCGAGTGGTATCGGATACTTCACGATGCGCAGGCCACCGCCACCGCCTTGGTGGCGCCCGGTCGCGCCGTCAAGGACATCGACACGGCCTGTCGTCGGGTACTGGCGACCGCGGGTCTCGAGGAATGGTTCACCCATGGTCTCGGACATGGAGTCGGATTGCAGATTCACGAGAATCCGTTCATCAACGCCTCATCGGACGCCGTTTTGCGCCCCGGAGATGTCGTGACCATCGAGCCGGGGCTCTATCGTGGGGGCTTCGCAGGAATGCGGATCGAGGACCTGATCCTCGTCACCGACGATTCCCACGAGATTCTCACCAGCTCCCCGAAGGACCCGATATGCCCGCGATAACCACCAACGATCTCAAGAATGGAATCACCCTCGAACTGGACAATGGTCTGTTCCAGGTCGTGGAGTTCCAGCACGTGAAGCCGGGCAAGGGTGGCGCTTTCGTGCGCACCAAACTGCGCAACCTGCGCACCGGCAACGTCTTCGACAAGACCTTCAACGCCGGCATCCGCGTCGAGCAGGCCATCCTCGAAAAGAAGGACATGCAGTTCCTGTATCGCGACGGCGACGACTACATCTTCATGGACACCGACAGCTACGACCAGATGTCCGTGGCTCCCGTGGCCCTCGGTGACGCCGCCGACTATCTCATCGAGTCGATGGTCGCCATCATCGCCATCCACAACGGAGAAATCGTCTCGGTCGAAATTCCCGCCGCGGTGGAGTTGACGATCGCCAACACCGAGCCCGGCATCCAGGGAGACCGAGTGTCGGGCGCACGCAAACCGGCCGAACTCGAGACCGGCAAGGTCATCCAGGTTCCCCTCTTCGTCAACATCGGTGACAAGGTCAAGGTGGACACCCGCTCCGGCGATTACATCACGCGAGTCTGACGTGAACAAGCGCTCCGGGGTCGAGGATCCCCGGTCCGTCGCCCGCGAGTCGGCTCTCACGTTGCTGTACGAGGCCGAGTCCAAGGGCATCACCCCGCGCCAGGTCGTGGATGCGCAGGTCATGCCCGTGGATCACGTGGTTCGGCTTCTGGTGCTCGGAGTCATGGAGCACCAAGAAGACATCGACGCCTGCATCGCGACTCATTCCACCGGGTGGACCATCGATCGAATGCCCGCGTTGGATCGCAACATCCTTCGTGTCGCCACGTTCGAATTGAAGCATCGCAACGACGTGCCGACAGCCGTGGTGCTCGACGAAGCGGTGGAGTTGGCCAAGCGATTCAGCACCGACGACTCGGGACGATTCGTGAACGGCGTGCTGTCGGCCGTCGCCGCCAGCGTTCGCTGACCGGAACCGCCGAGATGCTGATCGCGAAAAGGTGATCTCGGCTCAGTGAAGCGATTCCGGCCACGGGCCGGTTCCGCGGGCCGCGTCGGCGATCGACGCCAACGTGAATCCCTCCAGATGCTGACGCATGTGGTCGCCCGCCTGCTTCCAGATCGCCAATAGAACGCACTGGCCCTCGTGATCACACGAACCATCCTGGTGCGGTTCGCCGAAATCCCCCAGCGTGATGGGGCCGTCGACGGCCGAGATGATCTCGTTGAGCCTGATCTCGGCGGGCGGTCGGGCCAAGGTGTAACCCCCTCCGACTCCGCGCTTTGAGCGAACCAGACCGGCGCCCTTCAGCGCCAGCAGGATCTGCTCCAAATATGGCTGGGGGAGACCGGTCCGCTCGGCGATGTCGCGGACCGAGGTGGGCCCCTGACCCTCGGCGTGGAGGGTCAACGACAACAAGGCTCGACAGGCATAGTCACCCCGGGTCGACACTCGCACGACCACATCGTAGGAGGTGAACGGGCACACGGAGTGCACCCGCGTCGTGGCGATGGGCGAAGATGTGTGCATGGCCGGCCCCCAACCGACGTTGCCCGACTACTCGGGCGCGAACATCTCCGGAATCGTGCCCGGTTGTCTCTTGTCGTCGCCGGGTCGGCGTCCGACCTGGTTTCCCGAGCCACTTCGAAACGCGCGGTCGATCGTTCTCCTGCTCATCGACGGACTCGGTTGGAACCAGCTGAGTTCGCGCACCCACCGTGCACCATTCCTGTCGTCTCTCGTCGGCGGACCGATCACCACCGTCGGTCCGTCCACCACCGCCAGTGCCCTCACGAGTTTGGCGACCGGCGTGTCGCCCCTCGAGCACGGCATCGTCGGTTATCGCATGGACATGGGCGACGGGATCATGAACAGTCTTCGATGGACCGTCGATGATCGCGACGCTCGCAAAACGTTCGAGCCGGCGACGGTGCAACCGATCCCGCCGTTCGTCGGCATGTCCGTGCCCGTGGTGAGCCGTGCGGACCTCGAATCCACCGCGTTCACCTTCGCTCATCTCCGCGGCGCACGACCGCACGGATGGAGAACCGCGAGCTCCATCATCACGCAATGCGCTCGCTTGGTGCGCGACGAGAGCCAATCGTTCGTGTACGCCTATTACGACGGACTCGACAAGATCGCGCACGAATGCGGTCTCGGTTCTCATTACGACGACGAGCTGTCCTTCGTCGACTGGCTCGCGCGCTCCCTGCACGACGCACTCCCATCGGGCACCACCTTGGCGGTGACCGCCGATCACGGTCAGGTGCACGTGGGGGACAACGTCGTGGAATTGCCACTGCGTTTGCTCGAACATGTTCACCATCAGTCGGGAGAAGGTCGCTTTCGCTGGCTGCACGCCAAGCGCGGACACGAGGCCGAGTTGCGGCGCATCTGCACGGACTTGTACTCCGAATTCGCCTGGGTCGCGACCAAGGAACAGGTGGTCGACGAAGCGTGGCTGGGGCCGGCCCCGGGTGGTCGCGGCCAAGACGCCGCGATCCGACGACTCGGAACCCTGGCCCTGGCGCCGCACACCGCCACGACGTTCCATGATCCGCTCGATTCGGGTCCGTTCCGATTGATCGGGCGCCATGGGTCACTGACCGCCGACGAGATGCTGGTCCCCCTCATCGCCGGGACTCGTCCATAATCGGGGCATGACCGAACAGCCGATCCATGCTCCCGACGAGGTTCTGATCACCGGGGTCGCACCGGGCCCCTCGGGCGAGCCGGCACCGCAGAGCATCACCGAGCCGGGAAAAGTGATGCGCATCGGTTCGATGATCAAACAGCTCCTCGAGGAAGCCCGCACCGCGGCCCTCGATCAACCCAGTCGGGAGCGCCTCGCCGAGATCTACGAGCGGTCGATCGTGGAGTTGGCCGAGGCTCTGTCTCCGGATCTGCAACAGGAATTGCGGATGTTGGCTCTGCCGTTCTCCGAGGACGCGCCGTCGGAATCCGAGTTGCGCATCGCCCACGCCCAATTGGTGGGTTGGCTGGAAGGACTCTTCCACGGAATTCAAGCGACCCTGTTCGCCCAGCAGATCGCCGCCCGCCAGCAGTTCGACGAGATGCGACGTCTGGGCCAGCCGGACGTGGGGCCGGGCGGAGCCCCGACCGCGGACGAACGCCCGGGAACCTACCTCTAGGCGACTGATACTCTCGAATGACACACGTGTGATTCCGGACCGCTCGCGGTTCGGTGTCGCCGATGCCTCGAGCATCCCGTTTCATCAGGCCCGTTACATCGAGAGAAAGGTAGGACATGGCGGACTCGTTCACCCATCTGCATGTCCACACCGAGTTCTCCATGCTCGATGGTGCCGCGAAGCTCGACGAACTGGTGGCCAAGGCGGTCGAGGACGGGCAACCGGCACTCGGAATGACCGACCACGGGAACATGTACGGCGTGCTCGACTTCTACAAGGAGTGTCGGGCTCAGGGAATCAAGCCGATCATCGGCACCGAGGCGTACCTGGCGTACGAGACTCGATTCGAACGCCCGACCCGCCGCGGTTTGATGGACGACTCCGGTGGCGAGACCGAGGGCGGGCGCAAGCTCTACTACCACCTCACGCTGCTGGCCGAGAACAACACCGGGTACAAGAACCTCATCAAGCTGTCCAGCCTGGCGTTCCTGGAGGGCTACTACTACCAGCCCCGAATGGACTGGGAACTGCTCGAACGCCATCACGAGGGCCTCATCGCCACCACCGGGTGTCTCGGTGGTCACGTTCTGCAATCCCTCCTGCGCGACGATTACAACGATGCCCTCGCCAAGGCGGCCCGTCTTCAGGAAATCTTCGGCAAGGACAATTTGTTCGTCGAGCTTCAAGACCACGGAATTCCTTCACAAAAGCGCACGAATCCACTTCTGATGCGCATCGCCCAGGATCTCGGTGCGCCGTTGTTGGCCACCAACGACTCTCACTACACGCATCGACACGACGCCGACAGCCACGACGCGCTTTTGTGCGTGCAAACCAACTCGTTCAAGAACGATCCGAAGCGATTCCGTTTCGACGGCACCGAGCACTATCTGAAGACGTCGCACGAGATGCGCCACGTGTTTCGCGAGGTGCCCGAGTCGTGCGACAACACGCTCTGGATCGCGGAGCGCGCCGACGTCACCATCGAGTTCGGCAAACCCCAACTTCCCAACTTCCCGGTGCCCGAGGGCTTCAGCGACGACGCCGCCTACCTCGAGCATCTCACCCGTGAGGGTGCTCGTCGTCGCTGGGGAGACTCTCTCGATCCCACCATCATCGAGCGACTCGCCTACGAGACCAAGGTCATCTCCGACATGGGATTCGCGTCGTATTTCCTCATCGTTTGGGATCTCATTCGGTACGCCCGCAGCCGTGACATCCGGGTCGGACCCGGACGCGGATCGGCGGCCGGTTGCGCGGTCGCCTATTGCCTCGGCATCACCGAGATCGACCCCATCCGCTACGACCTGCTGTTCGAACGTTTCCTCAATCCCAGCCGTATCTCCATGCCCGACATCGACATGGACTTCGACTCTCGTTATCGCGACGAGATGATCCGTTACGCCACCGACACCTACGGCCGCGAACACGTGGCCCAGATCATCACGTTCAGCACCATCAAGGCGCGTAACGCCGTTCGTGACGCCGCCCGCGTGCTCGGTCATCCGTATTCGGTCGGCGACCGCCTGGCCAAAGCCATGCCTCCCGTGGTGATGGGGCGCGACACACCGTTGCGGTACTGCCTCGAGAAACATCCCAAGCATGAGAGCGGCTACCAGGCCGCCCAGGAGTTGCGCGACCTCTACGAGAGTGACGACGAGTTGCGTCACGTCATCGACGTCGCCAAGGGACTCGAAGGGCTTCGGCGCTCCACGGGCATCCACGCCGCCGCGGTCGTCATTTCGAAAGAGGTCCTCACCGAATATCTGCCCGTCCAACGCAAGCCCGAAGCCGGCAAACCCATCGAGGAAGCGCCGGTCACCACCCAGTACGAAATGCACGGAGTCGAGGATCTCGGTCTGCTCAAGATGGACTTTCTCGGCTTGCGAAACCTCGACGTCATCACGGACACGATGGCTCTCATCAGGTTGAGCGAGCCGGATTTCGACATCGACCGGGTCCCTCTCGACGATCCGGCCACGTTCGAACTTCTCGCCAAGGGCGACACCACCGGGGTGTTCCAGCTGGAATCCCCGCCGATGCAGCAACTGTTGCGAGCCATGAATCCGTCCACGTTCGAGGACGTGTCGGCCGTGATCGCGCTGTATCGGCCGGGCCCCATGGGCGTGAACATGCACTACGACTTCGCCGATCGCAAGAACGGCCGAAAGCCGGTCGAGTACTTCCACCCCGACGCCCAAGAGGTGCTGGGGGACACCTACGGCTTGATGATCTACCAAGAGAGCGTGATGCGCGTGGCGCAACGTTTCGCCGGGTACTCGCTCGCCGAAGCCGACAACCTTCGAAAGGCCTGCGGAAAGAAGGTTCGCGAACTCATGGAGAAGGAGCGCTCCAAGTTCGAGGAGGGTTGCGAAAGTTCCGGATACGGACGACAACTCGGCAAGCAGCTCTTCGACATCATCGAGAACTTCGCGGACTACGCGTTCAACAAGAGTCACTCGTTCGGATACGGATACATCTGCTACCAGACGGCCCATCTCAAGGCGAACTACCCGGTCCAATACTTCGCGGCCCTACTCACCAGCGTGAAGGCCAATCTGGACAAGGCGGCCGGATACCTCGTCGACGCTCGCGCGCGCGGCATCACGGTGAAGCAACCCGACATCAACGTCTCCGACGTCGACTTCACCGCGGATCCAGAGAACCGGCTGATTCACTTCGGCTTGAGCGCGATCAAGGGAGTCGGTTCGGCGGTGTGCGAAAAGATCGTGGCGCATCGCAAAGAGCACGGTGCTTTCTCGTCGTTCCACGACTTCTGCATGTCCGTGCCCACCGAGTGCCTGAACAAGAAGGGCATCGAGTCCTTCATCAAGGCCGGCGCCTTCGACTCCATGGGCCACACCCGACAGGGCCTGATGCTCGTTTTCGAACAGATCATCGACGACACGGTCGGCCGACGCGCCGAGGCCGACCAAGGTGTGATGAGCCTCTTCGATTCCATCGAGCCCGATCCGGTTCAAGGTGGGTTCGACCTCGACATACCCATTCCGGATACCGAATTCGAACAGTCGTTGAAGTTGAAGTTCGAAAAGGAACTGCTCGGCCTCTACATCAGCGACCATCCGCTGTACGGACACGAGGGCTCGTTGCGGCGGTACGCCGACACCGTCACGTCCATGCTGGAGGAGGCCGAGAACGGAACCATCGCCACCATCGCCGGCATCATCACCAAGATCGAGCGCAAGGTGACCAAGAAGGGAGACCCGATGGCGGTCCTCCAGGTGGAGGACTTGCACGGCGGTGTGGAGGTCACGGTCTTCACCCGCACCCTGCAGCAACACGGACACAAGATCGCCGACGAAGCGATCGTGGCGGTCAAGGTTCGTGTGAACCGCCAAGCCGGCGACGACCGCATGACGGTGTCGGCACTGGAGTTCACGCCTCTCGCATTGGCCGCTCGCGCCCCGGAACTCCGGCTCAATCTTCCGGCCGTGGCACTCGACCCCGAGACCGTGGCCACCCTCAAGGAGATCCTGTCGGCGTATCCCGGCGAAGCGCAGGTGTTCATCCACCTCGGTGGGTCACGGGTGCTGCGACTGGGGGCCGAGTTCGCCGTGGACGTCGACCGGGTCATCCCTCCGCTCCGGGTCGCCTTCGGGGTCGGCGTCATCCGATGATCGGTCGTTTCGCTCGCTGACCGGGCGAAGTGGCAGAATGAAGGAGTCGGGGGATCACCCCCGAAAGGGAGCCTGGGGTCGAATGTCGGTGGAGGTCGAGACGCGAGATTGTGCGGCCCTCTCGGAGGCCGAACTCGAAGAGATGGCCACCATGGGTGGTTCATTCGATCTCGCCCGACTCACCGCCGCCAAGGAGGACTGGGTTCTGTGCACGACGGCCACCGAGTCGGGAAAGCTGCACGGGTTCACGTTCTCCACTCTCGAGCGGATCGGCGGCACCCCGTGCGTGCTGATCGGATTGCTCAGCGTGAAGCGAACCGGCAAGCGAGACGCGGTGTTGAAGGGACTCATGGCCGAGGCCTTCCACCGGGCCCTGATGGCGTTCCCCGACGAGGACGTGGTGGTCGGTAGTCGCTTCGTGGCTCCCGATGGCCTGGAGGCTTTCAAGCAACTCAGCGAATTGATCCCGCGGCCCGGTCATCGCGCCGTCGGTGAGGAGCGGGCGTGGGGTCGCCGATTGGCCCGTCGTTTCGGCGTCGACGCTCAGTACGACGAGAAGTCTTTCGTCGTGGCCAAGAAGGGCCAGTCCGGATTCCTCGACCATGTGTCGTCCAAGCCCGACAAGATCGCCGCCGACATCGCCGCGATGTTCTCCGAGGTGAAGCCCGAGGCCGGTGGCTCCTTGATCATCCATGGCTGGACCATGGCCGAGGATCTTCTCAAGCTGGGACGCCGCTGACACCTTGCCCGACGACTTGACGTCCATCATCCGGCGTCGTCGCATGACCCGGAAGTTCTCCGGCGGTCCGACGTTGCGAGAGGTCCTCGATGTCTGCGACGTCGCGCGGCGGGCTCCCTCGGCGGGATACTCGCAAGGGTGTCACTTCCTCGTGCTCGACGGATCGGACAAGGACACCTTCTTCGAAGTTTCCGGTGCCGGAACGTGGTTCGCACGCCGAGCTCCCGGCGTGCGGGAATGCACGCAGATCGTTCTGGTGTTGGCCGACCCCGAGGCCTACACGGATCGATATTCGCAAGCCGACAAGATCGATCGCGGGCTGTCGACGCCGGAATCGTGGGCCTGCCCGTATTGGCTCACCGACGCCGCGATGGCGGCCCAGAATCTCCTTCTGTTGTGCGAGGACCGTCGGTGGGGCGCCTTGCTCTTCGGCCTCTTCGGGAATCCCCGGGACACTCTCGGCCGATTCGGGGTTCCGGACGCCATGCAATGCGTGGGGGCCATCGCCATCGGTCATCGTTCGCCCGAGGACCGACCCTCGGGCTCGTCGACCATCCGCGGCCGACGCTCGTCGAACGAAGTGATTCACGTCGGTCATTGGGAGGCGCCGGCCGACGATCCTGCCGGTTTCACCTCGGGCAATCCCGAGGTTTAGGGTACGAACACCCACACGATTCGGGAGAGAACATGTCGACCCAGATTCCCCACGTCAATTACCTCGAACTCGGCGATCGCCCGCACCTGGTGGCCAACGAGTGCACCTCCTGCGGCGCGCGCTACTTCGATCGACGCAACGCGTGCGCGAACTGTTTCGGCACGGAGTTCCGTAAGGCGCCGATCGCCACCGAAGGAATCCTGAAGTCCTTCACCATCGTGGCCTTCGCGGCCCCCGGCGTTCCGGTTCCCTTCGTGGCCGGCATCGTCGATTGCGCCGGCACCAGCGTGCGTGGCAACGTCATCAATGTCGACCCCACTCCCGAGAAGGTTTCGCTCGGCATGAAGGTCCGCCTGGCCACCTACAGCCTGGGCACCGACGACGATGGCACCGAAGCCATCGGTTTCGGCTTCGAACCCGCCGCCTGATCCCGATCGAGTTTCGTAACCTTCCGACAGCACATCTCCGGCAACAATCTCCCAACAACAACGACCAAAGGAATCATCATGGCCAGTGACGACATCTGGATCCTCGGAATCGCGATGACGAAGTTCGGAAAGCATTCCGACAAGGACATCGTCGACCTCGGCGCCGAGGCGGTCATGGCCGCTCTCACCGACGCCGGTGTCAGCATGCGCGACATCGGAGTCCTCGCCGCCGGAAACCTGATGGGTGGCGGCAGTTTCGGTCAGATGCTCCAGAAGCAAGTGGGCCAGACGGGAATCCCGGTCTACAACGTGACCAACGCCTGCGCCACCGGCGCCACCGCTTTGCGCACGGCGATCATGGCCGTCAAGGCCGGCGAAGTGAAGTTCGGATTGGCGGTCGGGGCCGAGAAGTTGGCCGGTGCCGGTTTGCTCGGTGGTGGCGGCAGCGCGAAGAAGGACGGCAACAAGTGGGAGCCCAAGGGCCGCTTCGGCAGCGTGGCACCCACCGACGGTCGCATCGGCACGGACACCATGCCCGGAACGTTCGCTCAGGTGGGCATGGAGTACGGCCACAAGTACGGCGGCGTCTCGTTCGAACTGTTCGCCCGTATCTCGGAGAAGAACCACGCTCACTCGGTCTTGAACCCGATGGCGGCGTATCAGAAGAAGTTCACCCTCGACGAGATCATGAACGACATGATGATCGCCTATCCGAACACTCGCCCGATGTGCTCGGCGAACTGCGACGGTGCCGCGGCCGCGGTGGTGTGCTCGGGGGAGACGCTCAAGACCCTGTCGCTCGAGCAGCAACGGCGCGCCATCAAGGTGTCGGCGTCCGTGCTCACGACGGACCCGTACCAGGAGTCGTGCCAGGTTCTGCCCGACGTCAACACTCTCACTCGAAATGCCGCCAAGATCGCCTACGAGCAGGCTGGTGTCTCACCGTCGGATCTCGACCTCGTCGAACTCCACGACTGTTTCGCCACCGCCGAATTGGTGCACTACGACAACCTCATGCTGTGCCCCGAGGGCGGAGCGGTCGACTTCTTCAACAGCGGGGCCACATGGCGCACCGGCTCCACCCCGGTGAACGTGTCCGGAGGACTGGAGTCCAAGGGTCACCCGATCGCGGCCACCGGAATCGCCAACATCTGGGAGATCTGCCATCACCTGCGCAACGAAGCCGGTGATCGTCAGATCGCCGATGCCAAGGTGGGACTGGCCCACGTCATCGGCCTCGGCTCGGCCTGCGGAATCCACATTCTGGAGCGCAGCGGACTCTGATCCGAACGACGGGGGTGTCACGCACCGATCGCGTGATACCCACCGTCGACGTGGATCA
Source organism: Actinomycetes bacterium (assembly GCA_027491335.1). Taxonomy (GTDB): domain Bacteria; phylum Actinomycetota; class Acidimicrobiia; order Acidimicrobiales; family Ilumatobacteraceae; genus Casp-actino8. The sequence goes on along the minus strand of JAIXWJ010000025.1, from coordinate 59,667 downwards.
TCGACCCGGTGGTGGCCGGGAACCAATCCGACAGTAGGGCCACCACGGCGCGGGCGACCGGCTCGCCGTCGGTCACGTCCCACCCGAGTGGAGCGCGGTCGTCCCACACGTCCTCGAACTTCTTGAATCCGGGGATCGACTTGGCGGCCATCGTCTTCACGGGACCGGCGGCGACCAGGTTGGATCGGATGCCACGGGGGCCCATCTCCTTGGCGAGGTACCGGTTGATGCTTTCGAGAGCCGACTTGGCGACTCCCATCCAGTTGTACGCGGGCCACGCGACGGTGTTGTCGAAATCGAGCCCGACGAACGCACTGCCTCGACCCATCAACGGTGCGAACACGTCCGCTAAATGCTTGTACGAATAGGCGCTGATCTGCATGGCGACCGCCACGTCGGACCATTGAGCGGCCATGAAATCGTCGCCCAGACACACCTCGGGAGCGAAACCGATCGAGTGCACCACGCCATCGACCGAACCCCATGAATCGGCCACGGCTCGGCGAACGGATTCGACGTGATCGGCGACCGTCACGTCCAGTTCGAGCACCTCGACGGGCGCGGGCAACTTGCGAGCCGTTCGTTGCGTCAGACTGAGAGCTCGCCCGGCACCGGTCAGTATCACGGAAGCGCCCTCATCGAGAGCCAACCGAGCCACACCGAACGCGAGCGACGCATCGGTCAGCACTCCGGTCACGATGATCTTCTTTCCCTCGAGCAATCCCATGATCAGCCTCCGCGGGCCAACATAGACCACGCCAACGACCGATGACCCCCATACCAGCGTCGCGAATGTGTCAGGCTGAACGCATGCGCATTGGAATCCTCGGAGGCACGGGTCCGGCCGGATCGGCCCTTGGTGCCCGATTGGCGTCGATCGGCTACGACGTCACGATCGGATCCCGGTCCGCCGAGCGCGCCGTCGACGTCTGTCAGGAAATTGCCGCCAAACATCCCGAGATCGCATCGGCGATCACCGGTGGTGACAACGCCGCCGCCGCCGCGGCCGACGTGGTGGTCATCGCGACTCCGTGGGACTCGGCCGCCACCACGGTTCAAGAGAACTCGGTGGCACTCGAGGGCAAGATCCTCATCAGCATGGCCAACGCTTTGGTGCGCGTGGCCGGCGAGTTCCAGCCGTTGCTCCCTCCGCGGGGCAGTGTGGCCGCCCACATCCAGGCCGCCGCACCTCTCAGCAAGGTCGTGGCGGCCCTTCATCATCTGCCGGCCAAGGAGCTCGGGCACCTCGGCGCACCCATCGATTCCGACGTGTTGATCTGTTCGGACGATCGAGAATCGCTTCGCATCGTCTCGGAGATCGTGTCGCGTATTCCCGGTTGTCGACCCCTCGATGCGGGGCAACTTTCGAACGCCACGGCGATCGAGGCGTTCACCGCGGTGCTGTTGCAATTGAACGTTCGATACAAGACTCGCGTCGCCCCGAAGCTGACCGGCATCCGAGAGGAAATCGTTCGATGAGCATGCGCCTCTACGACACGTCTCGCCGCGAGGTCGTGGCCTTCGAACCGGGTCAATTGGTGACCATGTACACCTGTGGCATCACGCCGTACGACGCGACCCACATCGGACACGCGTCCACGTTTCTGACCTACGACGTGCTGCAGCGTCGCCTCATCGATCTGGGTCACGAGATTCGCTGCGTCCGCAACGTCACCGACGTGGACGACCCCTTGTTCGCCAAGGCCCGTCAATTGGGTGTCCACTATTTGGATCTGGCCGCCGGGGAAGAGGCGAGGTTCGAACGCGACATGGAAGCGCTGAATGCCCTTCCCGTTCACTCCACACCCCGCGCGTCGTCGGCGATTCCCGACATCCGAGGCTTCATCGGGATGGTGCTCGAACGCGGATACGCGTACACCTCGGGCGGCTCGGTCTACTTCGACGTGAGCAAGTTCCCCAGTTTCGGATCGGTCAGTCATTACTCGCGCGAGCAGATGATCGCCTTCGCCCGCGAGCGCGGGGGAGACGTCGACAATCCGGCCAAGCGCGATCCACTCGACTTCGTGCTGTGGCACCCGTCCGCCGACGACGAACCATCCTGGGAAGCGATGTGGGGTGCCGGACGTCCGGGCTGGCACATCGAATGCAGTGCTCTCGCTCTGCGCGAACTCGGCGAGACGATCGATCTCCATGGTGGAGGCAGTGATCTCATCTTCCCGCACCACGAGTGCGAGCGAGCCCAAAGCGAAGCGGCCACCGGCACACCCTTCGTGAAGCATTGGATGCACGTCGCGATGGTTTTCATGGACGGCGCGAAGATGTCCAAGAGTCTGGGGAACCTCGTCTTCGTCGACGCCCTCCGGCGCGAATGGGACCCCCGAGCGATTCGGCTGGCGATACTCGAGAACACGTATCGACGCGAATGGGAATGGACCTCCGAGGCGATGCCCCGGGCGCGGAAACGTCTCGATGCGTGGTCGACGGGAACCCGTCCCGACGCGTCGGTGCTGGAACGAGTTCGTGAGAGGCTGGACGACGACCTGGACACACCCGGGGCCGTGTCCGTCATCGACGAGGCCAGCGCGCTCGGGCTCGACGTTCGGGATTCGGCGAATCTCCTCGGAGTCGTTCTTTGATGTGATCTCCGCCCGATCCCGATCCCTCGATTGCTCTACTCTGTGCACAGGATCGACATAGGGGGACGAGGCGATGAAGGCGGAGGGAGCCGGCAAGGCCCAACAGCGCTCACGGCGCGTGTTGTCTCCGATCGCCCGACGTGTCTGGGACATCGAGGTGTCCGGACTCGAGCGTCTTCCCGCGTCCGGTCCGGCGATCCTGTGTCCCAATCACATCTCGTTCCTCGATTCGGCCTTCCTCATGCTCGTCGTGCCGCGGAACATTTCTTTCGTCGGCAAGGCCGAGTACATGGATTCCTGGAAAACCAAATTGCTCTTCCCGATGATGGGCATGATTCCGATCGACCGATCGGGAGGCGAGAAGAGTCAGGGAGCACTCGACGCGGCGCGACGGGTGCTGGAGCGCGGTGAGTTGTTCGGCATCTTTCCCGAGGGAACGCGAAGCCGCGACGGATTCTTGTACAAGGGTCGCACGGGTGCGGCTCGATTGGCCACGACCATTGGCTGTCCGATCTTTCCCGTCGGCATCGTCGGCACCGACATCATTCAGCCTCCGGACGCCAAGGCACCGAAGATGTCCGGCTCCTGCTCCATCACGATCGGTCGACCCGTACGACCGGAGCGCTACGCCACCGAAGGAGAACCCCATCGCGTGTGGCGTTCGATGATGGACGAGGTCATGTTCGAGATCCGCGAGATGACCGGTCAGACGTATCGAAACGTGTACGCGGGTTCCACCTCGGAGTCCGAGGACGTCAACATCGGATCCGTGGCGCACGTCCAGGATCCCACGCACCCTCTTCCACGTCTGGTCGGAGCAATTACCGAGGCTCACGCAGGTCGTTGACCGTAAACTCGGAGCATGTCCGAGATCAGTGTCCTCCTTCCCGACGGTTCCGAACGTTCGGTGGCCGAGGGAACGACCGTTCTGGATTTGGCGGGGGCGATCAGCCGAAACCTCGCCAAGGCCGCCGTGGCCGCCGTCATCGACGATCTCGAGACCGATCTTTCGACTCCGCTGCCCAACGGTGCCCGAGTGCGAATCGTGACCGGCGACAGCGATGAAGGGCGCCACGTTCTTCGTCACTCCACGGCCCATGTGATGGCCCAGGCGGTCACTCGCGTCTTCCCCGGCGCGAAGTACACCATCGGACCGGCGATCGAGAACGGTTTCTATTACGACTTCGATCTGGGTGGTCGGACATTCACCGAGGATGACCTCGCGCGCGTCGAAGCCGAGATGCGGACCATCATCAAGGCCGACCAACCGTTCACGCGTTCGATCATCTCCATCGACGACGCCTTGACCCTGTTCGACGAGCAGCCCTACAAATGCGAGATCATTCGTCGCGTGCGCGATGGTGGCGCCGATGGCTCCGACAACGGCGAGGTTGGCGGCGACGCGGACTCGGTGAGTCTCTACCGCAACACTCCGGAGTTCGTCGATCTGTGTCTCGGACCCCACGTTCCGTCCACCGGCCGACTCGGACATTTCAAGTTGCAGAAGGTCTCCTCGGCCTATTGGCGGGGCAACGAGAAGGGTCCGGTTCTTCAACGCATCTACGGAACGGCTTGGGAGTCGAAGGCGGCTCTCGAGGAGCACCTGCACCGGTTGGAGGAAGCGGAGAAGCGCGACCATCGCCGGTTGGCCGTCGAATTGGACCTGCTCTCGTTCCCCAGCGAACTCGGCGGAGGTTTGGCCGTTTGGCATCCCAAGGGGGCCACGGTTCGAAAAATGATGGAGGACTACAGCCGGTCCCGCCATCAGGACGGTGGATACCAGTTCGTGTTCACGCCACACCTGTCCAACGCCACTCTCTTCCAGACCTCGGGGCACCTCGACTTCTATGCCGACGGCATGTACCCGCCGATGGAGATGGACAACGGGACCTACTACCCGAAGCCCATGAACTGCCCGATGCACTGCCTCATCTTCCGGGGCCGTCAGCGCAGTTATCGCGAGTTGCCCTTGCGACTGTTCGAGCTCGGCACGGTGTACCGATACGAACGAGCCGGAACCCTTCACGGCCTGATGCGCATCCGTGGCTTCACTCAGGACGACAGCCACATCTATTGCACGCGCGAACAACTCCAAGCCGAGATCATCTCGCTTCTGGACTTCATCGTCAGCGTGCTACGAGCATTCGGCTTCGACGACTTCTCCTTCCATCTGTCCACGAAGGACCCCGACAAGTACGTCGGATCCGATGACATCTGGGCCGAGGCGACGTCCGCTCTGGAAGCGGCGTTGGTGACGCACGGGCTCGAATACTCGGTGAAGGAAGGCGACGCCGCCTTCTACGGGCCCAAGATCGACATCCACGTCCGCGACGCCATCGGTCGCACGTGGCAACTCTCCACCATTCAGTGCGACTTCAACCTGCCCGAGCGTTTCGATCTCGAATACGTCTCGAACGACGGCAGTCGTCAGCGCCCGATCATGCTCCATCGGGCCCTCTTCGGCTCCATCGAGCGATTCTTCGGAGTGCTCGTCGAGCACTACGCCGGAGCCTTTCCCACGTGGCTGGCACCGTTGCAGGTTCGGATCCTTCCCGTTGCGGATGGCCACGAGGCCTACGCCGAATCGGTGCGCCACGAGTTGGCGAGTCGCGGTTTGCGTGTCGACGTCGTCGAGGCGTCCGATCAACTCGGCAAGAGAATTCGTACCGCGAAGTTGGAGAAGATTCCCTACGTTCTGGTGGTCGGCGACGACGACGTGGCCGCCTCCACGGTGGGTGTCAACGCGCGAGGCGCCGACGTCGAACGAGGCGTCTCCGTGGCCGACTTCATCGAACGCGTCACGAACGAGATCGCCGCGAATCCCATCGTCTCATGATCGAGAATCTCTGGGCCGGTTGGCGCGGGGAGTACCTGTCGTCGTTGCCGGAGTCGAACCCGGAGTCGAACCCGGGTGCCAGCGTCTTCGCGCGCATCCTGGATTCCGGGCTCTCCGACGAGGAGACCTACATCGTTCACCGATCCGCCAACGTGTTCGTCATTCTCAACGCGTATCCGTACTCGGTCGGACACACGCTGGTTCTGCCGTACCGCCAGGTGGCGGATCTCGTCGACCTCACGGCCGAAGAAACCACGGAGCTATGGAACACGGTCTCCGTCGTGTGTCGTGCCGTGCGACGCGAATACGCGCCCCACGGGATCAACGTCGGCATCAACATGGGGGCCGCATCCGGTGGGAGCGTCAACGAGCACCTGCACGTTCATGTCGTGCCTCGGTGGCACGGAGATTCGAATTTCCTCACCACCACCGCGAACGCCAAGGCCATTCCCGAGGCCCTCGACGTGACGGCGGCCCGCCTACGGTCCGCCCTGAGTGATTCGGACTCCGTGACCGATCCGGCATCGACCGACCACCACCCCTAACCTGACCATCATGGATGAGAACCTTTCCTCCGAGATCAGAGACACCCTTCCCGATGATCTCAACGCGGTCGAGAATCGGGCCGAGTACCGCTTTCCGGACAACAGTCGACGCCGTATTCCGGGAATCATCTATGTGATCTCGGGTGCACTGGTCCTCGTGTGGAACCTGACCTCCGGTGATTCGACGACGGTGAACGACGGTCTCGTCGCCGGAGCCGTGCTTCTCGTCGGCATCGGACTGTTCTCCATCCTCTCCGGCTGGCGGATGAGCATCGACGAGCAAGGAGCCTTGGCCGCGGCCGGCGCGGCCGTCGGATTCGCGGTGGGTCACGCGTCCGCGCAACAAGTGTGGCGGGGGATCAGAAGCCGCCCGACGTGGCGTGTTCTCTGCTACTCGAACGAGGATCCGCCTCTGCGTCGTGGTCTCGTTCTGGTCGATGCGGTCGATGGATCCGTGAAGGAGCACTTCGTCGAGGAGAACCTCGAGAAGTGGGACGACCTGCCGAGTTGATGTTTCGAGAGGGCTCCGTGCCTGCGTGTCGGGCCTTCGCACCCGATTCACCCACCTCGTGGGAGCCATCTTCCTAGACTGAGAGCATGTTCGACGGCCACCTGCGTAGTTCGGTCGACAAGGCCGTCAAGCCTCTCGGTGACGGCCTGCGTCGCACCCGCATGACTCCCGACCACCTGACGATCGCGGGAATGGTGATCGCGATCGGTGCCGCCGTGGCCATCGGAGCCGGCTACCTGCCTCTGGGACTTCTCCTGGTGATCCTGGCCGCCCTGCCCGACCTGCTGGATGGGGCCTTGGCCAAGGCTTCCAACACCTCCAGCCAACGAGGCGCCTTCTTCGACTCGGTCGTCGATCGCGTCACCGATGCACTTCTTTTCGGCGGAGTCGCCTGGTACTTCACGAACGAGCACTCGCCCAAGACCGCCATTCTCCCGTTGGCCGTCTCGGCAGTGAGTTCCGTCATCTCCTACGAACGCGCCAAGGCCGAGTCGCTCGGACTGTCCGCCAAGGGCGGCATCATGGAACGTGCGGAGCGCATCATCCTGTTGTGCCTCGGTCTGCTGTTCCCGGTTCTGCTGCTTCCGATCATGTGGATCATGCTGATCCTCACCTCGGTCACCGCGGTGCAACGCTTCGTCAAAGTCTGGCGCCAAGCGGCGGTGGCACCGGTAACCGCGGCCAAGATCGAACAGCGTCGTTCCCGTCGGCAGAGTCGTCGCTCGGCGCGACTCGGTCGTCGCGCGCGCATGACGTCGCGTCTGCGCTGACCGCGTGTCCCGGTCTCCCCGCCAGGAGATCACCGACTCTTTGACCGTCGGTGCGTACAAATTGGGTTCCCTGTTGTCGAAGGGCGTCCCCACCGCGTTATCGGCCGTGGTCGGCGCGGCACTCGGTGCTCCCGCCTCCATCGCCATGCGGGACAAGCGACTCATGGTCGAGCGCCACATGCGACGAGTCGTGCCCTCGGCCTCCGACTGGCAGATACGCCGGCTCACGCAGAAGGTCTTCGACAGTTACGCCCGCTACTACGTGGAGAGTTTCCGCCTCCCGGGGTTGTCGGCTCGGCAGGTGGCCGACTCGTTCAGGGTGGAGGGTTACGACGAGTACCTCATGCCGGCCCTCGATCGTGGAAACGGTGCGATCCTCGCGTTGCCCCACCTCGGAGGATGGGAATGGGCGGGTCGATGGGCCGCCGATCTGGGAAACAAAATGACAGTGGTCGTCGAACCACTCGAACCACCCGAGTTGTTCGAGTGGTTCGTCGATCTGCGAGAGAAGTTCGGCATGAAGGTCATCCCGGTCGGCCCCGATGCGGGATCGGCGGCGCTCAACGCCCTTCGTGCGAACGAGGTGTTGTGCCTGTTGTGCGACCGAGACATCACCGGCGGTGGCATTCCGACGCGCTTTTTCGGCGAGACCACGCTCATGCCCGCGGGTCCCGCCACCCTGGCTCTGCGCACCGGAGCCGCGTTGCTGCCCACCGCGGTGTACTTCACCGATCGACGCGACGGTCATCTCGGCGTGATTCGGCCTCCCGTGCCGTGCGAACGCGAGGGACGCCTGCGCGCCGATGTCGCGCGCATCACATCGTTGGTCGCCAAGGAATTGGAACAGCTCATCTCGCGCGCGCCCGAACAATGGCATTTGCTCCAACCGAACTGGCCATCGGATCCCGGTTATCCGTTCGAAGTTCCGCCCACCGACCCCACGGCCGACATCGACGCCTAGGCTGACGATCGTGCGTATCGGGGTACGGATGTCCACGTCCACTTCTTCATGGCCCATCTCATCGGGGCTCCTGGCAACGGTCGTGGTGGCTTCGGTCGGCCTGTTCGCATGTGGTGGGTCGGCCGACACGACCATCGTCCTGAGAGACGCCGACGACATTCAGGTCATGTCGCCCGAAGCGGTCGCCGCCATGAAAGCCTCGGCCACCACCGCTCCGGCCGCCGACGATCCGTCCGGTACGGAATCCCCGTCATCCGAAGAATCGTCCGACACGATCCCGCTGAATCAGGACGACCGACCCGCGGAACTGAAGTTGTTCGACGCCTACGCCGAGTTCCAAGGGTGCATCGAGGATTCCGGGGAGACGATTCGGGGCAACCTGCAGGATCCGAACAATCCGGCGTATCAGGATCCGGCGTATCTGGAGATCATTCAGAAATGCGCCGCTCGTAGCGACATCATCAACGTGCTGAACGAGGTCGAGTCGACGCGCACGTCGCTCACCCCCGAGCAAATCGAGGAACGCAACGTCGCCTTCAAGTTGTTGAGCGACTGTTTGAAGAAGCGTGGGTGGAAGATCGAAACCTCGGTGGACGCTCAAGGACTGATCAACCCGACTCGTTTCGAGTCCGCCGACGGTGGCCTCGACGATCGTGACATCGACCAGTGCTTGTCCGAGACCGGAATCAACGACGCCATCGAGAACGGATAGGCGGAAGTGGGGAACACGTGAATACTCGTATCAAGATCATCGGTGCCGCCCTCGGGGCGGTCGTGTTGGTGGTCGTGGCCATCTTCGGGTTCTCCGGTGGTGGCGGAGAGTCCGATTCCACCCTGTTGATCACTCCACGTCTCGTGGAACGTCGCGATCTGCAGGACGTGCTCACCGTGAGCGGCGAGGTGCGTCGCGACGAGACTCGCAAGATCAACTCCGCCGTCGACGGAAAGGTCAGTTTCATCAACGTCGAAGATGGCGACACCATCGAAGAGGGAGACGCGATCCTGGCTCTCGACGGCCGAGCATCGGTGGCCGTGGCGGGGGATTTCTCGTTCTACCGTCGCTTGTCGGTGGGCAGCGTCGGACCCGACGTGAAGCAGTTGGAGAACGTTCTGGTGGCCGCCGGATTCGACATCGCGCGTCCGGACGAGCTGTTCACCGAGGAAACCAGGCGGGCGCTCGCACAGTGGCAGCAATCCCGCGCCTACGGAGGAGCCACACCCGAGGGAGACGAAACGCTCACCGTGAGCCTTCTGTCCAATCCGTCGGCCTACAACGTGGGTCGAGCCAACACCGTCGCGTTCACCGTCACCCCCGCCGTTCCATCCACGTCGGGATCGGGCTTGCACCCCCGAGTGGCCTTGCCGGTGATCGCCATCTCCACCAACAAGACGCGGGTGAACGAAGGCGAGAGCATCACCTACACCGTGACCGCATCGGCCGCCCCCACGTCGAACCTCGTGATCGCCATCGCCACCGGGGGCGATGCGACCGAGGGCGACGACCCTCTGGACGGCGACGACTACAGCGAGATCCTGGGCAACGTCACTCTGCCCGCCGGACAAACCTCGGTGACCTTCAGTGCGGACATCTTCGTCGACAACGTGATCGAGGACGAGGAGGATCTGACCATCACTCTCACCGAGCAGTTCGGAACCGATCCCGACTACGACGTCGGCCCCACCAACCAGGTTCGCACGGTCATCGAAGCCAACGGCTCCGACCTCGATCCGCGCCTCACCGTGACGGCCAGCAACCAATCCGTCGACGAGGGCGGCACCGTCACGTTCACGGTCCGCTCCACGGTCGAGTCGAATCGTGATCTGGACTTCGAGGTCTCCTTGTCCGGAACCTCCACCGGGGACGCCGATTACTTGCTCCCCGACGACGACGTCTATTCCATTCCGGCCGGTACCCGCAGCACGCAGATCCAGATTCAGGCGCGACGCGACGACGCCGTGGAGCCGGACGAAACACTCGTCTTCACGTTGCTTCCCGATGCCCCGACCGGCGGTCGCCCCGCCGAGTACTCCCTCGGAGAGGCCAAGAGTGTCTCGGTCACCATCGAAAGCGCGGATCTTCCCGAGATGACGCTTCTCGGGGGCGGAACCGTGGCCGAGGGACGTTCGGGATCGTTCCGGATTGTGGCCGATTCGCCGGTCACCGAGGACACATCGGTGAACTATCAGATCGGTGGCACCACGCTAAACGGAACCGACTTCGACGTTCTCACCGGGACCGTGATCATGCGTCGCGGGACTTCATCCGTGACCATTCCGGTGAACTTCATCAATGACGACGTGGTGTTCGAGCCGTCCGACATGATCGTCGCCGATTGGCCCGCCCGCGTCGGTTCGGTCGAGGTGGACGAGGGCGAGTTCGTGTTGCAGGGAGCGGTGATGCTGAATCTCACCGAACCGCAGTTCACGATCACCATGAAGGTCAGCCCATCCGATCGAGCCGAACTCGAGGTGGGCCAAGCGGTGTCGGTGGATCTCACGGTCGGGGGACAGGTTCTGCCCGGGGTGATTTCCGCTCTCGACGACAGCGCGACGGTCGGACCCCAAGGCGAGGAGTCGTACGAAGGAACCGTCGAAGTGCAAGGCGAGTTCGCCGCGGTGGATGGAGCGACGGTGTCGATCGACGTCACCCTCGCCGAGGTGAAGGACGCACTCGTCGTGCCCGTTGCCTCGGTGTTGCGATCGGCCGATGGTGACATCGTGCGAATCGTGAACGACAAGGGCACGATCACGCGTCTTCCGGTGGTCATCGGACTCATCGACGGCGAGTGGGCCGAGATCAAGCAAGGTCTCGAGGGCGACGAGTTGGTGATCGTCGACATCGAATCGGGGTCTCCCGCCGCCGACACCGAAGGTGGCTGACACCATGACCGAAGTCTTGATGCGTCTCGACGGTGTGTCCCGTTGCTACGGATCGGGAGACGCCATGGTCTGGGCACTGCGCGACGTGTCGTTGTCCATCCACGCCGGTGACTTCGTGTCCATCGTCGGACCGTCCGGTAGCGGCAAGTCCACGATGCTCGGACTACTCGGATGTCTCGATTCGCCAACATCGGGGTCCATCACGGTGGGAGGCACCGAGGTGACGGGGCTGGCCGATGGTGCGCGAACCCACGTTCGCGGTCAAAGCATCGGCTTCGTGTTCCAGCAGTTCCATTTGATTCCCCATCTGGATGCCCTCGGAAACGTGGAAACGGCCTTGCTGTATCGCGACCTCAAGCCCGCCGAACGGCGCGAGCGTTCCCTGGAATCACTCGAACGTGTCGGACTCGGACATCGAGCCGACCATCGTCCGGTACAACTGTCCGGCGGCGAGCAACAACGCGTGGCGCTGGCACGAGCCCTCGTAACGCAACCCAAGATTCTGTTGGCCGACGAACCAACCGGAGCCCTCGACACCCGCAACGCGGCCAACGTGATGGAGATCCTGGCCGGCCTGCAGTCCGACGAACGCGCGGTCGTGATCGTCACCCACGACAACGGCATCGCCAACTCCGCGGCGCGCAAGGTCTCCATGCTCGACGGGCGCATCGTGAGCGACGAGGTCCTGCGATGAGCGTCTTTCGGGATCTCGTTCGAGTCGCGATGGTCGGACTCCTCGCCCGCAAGGTGCGAACGTTGCTGCTTCTTCTCGGTCCGATGATCGGCGTGGCGGCCATCATCGCCGCGGTCGGCCTGACCGATTCGGCCAAGGGAGACCTCAAGGCCAAGGTGGCCGAGCTGGGTACGAACTTGGTCGAGGCATCGGCATCGAGTTCCTTCGGCGGACAGGATCCCACCCTGCCCAAGGACGTCGTCGAGCGAGCGCTGACCGTCACCACCGTCGAAGCGGTCGCACCGATCGTGGAGCTCACCAACATCATCGTCACCCCCTACGAAGAGGCACGAGAGAAGTACGAAACGGTTCCCATCCCGGTGGTGGCCGCCAGCGCAGTCCTGCCCGATGTGCTCGAGGTTCCGCTGGTCTCCGGTCGATGGTTGAACCTTTTCGACGAGGAGTCGGGGGCCCGCACCGCGGTGATCGGAGTCGGATTGGCTCGGGAGTTCGGAGTCCTGCCCGAGGAATTGCGCACCATCGACGTCGGAGGATTCGACTACACCGTGGTCGGCATCCTCGACTCGGTGCAGCTGGAACCCGGCTTCGACACCGCGGTGTTCATTCCGTTCGCCAGTGCCGAGAACGACTTCCTCGACGACGACATCTTGCCGAACAAGATCTACGCGCGCGTCGACCCCGCGCGAGTGGACGAATCGGCCGATGCCCTGACCACCGCCATCAGCCTCGGCGGACCCGACGAGGTCAAGACCGACGTGAAGAGCGAGGCTCTCGAACTGGCGGCCCAGTCGGATCGCCAACTCCAGTTGATCGTGGTGTCCATGGGACTGTTGGCGATCATCGTCGGCGGTTTGGGAATCGCCAACGTGATGTCGATTTCGGTGATCCAACGATCGAGCGAGATCGGAATTCGGCGCGCACTGGGACACACCCGCCGCATCATCGCCGTTCAGTTTCTCCTGGAGGCCATCGTGGTCGGTGTCATCGGGGGAGTGTGCGGTGTGCTGTTGGGAATGCTGTCCATCTTCGTTGGCGCGTCCATCGCCGGCTGGGTGTTCGTGATGGCACCGTGGTTGGCTCCGGCCGGAATCGTGTTGGCCATCACCATCTCGGTCATGGCGGGTTTGTATCCGGCTCGACGCGCCGCTCGGCTGGAGCCTCTGGAGACGTTGAGGCTCGGCTGACACGTCAGCATTCGGTACGGCTGACACGTCAGCATTCGGTACTGCTGGGACGTCAGCGGTACAAGTCGAAGAGTTGGCCGATGGCCTTCACCTGTCCACCACTCGTGCTCGACATCACCGCGATCGGCTGGACGCCGATCGACTTCCAACGTTCGAAGCCCTCCAACACCGTGCGCGGTGTTCCGAACAGGGTGCAATCGGCGAGCCACTCGTCGCTCATGATCGACTCGAGATCGTCCACGCGCTTCTCGGCCAACGCCAGCTCGATGCGTTCCATCTCTTCGACGTATCCGGCGGCCTTCCAATAGTTGCGATAGTTCGGAAGACGCACGTAGGTGGTCATGGTTCGGCGGTTGATCGCGGCCGCGGCGGCGACGTCCTCGTCGATGACCGTCGGAATCATGTTGGCCAAGTAGAAGTCTTCTCCACGACCGGATTCGGAAACCAGGTTCACCTGCTTCGTCGTGTGCCCGAAACTCGCGTTCGCCCAGAGAGCACCTTCTCCGATCTCGCACGCGAGATTCAACATGCGATCGCGTAGTGCGGCGACGTAAATGGGCGGCAACTCGCCGCCGTACTTCGCGTTGGCTCGAAGTGATTCCACGAAACCGCGCATGTCGCTCAACGGCGGTCCCATGGTGGCGCCGGTGCGCCGCACCATCGGCTCATGACTGACACCGAGCCCCAACGCGAATCGCCCACCCGACAATTCGTGGGTGTGACTCGCCAACGAGCCGATCTCGCCGATGGAGTTTCCGTAGATTCCTTGGATCGCGGTGTAGAAGCGAATGTCCCGGGTCTCATGAGCGAGGCTGACGCACAGACCGAGGGCCCCACCAAGACTCGGACACGCCAAGGCCGGGAAACCGAGAATCTCCGCCTCGCGCGCGAGGTCGATGATCGCTCGACGCTTGCCGGGAGAGGCCACGATAGAGAGGGCCGGAAGGGAATCTTTCGAAGTGTTGGCGAACGACATTCCGTCACGTTATGCCGTCGCGATATGTCGGCACGGTAGTGCGGGGAATGATCGGTATCTTGAGTAACCGTGCCGTCGACCGAACGCCTCCGCATCGGCATTCTCTGTCCCTACAGCCTCACCACCCCCGGCGGGGTGCAAGGCCAGGTCATGGGTTTGGCTCGCGAACTTCGGCGCATGGGCCACGAAGTGCGCGTTCTCGGCCCGTGCGATGGGGCTCCGCCGGACACCTTCGTCACTCCGCTGGGCGATTCGCTGCCCACCGCCGCCAACGGATCGGTCGCCCCCTTGGCCCCGGATCCGTCCGCCTCGCTGCGGACCATTCGAGTTCTGAAGGACGAGGAATTCGACATCTTGCATCTGCATGAGCCTTTGTCTCCCGGACCGACGTTCACGTCCCTCGTGATGCAAATGGCCCCGATCGTCGCCACTTTCCACGCCGCCGGAGAGAGCGCTAGTTACAAGTATCTGAACGCACCTTTGAAGGCATTCGCGGCCGCGATCGAACATCGAGTCGCGGTCTCCAAGGACGCGGTCCTGCTCGCCGAGAGGTACCTCGGTGGCGACTACGAGATTCTCCCGAACGGCGTGGAGATCGAGCGTTTCGCCCCCGTTCCCGGCGAGGCACCGGCGTCCCGTCGGGCCATCTTCTTTTGCGGACGCCACGAACCTCGCAAGGGTCTGGAGTATTTGTTGAAGGCGCACGCCACCCTGCCCGACGACGTGGATCTGTGGATCGCGTCCGACGGCCCCGAGACCGATCGACTCAAGCGTGAGTGGGCCGGCGACGCGCGCATCCAATGGCTCGGACGCATCTCCGACGTGGAGAAAGCCTCCCGCTTGCGGCAAGCCGCGGTGTTCTGCGCGCCGTCGTTGGGAGGCGAGAGTTTCGGGGTGGTTCTCATCGAGGCCATGGCGGCCAACACTCCGATCGTCGCCAGTGCCCTCGACGGCTACATGAACGTCGCCACCGACTCGGTGGACGCGGTGCTCGTCGAGCCCGCCAACGTCGATGCGCTCGAAGCGGGTCTGCGCAAGGTGCTCGACGACCCCTCGATGGCCGGCGATCTGGTGCGCGCGGGTGCGGTGCGGGCTCGCGAGTTCTCGATGAACAATCTCGCGCGACGCTACGAAGAGATCTACCGACGGGTGCTGGAGGACCATGAGTCGATCGCGTCGGCTCCGCGCATCGGAAGATTGCGTCGTTGGTGGTCGATCGCGGTTCGCTTGCGTGCCCTCGCCAGCAACTCGATTCGCCGTATGCTGGTCAAATGACAATCGGCATCATCATCGGCATCGTCGTGCTGGTGGCCATCATCGGCATCGTTCTCTACAACGGACTCGTGCGCAGCCGCAATCAGGTGGACAACGCCTGGTCCCAGGTCGACGTTCAGTTGAAGCGTCGCCTCGACCTGATCCCCAATCTGGTCGAGACCGTGAAGGGTTACGCGACCCACGAGCAAAAGACGTTCGACGCGGTCATCCAAGCCCGTTCGGCCGCCATGTCCGCTGCTCCCACGCCCGGATCACAAGCCACCGCCGACAACATGGTGAGCGGAGCACTGCGACAATTGTTCGCGTTGTCCGAGGCCTACCCGGATCTGAAGGCCAACCAGAACTTCCTCGCCCTGCAGGAGGAATTGAGCGCCACCGAAGGTCGCGTGGCCTATGCGCGCCAGTTCTACAACGACAGTGTCCTCGGCTATCACAACAAGTTGGACACCTTCCCCACGCTCATCGTCGCCAAGTTCGGCTCCTTCTCCCGCCGGGAGTTCTTCGAGGCCGAGGACGGCGCTCGCGTCGCTCCTCAAGTGAAGTTCTGATCGTGTTCGACGAGATTCGCTCCAACAAGCGCCGCAGCGTGGTTCTCATCGTCGTGTTCGTTCTCGTCACGGTGGCGATCGGAATGGTCGTGGGCGCCCTGATCGGCGGTGGATTGCTCCCGACCATCATCGCGTTCGTCATCGCGGCCATCACCGCGGGCGTCTCGTACTGGAAATCCGATCGCATCGCCCTGCGCGTGAGCCGCGCGGTTCCCGCCGACCCCGCGACGTACCAGCGCCTCCACAACCTGGTCGAGGGTCTCTGCATCGCGGGTGGTCTTCCCAAGCCCGGGGTGTACATCATCGAGGATCCGGCGCCGAACGCATTCGCCACCGGACGGAATCCGCAGCATGCCGCGATCGCCGTGACCACCGGCCTCTTGGAAAAGATGAATCGCGTCGAGCTTGAGGGCGTGATCGCTCACGAGCTTTCGCACATTCGCAACTACGACATCCTCGTGTCCACCATCGCCGTGGTTCTGGTGGGAACCGTCGCGATCGTGACCGACTTGTCGATCCGCATGATGTGGTGGAACGGTGGACGCGTCAGTCGGGATGGCGATCGCCAGAATGGCTCGAACCCGTTGGCCATCATCGGAATCGTCTTGCTGATCGTGGCCCCCATCGTGGCCAAGGCGATGCAAGCGGCCCTCAGTCGTCGCCGTGAAACCTTGGCCGACACATCGGCTTGTCAGATGACGCGGTATCCACCCGGTTTGATCTCCGCTTTGGAGAAGTTGAAGGCGGACACGACCACCACCCATTCGGCGAGCATGGCCACCGCGCATCTCTGGATCGAGCAGCCGCTGTCGGGTGTTCGTGACGAAGGGCGACTTGGCTGGTTCCACCGAATGTTCGACACCCATCCGCCGCTCGACACCCGTATCGCCTTGCTGAAGGAGCTCTGACCATGAACTTCGAGAACACGCGCACGAAACTTCCTCGCGTCCTCACCGCGCTCGTCGTGGCCGGACTCGCTCTGGCCGCATGCGGGGGAGGATCCTCCGACACCGACACCACCACGGCGGCCCCCACCAGTGCGCCCGAGGCCACCACGACCGAGGTTCCCACGACGTTGGCCGCGACCACCACGACCACCATCCCGGTTCCGGTCATGCCGCTCACGGGCCTGCCCGTCACGGATGAGGCCGCTGCCACGCGCCCGGCCATCGCCGCCAAGATCGACAACCATCCGGGTGCTCGTCCCCAGAGCGGGTTGAACAGTGCCGACATCGTCTACGAGGAGAACGTGGAAAAGTGGACGCGCTTCGCGGCCGTTTTCCATTCGAACGGATCCGACCCCGTGGGACCCTTGCGCTCCGGTCGCACCCAGGACATCGATCTGCTGACGTCGCTCAACAAGCCGTTGCTTCTGTGGAGCGGTGGCAACGCGGCGGTGACCACGGCCATCAACAAGTCGACCTTGGTGAACATGAGCGCGTCAGCGGCCAGCAACGGTGGCGGATTCTTCCGATCCACCGACAAGAAGGCTCCCCACAACCTTTTCAGCAAGACCACCAACATCTGGGCCCTCGACGCCGGTCGTGGTGGCACCCCGCCCGCGCAGTTCGAATACCGCGACGGGGCGAGCGCGCCAGTGGGCACGGACGTGGTTGGCCTGAAGCTGACCATGGATGGTTCGATGCGCGCGGCATGGCAGTGGGATGCCACCGCGGCCAAGTTCCTGCGGTTCCACGATGCCAAGGTCCACTCCGATGCCAACGGCGATCAGGTGGCCTTCGACAACGTCGTGGTCATCGAGTGCGAATACAAGGCCAGCCCGGCCGACCCGCGCAGTCCCGAAGCCCAGACCGTCGGCACCGGTCGAGCGTGGATCTACTCCGGAGGCAAGCTGGTCGAGGGCACCTGGAACCGGGCCGACAACCTGTCGCCGTGGAACCTCCGTGATGCCGACGGAGGCTCGATCGGACTCACCCCCGGACGCACGTGGGTGGAACTTATCCGCGAGGGTCAAGCGGTCACCGTTCCCGCCGGTGGCACCCTCGACGCCGTCGCGTGGCCCTGATCACAGAATCTGCCTCGGCCCCAACGGGCCGTCACGGTTAGCCTGACCCCCATGTCCGCAACTTCGTCCTCCGTTGGCTCGATTCCCGTCAAGCGGGGTCTGGCCGAGATGTTGAAGGGTGGCGTCATCATGGACGTCGTCACCCCCGAACAAGCCAAGATCGCCGAGGACGCCGGAGCATGCGCGGTCATGGCCCTTGAACGGGTCCCCGCCGACATTCGCCGTGATGGTGGCGTGGCGCGCATGAGCGATCCGGAAATGATCGAGGGAATTCAGGCCGCGGTGTCCATCCCCGTGATGGCCAAGGCTCGTATCGGACATTTCGTCGAGGCCCAGATTCTTCAGTCGCTCGGTGTGGACTTCATCGACGAGAGCGAAGTGCTCACGCCCGCCGACGAGGCCCATCACATCGACAAGTTCAAGTTCGTCGTGCCCTTCGTGTGCGGGGCCACCAACCTCGGTGAGGCGTTGCGTCGCATCAGCGAAGGCGCCTGCATGATTCGTTCCAAGGGCGAAGCCGGCACCGGCAACGTCGTCGAAGCCGTGCGTCACCTGCGCTCGATCCTGGGCGACATCCGTCGCATCGGCACGGCCGACTCGGCCGAGTTGTTCGATTGGGCCAAAAAGCTCCAGGCGCCGCTCACTCTGATCCAGGAGATCGCCGAGACCGGAAAGCTTCCCGTGCCGTTGTTCTGCGCCGGTGGACTCGCGACTCCGGCCGACGCCGCTCTGGCCATGCAGTTGGGTGCCGAGGCCGTCTTCGTCGGGTCGGGCATTTTCAAGAGCGATCATCCCGCTCCGCGCGCCAAGGCCATCGTCGAGGCCACGACGCACTTCGACAACCCGGACATTCTGGCCAAGGTTTCGCGCGGTTTGGGCGCTCCGATGACCGGAATCGGAATGGACGAAATCAATCAGCGTTACGCCGAACGCGGTTGGTGACGATCGTGTCGGTATCGAGGCCCCCAGGTGAACGTGTCGTCGACGATCGGGGTGCTCGCTCTTCAAGGGGCGTTCGCCGCCCATCTTGATCTTCTGACGTCCCTCGACGTCGTCGGACGTCCGGTTCGTTTGCCGAGTGATCTGGAGGGCCTCGACGGTTTGATCCTTCCCGGTGGGGAAAGCACGACGATGTCGAATCTTCTGCGTTCGTACGATCTGCTCGGTCCCTTGAGCGAGTTCATCTCGGCGGGCCACCCCGTTTTCGGCACGTGCGCCGGGATGATCCTTCTGTCCGACCGGATCCTCGACGGCCGCGCCGATCAAATCGCGTTGAAGTCCATCGACATCGTCGTTCGCCGCAACGGCTACGGACGACAGGTGGATTCCTTCGAAACCGATATCGACGTCGACGGCTTCGATTCTGCGTTCCATGCGGTGTTCATTCGCGCTCCGCGGATCGAGGAGGTCGGACCCGACGTCGACGTGCTGGCCCGTCACGAGGGTGTTCCCGTTCTCGTTCGGCAGGGCACGGTGATGGCGGCGTCCTTTCATCCCGAACTGACGAACGACGATCGCATCCATCGGCTTTTCGCCGATATGGTGCGCGACGCGTCGAGCAGCGGTGTGACCAGTCGAGACCAGGTGAGGTGAACCATGTCCGGACATTCCAAATGGGCAACGATCAAACACAAGAAGGGCGCCGCGGACAAGGCGCGCGGCAAGCTGTTCGCCAAGATCGCGCGACAGATCGAGGTGGCCGCCCGCGAAGGTGGGGGAGACCTCGCGTCGAACGCATCGCTTCGCACCGTCGTGCAAAAGGCCAAGGCCGCTCAGATGACCAACGACGCGATTGATCGCGCCGTCAAGCGAGGAAGCGGTGAGGCTCAGGGCGACAGCTACGAGTCGATCACGTACGAGGGGTACGCACCCGGAGGAGTCGCGATGATGGTCGACACCCTCACCGACAATCGCAACCGAACCGGTGCCGACATTCGCAACATCTTCAACAAGCTCGGCGGCGCCATGGCCGAGCCCGGTGCGGTCGGTTGGCAGTTCAGCCGTCGGGGAGTCATCTACGTCGATGGCGCCGCCGCCGAAGACGACGTGATGATGGCCGCACTGGATGCCGGAGCCGACGACATCAGTCGTGACGGTTCCGCGTGGAAGATCCTGACCGAACCCTCGGCGGTCTACGACGTGAAGACGGCCTTGGAATCGGCCGGTTTGACCGTGATGTCGGCGGAGTCGACCATGGTGTCGTCCACCACCATCGACGTGACCGACGCCGAGACCGCCCGCAAGATCCTGAAGGTGATGGAAGCCTTGGAAGACAACGACGACGTCCAGGACGTCTATGCCAACTTCGACATCAGCGATGAGATCATGGAAGCCGTTGGCTGACGTGTCATGAAGCGGTCGGCTGACGTGTCATGAAGCCGTTGGCATGACACGCGCGTGACATGCGTTAGGGTCGCGTCATGAGCATCAAAGTCGGAGATCTGGCCCCCGCATTCACCCTTCCCGGTACGGGAGGGCGCAACTATTCGCTCTCGGACTTCGCTGGCAAGCCGCTCGTGATCGCGTTCTACCCGGGCGACGACACTCCGGTGTGCACGAAGCAACTGAACTCGTACAACAACGAGTTCGAGGAGTTCGAGAGTCTGGATGCGGCCATCGTCGGCATCTCGGCGCAGGATGTCGCGAGCCACGAGGCCTTCGCCTCCAAGCACGGCTTTCGATTCCCGTTGCTGTCCGACGTGGACAAGAGCGTCGCGGCCGCCTACGGAACCCTGGGTCCCTTGGGTTTCCCGCGTCGGAGCGTGTTCGTGGTGGGCGCCGATGGTCGTCTCTCGTACGTGCACCGCGCCCTTGCGGGTGTGACGTACCGGTCGGTGCAGGAGATCACCGCCGCCATCGGCAAGCCCTGACCGTTCGGGGCACCGTCCCCACGCACCGGTCGTGGCTCGGTATGATCGTACGCATGTTCGTAGGGAGCACCCAGCGGGTGCTGGGTATCGACCCGGGGCTGACCCGATGCGGTTACGCGGTCCTCGACGCCCGCGGACCCTCCATCGATGTGGTGTCCTTGGGCGTGTTGCGCACACCGGTCCAGGATTCCCTGCCGGCTCGATTGGCTCGTCTGCATCAGGATCTCTCCGAAGTTCTCGAGGAGTTCCGCCCCACCAGCGTGGCGGTCGAACAGGTTTTCTTCCAGGTCAACGTGCGCACGGCGATGAGCGTCGGTCAAGCGAGCGGATTGGCCCTGGCGCTCGCTCATGCGGCCGGCTGCACGGTCGTTCAGTACACCCCGAACCAGGTGAAAGAAGCGGTCACGGGTTGGGGAGGCGCCGGCAAGGAACAGGTGCAAAAGATGGTCCAAGCTCGACTCGGACTGAGCGTCGCTCCCAAACCCGCCGACGCCGCCGACGCCGCGGCCCTGGCTCTGTGCCACCTCGCGATCGGGCCCGTTCATCAACGCTTGATCGCCGCCGGCGCTCCCGACATCCACGGGCGCGCTCGTAGTCGTCGAAAGGCCGGATGATGATCGGATCACTTCGCGGAACGGTCCTCGAGCGGTCGCCCGATGGCACGGCCCTGATAGAGGCCGGTGGCGTCGGATACATCGTGCACGTGTCGCCACGATGCCTGGCCGAACTGGAGCCCACGTCACCGGCTTTCCTCCACGTGCATCATCACATCCGCGAGGATCAGCAAACGCTGTTCGGCTTTCAGACTCGCGACGAGAAGTCGACCTTCCAGACTCTCATCGCCACTCATGGAGTCGGGCCCGCACTCGCCATGGCGATCCTGTCGACGCATTCGCCGTCGACGCTCGTCGACATCGTCGCCTCGTCGGACGTTGGCGCGCTCACCTTGGTGCCCGGTGTCGGCAAGAAGACGGCCGAACGACTTCTGATCGAGTTGAAGAATCGACTCTCGTTGCCCGTCCTGACGACCATCAACGACGGCAACACGGGGTCCACCGTCATCTCCGACGTGCGCGAGGCCTTGATCGGACTCGGATACAGCGACAGCGAAGTGCGTGATGCTCTGCGCACGCTGCCCGCCACCGACGCCGCAACCATGTTGCGCGAAGCGCTCGGATTGTTGGGGGTGCGCCGTGCGTGAGGAGTTCCTCGACCCCAAGTTGGAGAATCCCATCGAGGAGTCCGACGAGGCGGGTCTGCGCCCCAAGCACCTCGAGGAGTTCGTCGGTCAACGCGAGTTGAAGGAAAAGCTCGGCATCGTGCTCGAAGCCGCCAGACGTCGTGGCGAAGCCGTCGATCACCTCTTGTTCGCCGGCCCTCCCGGTCTGGGCAAAACGACCTTGTCGGGAATCATCGCCGCCGAGATGGGGGTCCGACTGCACATCACATCCGGGCCGGCCCTGGAGCGGGCCGGAGATCTGGCCGCGATCCTCACCAAGCTCGAACCCTCGGACGTGTTGTTCATCGACGAAATCCATCGACTCGGCCGCACGGTCGAAGAGATCCTGTATCCCGCGATGGAGGACTTCCAATTGGACATCGTGGTGGGCAAGGGTCCGGCCGCGTCCAGCATTCGATTGGCACTTCCACGATTCACGCTGGTCGGTGCCACCACACGAACGGGCATGATCACCGGTCCGCTCCGCGATCGGTTCGGCTTGGTCGCGCGTCTCGACTATTACGACGACGACGAACTCACCGCCATCGTTCGTCGCGCGGCCACCATTCTGTCGGTCGACATCGACGACGAGGGCTGCCACGAGATCGCTCGCCGCAGCCGAGGAACGCCGCGCATCGCGAACCGACTTCTTCGCCGTGTCCGGGATTTCGCCGAGGTGCGCGACAGCGGTCGCATCACCGGATCCGTCGCCGACGAGGGACTCGCCATTTTCGGCGTGGATCAACGTGGCCTCGACAAGGTCGACCGTTCGCTCCTGTCGGCGTTGTGTTCGCAGTTCAACGGAGGTCCGGTCGGACTCACCACCTTGGCCATCGGTGTGGGGGAACAACCTGAGACCGTCGAGGACGTGTACGAACCCTTTTTGATTCAGCAGGGCATGATCGCGCGCACGCCTCGCGGCCGCGTCGCCATGCCCGCGGCGTGGTCCCACATCGGGCTCACTCCACCTGCCACCCAACCCGACCTCTTCACCTGAACCGTGCACATTTCCGACTTCGATTACGAACTCCCCGACGAACTCATCGCTCAAGAGCCCGTCGAACCCCGCGATTCGGCGCGTCTGCTGGTCGACGGCGGGGATCGACTGCATCATCGTCACGTGCGGGACCTCGCCGAGTTGGTTCGACCCGGCGACGTGTTGGTCGTCAACGACACCCGAGTGATTCCCGCCCGTCTTCGATTGCGTCGGGGGAGTGGCGGTGCCGTGGAGGTTCTTCTGCTCGAGATGACCGACGGAGGAGTGTGGTCGGCGTTGGTTCGGCCCGCGGCCAAACTTCGCCCGAACGAGACCCTCCTCGACGAGGCCGGCAACGATGTTGCCACGTTCATCGGTCGACGCGACGACGGTGACACCTTCGACGTTCGTCTGCACGATGACGGTCAACCGATGGCGTTGCTCGACCGCATCGGTTCACTTCCACTTCCGCCTTACATCACCTCCGACTCCGGCGCCAACGAGCGGTATCAGACCGTCTACTCGCGTCGCCCCGCCTCGGCGGCCGCACCCACCGCCGGACTCCACTTCACCGCGAACCTTCTCGATCTGATTCAAGAGCGTGGTGCTCGATTGGCGCGGGTGGAGTTGGTCGTGGGCCTCGACACCTTCCGACCCATCGGCACGGACGACCCCTTGCAGCATCAGATCCACACCGAGTTGTACTCGGTTCCGGACGAGACCATCGAAGAGGTGAACCGAGCCGAGCGAGTGATCGCCGTCGGCACCACCGCCGTCCGGGCCCTCGAGAGCACGTTCACGAGCGGTCGCCAGAGCGGTCGCACCAACCTGTTCATCCATCGCGGCTACGAATGGAAGGTGGTCGACCTGATGATGACCAACTTTCACATGCCTCGAACCACGTTGTTGATGATGATCGAGGCCTTCGTCGGACCGGTGTGGCGAGACATCTACCGTGAGGCCATCGAACGGCGATACCGTTTCCTGTCGTTCGGTGATGCGATGCTCCTCGATCGTCACGCCCACGACCACTGATCATGCACCCCGTCACTCTCGACATCACCGCCACCGATGGCGCCGCGCGCACCGGTGTGGCCACCACGGCCAACGGAAGCTACGAGTTTCCCTGTTTCATGCCCGTGGGCACCCGTGGTGCGATCAAGTACCTGAGCGCCGCCGACTACGAACGTTTGGGTGCCCGAATCGTTCTGGGCAACACGTATCACCTCATGTTGCGACCCGGAGCCGACGTGGTGGCGCGTTTCGGAGGTCTCGGAAAATTCGCGGGTTGGGGCGGACTCACCCTCACCGACTCCGGTGGGTTCCAAGTGTTCTCCCTCGAACCCAAGGTCGACGACGAAGGAGTCACGTTCGCCTCCACGTACGACGGGAGCAAGCATCGATTCACACCCGAGTCGGCCGTCGCCACACAGGAACTTCTCGGAGCCGACATTCAGATGGTCCTCGATGTGTGTCCACCGTTGCCCTCACCCGAGCCGGTGATTCGTCTGGCTCTCGAACGGACCTCGGCATGGGCCAAGCGAGCCAGAGCGGCTCATCGTCGCCCGGATCAAGCCTTGTTCGGAATCGTGCAGGGCGGTATCTCTCCCGTGATGCGCGCCGAGAGCGCTCGACGAACGGCCGAGCTCGAGTTCGACGGTTATGGCATCGGCGGGTTGTCCGTCGGCGAGACTCGGGCCGAAATGTTGCCGGCTCTGGCGGCCGCGCTCGAACACTTGCCCCACGATCGTCCCCGCTATCTGATGGGAGTGGGCGATCCGGCGTCTCTCGTGGAGGCGGTGTCGTTGGGCGTCGATCAATTCGACTGCGTGATGCAGACCCGCCTCGGGCGCCACGGCACGGCTCTCACCAGCCGTGGCAAGGTGCACATCAAGAACGCCAAGAACGCCCTCGACGACTCGCCGTTGGATCCCGAGTGTCGTTGCGAGGTGTGCCAACGCCACACCCGGGGGTACCTGCGCCACCTGTTGCAGGTCAACGAGCCCACCGGGTCTCGCCTGATGAGCCTGCACAACGTGGCGTGGACCCTCGATCTGATGGCCCGCATGCGGTCGGCCATAACGAACGGGACCATGGCGACCCTCCGCCGGGACATCCTCGACGTGTGGGGCAACGGCGGCTGATCCCGCCCGTGCGAGCCACCCCCAAGCGAGGGGCTGACGACTAGGCTTGCGCGGGTCGTCCGACCCCCTCCGATCAAGGATCACCATGTCGAATTTCGCTTCCCTCATCGCCACCGCCGAGCAGAACAGCGGCGGAAGTGCCCTCTTCACGTTCGGGTTCATGGCCCTCATCGGTCTGGCCATGTACTTCTTGATGATTCGTCCGCAGCGCAAGCGGCTTCGCGCTCAGCAGGAACTCCAGCAAGCGATCACCGTCGACGACGAGATCATCACCAACTCGGGCCTCTACGGCTTCGTGACCGCCATGGACGGCGACATCGTGTGGCTCGAGATCGCCGAGAACGTCGAGATCCGAATCTCGCGCAACGCGCTCCTGCGTCGGGTCAATCCCGCCGAGGAGCCCGCCGGTGGCGAGCCCACCGAACCCACGACCCCCGCGTCGGAATGATCGGTTTCCCATGACACGTCGTCGTCTCGCTTTCACTCTGTTCGGTCTGTTGATCGTGGTGTTCGGCTCGTTGGCCGGCAACCTCGTCGCCGGGAACGAACCGTCCCTCGGACTCGACCTTCAAGGTGGCGTGTCGGTCACCCAAGAGCCCGTCGGCGAGTACAACTCGGAGAGCCTCGACCTCGCCGTCGAGCGAATTCGCGAACGCGTCGACTCCCTCGGCGTGGCCGAGCCCGAGATCATCCGTCAGGGCGACGCGATCGTGGTCAACCTTCCCGGTGTGGACAACCAGGACGAGGCCATCAAATTGGTGCAGGTCACCGGAGCGGTTCTCCTGCGCCCCGTTCTGCTGTCCCAGATGATCGACACCCCCGATTCCGTCGTCGATGACGGGTCATCGACGACAACCGCGACTCCCAATGGCGACGCCACCACTTCCACGAACGTCTCGACGACGATCGCCACGGCCGCCACGACGTTGCCGTCCTCCACGACCACACTTCCCGGTGGCCCATCGCGTCCCGCCACGGTGACCTCTCTGCCCACGGACACCACCACGACGCCCGCGACCACCGCCGTCGATGCTCAGTCCACGACGACCACGGTGGCATCGACCGACGCTCCGACGGAAACCGAGGCACCGACCACCGATGTCACCCTCCCGACCGACATGCCGGACCCGACCGACCCGAACGCCACCGTCTTCGTGCAGAACGCCGACGGCACCGAGTTCTACCAATTGGGACCCGCCTTCGCGACCGGTGAGGTCTTCAACAACGATGCCCAAGCCGACATCATTGCCGGAGGCTGGGGAGTTCGTGTCACGTTGCGCGGTGGAGCCACCGGGGCCGACCTCTGGAACAGTGGAGCCGCACGTTGTTTCGCCAAGGACTCGTCCTGCCCCTCGGGGCGCATGGCCATCGTCCTCGACGGCGTCGTTCAATCCGCGCCCAGTGTGAACCAGCCGAGTTTCACCGGTGGCGTCGACATCACCGGAAGCTTCTCCGAGGGCGAGGCCAAGGACTTGGCTCGGGTGCTCAAGAGCGGCGCGCTTCCGGTGCGACTGCAGGTCCAGGCCGTTCAGACCGTGTCGCCCACCCTCGGTAGTGATTCGCTGCGAGCCGCGATCATCTCCGGCCTCATCGGCGTTGGTCTCGTGCTGTTGTTCATGTTGCTCTACTACCGCAGCCTGGCCGCGATCGTGGTGGCCGGATTGCTCATCTCCGGCGTCATCCAGTGGAACGTGATCTCGTTGTTGTCCAGCACCAACGGCTTGGCCCTCAGCCTGGCCGGAATCGCCGGCATCATCGTGTCCATCGGTGTCACCGTCGACTCGTACGTGGTCTTCTTCGAGAAGTTGAAAGACGAGGTCAAGTCCGGACGCACCCTGCGAAACTCCGCCGAGCGTGGATTCAAGTCGGCGTGGCGAACGATTCTCGCCGCCGACATCGTGTCGCTTCTGGGTGCGTTCACGCTGTGGTACCTCACGGTGGGGTCCGTGCGTGGTTTCGCCTTCTTCCTCGGACTGTCCACATTGTGCGACATGATCGTCGCCTGGTTCTTCACGCGACCGACCATGTTGTTGTTGGCCCGCTCGAACTTCATCGCCCGTCGACGGGTCTTCGGTGTCGACCCGTCCGCACTCGCTCCCGGAGGTGCCGCATGAGCGACACACGACCCGCCAATCGCCGAGGGATCCTCGGACGGCTGTACCACGGAGAGACCTCCATCGACTTCTACGGTCGGCGTCGCTACGGGTTCCTTTTCTCGGGGTTGCTCGTGATCGTCACTCTGGTTTCTTTGCTCACCTCGGGCTTGAACCTGGGCATCGACTTCGAAGGTGGCGTGGCGTGGCAGGTTCCGGCCTCGTCGACGTTCGGCACCGACGAAGCCCGGGACGTGGTGGAGGAGAACGGCGTCGAGGTGGCCAACGCCAAGATCCAGACGCTCAAGAGCGGAGACGTCGAGTCCATCCGCATTCAGGTGGGGGATCAAACCACCGAGGTGCGTTCGGCGGTTCAAGCGGCCCTGGCCGAGGCCGCCGGAGTCGACGTGAACGACGTGTCGGTCAGCTCCGTCAGCTCGTCGTGGGGTCGCTCCATCACCGAGAAGGCCGTTCGCGCCCTCGTGGTGTTCCTCGTGCTGGTCTCGCTCTACATCGCGTGGCGCTTCGAGTGGCGTATGGCCGTGGCCGCCATCGCGGCGATGCTCCATGACGTTCTCATCAGCGTGGGTATCTACTCGATCTTCAGGTTCGAGGTGACCCCGGCAACCGTGGTGGCCTTCCTCACCATTCTCGGATTCTCCCTGTACGACACGATCGTGGTGTTCGACAAGGTGCAGGACAACATCGAGCGCTTCGCCGCCACCCGCACGGGAATGGCCGACATCACCAACGTCTCCATGAACCAGGTGTTGATGCGATCGCTCAACACGAGCCTGGCGGCCGTGCTTCCCGTCATCTCGTTGCTCGTGTTGGGCTCCGGAGTGTTCGGCGCCGTCGCCTTGCGCGAGTTCGCCGTGGCGTTGCTCGTGGGCCTCTCGATCGGCAGCTATTCCTCCATCTTCGTGGCCTCGCCCTTGTTGGCGGTGCTGAAGGAGCGCGAGCCGCGTTTCAAGAATCTTCGGGGCCTGCACTCGACCGGCGCGGAGTTGGAGCACATGGTCGTGACCGGCACGTCGAGCGGACTGAAGAACGTTCGTCGCCAGGTTCAGGCCGACGAACACACGGCACCATCGGCCAACGTCACTCCGGGGGCGTTGCTCACGCACCCGCCCCGACCGCGCAAGAAGCGCCGGCGCTGAACGAGGCTCGCAATGGAACACCTGATTCGCGCCATCGAGGATTACCCCACGCCCGGCGTCACCTTCCGCGACATCACGCCGTTGCTCGGCAACGGTCCGGCCTTCGGTGAGGCCATCGTCGGTCTGGCGGACCGCTTCCGATCCCTCGGTGTCGAACGCGTCGTGGGGGTCGAGGCCCGCGGTTTCATCCTGGGCGCTCCGGTGGCCGTGGAATTGGGTGCCGGATTCGTTCCGGTGCGCAAGGCGGGCAAGTTGCCCTGGGCGGTCGCTCGCGAGGAGTACGAGCTCGAGTACGGCACCGACAAGTTGGAGATACACCGCGACGCGGTGCATCCCGGTGAGCGGATCCTGGTCGTCGACGACGTGCTGGCCACGGGTGGCACGGCCGCGGCCACGTGTCGTCTGGTCACCGGACTCGGTGGCGTGGTGGTCGGACTCGGAGTTCTGCTCGAACTCGCGTTCCTGGACGGACGTCGCAAGCTCGGCGGCGTTCCCGTCGAATCCCTGATCACGTACTGAACGAACACCAAACGCCGGACGACAGCACACGAACCAGCCTCGGGCTGGGATAATGGACCCATGGCCACGGTGACCCGACTCCTGCCCTGGAGACGACAGAGCGGTTCGCCCAACGACGAGTTGTCCCCGGTGATCGCATCCTTCCGGCGTCGGCATCCCAAGTCCGGAACGGCCGCCATGACCAAGGCCTTCGAGGTCGCCCGTCTGGCCCACTCGCAACAGAAGCGCAAGAGTGGCGAGGGATACATCAACCACCCCTTGGCGGTGGCCAAGATCGTGGCCGACATCGGCCTCGACGAGACGACCGTGGCGGCCGCGTTGTTGCACGACGCGGTCGAGGACACCGAAATCACGGTCGCCGACGTCGAGCGCGAGTTCGGCTCCGAGGTGGCCGCCATCGTCGACGGCGTCACGAAGCTCGAGCGGATCCAGTTCGACTCCAAGGAGGCGCAACAAGCCGCGACCATGCGCAAGATGCTCGTGGCCATGGCCAAGGACCTGCGCGTTCTCATCATCAAGTTGGCCGACCGCCTGCACAACATGCGCACCATCGCCGCGATGCCCGTCGACAAACAACAGCGCATCGCGTCCGAGACTCTCGACATCTACGCGCCCCTCGCGCATCGACTCGGCATGCAGGGCCTCAAGCAACAGCTGGAAGATTTGGCTTTCGCATCGCTGTACCCCAAGCGATACAGCGAACTCGACCATTTGGTCAGCACCCGAAGCCCGGAGCGCGACGTCTATCTGGCCAAAGCCATGGCCGACGTTCGGGCGCAACTGGCCGAGTTGAACATCGACGCCGACGTCACCGGACGCGGAAAGCACCTGTGGAGCATCTACGAAAAGATGATCCAGAAGGGCAAGGAGTTCGACGAGATCTTCGACATCGTCGCCATCCGCGTGGTCGTCGATTCGGTCAAGGACTGCTACGCCGCTCTCGGATGCATTCACGGGCGTTGGAAGCCGATCGTGGGTCGTTTCAAGGACTACGTGGCCATGCCCAAGTTCAACCTCTATCAAAGCCTCCACACGACCGTCATCGGGCCCGGAGGCAAGCCCCTCGAGATCCAGATCCGCACGCGCGAGATGCACCAGCGCGCCGAGTGGGGAGTGGCGGCCCACTGGGCGTACAAGGACGGCGCCGAGACTCCCGACATCGATTGGCTGAACCGCATCATCGACTGGCAGAGCGAGGTGGTCGATCCGGCGCAGTTCATGGAGAACCTGAAGACCGACCTCGACCAGGACGAGATCTTCGTGTTCACGCCGAAGGGGCGCGTGGTGGCACTGCCCCTCGGATCGTGTCCGGTCGACTTCGCGTATTCGGTTCACACCGAGATCGGCAACGCCTGCATCGGCGCGCGCGTGAACGGACGACTCGTTCCGCTCACGCACCAACTCAAGAGCGGCGACACGTGCGAGATCTTCACCTCCAAGGTCGAGACGGCGAGCCCCTCGCGCGAGTGGCTCGAGTTCGTTTCGTCTCCCAAGGCCCGCAACAAGATCAAGCAGTGGTTCTCCCGCGAACGTCGCGAAGACCTGATCGAAGCCGGGCGCGAAGAGCTCACCCGCGAATTGCGACGCGAACGACTACCGGTGAACCGCGTCATGGAGGGTCCGCAGATCGAGGCCGAGATGGCCGCGCTCAATTACACCGATCTCGACACTCTTCTCGCGGCCATCGGAGAGGGTCACGTGGGAGCCCGCGCCGTCGCCCAACGGTTGGCGCAGCGGTTCCAGTCCGTCGATTCCGACGAGCGTCTCCCGGCTTCGGTTCGCCGGCCGACCGAGCTGCGTCGCAAGGGCAACAACGTCGGTGTCCACGTGGAAGGTTTCGACGACGTGCTCGTGCGCCTCTCCAAATGCTGCACGCCGGTGCCCGGCGACGAGATCATGGGTTTCATCACTCGGGGTCGTGGCGTCAGCGTCCACCGATCGGACTGTGCCAACGCCGGTTCTTTCGCCGACGATCAGTCGTCGCGATTGGTGGACGTCGAATGGGACGGCTCCTCGACCGGCACCGTCTTTCGTGCCGGTGTGGAGGTGGTGGCGCTCGACCGTTCGCGCCTGTTGCGTGACGTCGCCAACGCACTGTCGGAGCAACACGTGAACATCGTGGCGTGCAGCACCCACACCGGAGGCGACCGGGTGGCCAAGATGCACTTCGAGTTCGAGTTGGCCGACCCCGGACATCTGGAATCCGTCCTGCGCACCATCAAACGCATCGACGGCGTCTACGACGCGTTCCGATCGGTACCCGGTCGTCCCGACGGCGACGAATAGGCCCTCCACACCCTCTCCGGCACCATCATTCGGGCCAATTCGGCCCGAGCGACGCCGGTAGCCTTGGCCCGTGCCCGAGTTCCAGACCAGTCCCGGAATGCGGGACGTGTTGCCCCCCGAGTCGGCCCGCTGGAGGCGATTCGTGCGCACCTTCGATGAGACGGTCTCGGCCGCCGGATACGGACAGGTGGTTCCCCCTCTCCTGGAGGACATCGGCGTCTTCCATCGCGTCGGCGAAGCCACGGACGTGGTCACCAAGGAGATGTACGACTTCGTCGACAAGGGAGAGCGCCACGTGGCCCTGCGCCCCGAACAGACGGCCAGTGTGTGTCGCGCCTTCGTCCAACATCGACCGGCCACTCCCTGGAAGGTCTGGTACGCCGGCCCGAATTTCCGTTACGAGAAACCCCAGCGTGGGCGTTACCGCCAGTTCGACCAGGTGGGCATCGAGGTACTGGGACCGGACGACCCGTACCTCGACGTCGAAGTGATCGCTCTCGGGTGGCGCTTCTTCCGGACGCTCGGACTCGGCCAGGTCACGTTGATGGTGAACAGCCTCGGTGAGCCGGCCGACCGCACGGCCTTCGTGGCGGCACTGCGCGAGTATTTCGAGGCCAACATCGATCGCCTCACTCCCGAGAGCCGCGTCACCCTGTCCAAGAACCCCTTGCGGGTCCTCGACTCCAAACGTCCGGCGGATGCCGACGTGATCGCGTCGGCGCCACGCATCGCCGACTTCCACAGCGAGACCGCGCGCGCCAGCTTCGCCGCGGTGCTCGACGGACTTCGCGCCCTCGACATTCCCTTCGTCGTGAACGAGCGCCTCGTTCGGGGACTCGATTACTACCGACTCACCACCTTCGAATACGTCGGTGGAACCCTCGACTCGGCGCAGAACGCACTCGGTGGTGGCGGTCGCTACGACGGGCTGGTCGAAGACCTCGGTGGCCCGGCCACACCGGGCGTCGGTTTCGCCATCGGTCTCGATCGCACGTTGCTCGCCTGCGACGACGAAGGCGTGTTCGCCGCCCACGAACAAGGTGTCGACGTGTTCGTCGTCGACACCACCGGGGGACTGCACGCCCTCACCGTCACCGATCAACTTCGCGCCGCCGGAATCAGCGCCGATCGAGCTTTCGAGAATCGTTCCATGAAGAGCCAAATGAAGGCCGCCGACCGCAGCGGTGCCAGCGTCGCGGTCATCATCGGCTCCGACGAGGCCGCCGCCGGAACGGCGGTCGTTCGACCCCTGCGCGACGGGGGAGAGCAAACCAGCATCCCCCGCACCGAACTGATCACCACATTGAGGAAAGTCCTGTCATGAGCACATCGAATCGTCAGACGTCAATGCGAACCCACATGTGCGCGGAGATCGGTGACGGCCTCATCGGCACCACCGTCTCGGTGTGCGGTTGGGTCGCCAAGCGTCGCGAGCACGGCGACAAGTTGGCGTTCGTCGACTTGCGCGATCACACCGGCATCGTTCAGTGCGTCATCGACAACGGAGTCGATGTGCGCAGTGAGTACGTGGTGCGAGTGACGGGCGTCGTTCGTCCGCGACCCGAAGGCACGGTGAACGGCAACATCGCCACCGGCACGGTGGAGATCGGCGAGTGCGTCGTGGAGGTGCTTCGCTCGGCCGAGCCGCCGCCGTTCCCCGTCGATCAGCGCGCCGACGAAGTGGACGAGAACGTGCGTTTGCAGTATCGCTACCTCGACATTCGCCGCGAGCGCATGCAGCGCAACATTCGCACCCGCGCCAAGGTGAACTCCGCGGTGCGATCGGCCATGGAACGCCAAGGTTTCGTGGAGGTCGAGACTCCGATGCTCGTTCCCTCCACGCCCGAGGGCGCGCGCGAGTTCCTGGTGCCGTCGCGCAAAGAGCCCGGCTCGTTCTACGCGCTTCCGCAGAGCCCGCAATTGTTCAAGCAGTTGCTCATGGTGGCCGGAATCGACCGCTACTACCAGATCGCGCGTTGTCTGCGCGACGAGGACCTGCGCGCTGACCGTCAGTACGAATTCATGCAGCTCGACGCCGAGATGAGCTTCGTGAATCAGGATGACGTGCTGGCCGCGATCAGTGAAGCCGTTCTATCGGCGGCCGAAGCCGTCACCGGCGAGCGCCCGTCCCCGATCGAGCGCATCACGTGGCGCGACGCAATGGATCGTTTCGGCGTCGACAAGCCCGACCTGCGATTCGGAATGGAATTGCACGAGCTGACGTCCATCTTTTCCGCCACCGAGTTCAAGGCCTTCGCCGGAGCCACCAGCATCAAGGGAATCAAGGCGTCCGGCCGCGCCGAGGAGTTCGGTCGCAACAAACTCGATCAGCTCACCGACAAGGCCAAGAAGATGGGCGCCAAGGGTCTCGTGTGGCTGAAGAAGACCGCCGAGGGCTACGAGTCACCGGTGGCCAAGTTCCTCACCGAAGCCGAGCAGAGCGCTCTCACGTCCACGTTCGGCGCCGAGACCGGTGACCTCATTCTCATCGTCGCCGACGAATGGATGACCACCTGCGAGGTGCTCGGGCAGCTGCGCAACGACCTCGGCCGTCCGCCCGTGCATCAGGGTCCGTATCGCTACGTGTGGGTCGTCGAGTTCCCGTTGTTCGTGGGTGTCGACAAGGAATCCGGGCGACCCAAGCCGGGTCACCATCCGTTCTGCCGTCCGCATCCCGACGACATGGACAAGTTCGAAACCGACCCCATGTCGGTGCGCGCCCTGGCGTACGACCTCGTGCTCAACGGATGGGAACTGGGGTCGGGAAGCATCCGTATCCACGAACCCGAAATGCAGCGCAAGGTGTTCACGGCTCTCGGCATCAGCGAGGAGGAGGCGAACCGCAAGTTCGGCTTCTTCCTGAAGCCCTTCACGTACGGCGCACCGCCGCACGGAGGCTTCGCCTTCGGTCTCGATCGTCTGGTGGCGATCCTGGCCGGCGAGGAGAACATCCGCGAGGTCATCGCGTTCCCCAAGACCCAAAGTGGCCAGGATCCGATGACCAACGCGCCCACGCGCGCCGAGGCCAAGCAACTGGACGAACTCGGTATCCGAACGCTCCCACCCAAGACCTGATCGCGGCTCATGGGTACCCAACAGTTCCGCGCCGGAGTCGCGCTGATCGTTCGTCGTGAGAACGGCGACATCATGGCGTTCGAACGAGTCGACACTCCGGGTGCCTGGCAGTTGCCCCAGGGTGGGCTGGACACCGGCGAGGAGCCCGTGGAAGCGGCGTGGCGCGAACTGCGCGAGGAGACCGGACTCACCATCGAGCACGTGCGACTCGTGCTCGAATTGCCGGAGTGGATCGCCTACGAGTGGCCACCACACATTCGCGAGCGAACTCACGAGGGTCACAAGCGTCGCGGACAGATCCAGAAGTGGTTCCTGTTCGGAGTTCTCGATGATGAGGTCGAGCCTCGACCCGACATGCACGAGTTCGGCGCATGGCGCTGGATGGACCCGCATCACCTCGTGGCTCACGTGGTCGAGTTCCGGCGCGACGCCTACGCCCGCGCGTTTTCGCGGATCCTCCCGTGAGCGACCTCTTCAGCGCCGCCGCCGAGGAGCGGTTGCGCGAGCAGGCGCCACTGGCCGCCCGTATGCGTCCATCGTCGATCGACGACGTGGTCGGGCAGGAACACCTCGTCGGGCCCGGCCGACCATTGCGCCGTCTCGTCGAACAGGACAAGTTGAGCAGCGCGATCTTCTGGGGTCCGCCGGGAACCGGCAAGACCACGTTGGCCCTGGCCGTGGCCGGAACGACACGACGGCACTTCGCCCAACTGAGCGCCGTGACCGCCGGCGTGAAGGATGTGCGCGAGGTCATCGAGGAAGCGCGTCAGCGACTGGGCATGCATGGGCAAGGAACCATCTTGTTCCTCGACGAAATCCATCGATTCTCCAAGGCTCAGCAGGATGCGCTCCTGCCGGCGGTCGAAGACGGAACGTTGACCTTGATCGGAGCGACCACCGAGAATCCCTTTTTCGAGGTGAACGCACCACTGCGTTCACGCAGCACGCTGTTCCGTCTGGAACCGTTGTCGCGAGATGCCGTGGCCACGCTCGTGCGACGTGGACTCTCGGCCATCGGAACGACGGCCAACGAGGACGCCATCGAGTTGCTCGTCGATCGCGCCGGAGGTGACGGCCGACAGGTGCTCACGTCTCTCGAGGTGGCCGCCGCGCTCGCCCATCCGAACGCGGTGGACCTGGATCACGTCGAAGCCGCGCTCGGTACCAGCGCCCTGCGCTACGGCCGCGACGACCACTACGACATCGTCAGCGCCTTCATCAAGAGCATGCGCGGAAGCGACCCCCAGGCGGCGGTCTACTACTTGGGGCGGATGCTCGAAGCCGGCGACGACGCGCGGTTCATCGCTCGGCGCATGATCATCTTCGCCAGCGAGGACGTGGGCCTGGCCGATCCCACCGCATTGTTGGTCGCCGTGGCCGCGGCTCACGCCGTCGAACACGTGGGTCTCCCGGAGGCCCAGCTCAACTTGAGCCAGGCCGCGATCCACCTCGCCACCGCCCCCAAGAGCAACCGGGCGGCCCTGGCGATCTGGAACGTGCGTACGGACATTCGTAATGGTTCGGTCGGAGAGGTGCCGGCCCACCTACGCGATGCTCATTATTCGAGTGCCTCCGAAATCGGGCATGGCGTCGGGTACCGGTACCCTCATGACGAGGAATCCGGTTGGGTGGATCAGCAGTATCTCCCCGATGTGCTGGTCGACCGGGTGTGGTACGAGCCGAGTCATCACGGGCGCGAGCGCGAGGTGGAACGGCGAATGAGCGAGAATCGACGCGTCGACGGAGAGGAACATTCATCATGACCGCAGGAGGTTTGGCATGAGCGCGGGGGAGTTGGCCATCGTTCTGGCCGCGGTGCTTCTCACGATCGGCTTCGCCGCCCTCATCGTGGTTCTCATGAGGGTGCTCGACACGTTGCGCATCCTGCGCAGCGAGTTGACCGATCTGCGCCACGAGACCCGTCCTCTGTTGGCCGAACTGCGCGCGTCCACCGACGAGGCGCGTGACGCGGTGGAGGAGGCTCGCCACGACCTCGACCGATTCGATCGGGTCCTGGGTTCCGCCGAGGCGATCTCCGACGCGGTGGCCTCGTCCGGTCGCGTGGCCCGACTGGCCCTTTCGGCACCCGTCATCAAAGCGACGGCACTGGCCACCGGAACCAGCCGCGCGGCTCGGCGACTGCGCCGTCGAGAGAGTCGCGAGACGCGCGAGATCGAGCGACGCGCGACGACCGGCCAGCACCTGGTGGTCGTGGACGACTCGCGTCGTGGACGACGGGGGCGCGGATGATCAAGCGACTCTTCTGGTTCGTCTCGGGCATCGTCGCCGGAATCGGTGGCGTGTTGTTCGCGGGCCGACGGGTGAAGCGCACCATCGGAGCGATGGGTCCCGTGAAAGTTGCGGGCCGCGCGGCCGAAGCCACGCGCTCACGACTCGGCAACGTGCAAGCGGCGTTCCGCGAGGGACGCGAGGCGATGCGCGATCGCGAGGCCGAACTTCGCGCTCGTCGCGATGGTCGCATCGATCACCTCGATTCGGGAACCTCCATCGATCCTGTTGCTCCGGGTGATTCCGTTCTGGTCGATGGCACACCGGTGGCCGCCAGTCGAGTGATCGTGTTGCGTCAGGTCGACGAACCCTCGGGACGTCGACATCGTCGCGGCAACCGTCGTCGCCCATGACGAGCGGCCTGCTCGACGCGTTGCGGTCGGCGATCGGGCCCGACTCGGTGCGCGACAACGCGACCGAGCTGATGCTCGCCGGTCACGACGCCTCCAATCTGGTGGGCCAAGCGGGAGCGATCTGTTATCCGAGCACGGCGGACGACGTGCGTCGGATCGTCGACGTGTGCCGCGCACACGACGTCGCGTTCGTCGCCCGCGGAGCCGGAACCGGCCTCGCTGGTGGAGCCACTCCGATCGGTGGCGCGGTCGTCGTGTGCACCACCAAGATGAACCGGATCCTGGATGTCGACCATGTGGCGCGGCTGGCGTGGGTGGAACCCGGCGTGCTGAATCTGGACCTCACACGCCACGTATCTCGCTGGGGCCTGCATTTCGCACCGGATCCGAGCAGTCAACAGAGTTGCTCCATCGGCGGGAACGTGGCCAACAACTCGGGTGGTCCGCACTGTCTCGCCGAGGGTGTCACCTCGGCACACGTTCTCGCGTGCGACGTGGTTCTGAGCGATGGATCACTCGTTCGCCTCGGCGGCGAGGAACCCGAACCGGACGGCCTCGATCTGCGGGGAGCGTTCGTCGGGAGTGAGGGAATGTTCGGAATCACGACCGCGATCTGCGTGCGTCTGACCCCGGATCCCACCGACGTGCGCACGATGTTGCTCGATTTCGACACCGTGCGCGCGGGCACCGACACCGTGAGTGCGATCATCGCGGCGGGCATGGTTCCCGCCGCTCTCGAGATGATGGACCGCCTGTGTCTGCAGGCGGTCGAGGCGTACATCCACGCCGGTCTGCCCACCGATGCGGCGGCCGCACTGTTGGTGGAGATCGCCGGTGCACCCGCGGCCGTGGCGACCGATGCCGAGACCGTCGAGCGCATCGGACGAGAGCATGGCGCGCGCACGGTGAGGGTCGCGCGCGACGAAGCCGAACGTGCATTGCTCTGGAAAGGACGCAAGAACGCGTTCGGCGCAATCGCGCGAATCAAGCCGAATTACTACTTGCACGACACCGTCGTTCCACGTCGTCACCTGTCCGATGTCCTCGACCACGTGTATCGCATCGCCGCCGAACAGGACCTTCTCGTGCTCAACGTCTTCCACGCCGGCGACGGCAATCTGCATCCATTGCTCGTCTTCGACAAGCGCGAACCCGGCGTGCTCGAACGCGTTCATCGCGCCGGTGCCGCCATCGTGGAAGTCAGCGTGGCGCATGGGGGAGTCCTCTCGGGCGAACATGGAATCGGACTCGAGAAGCGCGATTACATGCCTCTCCTCTTTTCCGATCTCGACCTGGAAGCCCAAGGTTGGATGCGATCGGCGTTCGACCCCTTGGGTCTGGCCAATCCATTCAAGGTTCTCCCCAGCCCCTCCGGATGCGGTGACGCTCACGCACATGTCGAGGGACTGTGGGTGTGAGCGCTCGCGCGGCCTCCTTCGCCGAGGAGATCGGCGCGATCGGAGAGGTCTGGATCCGAGGCGCCGGCTCGCGCGTCACGGCACCCGATTCGGTTCGCATCGTGAACGCTCCCGCCGGTGTCTGGTCGTTCCAACCCGACGAGATGACGGTCTCCTGTGGAGCGGGGACGCCCGTGGCGGAGCTCGACGCGACTCTGCGCGCGCGCGGCCAGTACGTCAACCTCGGCCAACGCCGTCACGGATCGGGAACCGTGGGAGGGGCCTTGGCCACCGGCTGGAACGATCACCTGCGTCTCGGTCGCGGTCACCTTCGCGAGTCGTTGCTCGAGGTGCATCTGGTCGACGGTCGAGGGAACGTGGTGAAAGGTGGTGGACCGACGGTGAAGAACGTGAGTGGCTTCGACCTGTGTCGCCTCGTCGTCGGCTCGCACGGTCGACTCGGCGCACTGGCCGAGGTGACGTTGCGAACCCGGCCCATTCCACTGGCGACACGCTGGTTCCGCATCGACGACATGTCGACCACGAGAATCATGGAACTGATCACGCGTCTGTATCGCCCGTCATCGATCCTGTGGGACGGGCGCCACGCGTTGGTGTGTCTGGAAGGTCACCCCAGCGACATCGACTCCACCGTGCTCGACTTGCGTCGACACGGACTCGTGTCGGAGGAAGTGGACGACGAGCCGAACCCGAGTGATCGACCGCACCGTTGGTCCGTGACACCGAGCCAGGTCTTCGATCACGTGTCCGCACGAGCCGGGCGAGTGGTGGCCGAGGTCGGAGTCGGGGTGATCCACTCCGACGAGATGCAGCCCGAGCGCACCAACGACCCTGCCATCATCGAGATTCATCGACGCTTGTGGGCGTCGTTCGACCCCGATCGACGCCTGAATCCCGGTGCCGGAAACCTGCCGGGCCGTTGATCGAGCGATGGCGGCCACCGAACCTCTCGTCGCGTCTCCCGTGCTCGCGGGCGATCCCACTCGAATCGAACGTGTCGACCAATTGGCTCGTCGTGTCGCCGCTCACCTGGACCTTCCCGAACCGCGTCTCGAACGAACGAGCATGAACGCCGTCTATCGAGCCGGCCCGTGCGCGATCCGGATTTGTCGACCGACGACCGACCCCGTGGTGGCGCTGAACGTTTCCCGAGCTCTCACCGATCTGGGGCTTGCCGTTCCCGCGCCGTACGACCTTCGTTCGTTCGTCGAGCCCGACATAGATCCCGAGCTCTGGGCGACCACCTGGGAACACATCGACCACGACCCCTCGGCGCAGCCCGACTGGGCCATGGTGGGACGAATGGCCCGCGAACTGCACGGCGTCGACCCGAGCCGACTGTCGGCCATTCATCCGCTGCCCGTCGCCGGGGGATTCTCCTGGTGGGACGTGGCCGCGACACTCGACGACCTCGCCGCGAGCCTCGCACCCGCGCGGCTGAGCGTCCTGCGTTCGGCGCACGAGCGACTCCAGTGGGTTCTGCCGCACCTTCGCGAGTCACTCGATGACGCGGTGGTCGTTCACGGTGATTTGCATCCGGGCAACGTGGTG
Organism: Actinomycetes bacterium; assembly: GCA_027491335.1. Taxonomy (GTDB): domain Bacteria; phylum Actinomycetota; class Acidimicrobiia; order Acidimicrobiales; family Ilumatobacteraceae; genus Casp-actino8. The sequence continues at coordinate 19,911 of JAIXWJ010000025.1, read as the reverse complement.
GTGGAACGTCGCTCCGGTCGCACCGTCGTTCTGGATTGGGACTTGTTGGCACTGTCGCGCCCGGAGTGGGACCACGCGCCACTTCTGCGGTGGGAGGATCGCTGGGGAGGACGACCGGGCACGTACTCCGAATTCGCCCACGGATACGGCGGCGACCTCACCGACGACGTTCTGGCGCGTGGAATCGCCGAGCTGCGGTTGCTGGTGGCCACCGTGATGCGCGTGCGCGCATCGATCACCGACCCCACCGCCGCGAACGAAGCGGAGAAGCGTGTCGGCTACTGGGCGGGATCCGACGCTCGACCCTGGATCGCCGCCTGAACGGATGGCGGACGATCGAGGACCGATCACACTCCGAGGCTGGACCACTCCTCGGACGCGCGCGGATCTCCGAAACCCACCACTCCCGTGTGACGTCGTCCCCAGGCGGCCAACAGCAGGCCCACCGCGGGACCACGCCACGCCACGTCGCCCTTGGCATGTTCGTGTCGCACCTCCACGGTGTCTCCGCGGGGGACGATCATCCATTCGCCCGGGCCGTCGGTGCAGTGGAGGTGAAGGGTAAAGGACGGGAACTCGCGGTTCCGTCGCTTCATACCGAAGGGCAGGATCAGACCGTAGGCCTCGTCGATTCCATCGCACGCCAGATCGCGGTCCATCGTGACGGTGACGGCGATCGCCCGCTGAAGATCGCACACGTGCACCGCGGTCTCATGGGCCATTCGTCGGTGGTAGAAACCGCCGGTGTGGTCGTCCGACCACGTCCAGACCCGCTCGTCGGGTGCGATACCCGAGATCGCCTCGATCATGGCCTCACAACGTTCGTCGATCCACTCCATGATCGCCGCTCCCACCGGAGCGACTCCCGTGTCACCCGGATCCACCGGCCCCGAGGCCCGAGCGTCGACGATGGCGGTGACGCTCGCGTAGACACGGCCCAAGTGGGCCACCACGTCGCGGCCCAACCAACCGGGGCAGTCCGGAACGATGGTGTCATGGGTGGAACGAGCGAGGCGACGCAACTCGTCGGTGCTGGTGCGAACCGCCGCGAGAAAGTCCGGTGTGCTGGGCATGCCCAAACCTTATGCGGTTTCGACGAGCGAACGCTTCCGCCGGACTCTCCGCGATGCGACTACCGTGATGTCGTGACGTCGAACCGACTCGCTTCCGTGTCGCCCGATGACATCGCCACGTGCGTGGGTTGTGGTCTTTGTCTCCCGCATTGCCCCACGTTTCGCGTCACGGGCGAAGAGGCCCTGTCACCTCGCGGACGCATCGCCATCATGAAGGGGGTCACCGAAGGGCTCCTCGAACTGGATGCCGACTCGGTGAGTTTCCTCGACACCTGCATCCAATGTCGCGCCTGCGAGCCCGCGTGTCCGAGCGGCGTTCCGTACGGGCGCATGATTGAGGGAGCCAAGTCCGACCTCGCCCACGACGGTCGCGTGAGCCCGCGTTGGCTTCGCGTCGGTCTGAGGCTCCTGCGACATCACCGACTTCTTCTGTGGTCACGACCGCTCCTCGCCCTGGCTCAACGTGTGCGTCTCGTTCCGCGTCGCCTCGGCCTGCCTCTCTTGAGTTGGCGCAACGAAGAACCCCTACGCGGCACCACCACCGAGCCGGACGTTTGGATCCTGACGGGCTGCGTGATGGACGCGTGGCAACGTCGAACACATCGTTCCGTCGCCGAACTCGCCGAACGTGTCGGGCTCCGCCACGGAATCCCGAGTCGAGAAGGTTCCTGTTGCGGGGCCTTGCACACCCACGCGGGCATGCACGAGGAGAGCATCGAATTGGCCGAACGCACCATGCGTTCCATGCCCGGCGAAGCACCGATCATCGTGGACTCGGCCGGATGTGGGGCCGCCATGAAGGAATACGGTCGGTTGATCGGCACCGCCGAGGCGAGGGCCTTTTCCGAGCGAGTGGTGGACGCGGTGGAGTGGCTGGCCGAACTCATGGATTCGGCCGACACGGCCGCGCTCCTGGCACCGACGCGACCCGAGAAGCCCACCGTCGTCATCCAGGACCCGTGCCACCATCGGCACGTGCAAAAGGTGCACGGCGCCACGCGACGCGTCCTGCGCGACCGGGCCACCGTGATCGAGTTGACCGATGACGGATTGTGCTGCGGTGCCGGAGGCGCGTACTCGACCCTTCATCCGCGACTCGCCGAGGATGTCCGGGACCGCAAGGTGGCCGCCATCGACGCCGCCATCGACGCCGCCAGAGCCGGACGTCACGACATCATGGTCGCGTCGGCCAATCCGGGTTGCTCCATGTTCCTCGCGGCGGCGGGCCTGCCCATGCGTCACCCGGTCGACATCGTCCGCGACACGATCCTGCCCACCGATGCCGAAGGAAACCGCCCATGATCTCCGAACCCCCCGAGGAATCCGACGAACTCGATCCGCGTCAACGCGAACGACTCGACCAGATCGCGTCGGATCTGCGCGAGGTCTTGTCCCGATTGGATGATGTTCAGTTCGACGTGCTCCGCGAGGCGTCGGCGCGACGTCGAGGACGACCGGCCATCGACAAAACCCTGTCTCAGGCGCGACGATCCATCGAGAAGGCCATCCACCTGATCGGCGACTGAATCAGAGCGACAGTTGCTTGGCGCTCAGAGCGTCGAGCAATTCGTCGAAACTCTTGCGGAACGAGGCCACACCTTCGGCCTCGAGTTGTGTCGCCACATCGTTCATGTCCACTCCGAGAGCGGGAAGGGCCGACCACACGCGGTGGCTCTCGTCGACGTCGGCGTCGACTCGACGAGCGACGGTGCCGTGGTCGGCGAACGCATCGACGGTGGCATCGGGAAGAGTGTTCACGGTGAACGGCCCGATGAGTTCGTCGACGTACAGAGTGTCGGGATAGGCCGCGTTCTTGGTGCTGGTCGACGCCCACAAAGGACGCTGCACCCGCGCTCCGCGAGCGGCCAGTGCCTCCCACCGCGGTCCGGAGAAGGTGCGACCGAACGCCTCGTAGGCCAACTTCGCCTGGGCCACGGCCGCCTTGCCCCGCTCGGCGTGCGCGGCCGGCGTTCCCACGGCCTCGAGCCGCTTGTCGACCTCACTGTCCACACGACTGATGAAGAACGAGGCGACACTGGAGACGCGCGAGACATCCAGTCCGGACGCCACTCGATCCTCGAGACCCTCGATGTAGGCGTCCATCACCTTCTGGTAACGGTCGAGACCGAAGATCAGGGTCACGTTCACGTTGCGACCCTCGGCGATCATGCGCCTGATGGCCGGCAGGCCCTCGACGGTGCCGGGGATCTTGACCATCAGATTCGGTCGATCCACCTTGTCCCACAAAGCCCGCGCCGCGTGGAGGGTGCCCTCACCGTCGTGGGCCAGATTCGGATCCACCTCCACGCTCACGAAACCATCGCGCCCTTCACTGGACTCGTGCAGGGGAGCGAACACATCGAGAGCGCCTCGAATGTCGGTGAGAACCATCTCCCAATAACTTTCGATCACGGAATGTCCGGACGCACGCAACGATGCGAATTGCTCGTCGTAGTCGGCCGAGCCTTGAATGGCCTTCTGAAAGATGGTGGGGTTCGACGTGAGACCACGAATGCCCGAATCTCGCACGGCGGCCAAACCGCCGCCGACGATCAGATCTCGGCGCAGATTGTCGAGCCACGGACTCTGATCCTGCTCGGAGTGCAGACGACGGAGACGATCGCTGTTCGACATGTCGCTCAGTTCGAGGCTCCGCGTCCGAGAAGCTCCTCGACGACGCTCACCACGTTGCCGGCTTCGATGCCCAGATTGGTCAACGCCACACCACCGGGAGCACTCGCCCCGAAGCGATCGATCCCGACGCACTCGTCGGCGTACTTGTGCCAACCGAGCGTGGCTCCGGCCTCGATGGAGACGGTCTTCATGGTGCTCGGAAGAATCGCCTCGGCGCGCGCGCGATCCGAACGCCGCGTGGCTTCGAATCGGTCCCACGATGGCATGGTCACGACGCGCGACGAGATACCCGACTCGGCCAAGCGGTCGGCGGCCGCCAGCGCCACCGCCACCTCGCTACCCGTGGCCACGAGGCACACGTCCGCACCCTCGCGCAGCACTCCGGCGCCCAACGTCACGGCACTTCCATCGGAGACGACGGGAAGATTCTGTCGACTGAGCACCAATGCCGTCGGTCCATCGTGCTCGATCGCCGCGCGCAACGCCTGCGACGTCTCGTTGGCATCGCACGGCCGAATCACCTGCAGATCGGGAATGGCGCGCAACGCGGCCAGATGCTCGATGGGCTGGTGAGTGGGGCCGTCCTCTCCGACACCGACCGAATCGTGACTGAAGACGAAGATGCACTTCGCACGCGACAACGCCGCCAGCCGTACCGGAGGCTTCATGTAGTCGAAGAACACGAAGAACGTTCCACCCACCGGCAACAAACCACCGTGGAGGGCCATGCCCACCATGATCGATCCCATGGCGTGCTCGCGAATGCCGTAGTACACCTGACGTCCGTCGGGAGTGGCGGGGGAGGCGGCGCTTTGACCCGACAACTTCGTGCCGGTGTTGCCGGTGAGGTCGGCCGACCCCGAGACGAGTCCGGGGACCGCGGCCAGAACGCCGTCGAAGGCCTTCTGGATCGCCACTCGCGTGGCGATCGACTCGCCGAGTTCGAAGGTCGGGAGCGCGTCGGACCACCCGGCACTCGGTCCCTTCACGAAAGTGTTCCATTCGGAACGACCGGCGACGCGCGCCGTCCACGCTTCACGTTCGGCCCGACAGCGCTGGGCGGCCGCGCGAACGGTCGCCAACACGGAGTCCGGCGCCCAGAACGGCTCGTCGGGAATGCCCATGACGGCCTTGGTGCGCGACACGTGTTCGGCCGTGAACGGGTTGCCGTGCGCCTCGTGCTTGCCGGTCCAGTCGGGAGAGGGAACGCCGACCTTGGTGCGCAGGATCAGCAACTTCGGTCGCTCGTCGTCCGAGTCACGCGCTTCGACGAGCGCCGTCTCCAACGCGTCGAGGTCCTCGCCGATCTCGCCGAGTGACCGCACCGACCAGCCGTAGGACTCGAATCGCTTGGCGACATCGTCACTGCACGTGAGGCCCGTGCCCCCATCGATGGTGATGCCGTTGTCGTCGAACACCACCACGAGGCGGGACAACTTCTGGTGTCCGGCGAAGGATGCCGCCTCGTGACTGACACCCTCCATCAAACATCCGTCGCCGGCGATCACCCACGTGTGGTGATCACACACGTCGGATCCGAATCGCGCGCGCACATGACGTTCGGCCATCGCCAGACCCACCGCGTTGGCGATTCCTTGTCCGAGCGGACCGGTGGTGACCTCGACGCCGGGTGTGTGACCGGCTTCGGGGTGTCCGGGGGTCGCCGAGCCCCACTGGCGGAACGCCTTCAGATCGTCGAGCGTCAATCCGTAGCCCTGCAGGAAGAGCATCGAATACTGCAGGATCGACGCGTGCCCCGCCGACAACACGAAGCGATCACGATCGGCCCAGAAAGGATCCGACGGATCGTGCTTCATGACCCGGCTGTACAGAACATGAGCCAACGGCGCCAACGACATCGCGGTGCCTTGATGCCCGCTCTTGACCGCCAACGGGGCATCCATGGCCAAGCCGCGAGCAATATCGACGGCGGCGCGATCGGTGGTCGGATCCAGTGAAGTCGGCACACTCCGACTGTAATCCGCGGGTCCCGACGACCTGATCTTCGCGGGTCGGGCCGTAGACAAAAGCCGGTTCAGGTAGCGGGCATAAGCCGGTTCCGGCCGGAGGCAACAGCCGGATCAGGCCGGAGGCAACAGTGTGAAGGGCACCAAGTGCCAGGGGCCATGATCCACCCGGCAATGAGCGAAGATCTGGCCGTACTCGGTGAACTCCAATTCGGCCTTCACGAGGCGATAGGTGAACTTGCCGGGCTCCACGGTGAATGGGCTCACGTTGCGCGCGATTTGCTCGTCCTGTTCGTTCATTCCCCGACGGAAAACGACCTCGAAGACCCCGGCGCCGCTCTGATGGGGCGCGCAATGGATGAGAGCGATCAGGTGCGGGTCGAGCGTCACCGGTACCGGCGAGGGGGAAGCCATGGAGAACATGGCTCCCGTGATGTCGATACGGGTGCTCGGCCCGGGGGCCTGACGCATGGCGAAGTTCTCCACGAAAAGGGCCGACACGATCTGCATGGCGGTCAGGGTAGCGACCGAGGCGAAATCAACGCAGTCGTGCCCCGCCGAGCCAGACACCCACCACGTCGAGATCGTCGTTCAACGACACCAGATCGGCGCGGGCACCCACGCGGATGGATCCCACGTCTCCTCGGCCGATCACCCGCGCCGGCGTCGACGTCGCGGCCCGCAACGCATCCTCCAGAGGCACTCCGGAGGAACGACACACCCGCAGGCTGTCCGACATGGTGGTGGCGCTCCCCGCCAACGTGCCGTCGGGCAGGCGTGGGGCTCCGTCGACGAGCGTCATGCGCACCGGACCGGCGCGACCGCTTCGCCATGCCACCGAATCGGTGACCAGGGCGACCGCGTCCGGCTTGGAACGAAACGTCAGGAGCACGATGTCGGGATGAACATGCACTCCGTCGGCGATGAGACCAACCACCACGCGATCGTCGTTCAACGCCCACGTTGCCAAGCCGGGGTCTCGGTGTGCCATGCCGCTCATCGCGTTGTGCACGTGCGTCACCATGCGGGCGCCCGCCGCGACCGCATCCTCGTAACCACGGCGTTCCGGGCGCGTGTGACCGATCGAGACCACCGCGCCGCGACGAACGAGCTCGCCGATCACGTTCGCAGAGTTCTCGTGCTCGGCACCCATAGTGACGATGATGGGAGTGTTCGGTAACGCGTCGAAGAAGTCCCGCGTCGGGGGTTCCACCAACTCGGCTCGATGAGCTCCGGTCGACGACCCGAGAAACGGCCCCTCGAGATGGACACCGGCAGCGTCGGGGCGATCCGCGCGACGCGTTCGGCTCGCCAGATACGCCATCGCCGGGGCGTACTTGCCGGCCGACGCGGTCACGAGCGTCGGGCACCACGTGCCCACTCCGCGATCGATGAGCATTTGCTCCAACCGATCCCAGCGCTCGTCGTCACTCTCGAGCGCGCTCGACCACACATCGACATCGTCGACGCCGTTCACCTGCAGATCCACGAAGGCCGGTGCCAGGATCGAGCCCGTCGACGAACCGATCGTGCGAGGTGTGCCGGAGTCCGCCGGCTCGACGGCCACGATTCGACCATCATCCACGGTGATCGTCGCCGGACCCAGACCCCCTTCGGGCAACAACACCCGATCGTGACGAATCCGCTCCACCCGCGCATTCTGCCCCAACGGGGGCGCGCGTGACACAGTGTCCCCATGAATCACACCGAGCCCATGAATCACAAGGAAGACGAGTTCGCGGAGCTTTCGGCCGATGTCGCGGAACGTTGGCTGCGCTTCGGGCAATGGGACCGGGTCTATTTCCCCAAGCTCGTCGGTCTGCGCGTGGAGGCCGTCCGTCTCGACTACTGCCGGATGGTGTTGCCGTTCAAGCCGGAACTCGAACAGCCGATGGGCATCGTTCATGGGGGCGCCATCGCCACGCTCATCGACGCCGTCGTCGTGCCCGCCATCGGTTCGGCCTATGGACCGGAGATCGGCTACAGCACGATCGACATGCACGTGCAATATCTATCCGCACTCGTGAAGGAGGATGCCGTCGCCGAGGGTGTCGTCGTGAAGCGCGGTCGATCGATCGTTTTCTGCGAGGCGAACGTTCATGGTCGCACGTCGGGCAAGCATCTGGCCCGCGGCTCGCTGACCTACAGCGTCTCGGCCCCACGGCCGTGATTCACGCGTGACTCACGTGGGCGGGATCGCGATCAAGAAGCCCACGTGATGCGTCATCCACCACGCCTCGGCCACGATCTCGATCAAGTCGTCGGTTCTCTCCGGCCGATCGCCATCAACCAACACCGCCACCGAACCGCCATCGGGGAGTCCGATCATGAGCGCCTTGATCGATTCGATGGAACCCGTGTGACCCCAACTGCCACCGGAGAACAGGCGCAAGCCGAGTCCGTAACTCCAGGAGGAGCCTCCGGAAGAGAGTCTCATCGGAGTTCGCATCGCCGCCCACATCCGGGAACTCAACGGACCACGATCCACTTCACTCGCCCGCAGAATCCGTGCGAATCGAGCCAGATCGATTGCCGACGATGACCATGCGCCCGCGGCGCCCAGTAACTCCATGTAATTCGATCCGGGGTCGATGTAATAGGTCGGCTCAGCCGATTGAAGCGCCGATGCTGTCCGAAAAGAAAACGACTCAAGATCGTTCGGTTCGAGGAGTAACGAATCGACCGCTGCGGCGTACGTCGTGCCCGTCACGTCCTCGATCAACCAACCCAGAAGCAGATAGTTGAGGTTGCTATAGCGATAGGAGGCGCCGGGCAATGTGCGCAGGCCGCTCGAGCAGAATCGGCCGAGGAGCTCCCGGGTGTCGTCCACCACCTCGTCGAAGAACCACTCCCTTCCCGAGTCGAACCCGGAGGTGTGGGCCAACAGATCGCGCACCCGAATGTCGGAAAGTCCCTCGATGCCGCACGACACCCCACGACGATCCAAAAGTGCGGCGACCGGCCGATCATCGAGCGAGAGCAACCCGTCGTCGACCAGCCCAAGGACCACCGTGGCGGTGACCGTCTTGCTGACGCTGGCCATACGAAACGGCGTGTCGATCGTCAGAGCGGGTTCGGCCGAACCGCGTTGCCGCACCGACCCGAACGGGACCCCGCCCACGTCGACAACTCCCACCGAGACCGCGTCCCCGTCTTTTTCGAGAACTTGGGAGGCGATGATCTCCACGAAAAGGTTCGCCGCGAAAAGCCGAGCACCCGAACTCGCGCTTCCGCCTCCCGATGTTCCGACGAATTCGCCGATCTCGGAGGCGGCAATCGACCTCGTTCCATCCAGCGGGAAAAACATCGAAATCAAAACTGTCGCTAACCCACCGACAACGAACCCCCACGTCTTCGGCACGGCACGCGTCATTGCACGTCGGGAAGACCCAGCACCGCCAAAGCGTTCTCGCGCAGGAACTTGGGCCACACGTGATCCTTGAAAGGAACGTGGGGCATGTCACCCATGATGCGCTCGTAGGTGAGCCCCATCGGCCAGTAGCCCGCGTAGATCACGCGATCGGCACCACGGGTGTTCGCGTAATCGATGATGCGCGGGTCGTAGTGCTTGGGCGCGAACGCACTGGTGGAGTAGTAGAGGTTGGGCCACTTCAACATCAGCTTCACCATCAACTCCGTCCAGGGCTGGCAGCCGTGTCGAGTCACGATCTTGAGTTCGGGGAAGTCGTAACACACGATGTCGAGCAACTCCACGTGCTGACACATGCTCGGAACCCGGGGTCCGGGGATTCCGGCGCAGATGAAGATCGGGATACCCAACTCGGCGCACACCGAGTAGATCGGATACCAACGAGCGTGGTCGATGGGCACCTGGGGTGTGCATCCGGCGGGGAACGTGCCCACCGCCTTCAATCCGTGCTCGTCGTGAAGACGACGAATCTTGCGCACTTCATCGACACCGTTGTTGGCATCGGCACTGCACGAGGGAATGAATCGCTCGGGATACTCGGTCAGTGCTCGCAGACCGGGGTCACCCTCGATGCCGATCATGGAACGATCGATGCCGAAGTGATCCATGGTGTTGATGGCCACCTCCACGGGATCGATGTCCTCGGTCAGCGCTCCGGGAACGTTCTGCTTGAACAAGTACTCGACCGGGAACATCGTCTCCTTGCTCTCCTTGTCGCGGATGTTTCCGCGGAAGAACTCGTACAGACGTCGCGGGTCGGGATCGGGGAACCCCATCATGGTTTCGATGATCCCCAGACCACCGGGGCCGACGTTCGGCATCACCATGATCAGGCTCCGCCCAACGCGAGGAACTCGCGCGCGTTGTCGCGCATCACCCGTCGGACGGCTTCGGGCGAGAAGCCAGCGATGTCGTGAACGAATCGGGTGGGAACCGCCAGACCTTCGGCATGCGGGAAGTCGCTACCGAACAACAGACGATCGTCGCCGAGAACCTCGGCCAACAGGTCGATGTCGTCCTCGTAGAACGGAGCCACCCACACGTGCTCGCGGAACTGCTCCACCGGATCCTTGGCGAACATGAACGGCTGCTGCGAATAGGCCTTCTTGAATTTCTTCACCAGGTTCGGCACCCAATCGGCGCCGGCTTCGATGGATGCCGTGCGCAACTTCGGATGACGAGTGAACACGCCATGGCACACCAGAACGGCGAACATGTCGAATGGTGCGCGATCGCTCGTCATGACGCGCATGGGAGATGACTTGAACGCCTCGAAGTCGCCGAAGGGCTCCCAATCGTCGATGTACTTGCCGTAACCGGCGTCACCGGAGTGGAACGCCACCGCGACGTTGGCCTCGGCCAGACGGGCCCAGAACGGGTCGAAGATGGAGTCGCCGGGGGAGCGGGTACCACCGGCGGGGTCGATTGCCGGCGACGTGCGCATGACGACAACCTTCACGCCCTTGGAGATCGCCCAGTCCGCTTCCTCGACCGCCCACTGAGGATCGGTCAAGGTGATGTAGGGGGCGGCGTAAATCATGTCCTGATACGCGAAACCCCAATCTTCTTCCAACCAACGATTGAAGGCGCGAAAAGCCGCGCACAAAGCGACCGGATCGTGACGCAGTGATTCCTCCATGCCGACGGCCAACGTGGGGAAGAACATCGCGCCCTCCAACCCCTGTTGGCGCATCAACGCGACGCGGGCGTCACGGTCGCGATAGGCGGGGCTGATGGGATCGAGCTCACCGAACAACTTGCGCATGTCGTCTCCGGCCACTTGCCCGCGGAAATAGGCGTCGAGCGCACCGGGCTTGGACACCGGATCGAACGTGGGGTTCGGAATGAATCGGTTGACTCGACCCCCGACCAACAGTCGCCTCTTGCCGTCGATCTCGGCCCACTGCATGCAACGCTTGGCCATGTCGCGGGGAATGTGTCGGGTGAACGCGTCCTCGGCTTCGTAGTAGTGGTTGTCGGCATCGAAAGCCGCGAATCCGAGATCGACCGGAGCGTTGGTGGCGTCGGTGGCCGTGGGCGACATGAGGTTCCTCCTGGGTGGGTTCGAACAACGGACGTCACCGTACTAGAGCGGGATCGCGGTCACCCGATTGCGGTTACCGTGACACCCATGTGCGGACGATTCACGTCGCTCACCTCACCCGACGCGGTCGCCGAGGTCTTCGGAGCTGAGCCACCGTCACCGACCCTCTTCGACGGATTCCTCCCGAACTACAACGTGCCACCAACCTCGCGGATCATGGCCGTGGCCCTCGACAGCAAGGGAACCCGACGACTCGGACGCTTCCAGTGGGGGCTCGTTCCGCACTGGGCCAAGGACGCGACCGGAGCCGCTCGTCTCATCAATGCTCGTTCCGAGACCGTGTTGGAGAAGCCCTCCTTCCGGTCGTCCGTTCCGACGAAACGTTGCATCATTCCCATGGACGGTTTCTACGAATGGCGAACCGTCGGCATCGACCCCCGGGGCCCCAAAGCGCCCAAGCGACCGGTCTACGTCACGCGGCGCGATGGGCGCCCGCTCGCCGTGGCGGGACTGTGGGCGTCATGGCGCGACCCAATGGCCGGTGACGAAGTTCCGGTCCTGCACTCCTGCTGCGTCATCACCACCGCGGCCAACTCCACGATGTCGCCCATCCACGACCGAATGCCGGTGATCCTCGAGGAGGACGACTGGAGCGACTGGCTGACGGTCGGGCCGGGCGGCACGGCGACCGACCGACTCGTCGAGTTGATGGTGCCCGCCGACGAGGGGATCCTGGAACCTCGTGACGTGGGCACGGCGGTGAACTCCGTTCGCAACAACGATCCAACGCTCATCGAAGCCGTGTGATCGCTCCGATCAGACCACCTGTTCGTGACCCGAACGTCGCAACTCCACGCGAATGGCCTCCGCCGCGGATTCCAGATCGGCACGATCGACACTGCTGGCGGCGTTCGCGAAGGACAGCTCGCGCATGTCGTTGGTGGGGATCACGTGCACGTGCGTGTGGGGCACCTCGTAGCCGGCCAGGATCACTCCGACTCGCTCGCAACCGAAGGCCACCTTCTGGGCCACTCCGATGATCCGAGTCACCTCGAACAGATGCGCGATCAGATCCGGGTCACCGTCCACCCAGTGATCGACCTCGGCGATGGGGACCACGAGGGTGTGACCGGGCGCCATCGGATTGATCGACATGAAAGCGACGCATCGTTCGTCGCGCCACACGAAGGTGCCGGGAATACGACCGTCGATGATGTGCGTGAAGACGGTCGGCATCAGACCCAACCTCCCGAGACCGGGAAGACCTCACCCACGCAGTACGAGGACTCCGGTCCGGCGAGGAACCGCACCACCTCGGCGAGCTCCTCCGGTCGGGCCATGCGTCCCACGGGCGTCTGCATGACGATCGCCGCGCGCGTGATCTCGTCGAAGGGCGCCAACAACGGAGTGTCCACCCAGCCGGGACACACGGCGTTCACGCGAACGCCGAACGGAGCCACCTCCTGAGCGGTGGACTTCGTGAGGGCGATGATGCCCGCTTTGGCCGCGCTGTAATGGGGCGCGCCGGGCGCCGGTCGAAGTCCGAGGATCGACGAGATGTTCACGATCGAGCCCGAGCGGCGCGGGGTCATGTGTCGCAACGCGGCGCGTGTTCCGTGAAAGGTGCCGTACAGGTGCACCCGAATCATGCGGTCCCAGTGTTCGTCGCTCAAACCGACCGTGTAGTCGACGGGTTCCAACTCGGACAGTCGGCCTTCCATTCGCTTGGCCTGGTTCGCATAGTTCAGCATCGTCCGGGCCTCGTCACGCGGGGGAGCGATGCCGGCGTTGTTGATCATCACGTCCAGCCGACCGTGATGCGCGACGATCCGATCCACCGCCGCGTCGAAACCCGAGGAGTCGGCCACGTCGAAAACCGCGACCTCGCCGCCGATCTCCCTGGCCACCTCACCGGCCGCGACCTCGTCGACGTCGTTCACGACCACGTGGGCGCCGTCGTTCGACAGTCGGCGGGCGAACGCGGCTCCCATTCCCGACCCCGCACCCGTCACGATGACCACTTGGCCGTCGAGTAGACCCCCACGCACGTTGCTCATGTCGCGAGACTAGACGTCGTCGGTCGTGTCGTCCCACGACCCCCGACGAGGCGCCCTGATGTAGCGTTCGAACGTGGAATCACGGGGGCACGACGAGAGGATCTTCGGTGACGACCGAGCCTGATATTCGACGTGCTGGCCGACGAGAAGATCTCGGGATCGCCACCTGGCCCAACCTGATCACCCTGATTCGTTTGTTGTGCCTGCCGATTTTCGTGTGGTTGCTGCTCGGACGCGACGATCGGGCTTACGCGGCCTGGCTGCTCGGTCTTCTGGGCGCCACCGACTGGGTGGACGGCTGGGTCGCCCGACGTTTCGGACAGGTCAGCGAGTTCGGCAAGATTTTCGACCCCACTGCCGACCGATTGATGTTCATCGTCGCCATCGTCTGCATCATGATCGACGGGTCGGCGCCGTGGTGGTTCTGCGTCGCGGTGCTCGTTCGGGAGATCTCCTTCGGTGCCACCGTCGCCGTGCTCAAACTGTTTTTCGGCATGGAGCGGTTCGACGTCACGTATCTCGGCAAGTGGGCCACCTTCCTGCTGATGTTCACCTTCCCCGGATTCGTGATGGGAAACAGCGCGATCGGGGTCCGGGACTTCTTCGAGGCCTTCGCCTGGGTGGCCGGACCGATCGGACTGGCCCTCAGTTACTACACGGCCATCGCGTACGTTCCGACGATTCGACGGAGCATGCGCGGAAGGGGTCGAGAACCACGCGAACCCGCCTCCATCGACGACTAGATTGGTGCCCGTATGAGCGTTCCCGCCGATCTCCTGTATTCGAAAGACCACGAGTGGGTTCGCATCGACGGATCGGTGGCGCGCATCGGTATCACCGACTTCGCTCAGGACGCCTTGGGCGACGTGGTGTACGTGCAAGCGCCGAACACCGGAATGGCAGTGTCGGTGGGCGACTCGTTCAGCGAGGTCGAATCCACCAAGTCCGTGTCCGACATCTACGCGCCGGTCTCGGGAACCGTCACCGCGGTGAACGCCGATCTCGACTCCGATCCTTCCTTGTTGAACTCGGACCCGTACGGAGCCGGTTGGATCTGCGAGATCACGGCGGCGGGTTCCATCGACACGTCGCACCTGATGTCGGCCGCCGATTACTCCGCTTTGATCGGAGCCTGACGTGGCGAATTTCTGCACCAAATGCGGACACAAGAATCAAGAGGACGCGTACTTCTGCAGTTCGTGCGGAAACGCGCTGTCGGTGGACGGTGACAAGACCGTCGTGATCGCCAAGGTGGACCCGCTCCAGGACGCGCTCGGACCGCAGGACAACGCCTCGGTCGACCTTCGCACGCTGCCCGACACCGCCGGAACCTTGATGGTTCGTAGTGGACCCCAAGCCGGCGATCGATTCGTGCTGGCGAACGCGATCACCAAACTCGGCCGCCACCCCGACAGCGACATCAGCCTCGACGACATCTCGGTGTCGCGTCGGCATGCAGAGATCTCGCGTCAGGGATCCGAATACGTGTTGCGTGACGCCGGATCGCTGAACGGAACCTACGTGAATCAGAAGCCGGTGGAGTCCACCGTTCTTCAGCAGGGTGACGAGATCCAGATCGGTCGTTTCCGTTTGATCTACCTCGGTCCATCGAACGAAGCATGAACACGGAATCATGAGCAACAAGTCGGCTTCGGAGCGTCCCTACCTTTCCATCGGCGAGGTGCTCGGTCTGTTGCTCGAAGAGTTCCCCGACGTGACGATTTCCAAGATCCGGTTCCTCGAGAGTCAAGGTCTGATCGTTCCCGAGCGCACCGCGTCGGGTTATCGCAAGTTCTACGAGGACGACGTCGATCGCCTGAAGTACATCCTGCGCGAACAGAAGGAAAAGTTCCTCCCGCTGCGCGTGATCAAGGACCGTCTCGACACACCGCCGGCCGGCATCGAACGTGACACGCCCCGGGGCATCAAGAACGTCGTGTTGCCCGAGCCGCCTTCCGCCGACGACGTCCCCAGTGACACGACCGTCGAACCCGCGTCGCACGACGCCAAGCCCTCGAAGGGTCATCCCGCGGCGCGCATCATCAAGGCCGTGCCCTCCATCGCCGACAAGGCCCCCAAGCGACCGGCACCGCCGGATCCCTCCGACGCCGTGGGACGCCCGGCCACCTACAGCCGTGAGGAAATCCTGACCTTGTCGGGTTTGGACGCCGACGGATTGGTGGAGTTGGAGCGGTACGGCATGGTGGCGGCCCATGGCGGTCAAGGCCTGTACGACGAGCACGACCTGGCCATCGCCGAAGTCGCAAAGGGCTTCGCGGACGCCGGAATCGACATTCGTCACCTGAAGGCGTGGAAGACCTCGGCCGAACGCGAGGCCGGTCTCTTCGAACAACGCGTTCTTCCGGTGTTGCGTCGCCGCTCACCCGAATCACGCACGGAATCGAACGACTTGCTCGATGATCTGTCCGATCTCGGATCGCGCTTGCGCGCCATCCTGCTCGCGCGGGCCCTCGGGTCGCTCCGCGACAACAGATAACGGGTCGCTCCGCGACAACAGATAACGGTTCGCTCCGCGACAACGGATAACGGGTCGCCGCTCGACGGACGTCGACGAGCGTCCCCGACGAATGTCCGGACGTCGTCGACCGATGCGCCGGGCCACACGACAGGGGCTACGCTCGGCGCATGGTCGACCTCGAACTCATCGGTGTGCGCGTCGAGGTGGTGGGCAACACCCCCGTGGTCATCCTGCGCGAACGCGACGGAGATCGACGAGTTCTTCCCATCTACATCGGCAAGCCCGAGGCGGCCAGCATCCAATGGGCCCTCGACGGACTCGAACCGCCGCGACCACTGACGCACGACCTCATCGTCGATCTTCTCGGCGCACTCGGCGCGATCATCGACAAGGTGCTCATCACCGACGTGATCGATGGCGTGTTCCACGCCGAGTTGGTGCTCCAAACTCGCACCGGCGTCGTCAAGGTGTCGTGTCGACCGTCCGATGCGGTGGCCGTCGCCGTGCGCACCGGAACCCACATCCAGTGCACGACCGCCGTGATCGACGATGCGGGCAAGTTCGCCGACCTCGGCGATTCCACGGATGACGACGGCGACGATGCCGACGGTTTGGCCGCCGAACTGGAGACGGTCGACGAGTCCGAGCTGCTGGGCGAGTTTCGCGACTTCATCGAGAACATCAACCCCGACGACTTCAAGCCCTGAACGACCGGGTCGACCATGGGCGAGCGGAGTTCGCTCATCGGGACCGCTCGCTGAGCAGGGCCGATGGACGGCCAACGTGGTGAACGTTGACGCTCGGGGAGTCCAGCCGTACCCTGCCACGGCGGTGTAACTACACCGGTGTCACCCAAGGCAGTGGAGCGACCATGAGCAACAACCAGACAGCCTTCACCGGCAAGCAGGCCGCCGACATCGTCGGCATCACGTATCGCCAACTGGATTACTGGGCGCGCACCGACCTCGTCCGTCCGTCGTTGGCCGACGCCACCGGAAGCGGGTCTCGTCGTCATTACGGATATCGCAATCTTCTCGAACTGCGCATGGTCAAGAGCCTTCTGGATGCCGGCATCCGTCTGGAGTCCGTGCGCGAGGTCTTTCGTTACCTGCGCGACAACGTCGACGCCGACCTCACGTCGGCGCACCTCGTCATCAACGGTTCGTCCGTCGTTCTTTGTCAGGGCGACGAACTCATCGACGTCGTGCGACGGGGTCAAGGCGTCCTCAACTTGTTGCCACTGGCACAAGTGAAGGATCAGGTCGATGGCCGCATCGTCGAGCTGTATCCCGCCTTGAGCGAGAACGACGAGACCGCCCGACGTCGCGCGGTCTGATCCGGTCACGGCATGAAGGTTTCGCCGCTCGACGCCGAACATCGCGCCCTTGGAGCGCGCCTGACGCCGTTCGGTGGATGGGACATGCCACTCCAGTACGAAACCGGCACTCTCGCCGAGCATCTGGCGTGTCGCGAATCGGCGGTCGCGTTCGACGTGTCCCACCTCGGCACGGTTCGCGTGCACGGAGCCGACGCACTCGATCGTTTGCAGAACGCGTTCACCAACGATTTGCACAAAATCGAACCGGGGCGCGCCCAGTACACGCACTTGCTCGATCCGTCGGATGCATCGGTGCTCGACGACATCATCGTGTGGTGGGTCGACGAGCGGACGTTCGACGTCATGCCGAACGCCTCCAACACCGATCGCGTGATCGCCGCCATCGGGGGAGAGGACACCACGACATCGCGAGCCGTGATCGCCGTGCAGGGCCCGCAGGCGCGCGAGCGAGTCGCCACGTTCTTCCCCGAGGCCGCCGCCGTGGGTCGCTTCCGCGTCGCCACCTGCCAGTGGAACGACACGCCGTGCACCGTGGCCGGCACCGGGTACACCGGCGAAGCCGGGTTGGAGATCGCCGTTCCGGCCCCCATGGCCGCCACGTTGTGGAAGGCGATACTCGCAGCGGGAATACTTCCGGCCGGTCTGGGGGCCCGGGACACATTGCGTCTCGAGGCGGCCCTTCCCTTGCACGGTCACGAACTGGGGCCGGGAATCTCCCCGCTGCAAGCCGATCTCGAATGGGTCGTCTCGTGGACCAAGGGGGACTTCATCGGCCGACCCGCGCTTCTGGCCGAAAAGGAACGGGGCGTGGCGCGCGTTCTGCGCGGTATCGCCACCGAGGGACGTCGCCCTCCGCGAGCCGAGTGCGTCGTGCGACGGGCGGGAACGAACGGACCCACGGATGTGGGAGTCGTCACCAGTGGCAACTTCTCTCCGATCCTCGGACATGGAATCGCGCTGGCCTTGATGTCGCCCGAGTGCCGACCGGGCGACGAGATCACCATCGACGTTCGGGGGAGTGAACTCGCGGGACGAATCGTTCCCACCCCGTTCATCGCGAAACGATGACCGGCGACACCCGGATGATGACGGGTGTCAGCTGGATGGCGTCGACTTCATCCCGAACATTCCGCCGGCCATCTCCGCGAATTGAGTGAGCGGTGCGAGTCGTCCGGCCAGATCGCCCAATGTCGACACGGCCTTGGTGACGTCGGCCGGCAGAGTTCCGACCTGACCGATCACACCATCGACCTTCTTCAACGTGCCGCGGGCCTGCTTCACGGTCGCTTGCACCGTGGGCACGATCTCCTTGATCGGACCTTCGATCTCGTCCAGCAGATCGTTCACCCGGTGCGCGACGCGATTGAGTTCGTTCATGGTGTCGTTCAACGTGGCGATCGACTTCACGATCTCTCCGGCCACCTGGGTGACCGTTTCGACCACGCGACCGACGGCAATCAGCGGCGAGGCACCACCGAGCAGAGAAAGCAGATCGGCCACACCGGGCATGCCTCCCGTGGCACCGGAATCGTTTGACTTGGGCGAACTCTCGTCGACGGCCATGTGCGCAAACTATCGGCGCTATCAACGCGAGGAGGCGTAGGACTCCAGCGGTTCGCACGTGCAGACGAGATTGCGGTCACCATAGGCCGCATCGATTCGTCCGACCGGCGCGTGATAAGCCGATGATCCGGGGTGTCCGGCCGTGCGGGCATAGGCCCGCTGCCATTCGCCCACCAGGTCCGCGACCATGTGCGGCGCGTGTCGCAAGGGACTCTCGTCCACCGCGATTTCGCCGTTGGCGATCTGATCGATCTCCACGCGAATGGCCACCATCGCGTCGCAGAAGCGATCGAGTTCGGCCTTCGTCTCGCTCTCGGTCGGCTCGATCATCAGCGTTCCGGCCACGGGGAAACTCATGGTGGGGGCGTGGAAACCATGATCCATCAATCGCTTGGCCACGTCGTCCACCGTGACACCCGTCTCCTTGGTGATGGGACGGAGGTCGATGATGCACTCGTGCGCCACGTGACCGTTCGCCCCGGTGTAGAGGATCGGGAAGTGCGCGTCGAGGCGTCGGGCGACGTAGTTGGCGTTGACGATGGCCATCTCGGTGGCGGTGCGCAATCCGCGCGCTCCCATCAACCGAACGTAGGCCCACGAGATCGGAAGAATCCCGGCCGAACCGAAGGGAGCCGCCGACACCGGTCCGACGGGAGAGTCCATCGCCAACGGATGACCGGGCAGGAACGGTGCAAGGTGGGAACGCACCGCGACCGGGCCAACACCGGGGCCACCACCACCATGGGGAATGCAGAACGTCTTGTGCAGATTCAGATGGCTGACGTCGGCTCCGAACACGCCAGGCCGCGCCAACCCCACCAGAGCGTTCAGATTCGCTCCGTCCACGTACACCTGCCCGCCTCCGTCGTGCACGACCCGACAGATCTCGGTGATGTGGTCCTCGAAGACACCGTGCGTGGACGGATAGGTGACCATGATCGCCGCCAATCGATGACCCGCCTCGGCCACCTTGGTTCGCAGGTCGTCGATGTCGACGTTGCCGCCGGCATCACAGGCCACCACGACCACCGACATGCCCGCCATGACGGCACTGGCCGCATTGGTGCCGTGAGCGCTGGAGGGAATGAGACAGACGATGCGATCCATGTCTCCGCGACTGCGGTGGTAGGCCCGGATCGCCAGCAACCCGGCGAACTCGCCCTGACTTCCGGCGTTCGGCTGCAGGCTCACGGCGTCGTATCCGGTGACCACGACGAGCATTCGCTCGAGATCGTCGATGAGAGTCCGATAACCCTCGGTCTCGTCCTCGGCGGCGTACGGGTGCACGTTGGCGAACTCGGGCCAGGTGATGGGCTCCATCTCGG
>JAIXWJ010000042.1 GCA_027491335.1 Actinomycetes bacterium | reverse complement strand
GATCAATTTCCCCTGGAGCGATCAGGAACCGGTGGTCCGTCGCGCCGGCGTCGCGCTCGACGCCTGATCAGTCACGACCTGCGATCAGTCGTGACGTAAAACGCGGGTCGCACAATGGCGTCCGCTGGCGCCCCAGATTCCGGCGCCGGGGAACGTGGCGGCGCCGCACAGGTACAGGCCCGGGATGTCGGTCTCGTAGCGAACCAACTCGCGCGGTTTGCCGCGCAACGCCGCCAACGGTCCGCCGGCGAAACTCGTGGCGTGTCCCTCGGGCATGTGGAAGTCGGATTCGTACACGTCGGGGGTCATGGCCCGCCAGGTGGACATGGAGTCCAGCGGACGATTCTCGAGCAGATCCGAATAGCGATCCAACCAACGTCGAGGTTCGGGTGAGTTCGGCCATCCTCCGGCCAACGCGTACGGAGTGAAGAGGGCCTCGAGGCTGAAAACGTGGCCACCGTTCGGCGCCATGGTGGGGTCGAGCGCACTCGGAATGTTGGCGAAGAAGATGGGGCGATCGGCGATGCGGCCCGAGGGAATGTCGAGGAACGCGCGGTGCATGGCCGCGACCGAAGGAACGATCATCGTGGATGCGACGTCGGGGTTGGCTCCGATGCGATCGAAGATGTCCCGATCGACCTGCTTGTAGCGCGGGATCTCGTCGATGATTCCGTCGATCTTGCTCTCGTAACCTTGTTGGTGTCCTTGGGTGCGCCAGCGTTCGATCATGGGACCGGCTCCCGCGGGCGGGTTCTCGAGCCAATCGAGGATCGTGCGACGAGGGTCCGCGGCGGACACCACGATGCGGGTGTCGATCGTTTCTCCGTTGGCGGTTCGCACGGCGCGCACGCGACCATTCTCGATGACGATCGCCGATGCCGCGGTGGACGTGCGCAGATCACCTCCGAACGAAGCGAACGAGCGCGCCAACGACGCGGCGAGCATTCCACTGCCTCCGCGCGGGCGACCGACCGCGGCGACATGACGAAACGCGTAGGTGAGTGCACCCAGGCCGGTGCCCGGCAATTCGGGTGACAGCCCCCACACGACCGGCCCGGTGGCGAGCGCGGGCGCGTACACCGCTTCGTCGTCGAAGAACTGGCGCATCACATCGGCGGCACTCATGCGGCTCCAGAGGAGCAAGCGTCGCGCTCCGGCGCCGCCCTTGGACAGCACGGTGGACACGAGGCGATGACGTTCGGGGCCCGCCGCCGCGGCGTCGAGAACGAGTCGAGCCACGGGAATGGCCGCCTTCGCGTAGCGACGGTAGGCGTCCACTTGATGGGGGTGCGTGAGGGCGAGGCCCTCGAGGGTCTGCTCGACGGAGTGCATGATGGGCCAAGCGGCGCCACCGTCCCACGGGATGTTGACCTGATTGGGTTCGACGTCCAAGTACTCGAGGCCGTGCTCGGCGAGTCGCAGTTCCTCCATCACCGGCGTCGTGCGAAACGTGATGTGATCGCAGTTGCAGATGTTGACGAGCGAACCACCGAAACCGACCGTCGACGAACAACCTCCGACCGAGTCGCGCGCCTCGAGCAACACCACGCGACGACCGGCGCGCGCGAGGTACGAGGCGGCGATCAGGCCGTTGTGTCCGGCGCCGATCACCACCACGTCGGCTGCGGTGTTCATGGCGCTCATCTCTCCATCATGCCCGAACGGATAACCTGCGATCGTGTCGTCGCGCCATCTCTCCCATCTGCGAGGCCCCGAGGTGGAGCGTGCGTTGTCGCCCTCGTCGGTCCTCGTTCAACCACTCGGAGCGATCGAGCAGCACGGTCCTCATCTTCCGCTGATCACCGATTTGGCGGTGGCCGAGGCGGTCGCCGAAGCCGCGGTTCCGGTCGCCGTGGAGCGCGGTGTCGACGCGTGGCTCCTGCCTCCCATCGCGTACACCAAGAGCAACGAACACGCATGGAATCCCGGAACGATCTGGATGTCGGCTCGCACGATGTTGAGCGTGCTGGAAGATCTCGGACGCTGTGTGGCCGCCACACCGGTGCGCAAGTTGGTTTTCCTGAATGGGCACGGCGGGAACAGCGCTTTGGTGGCCATGGCGAACCGCGAGCTTCGTCTGCAGTTCGGATTGGAGACCTTCCTGGCGCATCCGTCGATGCCCGCGGATCAGGGAGGAGGCTCCGCACCATCGGAGTTGGGGATGGGCATTCATGGTGGCGCCGAGGAGACCTCGTTGATGCTGCATCTACGCCCCGATTTGGTGGACATGTCCAAGGCGGTACGGGCGGTACCCGAACACTTGGCGCACAACGAGATGGTTCGGTTCGGAGGCTCCGTCCAGTTCGGGTGGTTGAGCAACGATTTCGGCGATCATGGCCACATCGGTGATCCGACATCGGCCAACGCGAGCGACGGAGCCCGCCTGTTCGCCGGAGCGGTGGAATCGTTCGCGAACGCGTTGGTGGAAATCGCCGCTTTCCGACATCGGAGCTGAAGAACGCAAAAGGGGGCCGGTTGCCCGGCCCCCTTTCACCACGTTCGGTGTTCGCGAGATCAGAGACCGATCTCGGGGTTGATGAACTCGTTGGTGTACATGTCCTCCGCGGTGAGGTCGGCCGGCACGTCGAGGCCAGCGTCCTTCATCTTCTGGAGGGCGGCGTTGGCACGATCGAAGTCGAAGTCACCCAGGGTGTCGTTCGGTCCGTTACCGACCAAGCCGAGCTCCTTCTGGGTCTCGACCGAGTACGCGGCCACACCCTCGCCGTACACCCAGAAGTCGGCGTACTGCTCGACGGCATCGATGATGATCGCGTTGGCCCGATCAGGGCTGTTCACGAAGTCGATGGCCGCCTGCTGCACGATCGGCACGAACAGCTTGAGGCAGTCGGAGAGCGCTTCCTTGTCGGCCTGACGAATGGCCAAGGTCGCGGCGTAGATCTCGAATCCGGCGTCGTGGATCAGCTGGTACTTGACGTCCTTGCCCCACTCGGTGAACTCGTTCTTGTACTGCCACGGCTCGGCGGAGGCGAATCCCTGCTGAGCGATCTTTCCGCCCTCGGAGATGAAGCGGCTCGGGCCACCGTCGTACGACGGGTCGATTTGGTCCTCGCTCACCACGCCCTCGGCCTTGAAGACCTCGAGGTAGGTGCCACCCGCGAACACGTTCATGGTGATGCCCTGCTCGCCGAGATCGGCGATGGTCTCCACGTCGGGGTAGGTCTCGGGATCCCACATGATGATCTGCGGGTTGATTTCCAGAGGAGCGACCACTGCCAGCAACGGAATGTCGCCGTAGCTGAAGGCCTGGTCGTCGGTGGCGGCGTAGCCCATGGTGATCGACTCGTCGGCGGCCATGGTGGCCGAGACGGGCTGGAAGCCGATGGCGGGACCGCCCGTGCGAACCTCGAGGGTGATGCCGGTGTCGTTGCCGGAGGAATCGATCAAGGTTCCCGACACGATCTTCTTGGCGACGTCGACCGAGTAGTCCTCGCCCAACATCTGGTACAGCGCTCCGTGCTCGGACTCCGGGAACCAGTCGGTCTGGATGACCATGTTCGCCGGGCAGGCGTCCGAGAGAACGCCCTCTCCGCCCGATTCGCCAGCCGAGCCACCGTCGTCTCCGCCGCAGGCGCTGACGGCACCGACGGCGACGAGCGGAAGCGCCAGCAGAAGGCGGGCCTTCTTGCTTCTCGTCGTGTTTCTCATTGTTCCTCCCCTTTTCGGCCCACACCACGTGGAGCCAGTGAACGCGAGAGTAGTTGATTCACGAGGGCCCCCTTTCGGGTTCGTCGACTATTGAACGAAAAATCAACCGATGACAATCAACCGATGACAATCAACCGGTGAAGATCAACCGGTGATCGATCGAGCCGATCCCGACGACCCCGACGACGGCCACGACTATGATCGAGGAGCGGGGCACGAGGTCCCAGTTTGGAGTTCGAATGTCGCAGTCCCCGTTGTCCTTCCGGAACGTGTCGATGACGTTCCCCGACGGCACGAAGGCGTTGTCGGACGTCTCCTTGGACGTGGCCAAGGGGGAGTTCGTGACCATCGTGGGCCCATCGGGATGCGGCAAATCCACGTTGCTCAAGATCGCGTCCGGTTTGCTCGAGGCCTCGTCGGGCGAGATCTCGGTCGATCGTGATCGCATCGGTTACGTCTTTCAGGACGCCACGCTTCTGCCGTGGCGCACGGTTCGACGGAACGTGGAACTTCTCGCCGAGCTGCATGGATACGACAAAGAGGAACGCGTCAAGCTCGCCGAGGACGCCATCGATCTCGTGGGATTGCGTGGATTCGAGAACCATTACCCCCGGTCGCTCTCCGGTGGCATGCGCATGCGTGCCTCGCTCGCCAGAACCCTCACCTTGAAGCCCCCGGTGTTCCTGTTC
The DNA here is from genome assembly GCA_027491335.1 of Actinomycetes bacterium. Lineage (GTDB taxonomy): Bacteria > Actinomycetota > Acidimicrobiia > Acidimicrobiales > Ilumatobacteraceae > Casp-actino8. The sequence goes on along the minus strand of JAIXWJ010000042.1, from coordinate 55,327 downwards.
GATGAGCCCTTCGGAGCGGTGGACGAGATCACTCGCGAGCGGCTCAACGAGGAAACACTGCGTTTGTTCGAGCAGGAACGTTTCGCCGGCCTCTTCATCACCCACTCCATCAGCGAGGCGGTGTACCTCTCGACGAAGGTTCACGTGATGTCGGCGCGCCCCGGCCGCCTGGTCGCGTCCTTCGACGTGCCGTTCGACTATCCCCGCCATCCCGACCTGCGATTCGATGCCCGTTTCGCCGAGATCTGCGGACAAGTCAGTTTGGCCCTGAGAGGAGCGCACTCATGAGCGTCGACGACCAGATTCACGATCCGGCCGACGTCGAGTCGGTGCAAGCCGGCGCGATGCCGCTCGCCGTGCAATCGCGCGGAGCGTCCGTGCAATCCCGCGGAGCATCCGTGGCCGGATCCGTTCTTCCTCCGCTCGCGGTCGGGGTCATCATTCTGGGTGTCTGGTACTTCATCAGCCTCGTGGTGCTGGATCCGAAGCGTCGATTCCTTTTGCAGCCACCGCACGAGGTTTGGAGCGTGGGCTTCGCTGATTGGGACAACTTGTCCACGATGCTCGAAGGAATGTGGTCGAGCACCAAGGTGGCGTTCTGGGGACTGCTGATCGCGATTCTTTTGGGGTTCCTGCTGGCCATCGTCATGAGTCAGGCCAAAGTGGTGGAGCGGGCGATCTTTCCCTACGCGGTCGTCCTGCAGGCGATTCCCATCCTGGCCATCGTGCCCCTCATCGGTTTCTGGTTCGGATACGGATTCGCCTCGCGGGTGCTGGTGTGCGTGATCATCGCGCTGTTCCCGATCGTGGTGAACACCCTCTTCGGTTTGCTGTCGGCCGATCAGGGCATGCACGACCTGTTCACTTTGCACAAAGCCAATCGATTGACGCGTCTGCGTCGATTGATGTTCCCGGCCGCTCTTCCCGCGGTTTTCGCGGGATTGCGCATCTCGGCGGGCCTTTCGGTGATCGGGGCCATCGTCGGCGACTTCTTCTTCGGTCAGGGCGAAGTGGGCATCGGGCAATTGCTCAAGCGTTACGCGAATCGGTTGGAAGGCGAGCAACTGTTCGCTTCGGTGATTCTGTCGAGCGCGCTCGGTGTCAGCGTGTTCCTCTTCTTCGGCTGGTTGTCGGGCCGACTGATCGGCAAGTGGGCCGGCGAGTCACGCGGGCGCTGACGGCAACGCCGGTCGCACGTCGTGATCGAGGTCGCGACGCTGCCTCCACAATGCCGGGATGATCTCGCGATACGCGGCCACCATTCCACGGTGTGGCGCGGGCAGGTCGTCGCGCACGAGGGCGTGCAGTTTCGGGAGATTGCGGTACGGAACCGACGGGAACATGTGGTGCTCGAGGTGGTAGTTCATGTTGAGATACAAGAACCTCGACACCGGATTCATGCGAACCGTGCGCGTGTTCAGTCGGTGGTCGAGCACGTCTTCGGCGAGACCGGCGTGTTGGGTCGTTCCGAACACCACCAGCAACCAGCGTCCGTACAGCGAGGGTAGGCCGATCAAGATCAACGGAAGAAGGCTGGTGGTGGCGACCGCGGTCGCGATCACCACGAGCCAGATCGTGACGTGCACGCGTCCCCAGAAGACGGAGCGAGAGACCTCGCGCGCGGGAACGTAATCGGCGGCCGCGGGTGTCAGTCGGCCGCGCACGTTGGCGGCGTACTTCTGGAACTCGGCCCAGGTGCTGAGGATGCCGAACATGTCGGCCACGATTCTCCAGACCCTGATGGGTCGTTGGTAGGCGATCTCGGGGTCGCGTCCGACGATGATGGTGTCGGCGTGGTGACGATTGTGGCTCCATCGCCATGAAACCGGTTCTCTCACATCCATGAAAGACGCGATGTGGTACACGACGAGGTTCGCGGTCTTCGACTTGAACGCGGTTCTATGACCGCACTCGTGCCACCGGGCGTCGGAAGCCGATCCGTACAGCGTTCCGTACACGAACATGGCGGGGATGGTCCACCAGGAGACCCAAGACATCACGACCCATGCACCCGCGGCGATCGTCAACATCAGCCACGCGATGGTGTCGAGGCTCGCGCGAAGATTGGTGCGCTTCATGATCTCGAGCATCGCCTCGCGATCGACCGGGCTGTGATACCAGTCGGCTCCGGCCAGTCCGCGTTCGGAGGCGCGAGCGGATTCCGGGCCGATGAGGTCGTAACTTCGAGGTGTCATCGATGTCGAATTCATGTTTCCCCCGACTGGGAGCATAGGCATGGGTAGAGTCGCCGGTGTGGTGGTCGAGTGGCTCACGTTTCGGGTGTCTCCCGACGAGCGCGAAGTCTGGTTGGCGCGCGAGGAAGAGGTGTGGAGCCGATTCCTCGAGGGGTGTCCCGGGTTCGTTCGCAAGCAGATGTGGATCGAGGAGAGCGAGCCCCACGAGATTCACGCGGTGATCTGGTGGGAGAGTCGGGAACTCTGGAAGCGCATCACCCCGGAACAAGTCGACGAGGTCGATCGGAGAATGGGCGATCTGTTTCGGGACTGCACGATGCTGGTGTACGACGTCGCCCGCGACTGCTGATCAGTCGCGCAATCTGCCCAAGGTTCCGATGGCGCGCGCGATCATCGCCGGCAGGGGGTCGCGATCGACGAGGGCCACGCCGATGGTCTCCGGTCGGTGCCGGTCGATGGCTCGGCGCAACTGATCGGCCACCTCGGACTCGTCGCCGGCGATCGACCATTCGTCGGCCGCTCCGCCGTAGCGCACGGAGATGCACAGGTTCACGTGGATCGGTCGCACCGAACGCGCCTCGCGAATGGGTTCGAGCGCGCTCTCGATGTCGAATCCCGACAGGAAGACGCCGTCGGCCATTCGTGAAGCCAAACGATTGAGCTGTGGTCCACGCGCTCCGACGTACTGAGGAATGGTCCTCGGGGGAGCCGCGTGCTCCGGGGCGACGTACAGATCGGTGGTGAGCCCGGCGAAGACATCGGCCGCCGTGCGGATGGCGTCGCGCACCACGGCCACGGGTTTGTCGGTCGACATCGAGAACGGTCCGAGCGACTCGTGGCCGCCCACGCCCCAGCCGAGGATCATTCGCCCCTCGGACAACTCGTCGATGGTCATCGCGGTGGATGCGACCGCACCGGGGTGTCGCAGCAACGGGGACGTGATGCCCACGGCCAGACGAATGCGAGTCGTCTCGCGGGCCGCCGCCGCCAACAGGGAGAACGGTTCGCGCGCCACCCCCTCGTCGGCGATCCAGACCTCGTCGACTCCGGCATCGTCGAGGGCGACGATCGCGTCGACGATCATCGATGCCGGAACGTTCGGATAGATCCAGACCGCGGTGCGCACTCGCCTACGATTCCACAACCGAACCACCCAACCGAACCACCCAACGGAGCCACCCAACGGAGCCACCCAACGGAACCACCCAACGGGGCCGCCCACGGGAACCGCACGTGTGAACAGGAGAGCGACATGTCGAACGAGCCGGCGGGTTCCCTGTGGTTGCGTCGCGGTCGACTGCGCGACGGTTCTTTGGTCGACATCCGGGTGGTCGATGGCCGAGTGGCCGCCGTCGAGCCCGTGTCGAACGATCGAGTCGGTTCGTCGCTGGACGGTTGGCTGGTGTTGCCAGCGCTCGGGGAACCCCACGCGCATCTGGACAAGGCCCTCACCGCGGAGCGGGTGCCGAATCCCTCCGGCGATCTGATGGGGGCGATCGGGGCCTGGGTGGCCGCCGAGGAACGCGGTGAGTTCGGTCTGGAGGAGATGACCGCCCGCGCCATCGCCGCCATTCGCAAGTTGGTGGCCAACGGCGTCACCACCATCCGCACCCACGTGAACGTGGGAGAGAGCGATCCCCAACACGTGCATCTTCGCGCCGTGCGGGCGGCCCGCGACGCCACTCGACATCTGGCGGACGTGCAGATCGTGGCCCTGATGCATTCTCCGCTCGCGGGTGCGCATGGCGCGGGGAATCGTCGTGCTCTGCGCGAGGCGTTGTCGATGGGCGTGGATCTGGTGGGGGGATGTCCGCACCTCGAGGCCGATGGTGCGGGCATGATCCGCGAGGCGTTGTCCGCGGCGAACGAGGCCGGTGTCGGCATGGACCTTCACGTGGACGAGACCTTGGATCCGAACATGTTGACGCTCGTCGAACTGGCGCGACGGGTGGCGGAAACGGGATTCTCGCGACCCGTCACCGCGAGCCATTGCGTGAGTCTCTCCGTTCAGCCGATCGAGGCTCAACACGAGATCGCCCGCATGGTGAGCGACGCGGGTATCGCCGTCGTTCCGCTTCCTCCGACCAACCTTTTTCTTCAGGGTCGTGAGCAACCACGTTCGATGCCGCGTGGAATCGCGCCCATCTACGTTCTGCGGGAATCGGGTGTTTCGGTGGCGCTGGGTGGGGACAACGTGCAGGATCCGTTCAACCCGGTCGGACGCAGCGATCCTCTCGAGACCGCATCGCTGGCGGTGATGGCGGCGCATCAGTTGCCCGACGCCGCCTACGACTTGGTGTCCAATGGTGTGCGTCGCGTCCTCGGTCACGAAGCGGTCGACACGGTCGTCGGGGCGCCGGCGGACTTTCTGGTGATCGATGCGGCGTCCGTGCGCGAGGCCATCGCCGATGCTCCGCTCGATCGGCGCGTGTTCAAGGGTGGTCGTGAGGTCGTGGTGACCACCACCACCCGCCGATTTCACGACGACCCCTGACACGACGACCCCTGATCGATGTGAAGGTCGGTGGTACTGTCGAATCACGTGACACGGCATGGTCGGAGGCTCGAATGAAAGTCGGAGCGTTCTTTTTCGGTGGGGTCGAGATGGACGACGCCGGTGGTGGTCCGCCGGCACCGCTGGATCGCCGCTACTCCAACGAGCACATGTGGAAGGCCACGTTGGACTACGTGAACTCGGCGATCGAAGCCGATCGGCTGGGCTTCGACTCGTTCTGGACGACCGAGCACCACTTCCAGTACGAGGGGTACGAGGTGATCCCCAACGGGTTGCTCATCTCGGCGTGGATCGCCGCCCAGACGAAGCGCATCAAGTTGGGGGCCATGTTCAACGTGGTTCCGCAATGGAACCCCCTGCGTTTGGCCGAGGACTTCGCCACGCTCCACAACCTGTCCGGCGGACGCGGCGTGTTGGGCGTCGGTCGCGGCACGGTTCCTCGCGAGGTGTTGCACCTCAACGAGAAGGGCGTGTCGATCGGTTCGCACGACAACCCGGAGAAGTCGGCCGACGACGAACTGAACCGCGAGGTGTTCGAGGAGTCGATGGAGATCGTTCGGCGCGCGCTCGACAACGAGACGTTCTCCTTCGCGGGCAAGCACTTCCAGATTCCCCTGCCCGGAATTCCGGATCGAGGCAGCACCGTTCAGCATCTCACTCTCGTGCCGCGCCCGATCTTCCCGTTCGAGATCTGGCAGGCGGTCACCAGTCCGCCGACGCTCGATTACGTCGCCCGCGTGGGTCATTCGGCCGTGTTCTGGAACCAGCACTACAGCTTCATCAAGCGCTTCTGGGACACCTATTCGGAGAAGCAGGAAGCGGCATTGGGAGTCGCGCCGCCGGCCGGTGGCAAGCGGATGCTGGTGATCTCGGTGCGGGTCGAAGACTCGTACGAGAAGGCGTGGCAGAGCGCGACTCCGGGTCACGACGAGTTCTGGAAGTTCCTCGGGCCGTACGGCTGGAGTCGGGGATACATGGGCGAGGACGGCAAGCCGGCCAAGCCCGGGTTGATCCCGACCCTGCAGGAATCCGTCGACAACAAGACGATTCTTCTCGGTACACCCGAGCAGGTCGCCGAGGGTGTGCAGTTCTACAAGGATCTGCTGGGTCTGGAGTACCTGACGATCTTCCCGCACATGCTCGGTGATTCGTACAAGAAGGCCGACGAGCAAATGGCTCGTTTCATGAACGAGGTCATGCCCCTCGTCAAGTAGTTCCCGGTCGACCGTCCGGCGAGTTGTCGTCGTGCGGCCAGATTCCGTTGTGTCGACAGATGTCGCGCAGCACGGCCGGCTGGTCGGTCATGATGCCGTGAACGCCGATGTCGATCAGTCGTTGGATGTCCTCGGGGTGATCGATCGTCCAGACGTGGACCGGTAGCCCGGCCTTCGCCGCTCGTTCCACGCGCCGTGCGGTGGTGACGGTCACCGGTCCCTGCTTCGCGGGCACCTGCAAACAGGACGCACCGGAGGGAACGCGACCGGCCACCCACTCGACCACTTCGCGCGGGCTCGCGCTGGTGCAGACGGCCTCGCCCAGGGCGGCTCGAATACGGGTCAGGCGGCGATGACTGAACGAGCCGATGCACACGCGATCGAGGTCGTTCGTTCGACGAAGAAGCTCGATCAAGGGTTCGACGGTGGCGTCGCTCTTGGCGTCGATGTTGATCATCGAGTCGGGGAACTCCTCCAGTAGGTCGACGAGTCGCGGAATCGGTTCGCGACCATCGACGAGGACGCCAGCCACGTGCGACCACGGCATCTCACTGATGCGGCCCGGTCGTGCGCACGTGCGTTGGAGATCGTCGTCATGAAAAGCCGCCAGTTGTCCGTCGGCCGTCAGTTGAACGTCGGTTTCCAGATAGCGATACCCCAGATCGACGGCGTGCCGGAAGGCGGGCAGGGTGTTCTCGGGCCACTCGCTCGTTCCGCCACGATGTGCGAACGGGATGAATCCACCCTCGAGGTGCGGTTCCAAGTACGGATGGCGATGACGGGGTAAGGCCACCTCGTCAGTATCGCCGGTGGCACTAGCGTTCGTCGGCATGTCGTCGGAATTCGAAGTCACGCCCGTGCCGTTGGCCGGTTCCATGTTCGTTTCATCGGAGGGACACATCGAGGTGCGCGCTCCGTTCGACGGATCCCTCATCGGTCGCGTGCCGTCGTGCTCTCCGGCCGACGTCGATCGTGCGGTGGTGGTGGCTCGTCGGGCGATGGAGACGCCACTTCCGGCGTGGAAGAGAGCCGAGATCCTCGACAACGCGGCGAACCGTTTGGCGGCCCGTCGCGAGGAGTTCGCCACGGTCATCGCCCGCGAGGCGGCCAAGCCCATCAAGACCGCTCGCATCGAGGTCGATCGGGCCGTGGGAACGTTCCGGTTCGCCGCGGTCGAGGCTCGCACGCTCGTGGGCGAGGTCGTGGCCATGGACGCGATTCCCGCCGGAGAAGGAAAGTTCGGTTTCACGATGCGGATGCCGATCGGCGTCGTGGGTGCCATCGCACCCTTCAACTTCCCGCTGAATCTCGTGGTGCACAAAGTCGGGCCGGCGATCGCGGCCGGTTGCGCGGTGGTGCTGAAGCCCGCGTCCCAAACACCATTCAGTTCGATTCTGCTCGCGCGCATGCTCATCGACGAATGCGGTCTACCCGCGGAGTGGTTGAGCGTGGTGACCGGCGGTGGCTCGACCGTTGGCAATGCGCTCGTCGATCATCCCGACGTCGCGTTGCTCACCTTCACCGGTTCGCCCGATGTGGGGTGGGGCATTCGTGCCCGCGCGCCGCGCAAGCGGGTGGGACTGGAATTGGGCAACAACGCTCCGATCATCATCGAGCCCGACGGTGATTGGAAGACGGCCGCGGAGAAGATCAGGGTGGCGGGTTTCTCGCACGCCGGGCAGTCGTGCATTTCGACGCAACGAATCCTCGTGCACGAGTCCATCGCGACGAACTTTCTGGATGAGCTCGTGCGCCAGGTGTCCACGCTGGTGGTCGGGGACCCGCTCGACGAGAACACCGACGTCTCCTCGCTGATCTCGACGTCCGAGCGTGATCGGGTGCAATCGTGGATCGATGAAGCCGTCGCCGAGGGGGCACTCGTGGTTCTGGGAGGCGAGATCACCCCCGAGGGACTGCTGCGTCCGACGATCGTGGTGGACGCTCGTCCGTCCATGAAGATCTGCGCCAAGGAGGTCTTCGGGCCGGTGGTGGCGATCTCGACCTATTCCGATGTCGCCGAAGCGCTGCGAATCGCCAACGACTCCGACTTCGGATTGCAGGCGGCGATCTTCACCTCGAACATCGGGACCGCCTTGAACGCCGTGCGCACCCTCGATTTCGGTGGAGTCGTGGTGAACGACGTTCCCACGTTCCGCGCGGACCAACAGCCCTACGGAGGTTTGCGCGACAGTGGCAACACTCGCGAGGGTCCGGCCTACTCCGTGCGGGAGATGACCGAGATCCGAATGGTGATCCTGGGTTCCTGATCGATCACATCGCTCGATCGATCAGGAACCCGATCGATCAAATCGAACGTCCGGCGTTCTTCCAGTATTCGTCCTTGAGCAAGCGCTTGTAGAGCTTGCCGGTTGGGTGACGCGGAAGCTCGGCTCGGAAGTCGATGCTGCGCGGGCACTTGACGTCGGCCAACTGCGACTTGCAGTAGGCGATGAGTTCCAGCTCCAAAGCTCGCGCGGCCTCGGCGTTCTCGGGCATGGCGACCGGTTGCACGACAGCCTTCACTTCCTCGCCGAAATCTTCGTTCGGCACTCCGAAAACGGCGACGTCGATCACCTTGGGATGGGTGACCAGAGCGTTCTCGGCCTCCTGCGGATAGATGTTCACGCCGCCGGAGATGATCATGTACGCCTTGCGGTCGGTGAGGAACAAGCAGCCGTTGTCGTTCAGGTAGCCGACGTCACCGAGGGTGCTCCAGCCCTTGGGGTGACGCGAGCTCTTGGTCTTCTCCGCGTCGTTGTGGTACTCGAACGTCGCTCCGCCCTCGAAGAAGATGGTTCCGCTCTCGTAGTTCGGCAACTCCTCGCCGTCGTCGCCGCAAATGTGGAGTGTGCAGCCGATCGGAACGCCCACCGTGCCCTCGTTGGCCAACCAGATGTCGCTGTTGCAGTAGACGAAGCCGTTGCCTTCGGTGCCCGCGTAGTACTCGTGGATGATCCGACCGAACCACTCGATCATCTGCTTCTTCACGGGGATGGGGCAGGGGGCCGCGGCATGGATGACCGCTTGCAGCGAGGACACGTCGAACTTGTTGCGAACGTTCTCGTCCAGTTTCAACAGACGCACGAACATGGTCGGCACCACCTGGGTGTGGGTGACCTTGTGGCGCTCGATGGCCGACAGGAACTGCTCGGGGTCGAAGTGTTCCATGACCACCGCGGTGCATCCCATGCTCTGGGCGGCCATCGTGAAGCGCAACGGCGCCGCGTGGTACATCGGTGCGGGGGTCAGGTACACGCTGTCGAACGACGCACCGAACAGCATGGTGAGCGACGGGGCGACGGATGTGGGCGTGGTCTCGAGGGGCAGATCGACGAAGGGCTTGGTGACTCCCTTGGGCAAACCGGTGGTTCCCGAGGAGTACAGCATGTCGGTGCCGGCGACGCGGTTGGGCAGGGCCTCGGTCGGTTGAGCGGCCACGGCGTTTTCGTAGCTCTCGTAGCCGGGAATGGTGCCGTCGAGCATCAGGCGCATCTCGAGGTTCGGGGTGTCGGCGATGATTTCGGCGGCTTGATCGGCCTTGTACTTCGAGGTGATGAAGACGCGGGCCGCGCAATCGTTGATGATGTACGAGAGCTCCTTGCTCGTCAGACGCGACGAGGCCGCCGTGTACACGACTCCGGCGTACTGGCAACCCCAGAGGACCTCGAGATAACGATCGTGGTTCTCCATGCACAGAGCGACGTGATCGCCGGGCTTCAGGCCGGCATTGCGCAGCAGGTGGGACAGGCGATTGGCGGCGGCGTCCAGCTCGGCGAACGTCTGGCTGTAGCCCGATCCGGTCATGACCATGGCCAACTTGTCGGGGTGGGTGAGGGCGTGTGCTCCGAGATACATGGGGCGAACAGTAGTGGCAGTACGATTCTCCATGTGGGGTCGTCCGTGCGTGATTCGGCCTGGGCCAAGCGTCGTTTCGTCGATGCGGTGGCCGCGGGCGGAGACGTGGCTCTCGACGAATTGGCCCTCTTGTTGCCGGCGGCGATCGGCTTCGTTTCCCGGGTGGATCTGGTCGGCGGTCTGACGAAACTCGACGAACTGGCGGCCGATGTGACCAGCCCGACGATCGACGGCGTGTGCCGATCTCTCTTCCGGGGCGATCGCGCCCTGGTCGGGCATCGCGACGACTACTACGACCCGCGGAATTCCTTCATCGAGGACGTGCTCGCGACGAGAAAGGGCATCCCGATCTCGCTCTCGGTCATCGCGATGGAGGTCGGACGCCGGGTTGGCGTGGACCTGGTGGGAGTGGGGATGCCCGGGCACTTCCTGATCGCCGAGCGACCGATTCACGGCTTGGTGCCCGAGACCTTCGCGGACCCGTTTCACGGGGGCCGAATCATGGACGCCTCCGGCTGCGCCCGATTGTTCGCCGAGATGCTCGGTGCGGCCCAGCGGTTCGACGTCCGTTTCCTCGCGGCCACCCCCGCGATGTCCATCGTCGAGCGGATGCTGAACAATCTCAAGGCGGTGTATCTGCGCAACGGCGACACGGCCCGGTTGCAGGGAGTGATGGCGCTTCGGGCGGCGTTCCCGGGCCTCGGGCGCGCCGAGCGCGACGAATTCCGCCGTCTGATGGCGCCCTACAACTAAGGCCGACCTCGGTTCCGCGGGTCGAGTTCGCTCGTTCCACTCAGGGTGAACCTCGGTGCGAACCCGGCGCTCGGGTTTCTGTAGTTTTTTGCCATGACCGCCACCGCGACCCTCACCTCCGACGAGCAGAAGGTCTCGTCGCTCATCGACGAATTGCTCGCCGAGTTTCCTCCGCGTTCCACCGACGGAACAACGTTCCTCGGGGCGCAGTTCGACAAGGGTCTCGCGTGGGTCCACTTCGAGGTCGGCCACGGCGGCTTGGGTCTGAATCCCAAGTTGCAGCGCACCATCAACGAGCGCCTTTTCGCGGCCGGAGCACCAAACCCGGTGGCTCGCAACCCGATCGGACATGGCATGTGCGGTCCGACCGTGGCCGTGTGGGGTTCGCCCGAACAGAAGAAGCGTTATTTGCGTCCGTTGTTCACGGGCGAAGAGGTGTGGTGTCAGTTGTTCTCGGAGCCGGGCAGCGGTTCCGACTTCGCGGGCCTGTCGGCCAAGGGCGTGAAGGACGGCGACGAATGGATCATGAACGGACAGAAGGTGTGGACCACCCTGGCCCACCTGTCGCGTTTCGGTTTGCTGATCGTGCGCACCGATCCCGAAGCCGTGAAGCATGCCGGTCTGACCGCATTCGTCGTCGACATGCGGGCGCCCGGTGTGGAGGTGCGACCGCTGTACCAGATCACCGGTGAGGCCGAGTTCAACGAGGTCTACTTCACCGATGTCCGTGTGCCGAGCAACGAGATGTTGGGCAACATCGGAGACGGCTGGCGCGTGTCGCTCACCACGCTCATGAACGAGCGCGTGTCCATCGGTGGTGCGATCCCGGCCAAGGGTTCGGGCCCGATTCGCGACGCCCTCAAGGTGTGGAAGGACCTACCCCAGGACCGACGCGACCCGGCGACCAAGGACGAGTTGATGTCGTTGTGGATTCGCGCCGAGCTTTTGCGCCTCACGAACATTCGCGCTTCTCAGAATCGAAAGATGGGCGACCCGGGTCCGGAGGGGTCGATCGCGAAGCTGGCGATGGCCGAGTTGAACAAGGACGTCTACTCGTTCGCGGTGTCGATGATGGGCGCGGACGGAATGCTCTTCCCGAGCGGTTACCAGAAGATTCGTCCGGAACACGCGATGGGATTGGAGAATCCGCAGAAGGCGTTCCTTCGCAGTCGGGCCAACTCCATCGAGGGTGGCACCAGTGAGGTGATGAGGAACATTCTCGGCGAGCGCGTGCTCGGCCTGCCCGGCGATGTTCGCGTCGATCGCGACGTGGCGTGGAGCAAGGTGCCGCGCAACTAGCGATCAGCCGCCGGTTCGCAAGAGCAGGCCGACGAACATCGCACCGAGACCGGTGAGCAGACCGAGCGCTCCGCCGAGCGCGAGGGCCAACTTGCCGCGTCCCATCGAATGAACCACGGCGAAAATGGCCGTGGCCACCGCCAGCATCACGTGCACGAACAACGTGATTTGGTAGCTGGAGTCGGTGTCGGAGATCGACACCTCGAGAATGTTCCAGATTCCCGTGACCACGGTGAGGCCGTACGCCGGCCACGCGACGCGAGCGAAACCGTTGGCGACGGTCTTGAGGCTCTCGGGGTGGGACGCGCGCAATCGCGGAACGAGGCCTCCGAGAACGATCTGACCTCCCACCCAGATCGACGCGGCCAGAACGTGGAGGAACAAACGGAGCGTGTCGAGGGTGGGGCTGATCATGGGCTCAGCCTGCCACACGGCGGCGGATCACACGCTGCTTCGACCGTTCAGCGGTTCGCGTACATGCGCAGCAACGATACGTAGTAGTCGATGCGGAACTGGCTGCCGGCGCGGTCGTAATGGATGCCGTCGCCCGCCAGCCGTTGGATGGGCGCGTCCGTGGCCCAGTCGGCGATGAAGAATCCGGGCGTGGTCATGGCGGTGACCGCCAACGCGTCGTTGATCGCCGCGGCTCGGGCGATGCAATCCTTCATCTGCAGATTCACCCACACCACCAGATGCTGGTCTCCGGCGAACGCCGCGATTCGTCGGATGTGGGGTTCGATGCTTTCGATGGGCGTGCCGAGACATGCGTCGTTGGCGCCGAGCGAGACGATGATCAAGCGCGGAAGCAGTCCGAGACTCGCACTGGATTCGATCGAATCGGCACCTTCGGAGATCAGGCGATCCTCGGATGCGTCGACCATGGGCGTCCAGCCGATGCGTGCGATGGCGTCCTCGAGACCGAGTCCGTTCGTGTCCGTGGTGAGGAAGTCTCCGACGATGAGAACCGAAGGAGTCGACGCGACCGTGGTCGTGGGCAGGGGAGGGAAAGTGGACGGCGAAGTGGGCAACGGAATAGTGGTTGCTCCGGCATCGTCGGTCTCACCGGAACACGCAGTGAGCGAAATCGACGCGAGAACTCCGAACGTCAGAACGCGCAGGAAGGACGTGCGGCGCACGGATCAGCCTTGGAGCGAGGCGAGAACGTGACTGGCGGCGAGGGCGCGATCGTCGACGATGGGGCGGTGGGCGAGTGATCCTCCCGACATCGTGGTGATGGCGGTCTCGATGGCGCCCTGAAGATCGCGCAAGTTGCGCGGGGGAGGGAAGTACTCGTCCTCGTCGGTGATGCGAACTTCCTCGACGCCGTTGCGGGGAGCCAGGCGCGCGATGACGGCATCGACCAGTTCCTCGGGGGCCGACGCTCCGGCGGTGACTCCGACGACGCCCGACAGATCGTCGGGGATCTCGTGGGCCGTGTTGACGCGATACACGCGTTCGCAGCCGGCCTCACGAGCGAGGCGCTCGAGAGCTCGAGTGTTCGACGAATTCGCCGATCCGATGACGATGATCGCGTCGCATCGGGTGGCCAGTGACATGAGTGCCGACTGTCGATTCGTGGTGGCGAAGCACAGATCGCTGCGACCGGGAGTCCAGACGTCCGGGAAGCGGTCCTTCACCCGCACGGCCACTTCTTCCCAGTCCCGATGGGACAACGTGGTTTGGGCCAGCAGTGCGACGGGTTGCTCGAAGGTGGGAAGAGCGTCGACTTCGTCGATGGACTCCACGCGCGAAATGGAATCGGGGGCGACGGCCATCGTTCCGACGGCTTCCTCGTGTCCTTCGTGGCCGACGTACACGATGCGATAGCCCTTGCCGGCGCGCACCTTCACCTCGTGGTGAACCTTCGTGACGAGAGGGCACACCGAATCCACCACCACCGAACCGCGCGAACGGGCGGCGGCCACCACCTCGGGGGCCGACCCGTGCGCGGACAGCATGATCGGACGTCCCTCGGGAACCTCGGCGATGTCGTCGACGAAAACCACGCCGAGATTCTCGAAGCGCTCGACGACGATCTTGTTGTGCACGATCTCGTGGTAGCAATAGACCGGTGCCTCGAAACTGCGCACCATCCACGCCAGAGCCTTGATCGCCATCTCGACACCGGCGCAGAAACCGCGCGGGGCGGCCAGTAGCACGTGGTCGACGGACATGGGAGCAGGATAACGAACGACCTTTGCTCGGGAGTCGACCGGTAGCCTCGCCGTATGTCACCCCGCCGGATTCGTCGCGTGAATCACGGTTTTTCGTTGCTCCGGGAGTTCGTCGGGGAGCGGGCGGCATGAAACAGTCGGCTCCCACCGTGGTGGCCGTGACAACCGACTCGCCCGCCGCCATCGCCGGACTGTGTGTCGGGGACGAGGTTCGCAGCATCAACGGCATCTCGCCTCGGGACATCATCGAATGGCGTCTGTTGGCCGACGAACCCGAGGTGGATCTCGAGGTGGCTCGCGGTGGCATCGAGATGGTCATCGAGGTTCGCAAGCGCGAGGGCGAGACGCTGGGCGCCGAGGTGTCGAGCGCCCTCTTCGATCGGGTGCGCACATGCGACAACCACTGCGCCTTCTGCTTCATCTATCAGTTGCCCCCCGGTATGAGGCGAAGCCTCTATCTGAAGGACGACGACTACCGACTCAGTTTTCTCTATGGCAATTTCACGACACTGACTCGCTTCACCGAGGCCGACCTCGAGCGCGTGGTCACCGAGGGTCTGTCACCGTTGAACGTGAGCATCCACGCCACGGATCCGGTGGTGCGCAGCGAGATGTTGCGCAATCCCCGCGGAGGCATGAGCCTGCGTTGGTTGCGTCAGCTGTTGAACCATGGCATCACGGTGAACGGACAGCTGGTCGTGTGCCCGGGGGTGAACGATGGTGCGATTCTGGAAGACACCATGGTCGGAATTCTCGATCGGTATCCCGAATTGAATTCGGTGGCGATCGTTCCGCTCGGCATCAGCCGCTTCAACACCGAGTCGACGATGCGAACGCACACTCGCGCCGAGGCCGAGGCGGTCGTCGATCTGGTGGCTCGCTGGCAAGCCACCTTCCTCGAGGTGTTGGGTCGACGAATGGTGTTCGCCGCCGACGAGTACTACCTCATGGCCGATCGACCCTTCCCCGATGGCGAGGAGTACGAGGGCTTCGGAATGCACGAGGACGGAATCGGCATGGCCCGCACGTTCGAGTGGGAGTTCACGGGTCGACTCGATGTGCCCACCGGACCACAGAGCGGATTCTTCGCGTGGGTCGATGGTGCGCCCGCCGAGGGGTATCGGGCGGTTCGTAACCCGGCCGGCGACACCGGGCTGCGCGACACCGGCTCGCGATCGACGGGAGACGCTTCAGCGGTGGCGGTCACCTTGGGGCGCCGACCGATTCCCGAGTCGAAGACCGTTTCCGATGCTCCGTCGACTGCCGTGCCCGCTGCCGTGTCTACTTCTGGGCCCGCTTCTGGGCCCATCGGAGTGTTGACCGGAACGTATGGAGCGCGCGTGATCTCGCCGCTGATTCGGTCGCTCGGACGTTCGGACATTCGCGTGATCGAGGTCCGCAACGAGTACTTCGGCGGGAACACCGGTGTGACTGGTTTGATGGTCGGAGCGGACATCTCTCGCGTTCTCGAAGGCGAACCGGTCGGTCACCGGTACCTTGTACCCGATGTGTGCTTGTCCGAAGGTCGATTCCTCGATGGTCTCACCGTGGCCGACCTTCCGAGGCCGGTCGAGGTCGTGGCGACCGATGGCATCGCCTTGCGTCGGGCCTTGGGTGCGTGAGTCATGACCGAGATCGAGGAGACCCCGCTACCCGTCGTCGTGATCGTCGGTCGCCCCAACGTGGGAAAGAGCACGCTCTTCAATCGTTTCATCGGTGAGCAGGCCGCCATCGTCGAGGACCGTCCCGGCGTCACGCGTGACCGCAACGAGATGGAAGCCGAGTGGCTGGGGCGTCGTTTTCGGCTGGTGGACACCGGCGGATGGTTGCCGGCGGGTTCGGAACTCGATGCCAAGGTGAGCCGTCAGGTGGAAGCGGCCGTTCGCTCCGCCGACCTCATCATTTTCCTCACCGACGGTTCGGTGGGCATCACCGACGAGGACGAAGCGGTCGCGTCGTGGTTGCGCAAGGTGAAGCCGCCCGTGATGTTGGTGGTCAACAAGGCCGACAACGATCGTCGCGAGGCCGATCGTTGGGAGTTCCTCGGCCTGGGTCTGGGCGAGCCCTACCCGGTCAGCGCTCTCCACGGTCGTCGTGCCGGTGACTTGTTGGACGAGATCATCTCGCGCGTACCCGATGCCCCGTTGAGCGACGAGTACATCGAGTCGTACGGACTCGACCAGGAGATCGTGCCCGTCGGCGACCAGAAGCCCCCGCGCGTGGCGCTCATCGGACGCCCCAACGTGGGCAAGAGCACGTTGTTCAATCGTTTGGTGGGTGAGGATCGCTCCGTGGTGCACGACATGCCCGGAACGACTCGCGACGCCATCGACACGCTGGTGGAAACCGAGGACGGACCCGTCGTGTTCGTCGACACCGCCGGTATGCGCCGACGCTCGCGCATCGACGATTCGGCGGAGTACTACTCATTGGTTCGAGCCCTGCGCGCGGTGGACGCCTCCGACATCGCCTTGTTCGTCATCGACGCCACCCAAGGAGTCACCGCGCAGGATCAACGTCTGGCCGAGCGCGTCGACGCCGCGGGTTGTCCCATTCTGATCCTGCTGAACAAGTGGGAGATGATCGACGATCTCGAGGATCGCGAACGCATCGAGGCCGAAGTGAAGCGCAAGTTGTACTTCATGGACGATGCTCCGGTGTTGAAGATCTCGGCGCTCACCGGCAAGGGCGTGCACAAGTTGCGACCGGTGTTGCAGGAGGCCATCGAGCAGTACCACCGTCGGGTGCCCACGCGTGACGTGAATCGTGTGATCGCCGATGCGCAACAGCGTCAACCCGCCGCGGGCGGTGCCAAGGTGATGTACGCGATCCAAGGCGCGACGGATCCGCCGACGTTCACCTTGTTCGTCAATCGTGAGTTGCCTCACACGTATCTGCGATATCTCGAACGATCCATCCGCGAGGCGTTCGGATTCGGATCGACCCCGTTGAAGTTGCGGGTGCGCAAGCGGGGCGACTGATGCCGTTCTGCGAGGAATGTGCGAAGTACTGGGCTCCGTCGGCCATGCGTGAGGACGGTTCGTGTCCGAGTTGCGGACGGGTTCTGGAGGCCCCGAAGGTGGCCAGCACCACGCCCAGTCACCGAAAGGTCACGGCGGAGAACATCGATATCCGCGGTTTGGCCGCCGGTGAGATCGATGCCGACGCGAAGGCCCCGTGGCATTTCAAACTTCTGGTGGTGGCGCTCTGCCTGTATCTCGGCTGGCGGGTGATCGACCTGTTTCTGTGAGTCGCGACCCCGATAGGGTGGCGAGCACATATCTCGGGCTGTGGCGCAGCTTGGTAGCGCGCTTGACTGGGGGTCAAGAGGTCGCAGGTTCAAGTCCTGTCAGCCCGACCAACGATGCCCCGGGGACCTTGGCGGTCTCCGGGGCATTTTCGTGTCCGGACCCGTGGTGATTCTGGTGGCACCAAAGAGCATCCAGGAGTCGTTTTCTGCCACCAGAAGCACCACGTGCGGAACGTGAGTGAGCCACCACGGCTCCGACTTCGAAGCGCACTACCGTTGGGGCATGTCTTCCCCCTCGTCGTCCTCCACGTCTCGAACCTTGTCGGAATCGGCGTCCAAGGCGCTTCTGCGCAGTTACGGGGTGCCGATGGCCGATGAGCGCGAGGTAGGCGACGCCGATGCCGCGGCCCGCGCCGCCGTCGAGATCGGTCTGCCGGTCGTGGCCAAGTTGTGCGGGGACGCCATCGCCCACAAGACCGAGCGGGGACTGGTCCGCCTGAAGTTGGCCTCCCCCGATGCGGTGCGCGACGCGGCCGCCGATCTGTTGGCGGCGGCCCGGCCCGAGGACGGGCCGGTCACGGTGCTGGTGGCACCCATGGTGCAGGGAAATCGCGAACTCATCGCCGGTGTCGTGCGCGACGTGCAGTTCGGGGCCAGCGTGATGTTGGGAGTGGGAGGAATCCTGGCCGAGGCCCTCGCCGACGTGGTGTTTCGTCCCGCCCCGCTCGATCGGATCACGGCGGCCGAAATGATCTCGGATCTGGCCACGCAGAAATTGCTGGGTGAATTTCGCGGGGAAGCGGCCGTCGATCGTGAGCGGCTGATCGATGTTCTCGTGGGTCTCGGTCGACTGGCCGACGAGCGACCCGACGTGGCCAGTGTCGACGTGAATCCCTTGATCGTGCGCGCCGATGGTGTGCCGATCGCGGTGGACGCCTTGGTCGAATTGGACGACGCACCGGTCGATCGTGTCGTGGCGCGACCGCGTCCGACCGACGAGCAATTCCGTGCGTTGTTCGAGCCGCGCGGCGTTCTGGTCACCGGGGCCTCGACCCATCCGGGCAAGTTCGGCTTCGTGTCGTTGCACAACATCCTCGCGGGCGGGTACGCCGGTGGTTTGTACGGCACGAACCTGCAGGGCGAAACCGTGCTGGGTGTCCGCACCGTGGCCGACATCGCCGAACTTCCCGACGGCATGATCGATTTGGTCTTCGTGTGCACGCCCGCGTCGGCGAATCCGGATCTCCTGCGCGCCTGCGCCGCCAAAGGCGTCAAGGCCGCCTTTCTCACCTCGGCCGGATACGGCGAGGCCGGTGCCGAGGGCAAGAAGGCCGAAGGCGAACTGATCGCGCTCGCCGACGAGTTGGGCATCCTGCTCGCCGGTCCGAACGGGCAAGGCGTGGTGAGCACCCCCGTGAATCTGTGCGCTCAGATCGTCGCCCCGTACCCGCCGGCCGGTCGCATTGGCGTGGCCAGTCAGAGCGGAAACTTCGTGTCGTCGTTCATGAACTACGCGCGGGCCACCGGTGTCGGCATCAGTCGAGCGGTGTCGGCGGGCAACGCGGCGGCCGTGACGGTCGCCGACTACTTGGACTTCTACGCCGACGATTCATCCACCGCGGTCGGACTGGCGTACGTCGAAGGCATTTCGGACGGTCGCGCCCTCATGACGCGTCTGGCGTCGGTGGCCGCCCGCAAGCCCTTGGTGTTGGTGAAGGGCGGAGCCACCGAAGGGGGCGCGAAAGCGGCGGCGTCGCACACGGGCGCGTTGGCCGCCAACGACAAGGTGTTCGACGGGTTCTGTCGCGCGGCGGGTATCACCCGAGCCGCCACCGTGGAGGAGGCCTTCGAAGCGGCGGCGACCTTCGCGACCCAGCCTCTTCCGAAGGGACCCAACGTCGTGGTCATGACCACCGCGGGCGGATGGGGAGTGGTGACATCCGACGCCATCACGCGAGACGGTCAACTCGTGCTGATGGACCTGCCCGCCGATCTGACGGCGATGATCGACACGAAATTGCCACCGCGTTGGAGCAAGGGCAACCCGGTCGACTGCGCTGGTGGTGAGACGCGCGACACCATCCCCGAAGTGCTGGAGATGATCGCCACGCACCCCGACGTTCACGCCATCGTTTATCTCGGTATCGGCATCCAATCGAATCAGGCGCGTCTGATGCGAGAGGGTGGATTCCACCCCGATCACGGACTCGATCGAATCGTCGCGTATCACGAGCGACAGGATCAGAGATTCGCCGAGGCCGCCGACGAGTTGTCTCGTCGCACCGGCAAGCCGATCCTCACGGCCACCGAGTTGGCCACCGCTGATCCCGACAATCCCGGACCGGCCACGGTGCGCGCCACCGGTCGGCTCTGTTACCCGTCGGGCAACCGCGCGGTGACCGCGCTCGGCCATCTCTATCGCGCGGCGCAGTTCCGCGCGCGCCGAGGAGGGTCGTGAGCGATCGTCGCCCCCGGGGCCGCAAACAGGCCTCGAATCCGGTGGCGTTCCTATTGTTCGTCGCCGCGTTCCCCACGGTGATCCTCTTCGGAGGTTGGCGATTCGCGTCGTCGCGTGACGACAGCGCACCTCCGGTTCCCGACGCGGTGGCGGAGTTTCCGGTGACTCGACCCCAGACACCGGTCTTGTCGTTGCGACGCACGCCATCGGTGTTGGCCCGTGAGACCTCCTCGACGGCTTTCGAGCAGGCATTGCGACCGTTGGGCGGAGCGGTTCTGTCGGGATCGTGCGCGGCGGTCAGCGTCGACGGTGTTCTCGCACTCTCCGATGGCATCGACACCGCCGTGACTCCGGCCAGCACGTTGAAGTTCATCGTGGCCGCGGTGGCTCTCGACGTGCTCGGGCCCGACCATGTCTTCACCACCGAGGTGCGCGCCGAGCTCGTGAACGGAACGGTGGGTTCGCTGTATCTGATCGGAGGCGGAGATCCCTTGCTCGCGTCGTCGTGGTATCCGGACGACGCGGCATTGAACAAGTACCCGCAACAACCGGCGACCTCGTTGGAAGCTTTGGCCCAAGCGGTGGTGGACGCGGGCGTGCTGCAGATCGGGGGCAATCTGGTTGGTGACGCCTCGCGATACGACTCCGAGTTGTACGTGCCCACCTGGCCGATCGGGTTCCGCGCGGTTCAAGGCGGACCCATCGCCGGTCTGGTCGTCAACGACGCCGCCGTGTATTCGACCCGCACGAAAACCACCGATCCCGCGGGAGGAGCGGCTCAGGAGTTCCTTCGGTTGTTGCAGGAGCGTGGGGTGACCATCGCCGGAGCACCCACCGGTGGTGCGACTCCGGCGGGTCTTCCCGTGGTGGCTTCGGTGACGTCGGCACCGTTGTCCGAGATCGTCGGAGAACTGTTGCGCAACAGTGACAACAACACGGCCGAGATGCTGTTGAAGGAGATCGGCTTCGTCTCACGCCAAAGTGGAACCCGAGCCGCGGGCATCACCACCGTGATGGAGAAACTCTCGGAGTGGGGAGTTCCCATGCAGGGATTCAACATGGTGGACGGTTCCGGGCTGTCGCGCGAGAACAAGGTCTCCTGCGCCACGTTCATGGCTCTTCTCGGACGCTTCGCGCCGGGGGAGACGATCGTGTCGTCGCTGGCGGTGGCCGGACAGACCGGAACTCTCGATCAATTCTTCGTTGGGTCGTCGCTCGAGAATCGCCTCGTGGGCAAGACCGGTTCGCTGAGTGGTGTGAAGGGTCTGATCGGTTTCCTGCCCGTGGAGGGCGGCTCGGTGATCCGGTTCGCGCTTCTCCTCGAAGCTCCGGGCATCGACGAACCGTCGGCGTTCGCGCCGATCTGGCAAGAGATGCTCGGCGAGGCGATCGGTTCGTATCCGTCGGGTCCGATCGCGGACCAGTTGGTCCCGCTCGTCACCGTCCCCCGATGATCGTGGTCGCATGAACGAGGACTCACGGTCCACGTACACGTTGCCGATGTTCCCACTCGGCGGTCCGTTGATGCCGGGAGCCTTGCTTCCGCTGCAGGTCTTCGAACCGCGTTATCTGGAGATGATCGATCGTTGTCTCGTGTCCCGGGTCCCCGAGTTCGGGGTGGTCATGATCGAACGCGGGAGCGAGGTCGGAGGCGGCGATGTTCGATCGACGGTTGGTGTCACGGCGCGCATCGTCGACGTGAAGACGATCGTCGAGGGACGCCTCGCGGTTCTGGCCGTGGGGGAGAGGCGATTCGAAGTGGTTCGTTGGCTCGAGGACGATCCGCATCCGATCGCCGACGTTCGGGATTGGCCCGACGCGAACGAGGACTCTGATGGTGACCTCACGGCGTTGCGCGTCGATGCGTTGATGGCGCTCGATCGGGTGCTCGCACTGACCGCCGAACTCGGTGTGCAGGTGCCGGAACGTCCGAGTTTGGACGAGCTCGACGAGGTGGAGGTCAGCTACGCCGTGGTCACGTTGGCCCCGCTCGGTGCGTCGGATCGACAACGTCTGCTGCGGGCCAGCGGGCCGCGTCACCGACTTCGGTTGTTCGCCGAGGCCATCTCCGAGGTGGAGGACTCCCTGCGCTTTCGCTTGCTGAACCCCGGGCCGGACCGGTGATCGACTCCGTTGCATTCGGTGCGACATTCGATGAGTCGGCTGAGGTGGGAGTCGGCTGAGGTGGGGTTTCGTCGATCTGATGCTAGAAACTAGGCGTGTCCGCAGCCGATCAGACCCCCGAATCGACCCGTGCTCGTCGCGAATCGGCCGGTGTCGGCGACGTCGTGGAATTGGTTCGCGACTACGCCAAGCAGGAGACGCTCGGGCCTCTGAAGGGCGCCGGCCGCTGGCTGGCACTCGGAACCGCCGGATCGATCATGCTCGGTCTCGGACTCGTGCTGGTGTTGCTCGGTGTGTTGCGACTGTTGCAGACCGAGACCGATGCGTTCGACGGCGGATTCAGTTGGGTCCCGTACGTCGTCGTGCTCGTGCTCTGCGTCGTGTTGTCGGTCGTGGCGCTGTCGCGCGTCAAGAAGGCGACCCTCGGAAAGGAACCCCGCTGATGGCCACCACCGATTCGTCCCGTGTGTCGCGTCAGGACATCGAGAACAAGTTGCGGGCTTTGCAGGGTGACGTGCAAGACAAAGTGGACGACCGACGTTCCACGTTGCTCGCGGTGGCCGGTGGTGTCGGCCTCGCGCTCGTGGTGATCTTCTTCCTGCTCGGCCGGCGCAGTGGCAAGCGTCGTTCCACCGTCGTCGAGATTCGTCGCGTCTGACTCGTGTCGGTTCTTTCGTATCTTCGTGCCCGCAGTCTGAAGGACGGCTTCGGTCGAGGTCGCCGGGGCTGGTTCGCCGTCGGTGTCGTGGTGTGGGGTGCTCGTTTGTTGCGTCGAGTGGTCGGGCGGCGCCCGCAAAGCGTTTCCATCGAGACC
Source organism: Actinomycetes bacterium (assembly GCA_027491335.1). Classification (GTDB taxonomy): domain Bacteria; phylum Actinomycetota; class Acidimicrobiia; order Acidimicrobiales; family Ilumatobacteraceae; genus Casp-actino8. The sequence goes on along the minus strand of JAIXWJ010000042.1, from coordinate 32,676 downwards.
CTCCGACCGGGCCAGACCGTCACGGTCTCGGCCCTCGAGCCCCGTGGTTCGGGGCGTCGTGCCAGTCGTCGAGCCGGTCGTCGTCGATGAGGGTGATCCTGCGCAACCCTCGACGGGAAATCGAGATCGATGGTCGTCGACGGGTTCATGCATTGCTCGCCGAGCTCGATCTCGCCCGCGAGGCCCATCTGGTGATTCGTAACGGTGTTCTCGTTCCCGGAGACGCCGAACTCGATCGCGACGACGTCATCGAGATTCGTCCGGTCATCTCCGGCGGGGCCTGACATGAAGTGTCGCACCTGCCGTGAACCGGCCATCATCGAACTTCCGCGCCACAACGCGAATTTCTGCTCGGAGCATTTCCTCCAACTGTGTCGGCGTCAGGTGGCCAAGGCCATTCACGACCACTCGATGTTCTCTCCGGACGATCGAATTCTGGTGGCCGTTTCGGGAGGCAAAGACTCGCTCGCGGTGTGGGATCTGCTCGTCGAGTTGGGTTACAAAGCCGACGGTCTGTACATCGCGCTTGGTATCGGCGACTACAGCGAGGAGTCCCGCGGGTACGCCGAGCGTTTCGCCGCCGAGCGCGGTCTGGTTCTGAAGGTGGTGTCGCTGCGCGACGACTACGGCTACGACGTTCCGACCGCTTCGAAGGCGACGGGTCGGGTTCCGTGTTCGGCGTGCGGCATGAGCAAGCGACACATTTTCGACAAGGCGGCGGTCGACGGCGGTTACGACGTGGTCGTCACCGGCCACAACCTCGACGACGAGGCGGCCGTGCTCTTCGGCAACGCGCTTCGTTGGGACGTCGAGTATCTGGCTCGTCAGTTGCCCGTGTTGCCCGCTCGCCACGGCTTTCCGCGCAAGGTGAAGCCCCTCATTCGACTGACCGAACGCGAGATGGCCGCGTGGTGCGTCATTCGCGGCATCGATTACATCATCGAAGAATGCCCCATGGCGGCGGGGAACCGACACCTCGGATACAAGGAGGCGCTCAACGCCCTCGAGGAGAAGTCGCCCGGGACGAAGGCGTCCTACTACCTCGGCTTCCTCGACCGCATGGCGCCGTTGTTGGCCGACATCGCGGCGGTCGGTGCCGACAGCGTTCGGCCCTGTGCTCGTTGCGGTGCCGCGACGGGCGTCAGCGACGACCATGCGGTGGACGGCGAGATCGTGTGCGCTTTTTGTCGACTCGTCGAACGTTCTTCGGCCCACGCCCCGGTGTCGGTCGATCTGATCAGGAAGAAAAGTCGCGCCGAACGACGCGCCACGGTGGAGGTCGAATCGCGATGAGTGGACAGTTCAGTTACGGAGACAAGGTTCTCCTGATCGATGGCAAGCAGCGTCGTTATCTCATCACCTTGGCCGAGGGAGCCGAGTTCCACAGTCACGCGGGTTTCGTGGCCCATGCCGAGATCGTCGGACGACCCGAGGGGAGTCGCCTGCAGTCCACCAAGGGAGCGCGGTACATCGCGTTGCGTCCCACTCTCGAGGACTTCGTGGTGGAGATGCCCCGCGGGGCGCAGGTGATCTACCCCAAGGACTTGGCGCCCATCTGCATGCTCGCCGACATCGGACCCGGCGTGCGGGTGTTGGAGAGCGGTGTGGGTTCGGGGGCGCTCTCGATGACCATGTTGCGATACGGGGCGCACATCACCGGATACGAGTTGCGCGAGGACTTCGCCAACCGCGCCGTCACGAACGTGCGGTCGTTCCTGGGCGAACAGGCGCTGGAGCGATACGACGTGCAGGTTCGCGACTGCTACGAGGGAATCGACGCCACCGATATCGATCGGGTGGTTCTGGACCTTCCCGAGCCGTGGCAGGTGGTGCCCCATGCGCAACGAATCATGAAGCCGGGTGGCATCTTGGTGGCGTACACGCCGTCGATCACCCAAGCCGTGCAGACGCGAGAGGCCATGGCGAATCCGTCATGGACGGGCACGCGCACTCTCGAGGTGCTTCACCGCGGGTGGTACATCGAAGGAATGGCCGTGCGACCGGATCACCGGATGGTGGCGCACACGGGCTTCTTGACGGTGGGCCGATTGCTCGGCGAGTGATCGAACGATCTCGAAGAAATCGAGTTCGAAAAGATCAGGGCTCGATGAAGATGCACTCGCCGGGGCACTCCTCGGCGGATTCGATGACACCGTCGAGCTGGCCATCGGGGATGTTGGCGAGACCGTCGGCGCCCTGGGCGTTGCCCTTGGCCGTCGCGAAGACCTTGCTGCCTTCCTTCACATAGGCCAAGCCGTCATCCAGCAGAGTAAAGACATCGGGGGCGATCTCTTCGCAGAGTCCGTCGCCGGTGCAGAGATCCTGGTCGATCCAGACCTTCATGTGTGCTCGCTTGCTCCTCGTGAAATGACGGCGGGATGAAACGCATGTCCCGGCGTCGCGCAACTTGGCGACGCGAGGCCACTTTACAGGGCGAGGGGCTCATCGGTGGAACCGGGTCCCGATGATCCGTGAGTCGCCCGACATGAATGGCCGGAGTCGGACGTGTGACGGGAGTCGGCGACCGGGGTGACCTCGCCACGCCACCCCAGAAGGCCCCGGTGTAGTTTTTCCCCGGGAGGTACCGATGCAAGCCGACGATGCGCAACCCGATGGATCCGACATCGAGTCGCTCCGTGCGGCCCTGCAGGTCCTGGAAGCCGAAGTGGCCGGATTGCGTCGCCGCTTGAGCGACGCCCCGCGACGGACACGGCAACTCGAGGAGAGATTGCTCGAGACCAAGGGTCTGCTGTCCCAAGAAGTCGAGAAGAACGAGAAGTTGAGTCACGCCCTGCGTGGCGCTCGCGAGAACATCGCCTCGTTGCGCGACGAGGTCGACAAGTTGTCGCAACCTCCGTCGGCGTACGGCGTGGTGGTGGGCAAGAACGACGACGGCACGGTGGACGTGCTCACGAGCGGGCGAAAGATGAGGGTGAATCTTCATCCCGACATCGACATCGACACCTTGGCGCGGGGCGCCGAGGTGGTGCTGAACGAGAGTTTCAACGTGGTCACGGCTCGTTCGGCCGAAGGGGCCGGCGACGTCGTCTCCATCAAGGAAGTGCTCGAAGACGGCGTGCGCGCCATCGTTGTGGGGCGCACCGACGAGGAGATCGTGTGCGAGTTGGCCGACGCGCTTCGGGGCGTTCATCTTCGTTCGGGTGACACGGTGCGTCTGGACCCTCGGTCCCACCTGCTCCTCGAGAAGCTGCCGCGACCCGAGGTCGAGGACCTGTTGCTCGAGGAGGTTCCCGACATCAGCTACCTCGACATCGGTGGACTCGACAGCCAGATCGAGCAGATCGCCGACGCGGTGGAGCTCCCGTTCCTCTATCAGGACTTGTTCGCCGAGCACGCGTTGCCCGCACCCAAGGGAATCCTGTTGTACGGACCTCCCGGTTGCGGAAAGACCCTCATCGCCAAGGCGGTGGCCAACAGTTTGGCCAAGAAGGTCGCGTCGAAGACCGGCGACGAGAAGGGTCGCAGCTACTTCATCAACATCAAGGGACCCGAGTTGTTGAACAAGTACGTCGGTGAGACGGAGCGACAGATTCGTCTGGTGTTCCAGCGGGCCCGCGAGAAGAGCGAGGAGGGTTGGCCCGTCATCGTGTTCTTCGACGAGATGGATTCCATGTTCCGTACTCGTGGAACGGGCATCTCGTCCGACATGGAGTCGACCATCGTGCCCCAGTTGTTGGCCGAGATCGACGGCGTCGAGGGACTGCGCAATGTCATCGTCATCGGCGCGACGAACCGCGAGGACCTGATCGATCCCGCGATCCTTCGACCGGGACGTCTCGACGTGAAGATCAAAATCGAGCGTCCGACCGAGGCCGCCGCGCGCCAGATCTTCGCTCGGTATCTCACGGTCGACATTCCCCTCGACGACGGTGAGGTGGCTCGGGCCGGGTCGCCGGAGGCCGCGGTGGCGATCATGATCGACGCGACCGCCGAGATGATGTATCGCACCGACGAGGAGAACCGTTTCCTCGAAGTGACGTACGCCAATGGCGACAAGGAAGTTCTCTACTACCGGGATTTCTCGTCGGGGGCCATGATCGAGAACATCGTCCGCCGCGCCAAGAAGTTGGCCATCAAGCGGGTGATCGCCGGCGGCGAACGGGGAGTGCGCACGCAGGACCTGCTGGATTCGATTCGTCAGGAGTTCCGCGAGCACGAGGATCTTCCCAACACCACGAACCCCGACGACTGGGCGAAGATCTCGGGCAAGAAGGGCGAACGGATCGTCTTCATTCGAACGCTGGTGAACGAGGGACGATCCGCCGCGGGTGTGGCCGGCGGCCGGGCCATCGAGCGCAGCGCCACCGGTCAGTACCTCTGACGGTCGGCGCCATGGCGATTCCCAAGGTCTGCGGCATCGAAACCGAGTACGGAATCCTCGTGCGCGGGGGCGAGTCGAATCCGGTCGCGGCATCGTCGGTTCTGATCAACGCCTACGTGAACGATCGCTCTCGTCGTGTCGATTGGGACTTCGAGGACGAGTCGCCGGGCGTGGATGCCCGCGGCTTCTCCTACGAGGACGCTCTGGCTCCCGAGGTGGAGTCGCATCTGGTCAACGCGGTTCTCACCAATGGTGCTCGGTATTACGTCGATCACGCCCATCCGGAGATTTCCACTCCCGAGTGCTCCGACGCGCTCCAGGCGCTCGCCTACGACCGATCGGCCGAGGAGATCGTGCGGCTGTCGATGGCCTTGGCCGCGCCACTGTTGCCGGATGGAGCCGAACTGTTGCTGCACAAGAACAACAGCGATGGCAAGGGGAACAGTTACGGCTGCCACGAGAACTACTTGGTGGCCCGCGAGACACCTTTCGGTCGTTTGGTTTCGGAGATCACCCCTCACTTCGTGACCAGACAGATCTTCTGCGGTGCGGGCAAGGTCGGTTGCGAAGCGCCGGGATATTCGTCGCACGAGGTGCCGTACCAAATCAGTCAGCGAGCGGATTTCTTCGAGGAGGAGGTGGGTCTCGAGACCACGCTCAAACGGCCCATCGTGAACACTCGCGACGAGCCGCATTGCGATCCCCAGAAGTACCGTCGCCTGCACGTGATCGTGGGCGACGCGAACATGTCCGAGGGTGCCACCTTGTTGAAGTTGGGCACGACGAGCATCGTTCTCAGCATGATCGAGGATTCGTTCATCGGATCCGACTTGGCCCTGGCGCATCCGGTGCCGGCGATTCGTCAGGTCAGCCACGACCCGACGTTGCGCCGCACACTGTTGATGCAATCGGGAGCGCGAATGAGCGCGCTCGATATTCAGTGGAAACTGTTCGAGCGCGCCTCGCGTTACGCGGCCGAACGGGGTCTGGAGTCGGTCGGAGAGGATGTGGGCCGACGCGTGCTGAATCTGTGGGAGGAGGTTCTCCGGGGCCTGTCCGACGACCGGTCGAGCGTGGCCGACATCGTGGATTGGGTGGCCAAGGAGCGACTTCTCGATGCGTACTCCCAACGACATGGCATCGCTGCCGGTGACGCGCGTCTGCGGGCGATCGACCTTCAGTATCACGACATGCGGCCCGGGCGCGGCTTGGCGGCCAAGGTCGGGCTTCGCACGTTCGTGTCGCCCGAGGAGGTGGCCCGAGGCGTCGACCACGCTCCGGACACGACGAGGGCCTACTTCCGTGGCGAATGCTTGCGTCGGTGGCCCGACGACATCGTGGCGGCGAACTGGGACAGCATGGTGTTCGACGTGGGGCGTGATCCGCTGCGTCGGATTCCGATGATGGAACCACTTCGGGGCACGAAAGCCCACGTGGGGGCCTTGTTGGACGCCAGTACATCGATATCGGATCTGGTCGAACGTCTCGGCGCCTAAGGAGACGTTCGGCGTTCTTTGGTGGCAGGATTGGATCGAGGAGAAGCCATGGCCGAACGAGTGCACAAGCAGAAGTCGACATCGGACCGCGCGGCGGAGGTGACCGAAGAATCGGGTGCCACCACCGCGCAAGGTGACAAGTTGCGCGCCGAGCTGGACGATCTGCTGGACGAGATCGACGACGTGCTGGAAGCCAACGCCGAGGACTTCGTGAAGTCGTACATCCAAAAGGGTGGTGAGTGAGTGGTGCCGATGTTCGGCCCGGACGACGATCCGGGTAGCAGCTTCGTTTCGCTCCTGCGTCGAGTGGGAATAGAACCGTTCGGCGTCGAGTCGGCTTCCGGTGTCGGTGCGGTCAACGCTCCTCACGGAACCACGGTTCTCGCCCTTCGATTCGAGGATGGCGTGGTGATGGCCGGCGATCGACGCGCCACCATGGGTCATCGCATCTCCAATCGCGAGATGGAAAAGGTGGTTCCCGCCGATCGATTCAGCGGCGTGGCCATCGCCGGCACCGCCGGTCCGGCCATGGACATGATCAAGGTCTTCCAACTTCAGTTGGAGCACTTCGAGAAACTCGATGGTCGTCCCATCAGCCTCGAGGGCAAGGCGAACCAGCTGTCGCAATTGGTGCGGGCGAATCTTCCCGCCGCCATGCAGGGACTCGGAGTGTCTCCGATCTTCGCCGGTTACGACTTGTTGCGTCGCACCGGTCGGCTGTGGGACTTCGATCTCACCGGTGGACGCTACGAGGAGCGCGACTTCGTCGCGATCGGTTCGGGTGGTGGACCGGCGTCGACGGTTTTGAAGGTCGGTTACCGTCCCGGGATGACGGTGGACGATGCCGTGACGTTGGCGTGCCGAGCGCTTCACGAGGCCGCCGACGTGGACGCGGCCACGGGTGGCGCCGATGCGCTACGGGGCATCTATCCGGTGGTGGCCACCATCACGTCCGATGGATGGTCTCGTCGGGCCGACACCGATCTGGCACCCCGCTTCGAAGCGTTCCTCGCCGAGCAGCGAGCGATTCTCGGGGGAGGTGCGTCGTGAGTCAACCGTTCTACGTGTCGCCCGAGCAGGTGATGAAGGACCGGGCCGACTACGCCCGCAAGGGCATCGCCCGCGGTCGGGCGTTGGTGGCCGTGCAGTACTCCGATGGCATCGTGCTGGTGGCCGAGAACACGTCGAACACTCTGCGCAAGATCAGCGAGATTTACGACCGCATCGGATTCGCGGGGGTGGGCAAGTACAACGAATTCGATCAGTTGCGCCGGTTCGGTGTGCGTAATGCCGACGTGAAGGGCTACCAGTATTCGCGCGACGACGTCGAGGCCCGCAGCCTGGCCAACGAGTACGCGCAGATACTGGGTCAGACGTTCACCCACGAGATGAAGCCGCTCGAAGTGGAGATTCTGGTCGCCGAAGTGGGCTTCACCCAGGAATCGGACCAGTTGTTCCACATCATGTACGACGGAACACTGGTCGACGAACAAGGCATGAGCGTTCTCGGCGGCGACGCGGAGTCCATCGCCGATCGTCTCTCCGACACGTGGCGCAAAGAGGACGATTTGCGCTCGGCGGTTCGAGGTTGCGTGGCCGCACTGTCGGGTCCCGATCGCACGTTGGGGGCCAGCGACACCGAGGTGGCCGTGTTGGCCCGTTCCAACGGGCGTCGTTGCTTCCGCCGACTCGACGATGCCGAGGTGGTCGCGCTGCTGGCGTGACGTCCGGCGATCGGTCGACCCCGACCGATCATCGATGCGAGTGTGGGACTAGGTTGCCCACATGGAACGGCGCATTTACGGACTCGAGAACGAGTACGGCGTCACGTGCACGTTGAAGGGTCAACGTCGTCTGAGTCCCGACGAGGTCGCTCGGTACCTCTTTCGCAAGGTCGTCACGTGGGGCCGCAGCTCGAACGTGTTCCTCGAGAACGGCGCTCGTTTGTATCTCGACGTGGGGTCGCATCCGGAGTACGCGACTCCCGAGTGCGACTCGATCTACGACGCCGTCGTCCACGACAAGGCCGGGGAGCGGATACTGGAGTCCTTGCTCGTGTCGGCCGAGGAGCGTCTGCGCGAGGAAGGCATTCGCGGGACCGTGTATCTGTTCAAGAACAACACCGATTCCGCGGGGAACAGTTACGGCTGTCACGAGAACTACCTCACGGCTCGCGGGGATGATGCCGAGGCCCACGCGTCGGTTCTGATTCCGTTCCTGGTGTCGCGCCAGATCTTCACCGGAGCCGGCAAGATCGTTCAAACCGCCCGCGGTCCGGTGTATTCGATCATGCAACGCGCCGATCACATCTGGGAGACCATGTCGTCGGCGACCACCCGCAGCCGTCCGATCATCAACACCCGCGACGAACCGCACGCGGACGCCGAACGTTTTCGTCGTCTGCACGTCATCGTCGGGGACTCGAACATGAGCGAGTACTCCACCTTCGTGAAACTCGGCTCCACGGCGTGCATCCTGCGCATGCTCGAGGACCCCATGGTGGTTCTGCGCGACATGACGTTGGAGAATCCGATACGGGCGATTCGCGACATCAGCCACGACATGACGTGTCGGCGCACGGTCAATCTGGCGAACGGACGCGAGGTGAGTGCGCTCGACATTCAACGCGAATATCTGGACCGCGCACTGCGGTACGCCGAGACGAAGGGCTTTCCTCCGATGGAACAGAAAGCCCTCGAGATGTGGGAGCACTGCATCACCACGATCGAGAAGGATCCGTTGAAGCTCGACCGTGAGGTCGACTGGGTGATCAAGCACCGCCTCCTGGATTCCTACTGTCGTCGCCACGGCATCGACATGGGAGACCCCCGGGCGCAGTTGGTCGACCTGCAGTATCACGATCTGGTGAGCGATCGAGGTCTGTTCAACAAGCTGCAATCGCACGGCTTGGTGGAGACGATCTGCGCCGAAAGCGACGTGATGACCGCGATGGACACTCCTCCGCAGACCACGAGAGCGCGTCTGCGCGGTGAGTTCATTCGGGCCGCCAAGGAGCGCAAGCGGGACTACACGGTCGATTGGGTGCATCTGAAACTCAATGATCAGGCCCAACGCACGGTGCTGTGCAAGGACCCGTTCAAGAGTCGCGACGAGCGGGTCGAGAGGTTGATCGCCTCGCTCTGAGCGTCGAACCGATACCGTGGGGCCGTCATGGAACGCGACATCGAGATCGACGGCGACTTCGCCCCGGCCGCGGCCGACGAGGAGACCGGAGAATCTCCGCGCGTCGACCTCGAGGAGCGACGTCGCCAGCAGATTCGAGCGGTGTGGGAATGGGTCGCGGTTGTCGCCGTGGCCATCGTCGCGGCCCTGCTGATCCGCGTCTTCCTTTTTCAGCAGTACTACATCGATGGCCCGAGCATGCAGACGACATTGATGCCCGAGGATCGGGTGCTGGTGAACAAGTTGTCGTACCGACTGCACGACGTGAACCGCGGCGATGTGATCGTTTTCGATCGCCTCACTGGTGTCGACAATCACGACGATCTCATCAAGCGCGTCATCGGCCTGCCCGGTGAGTCCATCGAGGTTCGTTCGTGCGAGATCTTCATCGACGGGCGTCGACTGCAGGAGCCGTACCTGAATCCCGAGCAGACGGCGGCGGTCGAGCCGTCGTCGCGATGTGGAAATCACACCGACATCGCGCCGGAGACCGTTCCCGCGGACATGGTGTACGTCATGGGGGACAACCGCGTTCAGAGTTTCGACAGTCGGGACTTCGGTCCGATCGAGATCGAGAAGATTCGTGGTCGCGCTTTCGTCGTCATTTGGCCGGCGAGCGCATGGGCATGGCTCTGAACCAACTGGCTCTGAACCAACTGGATTCTCGTCACGGTCCGGTTCCGATCTGGGCCGAGTAGGCCTCCATCATGCGGTCGGTGTGATCGCTGAAGACACCGTCGAGTCCCATGCGAAACGCGTCGTGCAGAACGTGGTCCTGTTGCATGTCCCAGCCCAGTGCGAAACGGTCGAAGCGATGGAACAAGGTGACGAGGCCCCCGTTCCAATCGGAGTGATGCATGTTGATGCAGTCGATGCCGGCTTCGGCCAGCAGTGCGGCGCGCCGTTCGGGCCCCTCCTTGATGCGCGCGAGTCGCGTGGAGTCGACCAGTCGTGCCGTCGTGATGGAACGCCACTCGGCAACGACGCGCCAATCGTGGTGGCAAAGCCATAGGCGTGTCTCGAGATCCGGACGGGTCCCTCGCACCGCCCGCAAGACCGCGTCGATGGCCGCGGGATCCTTCACGTCGAGGGACAGGTCGAAGTCGCCGGGGCAGGAACCCAGCATGTCGGCCAATGTCGGAACGTGCTCGGGAAGGGCATCGCGTCCGACCGAAGCGATCGGAGTCCGCCGCCCGCGCCGTTTGACCACTCCATCGTGATCGAGAACCGCCTCTCCGTCGGCGGTGATCCACACATCGCTTTCGAGACCGGTGGCGCCGAGGCGGAGGGCGAGTTGGAAGGCGTCGATGGTGTTCTCGGGTGCATGGGCCCGCGCCCCGCGGTGGGCGAAGGCCACCGGTGGGTCGAGCAGGGACGGCAGACGCTGTTGTTGCACGGGTCCATTGTGACACCTGGTCCGCGCCGTGCCTCCCCGAGAGGCATTCGGCACGGAGCGGCCTACCTAGACTCGACTCGTGTTCAACCTGTCCGGCAGCGAGATCGTGGTGATCGTGTTGTTGGCCCTCATCGTTCTCGGTCCCGAGAAACTGCCCGAGGCGATCCGGAGGTTCGGTCGGGTGTACGGCGAACTGAAGCGGATGAGCACCGGTTTCCAGAGCGAGTTCCGCAACGCCTTCGACGAGCCGATGCGCGAGTTTCGCGAGACCGCTCAACTGACCAAGGACGCGGTCATGCGTCCGATGAACGAGGTGCGCGACACGATCAAGGAAGCCGGCAAGGACCTCGGCAAGGACGTGGAGCGTTCGTTCCAGGAAGCGTCCCGAGCCGCGAACGATCCGTCGCCGGCCGTGGAGCCCACCTCGGGCCCCGAAGTCGATGATGCTTCTGGCCGTGAAACTGATGCCGCCGCGGACGGCACTTCGGATGGCGACGACGACGACGGAGCGAAGCCGACGTGAAACTCCGGTTCTTCAAGAAGGGGCGCGTGGCCAAGACCGACGACGCGATGACGCTGACGGAGCATCTCGCCGAACTCCGCAGTCGACTGATCCGCTCGGCGTTGGCGGTGGTGGCCGGAATGATGGTGGTGCTGGCCTTCTACGAGCCGGTGCTCGATTTCCTTCGCCAGCCCTACGACAATCTGTGTCTACGGCGACCCGATCTGGTGACGAATTGCGACTTCTTCACGCTCGGTCCGCTCGAGGGTTTCAATGCCCGATTGAGAATCTCGCTGTACGGCGGTTTGATTCTCGCCCTACCGGTCGTGTTGTGGCAGATCTGGCGTTTCGTGGTTCCGGCTCTGCACTCCAAGGAAAAGAAGTACGCCATCCCGTTCGTTCTGTCGTCGGTGATCTTGTTCGTGATCGGTGGATTCTTCGCGTACGTCACGCTCGACAAGGGTTTGGAGTGGCTGATCTCGTGGTCCGGAAGCGACGTGCAGCAAGCGTTCCAGATCAGCAAGTACGTCAGTTTCGTGGGCCTGATGATGGCGGCCTTCGGAATCGGTTTCGAGTTCCCCGTTCTGCTGGTGTTCCTGCAGCTGGTCGGAGCGGTGCGGCCGCGCCAGTTGGTTGAGGGTTGGCGGGTGGCGTTCATGTTGATCGTGGTGCTGGCGGCCGTGATCACGCCGTCGGGCGATCCGATCACGTTGGCTCTTTTGTCCGTTCCGCTGGCGATCTTCTACTTCATCGCGATCCTGATCGGATATCTGGCCACCCGCGGACGAGTGTCGCCCGAATAAGCGCTCGGTCGCCGGGTGCAACGGGCAGACTGGGGCGGTGAGATCCGACCGGCTCGAGCTGATCGCGCATCACGGTTTCCCGCTCGATCGGTTCCAGATCGAGGCCATGGACGTCCTCGACGCGGGGGAGTCCACGGTGGTGGCGGCCCCGACCGGCAGCGGCAAGACCGTGGTGGCCGAATACGGCATCGCCGCCGCGCTGGCCGACGGTCGGCGCGCCTTCTACACGGCGCCCATCAAGGCGTTGTCGAATCAGAAGTACAACGATCTGGTGGCCTTGTACGGGCGGGAACGGGTGGGGTTGCTCACCGGCGACAACGCGGTCAACGCCGACGCTCCGGTGGTGGTGATGACCACCGAGGTCTTGCGCAACATGATCTATGCCCGATCGCGAGCGCTCGACGAGTTGGCCTGCGTGGTTCTCGACGAGGTGCACTTCATCCAGGACACGTATCGCGGGCCGGTGTGGGAAGAGGTGATCATTCACCTACCGCGACACATCCAGTTGGTGTGTTTGTCGGCCACGGTCAGCAACGCCAACGAGGTGGCCGACTGGATCACGACGGTTCGTGGGCCCACCCGTTACATCGTGGAGGAGAAGCGACCGGTCGAACTGGAGAACCTCTTCATGGTGGGCGACAAGTCCACCGAGCGCGAGCATCTGTTTCCGACGTTGGTGGCCGGTCGTCCGAACCCCGAAGCCGGACGACTGGAGGACCAGTCGCGACAAGTCCGGGGACGCGGCTCGACCAAGGGCCGTCCGCGCCGGATGCTCTTCACGCCGGCGCGCATCGACGTGGTCGAGCGACTTCAGGAAGAGGGTTTGCTGCCCGCGATCTATTTCATCTTCAGTCGCAACGCGTGCGACGAGGCGGCGGCGTCCTGTTTGAAGCAGGGTCTGCGTCTCACCACGCCCGACGAGAAGTCCCGCATCGGAGGCATCATCCGCGAGCGCTTGGGTGATCTCGATGACGACGATCTGGACGTGCTCGGCTACCCCCAGTTCGTGGCGCAACTCGAAGCGGGCATCGCATCCCACCATGCCGGAATGGTTCCCCCGTTCAAGGAGACCGTGGAGGCCTGTTTCGTGCAGGGGTTGGTGAAGGTGGTCTTCGCGACGGAGACGTTGGCGGTCGGAATCAACATGCCGGCCCGTTCCGTGGTGATCGAAAAACTGTCGAAATTCACCGGGGAACACCACGAGTTCCTCACTCCGGGAGAGTTCACGCAGTTGACGGGCCGAGCCGGACGTCGTGGCTTGGACGATCGCGGTCATGCGGTCGTTCTGTGGAACCCGTTCGTGCACTTCGACCAAGTGGCCAATCTGGCCAGCAGTCGTTCGTTCCGCCTCACGTCGAGTTTTCGACCCACGTACAACATGGCGGTCAATCTGGTGCGGTCGTACTCCAGCGACGAGGCCCGCCACCTGTTGAACCTGTCGTTCGCGCAGTATCAGGCCGATCGCGACGTGGTGAAGATCGAGGCGCGACTGGATCGACGCGCGGAGCAGTTGCAGGAATTGCGTGAGGCCGCCGAGAGCCCCTTCGGTGACATCCACGAGTATCGCGCGCGTCTCGAGGGCACCGTCGGAGTGCGCAACGAGAGTTCGATCGAGTGGCGTCTCTCCACGCTGCGCCCCGGTGACGTGATCCACGTGTCCAAGGGCAAGGTGGTCGGTCGGGCCGCCGTTCTTTCCTCGGCGAACCGAACGGGGGGAGTGAAGCTGACCGTCGTCACCACCAGGCGCGCCACCCTCACGTTGTCCGCGCGGGATTTCGCCGAGCCACCGAACGTTCTGGGAACGGTGGATCTGCCACTTCCCTACGCCCCGGGTCGGGCCGAGTTCCAGCGTCAGGTGGCCGAGCGTCTGAAAGAGGCGCGCACCGTGGACTCGACGTGGACTTCTCCGAGCGAGACCGGATACGCCACGCATCCGGTGGAGGACGACCCCAACTTGAAGGATCGTCTGAAGGCCGCGGCCCAGGCGGATCGGGTGGCGCGCGAGGTGGAGCAGTTGCGCGAACAGGTGCGTGGCAAAGGCAACTCGGTGGCGCGAAAGTTCGAGAAGGTGCTGCGCATCCTGAACGAGTGGGAATACGTGGATGGTTGGTCTCTCACCGAGAAGGGCGAGTCGCTCGCCCGTACGTTCCACGAGTCGGATTTGTTGATCGCCGAATGCTTGTCGCGCGGTTACCTCGACGGATTGGACGCGGCCTCGACCGCCGCTTTGGCATCGGTGTTCGTGTACGAGCATCGCTCGAGCGATCCACCTCCCGCGCCGTGGTTCCCCTCCCAAGAGGTGCGCAAGAAGTGGCGACGGATCCAGTCGACCAGCACCGAACTCTCGGCCGTCGAACAAGCCGCGTCGTTGAACCCGCATCGGGCGCCCGATCCGACGTACATCGCCATCGCGTACGCGTGGGCGGCCGGTGAGGGTTTCGCCGAGGTCGTCGAGGCCGAGGAACTGTCCGGCGGCGACTTCGTGCGAAACATGAAGCAACTGATCGACCTGCTGCGCCAGATCGCCATCATCTCGACGGTGCCCGAGACCCGACGTTCGGCCGAAGCCGGAGCCGATCTGCTCATGCGTGGCGTGGTGGCGGCATCCTCGGCACTGCCGACGGTGGGTCCATGACGATCGGGAAGGGAACGGAATGGGGCACGCCGGGCCCGGTTCCGCCCGGACTCACCACGCGCGAGGACGATCGATCCTTGGCTCGCGATCTCGCCGATGGCCGTGATGGAGTGGTGATCGCCGGCGACATGGCCACCACGATCGGTTGCTCGCGCGCACCGCGGGTCGGCGAATCGGGTCGACGTCTGCCCATCGATCTGATGGACGTCGAAATCGTGCGGGGCGTCGACCGGAGCACGATCGTCGGCGTCTCCCACGTGATGATTCGTGAACCACTCCGAAAGGGTGGTCGCTTGCGGGGCGAGGTGCATTGGATCATGAACGCTCAGTACTTCGCCGGACGCGATCTCGTGCCGCGAGGGCACCCGAACGATGGACGAGTGGAGGTGTTGTCGGTTGCCGCGACCATGGGCTTTCGCCAACGGCTTCTCGCGTGGAGCCGATCCCGAACCGGTCGACATCTTCCGCATCCGCACGTCTCGGTGCGCTCGGTCAAGGAGATCACCATCCTGGCACGGGGCCGAATGGTGGTGGTCGACGGTGCGCGAGGCGGTCGGGCCGACGAGGTGATCATTCGGGTTCGTCCCGATGCCGCGCAACTTTGGATCTGAGCGTCGCTGGTGCTTCGAGAGCATCGGGTACGGTTGATTCATGCCCGAGGCCGACGCCGCCAAGTCCGCGATCATCGATGACATCGGGGCCATGGCCGATCGGCTCATCGACGTCAGTCGTTCGATTCACGCTCGACCCGAGCTGAATTTCGAGGAACACTTCGCTCACGATCTGTTGTGCGACGTGCTGGAGGCGGCGGGACTGCCGGTGACCCGGCACGCGTACGGAGTGGGGACGGCCTTCGAAGCCACGGCGGGCACCGAGGGTCCCGAGATCCTCGTGTTGCTCGAGTACGACGCGCTTCCGGGGATCGGACATGGATGTGGTCACAACATCATCGCGGCCGCGGGACTGGGCGCCGGTCTCGCCACCGCGAAGTTGGCCACCGCGTTGGGTGGACGGGTTCGCATTTTGGGAACTCCGGCCGAAGAGGGCGGAGGCGGCAAGATATACATGGCGAGACGCGGGGCGTTCTCCTCGGGTGACGCGGCGATGATGGTTCATCCGGCCGATGCGGATCTGGTGCGCATGCATTCGATCGCCATTCACACCGTCGACGTCGAGTACTCGGGTCGCGCGGCCCATGCCGCCGCGGCACCGTGGGAGGGACGCAACGCGCTCGATGCCGCCGTTCTCGGCTACATGAACGTGGCGGCGCTGCGTCAGCACATCCGACCCACCGAACGCGTCCACGGCATCATCACCGATGGGGGAGAAAAGCCCAACGTCGTGCCACGTCGTGCCGCGGCGAATTGGTACGTGCGCTCGGACACCATCGAGAGCCTGCAACCATTGAAGCGTCGCGTGCTCGATTGTCTGGAGGGGGCGACGTCGGCGTGCGGGTGCACGATGTCGGCGAATTGGGACGACGTCGCGTACGCCGACGTTCGCGACAATCGCACGATGGTGGATTCGTACGTTCGGAACATGACCTCGATCGGACGCACGGTCGTGGACCCCGACGTGGTCGGTCGTCGAGTGATGGGCTCCACGGACATGGGCAACGTGAGTTACCTGGTGCCGTCCATTCATCCCATGGTGAAGGCCGCACCCGATGGCACCGCCATCCACACCGAGGACTTCGCCCGTCACGCCGGATCCGAGTCGGGCGACGCCGCCGTCGTTGCCGGGGCCACGGCCATGGCCTTGACCGTGGTGGACCTGTGGAGCGACCCGGCCCTGTTGGCCGGGGTGAAACGGGAGTTCGCGGGCGTCACGTCGTCGGTCGACGTGCTCGGGGTCACCCGCTAGGGACGTCGGGCATTACCGCGTCGTCGCGGGTCCACCCACTAGCGTGACCTCCCGTGACGGTCTACGCCCCCGAGGAGTTCACCCCAGCGGAGTCCGAGATCCTTCGCCGTTACTTCACCAATCTCGATGGCCCGGTGTTCGCGCTGGTGAATCTTCCCGAGGTGGTCAAGGGTGCGTTGTTCGCTCGGTACAGCCGGAGCTCCAAGAGCTTGCGTCGCCTCTTCTTGGACGAATTCGTGGGAGACCTCGACATCGCCGGAGATCAGGGCGTGGACGCAACGATCGGACTGGAGCGGGCCGAGGAACTGTACGAGAAGGTGTTCTTCGAATACGGCGACGATTCGGTGGCTCAATTGGGTGGAGTGCACCTCGCGTGCGAACAGGCGTCCAACGTGCTCACCAAGATCCTCGAGTGGGGTCGTCTGGCCAGTTACCTCGAGCAGAGCACGCGCTACATCGCGTACGACTCCCGGATCGCGGGTAGGTATCGCTTCTATCGCGATCTGGACGTCCTGAATTCGCGATTCGGAACCCGCTACGTGGGTGACATGGACCGGATGTTCGATTCGTACTCCATCCTGATGGACAAGGTCACCGAGCACGTTCGCTCCACCGTCGCGCGTGATCCGGCCGACAGTGACTTCGTCTTCCGTCAGGCCACACGGGCCAAGGCCCTCGATGCCGTGCGCGGCGTGTTGCCGGCCGCGTCGCTGTCCAACGTGGGTATCTACGGAAGCGGCCAGTCCTACGAGGGAATGTTGATCCGGATGCGCTCGCACCCGCTTCCCGAGGCCCGTCACTACGCGGCGCTCATGCTCGAGGAGCTGCGCAAGGTGATTCCCAGTTTCCTGCGCCGCGTCGACATCGCCGATCGTGGCGGTCGGTGGAGCGATTATCTGGAGTCGACCCGTGAGAACACCTCGGAGTTGGTGGAGGGTCTCTTCGCCGAAACTCCCGTCGATCACGCGCCGCCGGTGGTCCTCACGGATTTCGATCCCGAGGGTGAGGACAAGCTCATCGCGGCGATCTGTTATTCGCACACCAGTCTTCCCGAGACCCAGATCATGCAGCGGGTGCAACGCATGGGGCACGCCGAGAAGGTGGCCATTCTGCGCGCGTACATCGGCGATCGCGAGAACCGGCGCCATCGTCCGGGACGCGCGTTCGAGCGCACCGATTACCGATTCGACGTTCTGTCCGACTACGGCGCGTTCCGCGATCTTCAGCGACACCGTTTGCTCACCATCGAGTGGCAGCCATTGACGCCGAACCACGGTTACACGCGACCTGACCTGGTGGACGAAGCCGGTGTGGCCGACGTGTTCGACGAGGTGATGACGCGTTCGGCCGGTCTGTACGACGCACTGAAGCCGGATTTCCCGCAGCAGGCGGCCTATGCCGTGTCCATGGCCTATCGGGTGCGCTACGTGATGCAATTCAACGCTCGCGAGGCCATGCACATGCTCGAACTGCGTTCGTCACCGCAGGGCCACCCCGCGTATCGACGCGTGGCACTCGAGATGCACCGTCTCATCGGCGAGCAAGCCGGCCACAAGGCCATCGCCGAAGCGATGACCCACCTGACGGTGGAGGCTCCGGAGTTGGAGCGTCTGGCGGCCGAGCGCCGTGCCGAGGCCCGTCGCACGGGTCGATGAGGTTCGTGCCGACGGATACGTCGGCGACCCCTTGGGTGTGATGTTGAGCGTGACATCGACGAATTCGTGACGGCTGTCACGGGAGTATCCCTGAGCCCCCTCGGGTTCTGTGTCTATTATCCGCGCGCAAGTCCTCGTGTTTCGAGGGTGCAAGAGACGATGGGAAGGTCATGGCAGCAGACGACGACGAGATCCTGGATCCCGATGAGATCGATTCGGATTCATTCCTCGAAGAGGGGGAGGACGCCGACGAGGATCCCGAGGATCTGCTCGACGACGAAGAACTCGACGGTGATCTCGACCTCGAGGATGGTGACGAGACCGTCCCTCTGATCGACGAGGACGCCGACGGTGACGATGCGCCGGTCGTCGTGCCCAAGAAGAAGTCGAAGAAGGGCAAGAAGGACGCCGTCGCCGACGAGGAAGAGGACGACGAGGACGACGAGCTCGTCGGTGAGGACGACGTCGAGGCCGACCTCGGAGTGATCCTGGATGCGCGCATCAAGGGTCGCAGTGAGGATGACGAGGAGGATGCCGAGGAGGAAGAGGAAGAGCTTCCGTCGTCGACCGATCCGGAATCGAGCATCCAACCCCGACGCGCCGATGAGCGCATGTGCAACCAGTGCTTCCTGCTCGTTCGCAAGGGTGCACCGGCGTGTCCGGTGGGCGACGACACCTGTCCGCTGTTCGGCTGAGCGTCCGATGGCCGTCGAACCCGTGGTCCGTCACGCGGAGGCGACGGACCTCGGGGCATTGCGGGAGATCGATGTCTCCAGCCGATCGATTCTGATCGATCAGCGTGGGGGAGAGGCCTGGTTGGCGGAGCACCCACCGTTGACGGAGATGGTCGACGCCGAACTGGTGTCGCGATCGCTGGTGGGCGTCATCGATGAAGTCATAGTGGGATTCGTGGTGTGGGCGATCCAGGACGACCCGCAACGTGGTCGAATCATTCGGGTCGAGCGCGTGCACGTGGTCGCGGACGCGCGCGAACTCGGATTCGGTGATGCCCTCCTGGGCGCCGTCATCGACGTGGGGCGGGCCCGAGAATGTCGGTACGTCGAAGGAGTCGCCCTGCCGGGGGACCGCGAAACCAAGAACCTCTACGAGCGCGCGGGAATCACCGCGCGCAGCATCACCGTGTCGAAACGCCTCGACGTCTGAGCGACGTCAAAGTCACAGTTATCAGCGACTGGGCGATCAGCGTCCCGACCAGTTGGGCGGCCGCTTCTCGATGAAGGCGGTCAGGCCTTCCTTGGTGTCCTCGGAGGCCATGACCTCGGCGAACAACTTGTTGGTCAGACTCTTGAGTGTGGCGTCATCCTCGTACGCGGCGGCCAACACCACTTGACGACTGGCGTACACGGCCAACGGCGCACTGGCCGAGATCTGGGCCGCCAGTCGACGAGCTTCGTCGAGGGCCTGGCCGGGCTCGACCAGACGCGAGATGAGACCCAGGTGGTACGCCCGCTCGGCGGGGATGGGCTCACCGGTGAGGATGGCCTCCATGGCCGCCGCCTGTCCGATGGCGCGGGGGAGTCGGAAGAGACCGCCCGCACCGGCGATGAGATTGCGCTTCACTTCGGCCAAGCCGAACGCCGAACGCGTGGTGGCGATCACCAGATCGGCGGCCAACACGATCTCGCATCCACCGGCGGTGGCCAAGCCGTCGACAGCCACGATGATGGGCTTGCGACGCTCGCGATACACGAATCCGGCGAACCCTCCGCGCTTGGTGTTGAGATCGGCGGCCTGTCCGGAGTTGATGGCCTTCAAGTCGGCTCCGGCGCAGAACACGGGCCGCTCTTGTCCTTCGGTGTTGGCGGTCAGAATTCCGACCCACACGGAATCATCGGCTTCGAGCTGGTCGATGGCCGCTTCCACCCCGCGAGCCACATCGCCATTGATGGCATTGCGGGCGTCGGGGCGGTTGAGGGTGATGAGGCCGATACGGCCCTCGGTGGAATACGTGACGATGTCGCTCATGACGACGACCGTAGTGGTCGCGTCACCGCAACGACCAACCGATCAGTCGGCGGTGTCGGTGCTGGCGCTCTCCGTGCCTGTTTCCGGGCCGGTTTCTGCGACGGTTTCCGGGACGGACTCGCTCGCGGCGGGCGACACTTCCGGTGCAGACACTTCCGGAGCAGACTCAGCGAGAGCAGCCGCGGCAGGTGCAGCGGGCGGAGCCGGGGGACGCGGCGGCAACTTCTTGGCCGGGCGCGTGGGTCGCAGCGGCTTGGGGGCGTGGTTGGAGCCGGCTTCCACCCCGAACGCCGAGGCGATCTGGGGCAACAAGGCGGCGAGGCGCTCGACGGTCTTGGTGAGCTCGGCCGGCACGGTCTCGGGCTTTGAGGTGATGGAGACCTGGGTGCGGATGGGGGTGAAGGCAGCGGCCTCGAGAACGGCCACCCAGCGGTCGGCCAACGCATCGGCCGTGAGATTGGCCGTGGCGGCTTCGGCCAAGCGACGCCCGAGATCCACCGGGAAAATCGCGCCGGCCTTGGGGGGCTGTCCGGCGAGCTTCAACGCGCGAACGATGCGTCCGACTCCGAGGTTGGCCTCGATGTCGGCGAGCCAGTTCTGGTACTCCTCCTCGGTGCGCGTCACCAAGCCGGCCTTCATCTCGGCGATGAGGTCGCGACACGCTTCGGAGCGCTCGATCACCGCGTCGTTCGCGGAAGCGACGATGCTGCGCAGATCGCGCAGGTCGAGTTGAGCCAAGTCGCGCTTGGCGGCTTCGGCACGATCGAGCCAATCGGCCACGCGCAAACGGGGCAACAGGTTCTCGGCCATCTGCAACACGCTCTGCTCGGGCATCGTGGGCTTGCCCTCGGCGGCCAGAGCGGCGTTGGCTTCCTTCAGGCGCTGGCGAACGGTCTGCATTCCCTGAAGCGCCAACTCGGCGATGGGACGCTGGTTCTCGGGGATCTCGGACAACACGGCCTTGCGATGCGTGTTGTTGGCGCGCAGACGCTTGGCCTTGGGGCGCTGCGGCAATTCCGGCGGTGCCTCGAAGCGGGGACGTCGGGGGCCCCGATCACGGCGCTCGCCGTCGGCGGGACGTCCTTCTCCGCGAGGTGCACGCTCACGACGGTCGCCACGTTCGGCGCGCTCACCGCGATCACGACGGTCGCCACGATCACGACGATCACCGCGGTCACCGCGGTCACCGCGATCGCCACGGCCTTTCTTGGCCAACTGTTGCGTCACCGGTTCGAAGGGCTTGTCCTGGCCGATGAGAGCGATGGTCTCGACCTTGGCCAACTTCACGCGGGCCTGCACGACACCGATGATGGTCATGCCGTCGATGTCGGCCTCGGCCTCGACCTTGATGACGTCTCCGGTCTTGGCGCCCGTGGGCAGGATGCTGCCTTCGAGGACACCCTTGGGCTCACGGGCACCAGCGGCGCGCCAGGTCCAGGTTCCGTCGGGGCGCGAACTGGTCAACTCGATCTCGATGCGGCGGGGCATGGTTCCGCACACTATCGGGCTACCGTGGACCTGTGCCGATCTACGCATTGGGAGACCGTGTTCCAACCATTCATCCGGATGCCTACGTGCATCCCGACGCCGTCATCATCGGCTCGGTCACCATCGGGGCCGGAAGCTCGGTGTGGCCGTGCGCGGTCCTTCGCGGCGATGACGGAGAGATCAACATCGGCGAGCGCACCAGCATCCAGGACGGGTGCGTGCTCCACACCACGTACATCTTCCCGACGATCGTGGGCGACGACTGCGTGATCGGACACATGGTGCACCTGGAAGGTTGCACCATCGAGAACGGGTCGCTGGTGGGCAACGGTTCCATCGTGATGCACAAGGTCATCGTGCGCGCCGGTGCCGTGGTCGGGGCGAACTCGGTTTTGCTCAATGGCACCGAAGTGCCTTCGGGAGCGCTGGCCGTGGGTTCTCCCGCCGTGATCAAGCCCGACAAAGCCCGTCCGGCCGAGATCAAGTTGGGTTCCGATTCGTACGTGGCTCGGGCTCGGATCTACCGCGACAAACTTCGGCGCATCGACTGACCATTCGCTTCAGTCTCCGTTCGTACTCCGTTCGTATCAGTCCCCGTTCAAAACAGTCTCCAGTCTTCGACAGCTTCCGTTCCATCATGGCCCTCACGATTCGCATCTCCGTCACGACATCCGACGTCGAATGGGTCTCGGACTTACTGTGGGGTCTCGGGGTCGTGGCGATCGAAGAATTGGCTGGTGCCGACGAAACCGTCACTCTGCGCACGTCGATGGGAGAAGACCACGAGGCGGTTCGACGAGCGATGGACTCACTTCCGCTCGCACTCGACTGGTCCTTCGACGTGGTCGACGACCGCACGGTGGAGGCGTGGCGGGATCACGTTCGTCCATTCGAGGTGGGAGACATGTTGTTGGTGGTGCCGGCGTGGAACGTCGAGCCGATCGCCGACGGTGCGCGCACCCGCGTGATCATCGAGCCCGGAGCAACGTTCGGCATGGGGGATCACCCGACGACTCGGGGCTGCCTCGAGTTGCTCGAGCGAACGATGGTGGGGGATCGGTCCGTTCTCGACGTCGGATGCGGCAGCGGAATTCTGGGCATCGTTTCGTTGATGAAGGGTGCTCGGATCGCGCACGGCATCGACATCAATCCGGCCAGCGTCGAGGTGTCGCGTCTCAACGCGGAGCTCAACGGTGTGGGCGATCGGTGGACGGTGTCGCAGGAGTATCCGCACGAGGCGCACGACATCGTGTTCGCCAACATTCTCGCGCCGGTGCTGATCGACCTGTCCGGCGAGATCGCGCGTTCTGTCGCCACCGCAGGTGTGCTGATCCTGAGCGGTGTCCTCGATGGTCGTTACGGGCACGTAATCGAGGAATATCCGGATTTCGCGGTGTCGGATCGATTGGTCATCGACGGCTGGGCGTCGTTGATGCTCACGCGCCGTTAGGCGCCCGCCAACACGTCGATCTCCTCGCGCGTCGGCAGCGAAGGCACCGCGCCCTTGCGGGTGGCCGCCAGCGCTCCGGCCGCGGCGGCCCGTCGGGCGGCAGAGCCGATGTCGGCTCCCTGGCTGAGTGCGGCCGCCAACGCTCCGCAGGCCGCGTCCCCGGCCCCGGTGGTGTCGACGGCACGCACCGCGAACGGGGGAATGTCGATTTCCTCGTCACGGGTGACGATGCGCATGCCACGGGCGCCCAACGTGACGATGACGACCGAGACACCGTTGTCGAGCAGCGCCGAGGTTCCTCCGAGCAGTCCGAGCTCGTGTTGGTTCGGGGTGATCACGTCGACCAATTGCAACAACGAGCGCGACAAAGTCGCCGCCGGTGCGGGGTTGAGAATCGTGCGGGCCCCGCCGGCGCGTCCGATCGCCATGGCGGCCTCCACAGAGTCGAGTGGAACCTCGAGTTGGCACAACACGACGCGCGCCCTCGACAACACGTCGCGGTGTGCGTCGACGACACCGATGCCGAGTCGGGCGTTCGCTCCGGGCACGACGACGATGGAATTCTCGGCCGCCCGATCGACGTTGATGAGGGCGCGACCGGTGGGCGCGTCGACGTCGGTGACGAAGGACGCGACACCTTCGGCGACCATCAGACTGTGCAGCGTGTCGCCCGCGTGATCCGAACCGAGACAGGTGATGAACGCGGTGTCGGCGCCGGCACGCGACGCGGCAACCGCTTGATTGAGGCCCTTACCTCCGGCGTGTTCGGCGTATTCGGACCCGAGGACCGTTTCGCCCGGGCCAGGAAGGCGCTCGACGGTGGCGACGAGGTCGAGATTGCTGCTGCCGACGACCACCACGTCGTAGGAATGCAGCCCGCCGGTCATGAGGACATTGAATCCGTGATCGCGGTGGAGGCGCAACCCGACGAGCTCATCGGGCGACCACCCGAAGGAGCGGATCGAGATCCAGTCGGTCGACGGCCGGCAGATAGACGCGAGCGGCATCGTTGCGGAACTTGGCGCACAGATCGGGTCGAAAGAAGCGAGCGCCCTCGCGCACGACGTAATTGAGAATGAAGAAGGTGAAGGCCAGCGGAAGGAAACGGATCTCCTCCTCGGACAACGGATTCACCGAGTGGTAAGCCTCGATGAATCCGACGAACGACGGTTCGGTCAACGTGTGCGGTGAGTAGGTCCAGTGCGTGCGATCTCCGGTGGCCGAAGAAACCCGCGACAGGAAATAGAAATCGAGCATCCGGGATTCGACGCGGAACCAGTCGTAATCCCAGCGCGAGTGAAGGCTGAAGCCTCCCGTCGAATCGTGATGGACCGAGAAGTTGCCGAGGTTCCAGTCCACGAGGATGGGGATGCGCGTCCAGGAGTCGTAACGGATGCTCTCCAGCTCGAGGAGGAAGTCGTGCGTTCGGCGCCACAGAAGTCCGATGTGTTCGGCCGAGAGTTCGAAATTGCGCGGAGCGAAGGGGCTCGAGAGGAGGTCGAGCAAATGGATGGCATCGGCCTTGATGGAATTCGAGGTTGCCGGTATGGCCGGCGCGATGTCGGCGCAGGCGGAATGGAACTCCGCCATCTCACGGGCGAGGCATCGAGTTTGCGGGTGGTCGAGACGCGGGGGGAGCGTCTCGCCTCGTCGGGCCTCGCCGTAGAAGGCCACCCACAAGCGTTCGTCGTAGTAGGTGAACGGTCGGTCGCCGTCGCCCAGCACCGGCGCCAGGAAATCCTCGAACCGAGATCCCTTCAGCAGTTGTGTGCATCGGAAGAGCCGGTCGTGATCCTCGGCGAACAAGAAGTAGGAGCCGTAGTTGGAGACCTTGGCGAACACGCGTCGGGTTCCCGTGGCATCGGATCGATCGAGGTCGATTCGATACACCGTGTTCGTGGAGACCATCGGGCTGGTGTCGTGGATCGCGATGATGTCGCGCTGATCCCCGAACTTCTTCCAAGCCGCGTACACGGCGGAACGATGGTCATCGGCCATGCGTCAGTTTCGCATCACTCGGTGACACGAACGCGTCACGGAGACGCAAAGTCGCGAAGGTGTCAGGATGCGGCGCGAATTCCGATGGGAGCGATGAGTCGATATCCCGCCTCGTGTCGCTCGTCCTCGCTCTCGCCGCCCCACAGTCCGTACTCGTGATTGGTTCGAGCGAACTCACGACACGTGTCGCTCACCGAACAACCGGCACACACCGCGCGCGCCGATGCCTCGCGTCGTTCGCGGGCTTGCGGGCGCTCGGCGGTGGTGGGGAAAAAGAGATGGGTCATGCCCCGACACGCGCCCTTGTTCATCCAAGCATCGTCGGTTTGCTGACGAGTGATGACGATGTCCACGATCGACACGATTTCCCCCTCGAACCATCCCCACTGACGACGCGTCCCCCGACGCGACAACGGAACGATACGGCTAACTAACCATCCAGTCAATTAACGATTCCAAATCCGGCGACGTTCGGAGCGGGAGATCGGATCAGCCCAGGAAGTGGTCGAGACCCGAGCGGAAGGTCTCGAGATCCTGGGCCGTGGTGTCCCACGCCGTCATCCAGCGAACCTGCCGATGATGGGCATCCCAGTCGTAGAAGAAGGACCAGTCGCGCAACGACTCGATCGAGTCCGCCGGTACGTCGGGGGAGAAGGCCGGGAAGAGGCTGTTGACGGCGGGCGGGGCCCCGACGGTGAAAGCCCGGTGGTCCGCGACCAACGCGTGCAGTCGCCGCGCCATCTCGTTGGCGTGGCGGGCGTTGGCGATCCAGAGGTCGTCGGCAAGCAGAGCCGAGAACTGCGCCGAGATGTAACGCACCTTGGAGGGAAGTTGAGTGAACTGCTTGCGCGTGTAGCCGGCGGTGCGCGCCAGATCCGGATCGAGAAACACGACGGCCTCGCCGTACATCATTCCGTTCTTGGTTCCACCGAACGACACGATGTCGACACCGGCATCGATCGTGAACGACCGCAACGCTTCGCGCGTTCCTCCGAGCGCGGCGGTGGCGTTGGCGATTCGGGCCCCATCCAAGTGAACCCGCATACCCAACTCGTGAGCGGCGTCGCACAACGCGGAGATCTCCGAGGGGGAGTAGAGGGTTCCCCATTCCGTGCTCTGCGTGATGGAGAGAACGCTGGGCTGCACGTGGTGAACGACCCCGAGATTGTGTCGCAGGGCCAGAACCTGCTCCGGCGTCAGCTTTCCTTCGTGCGCCGGCACGTCGATGAGTTTGGAACCGAGCAATCGTTCGGGTGCTCCGGTTTCGTCCACGTTGATGTGAGCGCAATCGGTGCACACCACCGCCCCGGCGGGGGAGAGAAGTGTGCCGAGGGCCAGAACGTTCGCACCCGTGCCGTTCCACACCATCAACGTGGCGACGTCACGATCGAACAGTTCATCGAAATCGCGCTCGGCGGTCGCGGTCCACGGATCGTCGCCGTAGGCGGTCGCGTGCCCGTGGTTACAGGCGGCCAACGCATCCATGACCGCCGGATGGACGCCGGCGTTGTTGTCGCTGGCGAACCGATGAACGGGGGAGGACGGAACGGACATGCTTGGAGTCTGTCGGTGTTCGACGTAGCTCGGCGACTTCACCGATCCAACCGGGGTCTCACGATGTCGCTCGGGGTTTCGACATGTCGTGCGGCAACGACGAGAAATCGAACACCGGCGTCGTTGCATTTGGCATAATTACGTCATGACGAAAAAGGCGACGGACACCCGACTGCGGGGAGTGATCGGCCCCGACGAACTGCAACGGTGCCGATGGTGTCGCCGGGTATTGGCCACTCGTGAGGGCCGGGGTCGACCGAGGGTCTTTTGTTCCCAGGCCTGCCGTCAATGGGACTGGGTGTCGCGTCAGCGAGCCCGGGAGCTTCAGATCAGCGAGAACGAGTTGGTGGTGACCCGACGTGAACTGGATCGGCTGTACGACGATCTGTACGTGCTGTCGTGCGCCGTCGAGGACACCGAACGCGAACTGGGAGCCGGCCGACACACGGTGGCGAGCCTGCGGGATGCCGTGGAGTGGCTGATGGACGCGGCGCGCCCGCTGCAGAACCGAACCGTCTCGCCGAGCCGTGAGACATGAGGTCCTGAAAAACCAGGACACTTCCCGCCCATAATCTTCGTTATGACACTACGACACGACGAACAAGAAGGTCGTCGATGGATCGCTCTCCTCGGGCCTTTCCCCTGCTCAGCGAACGGCGACCAAGTCGACGACGAACACCAAGGTCTCGTTGCCCTTGATGACGCCACCCGCGCCGCGCGCGCCGTATCCGAGATTCGGCGGGATGGTCAGGCGACGGCGGCCGCCCACCTTCATGCCCGCGACGCCCTGGTCCCATCCCCCGATGACCTCGCCGGCTCCGAGTCGGAAGTCGAAGGTTTCGTTGCGGCTCCACGACGAGTCGAACTCGCGCTGGGTGCTCCACGCCACGCCGACGTAGTGCATGACCGGACGACAGCCCGAGGTGGCCTCGGCACCGTCGCCGACGATCAGGTCCTCGATGACGAGCTCGGTGGGCGGATCGCCGGCCGGAATGGTGATGCTGGGCTTGGAGGTGTCGGGCATCGCCGTACCTTAGGCGATGCCCTGTCGCCGACCGAGGTTCGTCGGGCGTCACTCGCCATTCTTCTTGGGCGGCACGCAGGAGCCCTGAGCCACGGCGACCGGCTTGGACTCGTCGTCGGTGAAGGCCACCACCTGACCGGTGATCAGCTTGCTTCCCACGCTCAGGATGCGACCACGGGCATGCAGCCTGGTGCCCTTGGCGGGTCGCAGGAATCGGATCTGCATGTCGCTCGTGAGCATCATCATGTCGAGCCCGTACACGGACAGACAGGCGTAGAACAACGCGGCGTCGCAGGCGGCGAAGACGGTGGGTCCGCTGATGATCTTTCCGGGGCGCAACTGCTTCGGGCTCACCTCCATGGTGGTGAGCACCATCCCGTACTCCATCTCGCTCACCATGTCCGACGTCAGGCCGAGCATGTCGTCGCCGAACAGTTCGCGCAGTTTGGCGTTCAATTCGGCGGCGGTGACGAGCGGAGGACGAGTGGTCATGGGTCTACGGTAGTGACCATGGAACTCTCCGATCGTGCTCGTGCGGTGCTCGATGAGGCGCGTCGTGCCGGCGTCGACGACGTGGCGTGGAAGGAAGGTCGGGTGTTCTCGCTCGCCTACTACGCCGGCCCCGAGGTCGAACAGGTGGCCGAGCGCGCGCACGCGATGTACTCGTCGGCGAACGGCTTGAACGCCGATGCGTTTCCGAGCCTGAAGAAGTTCCAGGCCGAGGTGGTGGCCATGGTGACCGGTTGGGTTCGTGGCGACGATCAAGCGGCCGGATACATGACCAGCGGTGGCACCGAGAGCATTCTGATGGCGGTGAAGGCGGCCCGCGAGCGCGGTCGTCGCGAGCGTGGGATCGTCACGCCGAACGCGATTCTGCCGGCGTCGGCGCACGCCGCGTTCGAGAAGGCGTGCTACTACTTCGGCGTCGAGGCCCGCCGTGTGCCCGTGCGCGCCGACTGGCGCGCCGATGTTGGCGCGATGAGCGACGCCTGCGACGAGAACACCGTGCTGTTGGTGGGTTCCGCTCCGCAGTATCCCCAAGGCGTCATCGACCCGATCCCGGAGATCGCCGCCATCGCCGCCCGACTCGACGTGAATTGTCACGTGGACGCGTGCATGGGAGGAGTCACGTTGGCGTTTCTCGAACGCGCCGGAGAGTCGGTCGCTCCGTGGAATCTCTCGGTTCCCGGTGTCACGAGCATCTCGGTCGATCTGCACAAGTACGGCTACACGGCCAAGGGCGCCTCGGTGATCGTCCATCGCAATCGTCTGCTGCGTTCGTACCAAACCTTCGTCACCGACAATTGGTTGGGCGGTCTGTACGGATCATCCGGGGTGCTCGGCACCAAGAGCGGCGGCCCGATGGCCGCGGCGTGGGCGGTCATGAGATTTCTCGGAGACGAGGGCTATCTGGCGTTGACTCGTTCGGCTCGCGAGGCCTGTCTTCGTTTGGCCGACGGAATCGACGCGATCGACGGACTCGCGGTTCGCGCGCGACCCGATTCCACGCTCGTGTCGTTCGGCGCCGTCGACGGCGATCGTCCACTCGACGTGTACGCGGTGGCCGACGGTCTCGCGGCTCGAGGGTGGTACGTCGATCGTCAGGGTCCTCCCCCGTCGCTGCACTGCACGGTGAACGCGTCGCACGCGGCCACGGTGGACGACTTTCTCGTCGACCTTCGCGCGGTCGTCGCCGACGTGGCGGCCAGCGATCGTCGCGGAGAAGCGGGCGCCTACGGAACGGTGGACTGAATCCGCCGTGACCGTCCCGAACCGTCCGTGTCTCTCGAGTCCGTGTGCTACGAAGAAGACATGAGTCTTCGATTCGGAATCTTCATGCCGCCGATGCACAAGACCGGGGTCAACCCGACTCTGGCACTGCATCGCGACCTTCAGCTGTTGGAGCACCTCGATCGTTTGGGATACCACGAGGCCTGGATCGGCGAGCATCATTCCGCCGGCAGCGAATTGATCGCTTCGCCCGAGGTCATGATCGCGGCGGCCGCGGAACGAACGAAGCACATCAAGTTGGGCACGGGAGTGAACTCGCTGCCGTATCACCATCCGTTCATGTTGGCCGATCGAATCGTGATGCTCGATCACCTCACGCGGGGCCGAATGATGTTCGGGGCCGGACCCGGTCAGCTCACGTCGGACGCGCACATGTTGGGGATCGACCCCATGACGCAACGTCCGCGCATGGAGCAATCGCTCGACGTGATGATGCGACTCTTTCGCGGTGAGACGGTCACCGAGAAGACGGATTGGTTCACCTGCCAGGACGCGGTGTTGCAGGTGAAGCCCTACAGCGATTTCGACATCGCGGTGGCGTCGTCGATCTCGCCGTCGGGTTCGAAGTTGGCCGGCAAGTACGGAGTGGGTTTGATTTCCATCGCCGCCACCGAGCCGGCGGCTTTCCAGATGCTGGACTACAACTTGAAGGTGTGGGAGGACGAGGCGGCGTTGCACGGGCACGTCGTCGATCGATCGAAGGCGCGTCTGATGGGTCCGATGCACATCGCCGATACCGTCGAACAGGCCAAGGAGAACTGCAAGTACGGACTGCAGTGGGTGTGGGACTACCTCAGCCACATCATTCCGGTGGGTGATCCCAATGGTCCTCCCCCGCCCAAGGACATCGACGAGTTCGTCGATCAAGCCAACGAGACGGGGCGCATGGTGATCGGCACGCCCGACATGGCCATCGCTCAGATCGAACGCTTGCAAGAAAAGACCGGCGGATTCGGCTGCTACCTGTTCCTCGGTGCCGACATCGCCGACTGGCACCAGACCCTGCGCAGCTACGAGTTGTTCGCCGAGCGCGTGATGCCTCACTTCACCGGTCAGTTGGCCGGCCCCCAAGCCAGTTACGACCGAGTGGTGGGCGCGGGTTCCAAGTGGGTCGACGCCACCCTGGGCGCCCAGTTGACGGCCATCGCCGACTACGAGGCGCAGAAGGCCGCTCGCGGGGCCTGAGCGGTCCGGCGGGAAAGTCGAGATTGCTGCCACGGCAGTGCTCGAAGGTGAACTAGGGTCCAGTCGTCGTTGAACCCGACCGGGAGAGTCACGGTGCCGCCAGCATCGGGACGCCGAAGGAGCAACCTCCCCGGAATCTCTCAGGCCACCGGACCGGACGGGTGAGACAACGCTGGAAAGCGGATCTTCGGGTCCCGCCGACGGGGAAAGACCGCAACGGTCGAAGCTCTCAGGCCCACCTCGGTGGAGAGACAGCGGGGGAAGCGAACCCGATCGTCCCGGAGGCTTCCATGACCGTGTCACGTCCATCACTCACCGAACTGTTCTCCCCCGACGAGTTCGTCGCCCGGCACATCGGAACGCTCGACGCGATCGACCATCGATCGATGCTCGACACCATCGGCGTGGAGTCCGTCGAGCAGTTGATCGACGAGACGGTGCCCGAGTCCATTCGTTTGCGCGAGCAACTGGATCTTCCCGACGCCATGTCGGAGGCCAACGTGACGGCCGCGCTACGGCTCCTCGCCGCGCGCAACCGGCCGCGTCGCAGCATGATCGGCATGGGGTACACCGGCACGATCACTCCCCCGGTCCTGCGTCGCAACGTGCTCGAGAATCCGGCGTGGTACACCTCGTACACCCCGTACCAGCCCGAGATCAGTCAGGGTCGACTCGAGGCGCTGCTCAACTTTCAGACCATGGTGATCGACCTCACGGGTCTTCCCATCGCGAACGCGTCGTTGCTCGACGAGGCCACCGCCGCGGCCGAGGCGATGACCATGGCCCGGCGTACCTCCAAGTCGACGTCGGACGTTTTCTTCGTCGAAGCCGACACGCATCCTCAGACCATCGCGGTTCTGGCCACGCGCGCCGAACCGTTGGGAATCCGTCTCCAGGTCGGTGAGCGAGCGGAGGCTCGCGAGTGTTTCGGCGCGTTGTTCTCGTTCCCCACCTCGTCGGGTTCGCTGGCCGACCCGCGAGCGCACATCGCACGGGTGAAAGAACTCGGTGCCGTGGCCGTCGTGGCCACCGATCCGTTGGCCAGCGTGCTCGTCGCGTCGGCCGGCTCGTTGGGCGCCGACATCGCCGTGGGCTCGGCCCAGCGTTTCGGGGTGCCCATGGGCTTCGGAGGTCCGCACGCCGCGTACATGGCCACCACCGAATCGATGGCCCGCACTCTTCCGGGTCGGCTGGTGGGTGTCAGCACCGATGGCGCCGGACGTCCCGCCTTGCGACTGGCACTGCAAACGCGCGAGCAACACATCAGGCGCGAGAAGGCCACCAGCAACATCTGCACGGCGCAGGCATTGTTGGCGAACATGGCGGGTTTCTACGCCTGTTGGCACGGCCCCGAGGGTCTGCGCCGCATCGCCACGCGGGTGTCGCGTCTGGCGTCGCTCTTCGCGGCGAATGTACGAGCGACCGGAATCTCGACCGGAATCTCCACCGTGCATTCCGCGTGGTTCGACACCGTCGCCGTGCGCACGTCCGCCGCGGCGGTGGCCACTCGTGATCGGGCCCGAGCGAACGGATTCGACGTGCGTGTCATCGATGCCGACACCGTGGGGGTGACCTTCGACGAGACCACCACTCTCGAGGAGGTGGCGTCGATCCTGTCGGTGTTCGGAGTCACCCTCGACGAGTCGCTCGACGGTTCGCTCGACGGACTCGATGATGCGCCTCTGCGGACCGAGACTCTTCTGAGCGCCAAGGTCTTCTCGGCGTATCGCACCGAACACGAGATGCTCCGTTATCTGCGTCGCCTCGCCGACAAGGACCTGGCGCTCGATCGCACCATGATCCCCCTCGGCTCGTGCACCATGAAACTCAACGCCACCACCGAGATGGAGCCCATCACCTGGCCCGAGTTCGCCAACGTGCACCCGTACGCCGCCGAGGACGAGACCGAGGGTTATCGAACCCT
The DNA here is from genome assembly GCA_027491335.1 of Actinomycetes bacterium. Taxonomy (GTDB): domain Bacteria; phylum Actinomycetota; class Acidimicrobiia; order Acidimicrobiales; family Ilumatobacteraceae; genus Casp-actino8. The sequence continues at coordinate 401 of JAIXWJ010000042.1, read as the reverse complement.
CATCGACGATCTCGAACGAATGCTCGTCGTGGTCACCGGATACGACGCCGTGAGCCTGCAGCCGAACGCCGGTAGCCAGGGCGAGTTCGCCGGCTTGCTGGCGATCCGGGCCTACCACCGCAGTCGCGGAGACATGGATCGCACCGTCTGTCTCATTCCCTCCAGCGCGCACGGCACCAACGCGGCCAGTGCCGTCATGGCGGGCATGTCGGTGGTCGTGGTGGCCTGTGATGCCGGCGGCAACGTCGACATCGACGACTTGCGAACCAAGGTGGCCGAGGCGGGCCATCGGTTGGCGGCGATCATGGTCACTTATCCGTCCACGCACGGTGTCTTCGAGGACCACATCACCGAGATCTGTCGGGTCGTGCACGACGGAGGTGGGCAGGTGTACGTGGACG
>JAIXWJ010000072.1 GCA_027491335.1 Actinomycetes bacterium | reverse complement strand
GACCATGACCGTGGAGCTCGGTAAGCCGATCGCCATGGACGAGGGTCTGCGTTTCGCCATCCGTGAGGGTGGCCGTACCGTGGGCGCCGGCCGCGTCACCAAGATCATCAAGTGATCGGCTGACACATCATGGCTCAAATCATCCGCATCCGCCTCAAGGCGTTCGATCACGAGATCATCGACCAGTCGACGCGCAAGATCGTCGAGACCGTCGCTCGTACCAACGCCACCGTGCGTGGACCCATTCCGTTGCCGACCGACAAGCACCGCTACACGGTCATCCGCGGACCGCACATCGACAAGGACTCCCGCGAGCACTTCGAGATGCGCATCCACAAGCGGCTCATCGACATCGTCGACCCCAAGCAGCAGACCATCGACAGCCTTCAGCGCATCGATCTGCCCGCTGGTGTCGAAGTGGAGATCAAGGTTCAGAACGCCTGATCCGACGAAACTGGCCCGGGTGGTGACCGACGCGTAACGCGCGGTTGCCCCCGGGTTTTTTCGTTTTCCCGTTCTTACCGATTTCACACCCGAGACGACGAGACATTCGTTGCGTCGACAAGGCACAATCTCCTCGTGACCGACATGTTCCCGCCCCCGTCCTTGGAAGATCGTTCGGCCCCGGCGACCAATTCGTCGCGGCGCCGTTGGGTGGTGTTGTCGTTGGTGGTGGTGGCCGCGGTCTTCGGTGGCTTCATGGGTGCCCAAATCGCACAATCGGGCCGCGATTCGTCGACCGAGGTGTCGACCTCGACCACCGAGGTGTCGTCGGACGACACGCTGGCGCCCACCGAGACCGGATCGAACGAGACCGGATCGACCGGAAGCCCGGTGATCACCGCACCTGCCTCGGACTCCGAGATGCCCGCTCTCGACGTGGCCGCCGTGGTGAGCGTCATCGAGCCGAGCGTGGTGACGGTGGTGGCGGAGATCGACGAAGGATTCGGCGCCGGCCAGGGCACCGGAACCGGAGTGGTGATCTCGGCCGACGGTGAGATTCTCACCAACGCCCACGTGGTGGACGGGGCGACCGATGTGAGCGTGTTGTTCGGAGAAAGCATCGACCCGATTCCGGCCACCGTGTTGGCGATGGACGTGGGTAACGATTTGGCGTTGCTCAAGATCGAAGCGACCGACCTCACGCCGGCGGTGTTCGCCGATCCCGATTCCATCGGAGTGGGTGACGAGGTGGTGGCCGTCGGATTCGCACTGGACCTCGATGGCGGTCCCACCGTCACGCGCGGGATCATCTCGGCGCTGAATCGCACCATCGAGAACGGTGACGGAGCGCTCGACGGACTCATCCAAACGGATGCGGCGATCTCGTCGGGCAACTCGGGTGGTCCGCTCGTGAACGCGCGCGGTCAGGTGGTCGGCATCAACACCGCGGTGTTCACCAGCACGGCGGGTACCGCGGCGAACAACGTGGGGTTCTCCATCTCGGTGGGTGAAGCGCTTCCGGTCATCGACGAACTACGCGCCATTTCGAACGGAGCGAGCCGCGTGGAGGGCTATCTCGGCGTGGGCTTGCAGAGTCGTGAGGACGGTGGTCGTGGTGCGTTGATCACCGAGGTCGCTCCGGACTCACCGGCGTCCATCGCCGGTGTGCGTGCCGGTGACATCGTCGTGTCGGCCGGCGGAACGCCGGTGGATGGACAAGGCGCGTTGGTGGCGGCCATTCGTGATGAGTCGCCCGGTGACACCATCGAGATCGAGGTGTTGCGCGACGGCGATCGTTTGACGCTCACCGCGACGCTGATCGAACGCCCCACCGAATAGGCCAACGAGAGCCCGAAACGAACCCCGCACCGTGGTGGTTCTGGTGGCATGAAACGACCGCTAGCGGTCGTTTCATGCCACCAGAACCACCACGAACCACCCGCAATCGCCACGAAATGTCGGGGTGAGGGGAGTGTTACGGTGCGGGCATGTTGGATGCGCATCTGGGGGGATCTCGTCCGTTCGGTCTGAATTATTGGCCCTTGCCCGAGGATGACCCGGGCGTCGACATCCCGCGCGAATCGATTCGCTTGGTCAGTCCCGACGGTGCATTGGTGCGCGGTCTGTTGTGGACTCCACCACATGGTCGTGCATGGAAGACCGCGGTGATCCTGTCGCATCCGCGCGGCGACTTCAGTGTTCACTATGCGGCGCCCTTGCTCGCCGCGGCCGGTTACGCGGTGCTCGGATTCAGCACGCGCTACATCAACAACGACACCGACTGTTTGCACGAGTCCTGCATCGTCGACGTGGAGACCGCGCACGACGAGATGAAGCGACGCGGCGCCGAGGCGGTGGTGTTGCTCGGCAACTCCGGTGGGGGATCGCTCATGGCGATGGCACACGCCGAGCGCGGCATCGGCGACGGGTGGATCGGAATGGCGGCGCATCCCGGCGAAGGCGTGTTCATGTTGCAGGTGATCGATCCCAGCGTCATCGACGAGAACGATCCCTTCTCCACCGATCCCGAACTCGACATGTACAACCCCGACAACGGCTGGCGCCCGTGGCCCCAGCCGTGCTCGTACGACCGGGCATGGTTGGCGCGCTACCGCGCGGCCCAGGTGGCTCGGGTGGCGCGCATCGACGCCGTCGCCAAGGCCAGCATCGAGGAGTCGACCGCCGCGGCGGGCAACTTGCGGGGTCTGGACAAGGCATCCGATCCGGGGTCCTGGCGCGAACAGCGCCGCCGAGCGGTGTTCACCAAGTACCTCACCATCTATCGAACCTTGGCCGACCCGGCCTATCTGGACCTGTCCATCGACCCGGATCAGCGTCCGATGGGGTCCTTGTTCGCCTTCCCGGACCCCTTCGACGCCAACTACGGACGTGGGGGACTGGCCCGCACCATGACCGCTCGGGGGTGGCTGAGCACCTGGAGTGGGCTGTCGAGCCACGCCAAGTTGGCCGACACCATGCCTCGGGTGACGGTTCCGACCCTGCTCATCCACCCCACGGCCGACACGGAAATACGGATCTGGCAGGCCAAAGAGATCGTGGACGCCAGCGGAGCGTCCGACTGCACCTACATCGAGATGGCCGGAGCTCCCCACTATCTGGAGGGTCATCGCCGCGAAGCGCTGGGCCATGCGGCGCAGTGGCTGGCCGCCCGCTACCCCTGAGCACACTTATCCACAGGTCTGTGGATAACATCACCGGCCGCCAGCCGGACACGCCGGCCCGAACCTCCAGCCCGACATTCGGGTCCGAGCTTGCTGCCCGGGTCTTTGGCTCGGGTTTCTGGCTCGGGTTTCTGGCTCGGGTTTCTGGCCCGGAGAATCCCCGTTGCACGCGGGTTGGTGAGGGCCGTTCTCGCAGGTAGCGTTCGCCCCTCGTGTGAAACGGGTTCGCCCGGATCACGGCAATCGATGTCTATGTGAGCCCGGTTCGCCGGGGACCACATGGCAACAACCGAAACCAATGCTCCACCGGTCAGCGACCTGTGGAGCATTTGCGTGAACGGCGGTTCTCCGCTCGAAGCGCGAAACAGTCAAGTCGCAAGGACCGCAGCGATGCGGATGGATGAAGAGGCTGCCTCATGGCAAAGCAAGCGATCGTCGGCGAAAAGGTCGGCATGACACAGGTGTGGGCGGATGACAATCGCGTCGTTCCCGTCACCGTGCTTCGTGTCGAGCCCGCTCGCATCGTTCAAATCAAGACCTCCGAGCGCGACGGTTACGCCGCCGTTCAGGTCACCTACGGCTCGAAGGACGCCAAGAAGTTGTCCAAGCCCGAAGCCGGACACTTCGCCAAGGCCGGTGTCGATGCCGGTCGTCGTCTCGTCGAGTTGCGTCTCGACAGCGTCGACGGGTTCGAGGTCGGCCAGGAGATCGCGGTCGATGTTCTCGCCAAGGGCCAGAAGGTCGACGTCACCGCGATCAGCCGCGGTAAGGGTTTCGCCGGTGGCATGAAGCGTCACAACTTCAACGGCCAGGGCGCGAGCCACGGTAACCACAAGCACCACCGTGCGCCGGGCTCGATTGGTTCGTGCTCGTTCCCCGGTCGCGTGTTCAAGGGTCTGCGCATGGCCGGCCACATGGGTCACGAGCAAGTGACCACTCTCAATCTCGAAGTTGTCGAGGCCGACGCCGAGCGTGGCCTGTTGTTGGTGCGTGGCTCGGTTCCGGGCCCGAACGGTGGCGTTGTGATCGTTCGCAACGCGGTGAAGGGGAAGTGACCACATGCCCTCCGTGAAGCTCAAGAATCAGACCGGCAAGGACGTCGGCTCGCTCGATCTGAGCGACGACGATTTCGGTCGTCAGCCCAACGTGCCGGTGATGCATCAGGTCGTCACCGCGCAACTCGCGCATCGTCGCGCCGGCACCCAGAGCACCAAGACCCGCGCCGAAGTTTCCGGTGGTGGCAAGAAGCCCTACAACCAGAAGGGCACCGGTAACGCTCGTCAGGGTTCCACCCGTTCGCCGCAGTTCTCCGGTGGTGGCGTCGCTCACGGACCCAAGCCGCGCAAGTACTCGCAGAAGACCCCCAAGAAGATGATCAAGATCGCGCTGCAGTCCGCGCTGTCGGATCGCACGAACGAGGGCAAGGTCGTCGTCGTGGATGCGTGGAACTTCGAGACGCCCAAGACCTCGGCCGCTCAGGCCGCGCTCGCCGCGTTGAACCTCGAGGGTCGCATTCTCGTCGTGGTTCGTCGCGACGAGATCAACGCCATCCGTTCGTTCCGCAACCTCCCCGAGGTGCAGCTCATCGAGATCGGCGAACTCAACGCGTACGACGTGTTGTGCAACGACTACATCGTGTTCTCCAAGGCCTCGTTGCCCGGAGCAAGCAAGGACGGTCAGTGATGAAGGATCCCCGCGACATCATCCTCGCCCCGGTCGTGTCCGAGAAGAGCTACGCGCTCATCGAGACCGGTGTCTACACATTCCAGGTTCACCCCGACGCCTCCAAGCCCGAGATCCACGACGCCGTGGAAGCCATCTGGGGCGTGAAGGTTCTGAAGGTGAACACGCTCAACCGTGCGGGCAAGGTCCAGCGCACCCGTGGCACCAATCGCCCCGGTCGTCGTGCTGGATTCAAGCGCGCCATCGTCACCCTGGCCCCCGGCAGCGAGATCCCGCTGTTCGAGAACAACTGAGGCATCACGTCATGGCAATTCGTAAGCGCAAGCCAACATCAGCCGGTCGCCGGTTCCAGACGTCGTCGGATTTCTCCGAGATCACGTCGACGACCCCCGAGAAGTCCTTGCTCACGAGCAAGCCGAAGTCCGGTGGTCGCAACGCGTACGGTCGCAAGACCGCTCGTCACCGCGGCGGCGGACACAAGCAGCAGTACCGCATGATCGACTTCAAGCGGAACAAGGACGGCGTGGACGCCAAGGTCGCCACCATCGAGTACGACCCCAACCGCACCTGTCGTATCGCTCTTCTGCATTACGCCGACGGCGAGAAGGCCTACATCCTCGCGCCCAAGGGCATGAACGTGGGCGACCACATTTCGAGCGGCCCGAAGGCCGACATCAAGCCCGGCAACGCGTTGCCGTTGCGCTACATGCCGGTCGGTACCGTCGTGCACAACGTCGAGTTGCGTCCGGGTCAGGGCGGCAAGATGGCTCGTTCGGCCGGCGTCGGTGTGCAGCTGGTGGCCAAGGACGGCGATCACGCCACCTTGCGTCTGCCCAGCTCGGAAATGCGTCGTGTTCTCATCGATTGCCGCGCCACCGTTGGCGAAGTCGGCAACGCCGAGCACGAGCTCATCAAGATCGGTAAGGCCGGCCGCAACCGCTGGAAGGGCGTTCGCCCCCAGACCCGTGGTGTGGCCATGAACCCCGTCGACCACCCGCTCGGTGGTGGTGAAGGCAAGACCTCCGGTGGACGTCCGCCGGTGTCGCCGTGGGGTAAGCCCGAGAGCCGTACCCGCGACACCAACAAGGCGTCGCAGAAGTTGATCATCCGCCGTCGTCGTTCGGCCAAGGGCCGTCGCTAAAGGATTGGGGTAACACATGTCTCGCAGCCTGAAGAAGGGCCCGTTCGTCGATGACCACTTGGTGAAGAAGGTCGACGCACTGAACGCCGCCAACGAGCGCAAGGTCATCAAGACCTGGAGCCGCCGTTCCACCATCATCCCCGACATGGTCGGTCACACCATCGCGGTGCACGACGGTCGCAAGCACGTCCCGGTGTACGTCACCGAAGCCATGGTCGGCCACAAGTTGGGCGAGTTCTCACCGACTCGCACCTTCAAGTACCACGCCGGTATGGAGAAGAACACGAAGGGTAAGAAGTAATGACCGGTCCCAAGTTGAACGAGCGCTCGTTCGTCGCCGGAGAGCGCACCGGCATTCGCGCCAGCCTTCGCGGTTCGCGCATGTCGGCTTCCAAGGCTCGCGTTGTTCTCGACCTCATCCGTGGTCGTGACGTCGTGTCGGCCGATCAGGTTCTGCAGTTCACCGAGCGCGAGGCTGCTCGCGTGGTGCGCAAGGTTCTCGCGTCGGCCGTCGCCAACGCCGTGAACAATGATTCGCTCGAAGCCGAGACCCTCTACGTGAAGGCGTGCTACGCCGACGAGGGCCCGACCCTGCGTCGCTTCAAGCCCCGCGCCAAGGGTCGTGCCACGCGCATCAACAAGCGCACGTGCCACATCACCATCGTGCTCGGCGTGATCGAGCCCGATCTTCTCGCCGTTGTTCAGGCTCGTCGCGAGCGCGCCGTCACGGGTCGTCGCGCTGGTCGCGTCGGTGGCGTGGCCGATCGTCGCGCCCGCGTGACCAAGAGCCGCGAGGCTCGCGCCACCAAGGGTGACGAGAGCACCGAGAGCACCGAGATCGAGTCGACCGAGAACGACACCGTTGTCGACACCGTGGCCGAAACTTCAGCGGTCGAGACCCCGGTGGCCGAGAACGAAACCACTGCCACGCCCGATGCCGAGGAGACCAACTGATGGGCCAGAAGATCAATCCCTACGGCTTCCGCCTCGGTGTGACCACCGAATGGAAGAGCCGTTGGTTCAGCGAGCGCCAGTACAAGGAATACCTCACCGAGGACTGGAAGATCCGCGCCTTCATCAATGATTCGTTGCCCGATGCCGCCATCTCGCGCGTCGAGGTGGAGCGCAAGCGTGGCGAGACCCTGAAGGTCGACATCCACACCGCTCGTCCCGGCATCGTCATCGGTCGCAAGGGAGCCAAGGCCGACGAACTTCGCGCCGGTCTCACCAAGCTCACCGGCAACCTGAAGGTGCAGTTGAACATCGTCGAGATCAAGTCCCCCGAACTCGACGCGGCTCTCATCGCTCAGGGTGTGGCCGATCAGCTCGTCGGTCGTATCGCTTTCCGTCGCGCCATGAAGCGCGCCGTGCAGAACGCCCAGAAGGCCGGCGCCCTCGGAATCCGCGTTCAGTGTTCGGGTCGTCTCGGCGGCGCCGAAATGAGCCGCACCGAGTGGTACCGCGAAGGTCGCGTGCCGTTGCACACGTTGCGCGCGGACATCGACTACGGCTTCCGCGAGGCTCGCACCTCCAGCGGTCGCGTTGGCGTGAAGGTCTGGATCTACCGCGGCGACATCCTGCCGTACAAGCCCCAGACCGAGGACAAGATCGTTCGCGAAGCGGCCATGGCCGTTGGCGAGACCTCGGGTGCACCCGGCGCGCGCAAGGTCGTGTCGTCGAGTGGTCGTCGCAAGGCCGAAGAGGCCGCCGAGGCCGCTGCCAGCCCGCTGGTCAAGGAAGCCGATCCCGAACTCGAGAAGTTGCTCGATGAGGAAGAAGAGATTGCCCGTCGTACCCACGAGGGCCACGAGACCCCGCACTTCCGCGGACAGGACTGATCACCATGTTGATGCCTCGCAAAGTCGCACACCGTAAGCACCACCGTGGCCGCACCGGCGGTATGGCCAAGGGTGGAAGCGAACTGGCCTTCGGTCAGTACGGAATCCAGGCCCTCGAGCCGTGCTGGTTGACCGCACGTCAGATCGAAGCGGCCCGTATCGCCATGACCCGTCACATCAAGCGTGGTGGCAAGGTCTGGATCAACGTGTTCCCCGACAAGCCGGTCACCAAGAAGCCGGCCGAAACCCGCATGGGTTCGGGCAAGGGCAACCCCGAGTTCTGGGTGGCCGTTGTCAAGCCGGGTCGCGTTCTGTTCGAACTGTCCTTCCCCGCCCGCGATCAGGCGCTGGAAGCCTTGAACAAGGCCATCCAGAAGCTTCCGATCAAGGCGCGCATCATCACCCGCGAGGAGGCGATCTGATCATGGCAACCAAGGCCAGCAAGGACCGCACCGAACTGAGCGAACTCGACCTCGCGTCGTTGGTCGACCGTTTGCGTGCCGCCAAGCAGGAGGCGTTGAACCTCCGCTTCCGCAGCGCGACGGGCCAGCTCGATAACCACAGCGAACTGCGTCGCGTGCGTCGCCGTATCGCCCGCATCAACACCCTCATCCGTCAGCGCGAGATCGCGGCGGCCGAGGCCGGAGAGTGAACCAGATGTCCGAGAACACCGAAACAACCGAGCGCCCGAACCGTAAGGTCCGCGAAGGCATCGTGTCGTCCAACAAGATGGACCGCACGATCGTCGTCGATGTCGTCGAGCGCGTTCGCCACCCCAAGTACAACAAGTTCGTCATGCGCACCAAGAAGCTGTACGCCCATGACGAGGCCAACGACGCCAACATCGGCGACAAGGTGCGCGTCATGGAGACCCGCCCGTTGTCCAAGACCAAGCGTTGGCGCGTCGTCGAGATCCTCGAGCGGGCCAAGTGAGCGGCCAGGGAACGACGGAGGAATCACAATGATCCAGCAGGAAAGCCGCCTTCGCGTGGCGGACAACAGCGGCGCCAAGGAAGTGCTCTGCATCAAGGTTCTCGGAGGCACCCGCCGCCGTTACGCCTCGATCGGAGACATCTTCGTGGCCACCGTGAAGGACGCCATCCCCGGCGCCGGAGTCAAGAAGGGTGACGTCGTGAAGTGCGTCGTCGTTCGCGTCAAGAAGGAGAAGCGCCGTCCCGATGGCAGCTACATCCGTTTCGACGAGAACGCCGCCGTCATCATCAAGGACGACCTCACTCCTCGTGGAACGCGCATCTTCGGACCAGTCGGTCGCGAACTGCGCGACAAGAAGTTCATGCGAATCGTCTCGCTGGCCCCGGAGGTGCTCTGAGATGAAAATCAAGAAGGGTGACACCGTCGTGGTGATCTCGGGTAAGGACAAGGGCAAGGAAGGCACCGTCTCGCGTGTCATGCCCCGCACCAACCAGGTCATCGTGGACGGAATCAACGTCGCGAAGAAGCACCAGAAGCCCAAGGGCGCGAATCAGCAGGGCGGCATCATCGACCGCGACATGCCGGTCGACGCCTCGAACGTGATGCTCGTCCACAAGGGCAAGCCCACGCGCGTCGGGTTCAAGACGAACAGCGATGGCACGAAGGTGCGCATCGCCAGGACCACGGGTGAGGAAGTCTGATGACCACCGCAACATCACCGCGTCTGAAGGCCAAGTATCAGGCCGAGATTCGCGATGCTCTCAAGGCCACGCTCGGCGTCTCCAACGCCATGCAGGTGCCCCGCATCGAGAAGATCGTCATCAACATGGGTGTCGGTCGTGCCACTCAGCAGCCGTCGCTGCTGGAGGGTGCCGTCGCCGACATGACCCGTATCGCCGGCCAGAAGCCCAAGGTCACCAAGTCGCGTGACTCCATCGCCAACTTCAAGTTGCGCGAGAACCAGGCCATCGGATGCAAGGTCACCTTGCGTGGCGATCGCATGTGGGAGTTCCTCGATCGTCTGATCGCCGTGGCGATCCCGCGTATCCGTGACTTCCGTGGTCTGCCGGTCCACTCGTGGGATGGTCGCGGCAACTACACGTTCGGTCTCGCCGACCAGACCGTGTTCCCGGAGATCGATTACGACAAGATCGACGCGCCTCGTGGCATGGACATCACCATCGTCACCACCGCGACCACCGATGAAGCGGGTCGGGCTCTGCTCGACGCGTTCGGTTTCCCGTTCAAGCGGGGCGCCGATGCCGCCGCCGCTCCGAAGAAGAAGTCCACCCGTCGCGGCCCGCAGTTCGCAGCCAAGAAGAAGAAGTGAGCGAGAGGTACTGACTCATGGCGAAGAAATCTCTGATCAACAAGGCTGCAGCCAAGCCCAAGTTCAAGGTGCGTGGCTACACGCGCTGCCGCAAGTGTGGTCGCGCCCGTTCCGTATACCGCAAGTTCGGACTGTGCCGCGTGTGCCTTCGTGATATGGCCCACGCCGGTGAAATCCCCGGTCTGACGAAGTCGAGCTGGTGAGGTACCAATGCTGACTGATCCCATTGCCGACATGCTCACCCGCATCCGCAACGCCAACACGGCGATGCACGATGAGGTGAAGATGCCATCATCCAAGCAGAAGGTCGCCCTGGCCAAGATCCTGGAGCAGGAGGGCTACATCGCGGGTTTCGCGGTCGCCCCCAACACCAAGGGTCCCGGCGAGGTGCTCACCATCTCCATGAAGTACTCCGCTGAGCGCCGTCGCACCATCGCCGGCATCAAGCGCATCTCGACTCCCGGACTTCGCGTGTATCGCAAGTCCGACACCGTGCCGCGCGTGCTCGGTGGCCTCGGAGTCGCCGTCCTGTCCACCAGTCAGGGACTCATGACCGATCGCGAAGCGCGCAAGCGCAAAGTGGGCGGCGAAGTCCTTTGCTACGTGTGGTGAGTCGAGGAGACCAACATGTCACGTATCGGTAAAGCACCCATCACGGTTCCCTCGGGAGTCGAGGTCAAGACGTCCGGCGCCAGCGTCACGGTGAAGGGCCCCAAGGGCACCCTCACGCGCGATCTGGTCGGCGGCATCTCGGTTCGCCAGGAGGAGAACACTCTTCTGGTGGAGCGTCCCAACGATGAGCGTCAGTCGCGCAGCCTTCACGGTTTGTCGCGCGCGTTGGTGAACAACATGGTCGTCGGTGTCACCGATGGCTTCACCAAGGAGCTCGAGATCGTCGGCGTCGGTTACCGCGCCGAGTTGAAGGGCCCCTCGGCACTTCGTCTCAACCTCGGTTTCTCGCACCCGGTCGATGTGAACGCCCCCGAGGGCGTCACCTTCGAGGTTCCGGTTCAGACCCGCATCATCATCAAGGGCATCGACAAGGAAGCGGTCGGCCAGGTGGCCGCCAACATCCGTTCGATCCGCAAGCCCGAGCCCTACAAGGGCAAGGGAGTCCGCTACCTCAACGAGCGCATTCTCCGCAAGGCCGGTAAGGCCGGCAAGAAGTGACCGGCGTCCGAAAGATCAATAGGAACACGAAATGACCAAGATCAGCAAAGAACGTCGCGAGAGCCGTCTCATTCGGCACAACCGCGTGCGCAAGAAGATCCATGGCACCGCCGAGCGTCCGCGCTTGTCGTTGTACCGCTCGAACAAGCACCTCATGTTGCAGGTGATCGACGACGATCTCGGTGTGACCATCGCCTCGGCTTCGTCGAACGAGCCGGCGCTGCGCGCCGCTGGTGGCAGCACCGTCGACGCCGCCAAGTCGTTGGGCACGACCGTTGCCGAGCGCGCCAAGGCCGCTGGTGTCAGCAAAGTCGTTTTCGATCGTGGTGGTTACCTGTACCACGGTCGCGTTGCCGCGGTCGCCGAAGCCGCTCGTGAAGCCGGACTGGAGTTCTGATGACGAACAACCCGAACAATCCGAACCCCCGTCAGGGTGATCGTGGCCCGGGCAACCCGCGCCAGGGTGATCGTCCCGGCCCCGGCCAGGGCAACACCCCCGATGGCGGTCGTGAGTCGCGCGTCATTCACATCAACCGCGTGGCCAAGGTCGTCAAGGGCGGTCGTCGTTTCTCGTTCACCGCGCTCGTCGTGGTTGGCGATGGCAACGGTCGCGTGGGCTTGGGCTACGGCAAGGCCAAGGAAGTTCCCTTGGCCATCCAGAAGGGCACCGAGGACGCCAAGCGCAACATGTTCTCGGTTCCGATGGCCGGCGCCACCATCACCCACCCGATCATCGGCATCCTCGGAGCCGGTCGCGTCATGTTGAAGCCGGCCGCGCCCGGTACCGGCGTCATCGCCGGTGGTGCCGCTCGCATCATCCTCGAAGAAGCCGGAATCCACGACGTGCTCGCCAAGTCGCTCGGCTCCTCGAATGCAATCAACGTCGCTCGCGCCACCATCAACGGACTGCAGAGTCTGCAGCGTCCCGACGAAGTGGCCGCGCGTCGCGGAATCCCCGCCGATTCGTTCGTCCCCAAGGGACTGCTGAAGGCCTACACCGACACCAAGAAGTCGATCGCGGCCGGAGAGGCTCACTGATCATGGCCACCTACAAGACCGTCGTGCACACCGGACCGATGATCACCGTCACCCAGGTGAAGTCGTCCACTCACGCCAAGCCCAAGAGTCGTGGCACCCTTCGTGCTCTCGGACTCGGTCGCATCGGAAAGACGAACGTTCTTCCCGACCGCCCCGAGATCCGCGGCATGATCGCCCGCGTCCCCCATCTGGTCGAGGTTTCCCCGGCCACGTCCAAGGAGAGCTGACCAATGCGCGTCGACGAACTAGCACCGGCACCGGGCTCCACCCATCGCAAGAAGCGGGTCGCCCGCGGTATCGGCGGTAAGGGTGGCAAGACCGCCGGCCGTGGTACCAAGGGTCAGCACTCGCGTGGTCGCGGCAAGGTCGCTCGCGGCTTCGAAGGTGGCCAGATGCCCCTGAAGCAGCGCGTGCCGAAGTTGAAGGGCTTCAACAACCCCTTCCGCATCGAGTACCAGGCCGTCAACCTCGACACCATCAACGAGCTCGAAGAGTCCGTCGTCACCCCCGAGGTGTTGTCGGCTCGTGGCGTCCTGCACAAGGACGTGTTCGTGAAGGTGCTCGCTCGCGGACAGGTCACGCGCAAGGTCGACGTGTCGGCCCACGCCGTGTCGAAGGCTGCTCAGGCCGCCATCGAAGCGGCCGGTGGTTCGGTCACGATCATTCCGCTGCCGTACAAGGTGCGTCCGGCTGCCAACGGCAACCAGTTCACCAACCGCTGATCCGGTCGTCTCCCGATCAACGACAACCGCTAGACCCGAGGAGAACACGTGCTGTCGAACCTGAAGAACATCTTCAAGGTGCCGGACCTGCGGAACAAGATTCTGTTCACGGTCATGATGGTCGTGTTGTATCGCATCGGCGCGCACATCCGCGTGCCGGGCATCGACGATCAAGCGGTGCGTCAGTTGCGCGAGTCGGCTCGTGAGCAAGGTGCTCTCGGCTTCCTCAACCTGTTCTCGGGCGGAGCCTTCTCGTCTTTCGCCATCTTCGCGTTGGGCATCATGCCCTACATCACCTCGAGCATCATCATGCAGGTGCTCACGGTGGTCATTCCGAAGTTGGAGCAGTGGCAGCAAGAGGGTGCGGTCGGCCAGCGCAAGATCACGCAGTGGACGCGATACGTCGCGATCGCCATCGCGCTCTTGCAAGCTGCCGGCTTGACCTTCATCTTCGGTCAGGGTCGAGGCTCGGCGTTCTTCACGGCCTCGGCCAACGCGCCCGACATCGTCTTGTTGCCCGATGGCATGTGGCCGCGTGGACTGCTGGTGATCATCAGTTTGGTGGCCGGCACCGCGTTGCTCATGTGGATGGGTGAGCTCATCAGCCAGCGCGGCATCGGCAACGGAATGAGCATGCTGATCTTCGCTTCGATCGTCAGTTCGCTTCCGTTCAGCTACTACTCCATTCTCCAGAGCAAGAAGTGGGTCGTGTTCGGAATCCTGGTGGTCATTTCCATCGCGATTCTCATCGCGGTCGTGCGCGTGGAATTGGGTCAGCGCCGCATCCCGGTCCAATTCGCCAAGCGCGTGGTGGGTCGTCGCATGTTCGGCGGTCAGAGCACCTACATCCCGCTGAAGGTCAATCAGGCCGGCGTGGTCCCGATCATCTTCGCCAGCTCGGTGATGTTGCTTCCGGTTCTCGTCACCAACGTGATCGGTAGCGATCGCGGATGGCGCCGCACGGTCACCGAGTGGGTCGACCGCAACTTGGTGTCATCGCAGGGCTTGCTGTACATCATCTCGTTCGCGATCCTGATCATCGCCTTCGCGTACTTCTACAACTCGATCGCCTTCGACCCCATCCGTCAGGCCGACCAGATCCGCCGTCAGGGTGGCTTCATCCCGGGCATTCGTCCCGGACCGCAGACCGAGCGTTACCTCGCCAAGACGGTGAATCGCATCACCCTGCCGGGCGCGTTGTTCGTGGCTTTCATCGCGATCCTTCCCTACATCGTGTTGTGGGCGGGCGACGTGCAGTCGTTCCCCTTCGCCGGCACGACCGTGTTGATCGCCGTTGGTGTCGCTCTCGAGTTGATGCGTCAGGTCGACAGTCAGTTGATGCTGCGCAATTACGAGGGATTCTTGAAGTAATCCGATGATCACGGGTGTCCGCCTGATCATCATCGGCCGTCAGGGTGCCGGCAAGGGAACGCAGTGTCTGCGTATGTCCCGCCACTACGTCGTTCCCCACATCTCCACCGGGGACATGTTGCGGGCCGCCGTTCGCGAGGGCACCGAGCTCGGGCGCATGGCCCAACAGGTCATCGAGGCCGGGCAGCTGGTGGGCGACGACATCATGATCGGTTTGGTGGACCAACGCCTCCAGCAGGACGACGCGCGCAGCCGGGGCTACATCCTCGATGGGTTCCCCCGCACCGTCACCCAGGCCGAGGCCCTCGACCGCATCTCGGCGAATCGCCCCATCGATGCCGTCATCGACATCGACGTGCCCCGCGACATGGTGATCGCTCGCATCTCGTCGCGACGCACCTGTCGCGACTGTGGCGCGAACTACACCGCCAAGGGCGAGGAGCGCAGCCCCTGGATCTGTGATTCGTGCGGGGGAGACGTGGTGCAACGCGCCGACGACACCCCCGACGCCATCAATCAGCGTCTGGACCTGTACGAGAGCCAGACCAGTCCGTTGCTCGATTACTACGAGCGTCAGGGTCGTCTCAGCGTGGTGGACGGTTCGGCCGCGCCCGATGAAGTCTTCGCTCGCCTCACCTCGGCCATCGACGCCGCCCGGCATCGTTCGTGACCGCGCCTGTGGATAACGGAGTTCGGGCCGCGAATGCCCGGACGCGGGGTGCCGGCCAGACTATGGTGACCCTCCGACGAGGCCCCCAAATATCCCGGATCGGGCGATTGGTGAGTGTCCGTCTCGGCGGTAGCATTGCCCCTCGGCCCAACGGCCGGTCCTGCACGCGTCCTCGTGTCTCGTTGCAGTTCGTCAACCCCGCCTACAAGGAGGCAGTTCTGCCCAAGCCCAAAGACGACGCCATCCTGCTGGAAGGCACCATTCTCGAATCCCTGCCGAACGCGATGTTTCGGGTGGAGTTGGAGAACGGCCACAAAGTGTTGGCGCACATCTCCGGAAAGATGCGGATGAACTACATCCGAATTCTTCCGGGCGACAAGGTGCAAGTGGAACTCACTCCGTACGACCTCACTCGAGGTCGCATCACGTATCGCTACAAGTGAAAAACGAGAGTGTGAGACGGCCATGAAGGTCAAGCCCAGTGTCAAGAAGATTTGCGAGAAGTGCAAGGTGATTCGTCGTCACGGTCGTGTGATGGTCATCTGCGAGAACCCGCGTCACAAGCAGCGTCAAGGCTGAGAAGGAAGCAAGGAAACGTTCATGGCCCGTATTTCCGGCGTTGACATCCCCCGCGAGAAGCGGTTGGAGATTTCGCTCACTTACATCTTCGGTATCGGCAAGCCGACGGCTCAGCGCATGTGCGCCGATCTCGGCATCGATCCCAACACCCGCGTTCGCGACCTCACCGATGACGAAGTGAACAAGCTCCGTGGTTGGGTGGATCAGAACATCACCGTCGAAGGTGACCTGCGCCGTGAAGTGCAGACCGACATCAAGCGCAAGATCGAGATCGGATGCCTCCAGGGCGTCCGTCACCGCAAGGGCCTGCCGGTGCGCGGCCAGCGGACCCACACCAATGCTCGTACCCGCAAGGGCCCGAAGAAGACCGTCGCCAACAAGAAGAAGGCAGTGAGGAAGTAATCATGGCGAAGCCGAAGCCGGGCGGACGCCGCCCCCGTAAGCGCGAACGCAAGAACATTGCCGTTGGTGTGTGCCACATCAAGTGCTCGTTCAACAACACCATCGTCAGCATCACCGACACCGAGGGCAACGTTCTCTCGTGGGCGTCGGGTGGTGGAGTCGGATTCAAGGGCTCGCGCAAGAGCACCCCGTTCGCCGCGCAGCTCGCCGCCGAGAAGGCCGCCAAGGTCGCCTTCGAGCAGGGCATGCGTCGCGTCGAAGTGCACGCCAAGGGCCCCGGCTCCGGCCGTGACACCGCCATTCGTTCGTTGCAGAACACCGGCATCGAAGTGACCGGCATCAAGGACGTCACCCCCGTGCCCCACAACGGTTGCAAGTTGCCCAAGCGGAAGAGGAACTAAGAGATGGCCCGCTACACCGGTCCCAAGGTGCGCCTGTCGCGCCGCCTGAACACCAACCTGTTCGAGAACGAAAAGGGCCGCAAGGCTCTCGAGCGTCGTCCTTTCCCCCCGGGTCAGCACGGCCGCACGCGTCGTCGCTCGGCCGGCAGCGAGTACCTCGCCCAGCTGCAGGAGAAGCAGAAGGCCAAGTACATCTACGGCGTCCTCGAGCGTCAGTTCCGCAAGACCTACGAAGAGGCCAACCGTCTCGCCGGCCCCACCGGTGAGAACCTTCTGCGTTTGCTCGAACTGCGTCTCGACAACGTGGTGTACCGCGCCGGTTTCGCCAGCACCCGTCCGCAGGCTCGCCAGTTCGTGAGCCACGGTCTCATCCTGGTCAACGGCAAGCGTCTGAACATCCCGAGCGCTCGCGTGAAGAAGGGTGACGTCATCAGCTTGTCCACCAAGGCGCGCGACATGATCGTCATTCAGCACAACGTCGACACTCTCGACCGCTCCATCGTGGGTTGGCTCGAAGGTGGCGACGGTGGCAAGCAGGTCACGGTTCGCACCGAGCCCGCCCGCGAGCACATCGATGTGCCCGTGCGCGAACAGCTCATCGTCGAGCTCTACTCGAAGTAATCCCACACAGTCAGTCCCCAACACCCGACGAACGGAAGAGACACATGCTCGTCATCCAGCGCCCCACAGTCGAAACCGAGAACGAAGAGTCGAACAATCGGCAGTCGTTCTCCGTCGGCCCGCTCGAGCCCGGCTTCGGCCACACCATCGGCAACTCGCTTCGTCGTGTTCTGCTGTCGTCCATTCCGGGCGCCGCGATCACCACGGTGAAGTTCGATGAGGCCCTGCACGAGTTCGACACCATCCCCGGTGTCACCGAGGACGTCACCGACATCATCTTGAATCTCAAGGACGTCGTGCTCACCTCGGCCGCCGACGAGCCCGTCACCATTCGCGTCGACGTGCGCGGACCCGCGGTCATCACCGCCGGCGACATTCGTTGCCCCGCCGAGGTCGAGATCCTGAACAAGGACCTCGTCATCGCCACCGTGAACGACAAGGGCCGCTTGGCCGTCGACCTCACGGTCGAGCAGGGTCGCGGTTACCTGAGCAGCGATCGTGGTTCGGGCAACGGCACCATCGGTGTGATCCCGATCGACTCCATCTTCTCGCCCGTGCGCCGCGTCATGTTCGACGTTCAGCCCACCCGCGTGGAGCAGAGCACCAACTACGACAAGCTCGTGATCGACATCGAGACCGACGGCACCATCACCCCGCGCGAGGCTCTGGCCTCGGCCGGCGCCACCCTGCGCTCGTTGGTTGATCTGGTTGCCAACCTGTCCGACGAGCCCAAGGGTCTCGAGTTGGGCGAAGTCATTCAGGCCGGCGCCACCAGCCCCGACCTCGACATCGCCATCGAGGATCTGGACCTGTCCGAGCGTCCCCGCAACTGTCTGAAGCGCGCCCAGGTGAACACCATCGGTGAGTTGCTCAGCAAGACCGAGGACGACCTTCTCAACATCACCAACTTCGGCCAGAAGAGCCTCGACGAGGTCAAGCAGAAGCTCGATGAGCGCGGCTTGTCCCTGCGCGGCTGACATTCACGAATCACAGACGAAAGAACATCACCATGCCCGCAACACCTCGCCGCGCCCGCAAGTTCGGTGGCAGCTCCGCTCACCAGAAGTTGATGATGGCCAACCTGGCCGCCTCTCTCATCGCCGCCGAGGCCATCGAGACCACCGAGGCCAAGGCCAAGGCTCTGCGCCCCATCGCCGAGAAGCTCATCACCAAGGCCAAGAAGGCTCAGGACGGTGACGCCACCAGCATCCACCGCATCCGTCAGATCCAGGGTTACCTCGGTGACAAGGAGATGACTCACAAGTTGGTGTCCGAGGTCGCTCCGCGTTACCTCGAGCGCAACGGTGGTTACCTGCGCATTCTCAAGCTCGGACCGCGTCAGGGTGACAACGCCCCCATGGCGCGCATCGAACTCGTCTGATCGGCAGCCGACGACTCGTTCGTCGCCCGCACACGAGGACAACCGAATGAACGTGAACGAGCCCGCCACCCGGCGGGCTCGTTTGTCGGTGGCCTACGACGGATCGCAGTTCCATGGTTTCGCCATGAACGAGGGCGTGCGAACCGTGGCGGGTGATCTGGCCGCGGCATTGGCGCTGATCGTGCGCGGACCGATCGAGATCACCGGCGCCGGACGCACCGATGCCGGAGTGCACGCGTGGGATCAAGTGATCAGCTGCGACCTTCCCGCCGACATCGAGATCGATGCGTTGGCGCGCCGACTCACCAAGATGTGCGCCCCTGGGATCGTGGTGCGCGCGGCGTCGTGGGCCAGCGATCCCGAGTTCGATGCCCGGTTCTCGGCGTTGTGGCGTCGTTACCGCTACACGATCCTGAACGATCCCACCCCGGACCCCTTTCTTGCGCCCACGGTGTGGCACGTCGCGTCGCCCGTGAACCTGGACCTCATGCGCTTGGGCTGCGACCCATTGATGGGGGAGCACGACTTCTCGGCGTTTTGCCGCAAGCCCAAGTTGAGTCGGGACCAGATCGAGCGAGGGGATCCGGGCCCGAGCATGATCCGCCGGGTGACGCTGGCCCAATGGTCCGAGCACACGAGCGAGCACGGAGCTCGGCTGTTGCGCTTCGAGATTCAGGCCAACGCCTTCTGCCACCAGATGGTGCGCTCCATCGTGGGCACCCTGATCGACGTGGGTCTCGGCAAGATGTCGCCGGGCGCCATTTCGGGGGTTCTGCGCTCTCGGGAACGCTCGTCCGCCGGGACGGTGGCGCCTCCCCAGGGCCTCACCCTCTGGGAGGTGGGGTACCCCGACGGCCCGGCTCCGAAACGGACCGTGCGCGGCGGGTGATTACCCGTGGCGACCGGTCGTTTTTCCCCCGTTTGCCCGTATCATTCTCCGGTCCCCATCGGACCGGTTGTCCGGGGAAACGTTCGTGAAAGAAGCACCAATGAGCACCTATTCGCCAAAGGCCAGTGAGATCACCCGCGAGTGGCACATCCTCGATGCCGAGGGAATGATCCTCGGTCGTCTGTGCACCGAAGCCGCGCGTCTTCTGCGTGGCAAGCACAAGCCCACCTTCGCTCCGCACATCGACACCGGTGATCACGTGATCATCATCAACGTCGACAAGGTCGTGCTCACCTCCGGCAAGGCCGACACCCGCATGGTGTACAACTACTCGGGTTACCCCGGTGGTTTGAAGAGCGAGACCTTCGGAAACCTTCTCGCGCGTCGTCCCGACGAGGCCATCCGCGGATCCGTGCGCGGCATGTTGCCCAAGGGCCCGCTCGGTCGTCAGATGATCAAGAAGTTGAAGGTGTACACCGGAGCCGAGCATCCGCACGGCGCGCAGAATCCGACCGTGCGCAACATCGACCACGCCAAAGCCCGCTGAACGAGTTCAAGGAAGACATCGCAATGAGCAAGCCTCTCACCCAGACCACCGGCCGTCGCAAGGAGTCGGTGGCTCGCGTTCGCGTGCGCCCCGGTACCGGCAAGTTCACCGTGAACGGCAAGCCGCTCAACGTCTACTTCTGCACCGCGACTCAGCAGAACTCGGCGATCGAAGCGCTGCGCGTCACGAACACTCTCGAGCAGTACGACGTGGACGCCACCATTCACGGCGGCGGAGTCACCGGTCAGTCCGGCGCGATGCGCATGGGTCTGGCTCGTTCGCTCGTCGAGATCGATCCCGAATCGCGCCCGGCTCTGAAGAAGGCCGGTCTGCTCACCCGTGACTCGCGTCGCAAGGAGAGCAAGAAGTACGGCCTCAAGAAGGCCCGTAAGGCGCCGCAGTACACGAAGCGCTGATCGCAGGATCAGATGTCGGGCGTCAGCAAGTCGCCCCATCCCGGCTTCGGCACCGATGGTGTGCGGGGTCAGGCGATCGTCGAAGTATCACCCGAATACGTCATGGCTCTCGGCCGTGCCGTGGCCCGGGTTCTGCAACCGTCACGCGTCGTTCTCGGACGTGATCCCCGCATTTCGGGGCCCATTCTCGAAGCCGCGTTCTCGGCGGGTGCCTCCGCCGAAGGAGTGAGGGTCGAAGAGTTCGGAGTGCTTCCCACTCCGGCATTGGCCATGATCTCGGCGCGCGAGAACGTGCCGGCCATCGTCATCACGGCGTCGCACAACAAGTACACCGACAACGGCGTGAAGGTGTTCGCCGCCGGTGGTCGCAAGTTGCTCGACCATCAGGAGCGCGCGATCGAGGCCGAGACGTGGCGCATTCTCGATGAGGGCACCGGGCCCATCCGCCGCGATCTGCAGGTCGGTGTCGTGATGCGTCGCAGCGATGGTGTGTCGCTGTACGTCGACCATCTCGTCGAGATCTTCGGTGAAGGTTCGCTCGCCGGATTGCGGGTGGTGATCGACACCGCGAACGGAGCGATGAGCAAGGTCGCGCCTCTGTTGATGCAACGTCTCGGGGCCGACGTGATCGTGATGAACGATGCTCCCGACGGCACGAACATCAACGACAAGTGCGGAGCCACAGCACCACAAGCGTTGTGCGACTTCATCAGTGGAACGGGAACGGGCATCTCGGTCGACATTGGTTTCGCGTTCGACGGCGACGGTGATCGTTTGATCGCGGTCGACGAGAACGGTCGCATCGTCGACGGCGATCGTTTGATCGCGTTGTCGGCCATCGATCGCCAACGCGCGGGGACTCTGGCCGGTGACACGGTGGTGGTCACGGTGATGTCGAACCTGGGCTTCCATCGCGCGATGAGCGGAGCCGGTGTCTCGGTGATCACCACCGGTGTGGGCGATCGCTTGGTGCTCGACGCCATGGAGGCCGGCGGATTCGTTCTGGGCGGAGAGCAAAGTGGCCACATCATTCATCGTGATCACGCCACCACGGGCGATGGTTTGTTGGCCGCGGTGGTGTTGGCGCGCATGATGCGACGACAGGGTGGACGTTTCTCGCAGGTGGCCGCCGGGGTGATGCATTCGTTCCCGCAGGTGCTGAAGAACGTGCGAGTGGATCGGCGTCCCGACGACGCGGCCGCGCTGTTGGCGACCCAGATCGCCGCCGAAGAAGCCGTTCTGGGGGTCAACGGTCGGGTACTGGTGCGGTCCTCGGGCACCGAGCCCGTGGTTCGGGTGATGGTGGAGGCCGGCACCCCCGAACTGGCCGACGAGGTGGCCGAGCGCCTGGTGGCGGCGGCCCTCGACGCGTGTCGCTGACCGCTTTTTCGTGCCTCCCGGCCGTTCGAGCACCTCGGTAACCTGATCGTCATGTGCGGCATCATTGCTCTGAGTGCCCGACCGTCCACGCGGCCGGCCCCGAGCGGTGCCGACATCCTGGCTCGGCTCGATGCCGCCGTCATCTGCGCCTCCGACGCGTCGGGCTCCGCGACGAGTCGCGACATCGTCGGGGCGACGGCCCACGTGTCGACAGTGAACGAACTGCTCAAGGGGGTCCCCGGGGTGATGGCCCTGGCCGGCAACCTCGAACTGATCGCGGCGATCGAGGCCCGACTGGCTCGTCTGGACGAGCTGATCGCCTCCGCCGACGTGGCTCTGGAGTCCGCCAACCTCGACCCCGAGCGCCTCGAGGTGGCCGCGGGCGAACTCATCGCCGTTCGCGACGCGGTGTGGTCGGTCGGCCGGGATCGACTGCGCACGGCCCGCTCGGTGGCCGAGTTGGCCGGTCGCGACGCCGGGGTGCCCGCGTTGTCGGGCTACCTCATGATTCAGCAGGCCTTCGCCGCCATCGACCGCATGGAGGTGCGCGGCCGCGACTCGGCGGGCATTCACGTGTTCGTGTGGGGACACGGTCTGCAGGAATCCGATCTGCGGGGCGCACTCGACGAGCGAGCCATCGACCCGTTGTTCCAGAGTGGTTCCGTGCGATGGATCGACGGGGTGCTGTCGTTCGTGTACAAGGCCGCCGCCGAGATCGGTGAACTCGGCGACAACACCAAGGTGATGCGCGCCGCGGTGCAATCGGATGCTTTGTTGCGTCGGGCGTTGTCCCACCCGGGCGCGCGCACGTCGTTGGTCGGGCACACGCGATGGGCGAGCGTGGGCATCATCAGCGAACCCAACGCCCATCCGGTGAACAGCGAGCGTTCCTTGGCCGACGTCGAACGGCCTTACGTGATCGCGGCGTTGAACGGAGACGTCGACAATCACGCCGATCTACGCATCGCCCACGGACTCTCGTTCCCCGGGCAGATCACCACCGATGCCAAGGTCATCCCCGCTCTGGTCACCAAGCACCGTCAGGATTGCGGAGACACGGTCGAGGCGTTCCGTCGCAGCGTGGCGTCGTTCGAGGGTTCGGTCGCCATCGCGGCCGCGGCCACCGATGATCCCGAGCGCTTGCTGTTGGCACTCCACGGAAGCGGGCAGGGACTCTTCGTGGGGTTGGCCGAGGATCTGTTCATCGTGGCCAGCGAACCCTACGGAGTGGTGGAGGAGACCAACCGATACTTCCGACTCGACGGCGAAGGTGTCGGCGCGGGACAGATCGTGATTCTCGATGGTCGCCGATCGGGCGAACTGGATGGAGTCGTGCGGCTCGGCTACGACGGAACCGCGATCCCGGTCGACGAGCGATCGGTCATCACCGCCGAGGTCACCACCCGCGACATCGACCGCGGTGATTCACCGCACTTCCTGTTGAAGGAGATCGGTGAGGCCCCCGAGAGTTTCCGCAAGACCTTGCGCGGCAAGATCACCGAGATCGATGGCCATCTGACGGCCACCATCGGCGCGCGTTCCTTGCCCGACGACATTCGGCGCCGATTGGCCGATGGAACCATCGACAAGGTGCGCGTCATCGGTCAGGGAACCGCGGCCATCGCCGGTCGTAGTTGCGCGTCGGTGCTCGACGAACTGTGCGACGGTGAACTCGACGTCGATCCGATCACCGCCACCGAGCTGAGCGGTTTCAATCTGCGCCTCGACATGTCGGACACCTTGATCGTGGCCGTCAGTCAGAGCGGCACGACGACCGACACCAACCGCACCGTCGATCTCGCGCGCGGACGAGGTGCCGCGGTGATCGCCATCGTGAATCGTCGGGGCAGCGATCTGTGCGAGAAGTCCGACGGTGTTCTTTTCACCAGCGATGGCCGCGACGTGGAGATGAGCGTGGCCTCCACCAAGGCCTTCTACGCTCAGGTCGCCGCGGGCGTCCTATTGGCGTGCGCCATCAGCGAGGCCGCCGGCGTCGGATCCGATCAGCGTCGTCACGACCTTCTCGCCGCCCTGCGCACGGTGCCCGATGCCATGCGCGCGGTCATCGCTCGTCGTGGCGTGATCGCCGAGATCGCCCGCCGCTACGCACCGTCCAAGCGCTACTGGGCGGTCGTGGGCAACGGACCCAATGCCATCGCCGCCAACGAGGTGCGCATCAAGTTGAGCGAGCTCTGTTACAAGAGCATCTCGTGCGACGTCACCGAGGACAAGAAGCACATCGACTTGTCCTGCGAGCCGCTGATTCTGGTGTGCGCCTCGGGCTTGGTCGGAAGCACCGCCGACGACGTGGCCAAGGAGATCGCCATCTATCGGGCGCACAAGGCGACCCCCGTCGTGGTGGCCAACGAATCCGAGTCGCGTTTCGACGCGGCGCACGCGGTGATCGCCGTTCCCGACATCGACTCCAGCCTGGCCTTCATTCTCAGTGCCATGGCGGGTCACTTGTTCGGTTACGAAGCCGCATTGGCCATCGACGAGTTGGCGCGTCCGTTGCGCGAGGCCCGCGAGATCGTTGAGCACGCGGTGGTGTCGCGCGCCGAGGCCGACCAGGTGGTGAGCGCGGTTCGCTCGGGAGTGCGACCCATGGCCGAGCGTTTTCAGGAGGTGTTGCGGTCCGGTGCCTACGACGGGCATCTGGAGGCCAGCACCGCGGTTCGCGTGGCCACGATGTTGCGCGTCATCCTGGACTCCTCACCCATCGAGGCGCATCAGAACGAGACCGGCAAGGTGGGTTCCCCGTCGGCGCTCATCGACGATCTCACGTTGGCCCTCACGCGAGCGATCGAGGAACTCACGCGTCCGGTCGACGCCATCAAGCATCAGGCCAAGACGGTGACGGTCGGCATCAGTCGTAGCGACGAGGGCATCATGGACCGAGCGCTCGTGCGCGAGGTGTTGGCCACCGGTGCCGGTCGCGACGTGTTGTCGTATCGCACCTTGAAGGTGTTGGCCGATCTCGACCCCGCGGTCGAGGCGGTCGTCGGCTTCACCCGGTACGCGATCGACGGTGATCCCACCACGTCGCACGCGTCGATCGCCATCGTCGACCGGGGAGGTTTGTCGCGGGACGTGCCCAGCCGAGTCGATCGCAATCCGTCACTCGTGGGAACCAAGCGGCGCGTGGCCAACGAGCGCGAGGTGTTGGTCGCGCGCGGACGTGGCGATGGTCGCACCGTGATCTTCGTCCCCGAGGTGAAGTCGGGCCAGACGGTGGGCATCACCTTGGTTCATGTGCGATTCCACGATCACCTGCCGGCCGCCGTGATGCGCACGGTTCTGCAGGGCTACGACCGTCGATACGACCGATTGGTCGACTGGGTCAGCGAGACCGAGGGCGAGATGCGCGACGATCTGCTCGCCGAGATTCCGGTGGCGGACCTGTTGATCCTGCCCATCAGCGACATGGCCGATCGTTGGCGTCGGCCGGCATGATCCGGGGCATCGGCGTCGATGCCGTCGATGTCGAACGCTTTCGCACCGCGCTGACGCGCACGGTCTCCATGCGGGAGCGGCTGTTCACCGCCACGGAGTTGGCCGAGTTGGCCGAACGGGCCGATCAGGTTCCGTCGCTGGCGGCGCGCTTCGCGGCGCGCGAGGCGGTCATGAAGGCGATGGGCGTGGGGCTCGGCGCTTTCGGCTTCCACGACGTGTGGGTGGAGTGCGAGGAGTCGGGCCGACCGATCTTGCGGGTGACGGCCGCCGCGCTCGATCTGGCTCGCGAACGGGGAATCGGTACGTGGCATTTGTCGCTGACCCACACGGACTCGACTGCCATCGCCTACGTCGTCGCAACCGACTGACGCGAAGCGTACGATTCAGCCATGCGTCCGGTGCTCACCCCGAAGCAGATGCGCGTGATCGACGCTGAGGCCGTCACCGACGGCGCTCCGATGGAGACGCTGATCGCGCGCGCCGGAGCCGCGGTGGCTCGCGCGGCCAAGAGGATGATGGGTGGCCTGTACGGACGAACCGTGGTGGTCGTCACCGGCAAGGGCAACAACGGCGCCGACGGTCGAGTGACCGGACGCTTGTTGGCCGACCAAGGCGTGCGCGTCATCGTCATCGACGCGGACCGCATGCCACCTCGTTTGCCGGTGTGCGATCTCATCATCGATGCCGCGTACGGAACCGGTTTCCGGGGAGATTGGCATCCGCCCTCCACGAACGGCGTGCCCGTGTTGGCCGTCGACGTTCCGAGTGGCCTCGATGGCCTGACGGGTCTGGCGGTGCCCGGTGCGTGGCGTGCGGACCGAACCGTCACCTTCGTGGCCCTCAAGCCCGGTTTGCTTCTCGGGGCGGGACCGGCGCTCAGCGGCGAGGTGGAGTTGGCCGACATCGGCATCGTGCTCGGAATGGGCAACGTCGACATCAACGAGGTGGAGGTCACCGACGTCGGATGTTGGTTGCCGCGTCGCGCGCTCGACGCCCACAAGTGGAAGTCGGCGGTTTTCTCGTTGGCCGGAAGCGCGGGAATGATGGGAGCGGCCAACCTGTGCGCTTCCGCGGCGATGCGATCGGGAGCGGGCATCGTGCACGCGGCGTCACCGGGAATCGTGAGCGATCGCACCACGCCCATCGAGGTGGTGCGCAAATCCCTTCCGGCATGGAACTGGTCGAGCGACATTCTCGACGAGATCAACGGTGATCATGCCCGGTTCAAGTCGATGGTGGTGGGTCCGGGTCTCGGTCGCGACGAGGGAACCATCGCCGAAACGCGCAAGGTCATCGCCGGCGCCAACATTCCGATGGTGATCGATGGTGATGGCCTGTTCGCCGTGGCGTGGGGAGGTGATGGCGCTCGCGACATCGTGCGTTCTCGCGGATCGGGCACCGTTCTCACGCCCCACGACGGTGAGTTCACCAATCTGCTCGGCTATCCGCCGTCGCACGATCGCATCGCCAGTGCCCGCCGACTGGCCACCGACACCAACTGCGTGTGTCTGCTGAAGGGAACGACCACGGTCGTCGCCGAGCCGTCGGGTGAGGTGTTGATCGTCTCCAATGGCGATCAGCGACTCGCCACGGCCGGCACCGGCGACGTGTTGGCGGGAATCATCGGCGCGTTGCTCGCTCAGGGGATGCATCCGTTCCGGGCCGCCGCCAGCGCCGCGTTCCTGCACGCGCGCGCGGCGTCGCTGTTCGACGCCGACGAGGGAATGGTGGCGTCCGACCTGCTCGACCTGTTGCCACGAGCGATCGCCGAAGTGCGGAGTTGACGTGACCGGTCGTTATTCGCGCGTCATCATCGATCTCGACGCGATCCGCCACAACGTGGAACGACTCGCGCGCGAGTCGGCGCCCGCTCGGGCGATGGTGGTCGTGAAGGCGAACGGCTACGGACACGGCGCCGTGAAGGTCGCCGAAGCGGCGCTCGAGGCCGGTGCGCACGGTCTGTGCGTGGCTCTGGTTCAAGAAGGCGTTGAACTGCGACGCGCCGGAATCGAAGCACCGATTCTGGTTCTGTCCGAGCAACCCCGCGATCAGGTGGGCGAGTTGGTGGCACACGGTCTCATCGCCACCGCTTATTCGGTGGCCTTCATCGACGCGTTGGCCGACGAGGCTCGGCGTCGCGATGTGGTCGGTCAGGAGGTTCACCTGAAGGTGGACACCGGGATGAACCGCGTGGGTGCGCGACCCGATGCCGCCGTGGAGTTGGGCGGACGAGTGCTCGCGCGATCACCGCAGCTGTCGCTCGGTGGGGTGTTCACGCATCTCGCGTGCGCGGACGACGTGAGTTCGCCGGTCACAGCCGATCAGATCCGTCGATTCGATGTCGTGATCGATGATCTGCGGCGCGCCGGCGTGGACCCCGGGTGGTTGCACATCGCGAATTCGGCCGGTGCCATCGCTCATCCGGATTCGCGTCGGGACATGGTTCGCGTGGGCATCGCCATGTACGGCATCTCTCCGGATCCCTCGATGGACGAGGCGTGTGCCGACCTTCGTCCGGCGCTGTCCTTGGTGTCCGGGGTGTCGTTCGTGAAGACCGTGAACGCTGGCGAGGCGATCTCGTACGGGCATCGGCACCGGTTCGAGCGCACCACGAACGTGGCCACGGTCCCCATCGGATACGCCGACGGTGTTCCGCGACGCCTCTCGGCGGTCGGGGGAGCGGTGTTGATCGGAGGGCGACGTCGCCCGATCGTGGGAGTCGTCACCATGGACCAGTTGATGGTCGACATGGGAGACGACCGGTGCGCGGTGGGTGACGAGGTGGTGCTGATCGGCCGGCAAGGCGATCAGAGTGTCACCGCGAACGAATGGGGAACCGCGTTGGGCACGATCGGATACGAGATCGTGTGCGCACTGTCGCCTCGTCTATCGCGTGAGTATGTGAGCGCTGGCGCGCCCGACGTTTCTCAGTAGCCGCAGAGTTCGAGCTGGTTGTCGCGCAGAGCCTTGCGCATGTCGACCGGACCGAGATCGAGGAAGTCGCCGACCCACTTGCCGGGCGTGGCGAGACCTTCGGGGTGCGGCCAGTCCGAGCCGAGCAGAATGCGATCCGCTCCGTGCACGTCGCGCAGGCGCGTGATGTTGTCCTCGTAGAAGGGAGCGACCCACACGTGCTCACGGAACGATTCGTTGGGATCGCGCTTGAACAACTGAGGGGTCTTGCCGTAGGCGACGCGCAGTCGGCGGTGCAGTTCGGGCACCCACGCGGAACCCAGTTCGAGGGTGGCCACCTTCAACTTCGGGTGACGATCGAACAAGCCGTGACAGATCATGGCGGCCATCATGTCGAAGATGGGACGCTCGGTTCCCACGGCCAACACCTCGGTGAGCGGCGAGGACTTCATGCCCATGTACTTGGTGGGTTCGCCCCAGTCGCCGAGGTACTTGTTGTAACCGGCATCGCCGGCATGGATGGCCACGATGATGCCGGCTTCGGCGAGCTTGGCCCAGATGCGATCGAAGCGAACGTCGGCCGGTGACGGCGGACGGCCGTAGGGATTGCCCACCGGGCCCGCGCGCATGATGATCATCTTCGTGCCGATCTCCATGACGCGATCGAGTTCCTGTTCGGCAAGCTCGGCGTCCATCAGCGAGATCATGGGACCGGTGAGAATGCGACCGTCACGGTCGTAGCCCCAGTCGTCGTGCAACCACTTGTTGTACGCGGTGAAGACCGCCATGCCCGACTCGGGATCCTCTTGCAACATCTCCTCGATTCCCAAGCCGAGGCTGGGAATGAGCCATGCCAGTTGAACGCCTTGGTCGTCGAGTCGCGCGATGCGCGCGTCACGGTCCTGGTACTCGGGCTGGATCGGCTGCATGGTGATCATGTCGCGCAGTTCCATGCCCGAATGGTTCTCGGCGCGGAAATAGGTCTCGAGGGTGCCGGGGGCTCCCACCGGGTTGTAGGTGGGATTGGGGACCACCGTGAGCTGCTTGGCGTTGATCATCACCGAGGTGCGACCCTCGACGTCGATCCACTTCACGACGTTCTTGTACTTCTTGTCGAGATGACGCGTGAGGCAATCCTTGGCTTCGTAGTAGTGCTGGTCGGCGTCGCAGAGCGCGTAGTCGATGTCGGCATCGGCGGGGCGCAGCGGGGATTCGAGAGCGGTCATGGTTCCTCCTTGGACGACTTGACACTACCGTCAATTCCGCGACCTGTCCAGACGGAGTGTTCTGGCTGGGGGTTCGTGCCGGGAGATTCTGGGGCGTCGTCCCGCTCGGGTACCGTCGGGGCATGTCGAAAGCCTTGGAACGTTTGCGAATGACGGTGGACCCCGCCCACACGGTGGTGATCACCAACGAACTGCAAAAGGGCATCGTGGGCGATGAGGCCATTCTGGCCGCCCTGCCGGTGGCGGTACGCGAGGCGGGCATCTTGCCCGTGGCGGGGCGCGTGTGCTCGGCGGCTCGGGCCAAGGGCATCCGCGTGTTGCACGCCGTCGTCGAGGAACGCTTCGACGGCGCCGGGCAATCGCTCAACTGCCGCATCTTCGCCTTGGGGGCCAAGCGCCGCGCCGAGGTCGGACACGGCCCCATCGACGCGGGTCGACCCGGTGCCGAGATCGTGGACGAACTCGACGTTCAGCCCGCCGACATCAAGATGAGTCGAATCCATGGCATGACCGCCTTCACCGGCACCGAACTGGACGCCGTGGTGCGCAACCTCGGTGCCCGCACGGTGGTGATCATGGGCGTCAGCGTGAACTTGGGCGTACTGGGCACGGCGCTGAGCGCGTGCGATCTGGGTTACCAGGTCGTCATCGTGCGCGACGCGGTGTGCGGCATTCCCAAGGAGTACGCCGACGCGGTGTTGGAGAACTCACTGTCGATGATCGCCACCATCGTCGATGCCGAAGAATTGATCACGGCCTGGAATTGATCACGGCCTGGAACTGATCACGGCCTGGAACTGATCACCGTGTGATCGGACGAATCAACCAAAACGAATCAGTTGATGTCCGACATCTTGGTGCGCGGAGTCGCCTTGGCCAGCAGACCGCGAATCACCGCGTCCATCTCGTGCGGATCGAGCGGCGGGTTCGTCACGTGTGGTCCGCGGATCCAGCCCTGGGCGATGCCGAGAAGGCTTCCGTTGGATTCGATCACCTGACCGGTGACGTCGGCCGACTGCGACGAAGCCAACCACGTGATGACCGGGGCCACCCACTCCGGGCCGAAGCGCGCCAACATCTCCGGCGGGAGACCCAGATCCTCGGTGAGGCGGGTGAGCGCGCCGGGGGCCACCGCGTTGCACGTGACTCCGTAGCGCGCCAGTTCCTCGGCGGCGATGAGCGTGAAGGTGGCGATGCCGGCCTTGGCCGCGCCGTAGTTGCTCTGTCCCGGGTTGCCGTAGAGACCCGACACCGACGTGGTGTTGATGATGCGACCGTCGTTCTTCAAGCCTTCCTTGGCGCGGTTGCGCCAGTACTCGGCCACGACGCGACTGGAGGCCCAGGTGCCCTTCAGGTGCACCTTGATCACCGAATCCCATTCCTCTTCGGACATGGAGAACAACATGCGGTCGCGCAAGATGCCGGCGTTGTTCACCACGACGTCGATGCCGCCGTAGGTGTCGATGGCCAGCTTCACCATCGCCTGAGCGTCGGCGTACGAACTGGCATCACCCAGATGTGCCACGGCGTCTCCACCGGCGGCCTTGATTTCGTCCACCACGTCCTGGGCGGGATTGCTTCCGCCGCTGGCCGAACCGTCGCGCGCGCCACCGAAGTCGTTCACCACGACCTTGGCGCCCTCGGCGGCCAGAAGCAGTGCGTACTCGCGACCGATTCCTCGTCCGGCGCCGGTCACGGCGCAGATTCGACCTTCACACATCTTGTTCTTCGTCATGGACGAACCTTAGAGGGTGCGACCGGTCAGGCCCGAACCGCCGTCCATATGGTGAGCGCGGCGCGATCGATGACCACCTCGCGACGGGTGCGACCGCTGTAGAGGCTGCCGTAGGACCACAGCCGCTCGAGCATGCTGATCATGGTGAGGCCGAAGGTCTCGGGGTCGTCGATGGATCGTCCGGAGGCCTCGGCGAGCCGGCGCGAGAAGTCGCGACACACACGAAGGTGGCCCTTCATGCCGGCCACTCGAATCTCGTCGTCGTTCTGGGCGGCTTCGGTCCAGGCGAAGGCGAACGCGCCGTGCACGTCGAGAAAAGCGAAGTAGTCCGCCACCCACTCGGTGAGCCCTTTGCGGGTGCGTCCGAGGCGACCGAGATCGTCGATGAGGGCTTCGGTGGCCCGAACGCTGTCGGCCCCCACGGCCACCAGCACGTCGCGCTTGGTGGGGAAGTAGGTGTAGATGGATCCTCGGGAGATCTCGGCCACGCGAGCGATCTCGTCGATGGTGGTACCGGCGTACCCGTTGGTGAGGAACACACCGCGAGCACTTTCGATGATGCGCTCCACGGTGCGCTGTGCCTTCGGGCCCAGATCGTCGCCTCGACGAATGGGGACGTCGGTGGGGAACCCGGCATCGAGCGAATTCGAACGACGGCTCACGGGAGGACTCGACCGTCCCAATAGTCGCGTTGTTCGGCGATGCGGCCGTCGACGATGCGGCCGAACGAGACGCCGTTGATCCCGGCCGGATGCATCACCCACTCCATGGCGAAGGATCCTGCGTCGCACACGTGCGATCGAAGTTCGAACCGGGAGTCGGGGTACGACGCGAACGAAGCCTCCACGAAGCGTCGCATCTTCGTGGTTCCGGTCGCTCCGTGTCCCGTGGTCGTGTCGCGAAAGGCGATGTCGTCGGTGAAGAAAGCCAGCAGCGCATCCACGTCACGGGCGCCCCATGCATCGAGGTATCGATGGAAGAACGAACGATCCACGACCGTCATGACGACATGTAGGTCTCGGCGAACCCCTGGACGAATTCCGCCGAGGCCGGGTGCGATGCGGACGGTCCGGCGATGGCCAGGTGGGTGGTGCCGATGGCCGCGATGCGTCCGAGAAGATCGCGATGTCGTTCGACGTCGCGACCCAGATCATGGATGGAGTGATCCGCGTAGGGAATCATGATGGACAACGAGTCGTAACGATCGCCGGCCAGGTCGCGCAACACCACGAGGCGTTCGGCCACTTGCTCGGGCGTGCTGAGAACGGGGGAGCGGACGGTCGGCGAAATGGGGGCGTCGCTCACGAGCGGCATCCATCCCTGACCCGTGGCCGCGATTCGCCGCAGGGTGAGCGTGGAGTTGCCACCGATCCAGATGGGAATGGGTTGCTGCACGGGTCGAGGGCGACCGATGATGCCGCGACAATCGAAGTGTTTGCCGGAGAAGTCGAACGGCTCGCCCGACCAATGCATGGGCATCACGGTCAGGGCCTCGTCGAAGATCTCGTTGCGTTCGTCGAAGTCGACGCCAACGGCGAAGTACTCGGCCTTCAGATATCCGGTGCCGACGCCGAGCACGAACCGTCCGTTCGAGAGCTTGTCGACGGTGGCGGCGGCCTTGGCCGTGATCATCGGATTGCGGTACGGAAGCACCGAGATGTAGGTGATGAGTTGCAACCTGTTCGTGACCGCTCCGACGTGAGCCAGTGCGACGAACGGATCGAGGCTCTGGTGTCCGCCGGCCGCGAGCCACTTGGCCGACGGTGCGGGGTGCTCGGTGAAGGCGAAGCCGTGCCAGCCCGCGTTCTCGGCGCGCGTGGCGAGGTCTCCGACGTCTCCGGCGTCGAGCATGTCGCCATCGAGACCGTGGAAGTCGGGGTATTGGAAGACGAATTTCACGATCACCTCCACGGGTGCGAACGACGAACGATGACGATCAGACCCTATCCAGTCGTCGACTCGGCGCCCAGCGGGCCGTCGGTAGGCTCCCAACGTGATCTCCCTGCATTGCCGCTCGGTCGCCGACACGCATGGCGTGGCGTCCGCATTGGCGCAGTTGGCTCGCACGGGCGACGTGGTGATCCTGTCCGGAGACATGGGCGCGGGGAAGACCGCTTTCACCCAGGGTTTCGCGGCGGCCATCGGGGTGGACGAACCGGTCACCAGCCCCACGTTCACCTTGGTGCACACCTACGACACCGGCCGCGTGAACCTTCATCACGCCGACCTGTACCGCCTGGACCGCATGAGCGAGGTGGCCGATCTGGCTCTGGCCGAATTGGTCGAGGGCGATGGCATCTTGTTGGTGGAATGGGGCGATCCGGCGGCGTCGATGCTGGGTGACCATCTCGAGGTTCGGTTGCGTCACGACGAAGATGACGACGACGCTCGCTTCGTCACGTTGCGCGGTGTGGGTCGGGCATGGGCTGCGCGTTGGGAACGCATAGAGGCCGCGATCGCTCCGTGGCGAGTTCGGGAGACGCCGTGTTGATTCCCGGAGTACAGGCATGTTGATACTCGGAATCGAGACCGCCACCGAACGGGTGAGCGTGGCGATCGGCGGCCACGAGGGTGTGCTCGGCATGTTCGAGGTCACGCGTGGTCGTCGCCACGCCGAGACTCTCACGCCGGCCATCGACTTCGTGTGTCGTCAGGCCGATGTCGCCTTGGACGAGATCTCGGTGGTGGCCGTCGACATGGGGCCGGGTCTGTTCACCGGAATGCGCGTCGGTCTGGCCTCGGCCAAGGCCATCGCTCAAGCATTGCGCGTCCCGATGATCGCCATCTCCAGCCTCGACCTTCTCGCGTATCCGTTGCGACGCACCGACAAAGTGATCGCCGCGGTCATCGACGCGCGCAAGGGCGAGATCTTCTACGCGCTCTATCGACAGGTCCCCGGAGGTATTCAACGCGTGAGCGAACCAACGGCGGGCCGTGTGGATGATCTCGTCGCCGACCTGTTGGCCCGAGGGCAGGAAGTCGTGTGCGTGGGCGATGGTGCGATTCGCTATCAGGAGGAGATCGCCGCCGGACATCGCGTGGAGATCGCCGAGCAATTCTTCGCGTATCCCAGCTCGGCCCCATTGGTTCAACTCGCGCATTCCAAGGCGTTGCGCGAGGAATGGGTGAACCCGTGGGAGGTGGAGGCTATGTACCTTCGCAAACCCGACGCCGAGATCAACTGGTCCACCCGCAACGACGGAGGCAAGTCGTGAGCATCGTGTCTCGCCTCCTCAACCCACCGTCCGGATCCGTGCCTTCGTTCGCGCTCGTGCCGATGCGACGTCGACACGTGAAATCGATCCTGGCCATAGAGGAACGCGTGTATCCGAAGCCCTGGACCGCGGGGGTGTTCAACAGCGAGGTCGATCTGGCCCGCCGCGACGAACGCCACTACGTGGTCGGTCTGCTCGAGACCGAGGTGGTGGCGTACGGCGGCCTGATGTTCGCGGTGGACGAAGCGCACATCACGAACATCGCGGTCGACCCCGAGTTCCAACGACGCGGTTTCGCTCGACGCGTGTTGTTGGAACTGGCGAACGTCGCCATCGATCGTGGATTCACCGCCCTCACCCTCGAGGTGAGAGTGAGCAACACCGCCGCGCAGGCGATGTATCGACGGTTCGGCTTCGCACCCGCCGGAATTCGACAGCGCTACTACGAGAACACCGAGGACGCGCTGGTGATGTGGGCCCACGACATCGACTCGCCGGAGTACAGGGCGCGATTGGACGCGATCGCCGAGGTGACGTCATGACCTTCATCGGGAAACACATGCGCCCCATCGATGACTCCACGATCGTGCTGGCCATCGAAACCAGTTGCGACGAGACCGCCGCATCGTTGGTGATGGGCGGGGTCGACGTGTTGTCGAGTGTGGTCAGCTCGCAGATCGACCTGCACGCGCAATACGGCGGAGTCGTTCCCGAGATCGCCGGTCGCGCGCACCTGGACCTTCTGAATCCGGTGGTCGCGCGAGCGATCGTCGAATCGGGAGTGGACGAGTCCCGCATCGACGCGGTCGCGGCCACGCACGGCCCCGGGCTCATCGGAGCGTTGTTGGTGGGTGTCTCGGCGGCGAAGTCGTTGGCGCTCACATGGGACGTTCCGTACGTCGGCGTGAATCACCTGGAGGCCCATCTCTACGCGGGGCTGCTGGAGAAACCCGATCTGCGGCTTCCATTGGTCGTGCTGCTGGTGTCCGGTGGTCACACGATGCTGATCGAGATGCGAAACCACGGCGAGTACCGACTGCTCGGTCGCACGATCGACGACGCGGCGGGTGAGGCCTTCGACAAGGTGGCTCGCTTCCTCGATCTGGGCTATCCGGGTGGGCCGGCTGTCGACGCCATCGCCCGCGAGGGCGACCCGACCGCCGTCGACTTCCCGCGGGCCATGCGCAACGAAGGATTGGACTTCAGTTTCAGCGGTCTGAAGACGTCCGTCATCAACTTCGTGCGCAAGAACCCCGAGGTGCGTACCGCCGACGTGGCCGCCTCGTTTCAGACGGCCGTCGTCGACGTGTTGGTGCACAAGGCGCGTCGCGCGGCCGAGCAGGTTGGCGCCAAAGGTGTGGTGCTCGGCGGAGGAGTGGCGGCGAACTCGTTGTTGCGCGAACGCTTCGCGGCGATGTGCGCCGAAGACGGGCGCGACTGTCTGGTGCCGAGTCGGGCGATGTGCACCGACAACGCGGCCATGATCGGTGCCGCTGCTTGGTATCGACTGCGCAGCGACGGGCCGACCGCACTCGACACCGGCGCGTTTCCGAACCTGCGTCTGCCATTGATCGACGGAGCCAAGTGATGGAGCGATCCCAGAGTGCGAACAGGGTGGCGCCGTCCTTGCGCATTGGTTCGCTGGTGCTGCCGTCTCCGGTGGTGCTGGCACCCATGGCGGGGGTCACCAACGCTCCGTTCCGGTCGTTGTGTCGCGAGTTCGCGCCCGGTCTGTTGTACGTGAACGAAATGGTGATGGCCACCGCACTGGTGCACGGCAGCGCCAAAACCGAACGCATGGTCACCTTCGCGCCCGGTGAGTCGCCACGAAGTCTGCAGTTGTACGGCAGTGATCCGCGCATGCTGAGTGAGGCGATCAAGCGACTCGGAGGAGCCGGTGCCGTCGACCACATCGACATGAACTTCGGTTGCCCGGCCGCCAAGGTCACTCGCAAGGGTGGTGGCGCGGCGGTTCCGGCCAAGCCGAACTTGTTGCGGGCCATCATGACCGCGGCCGTCGAGGCGGCGACACCGTACGGCATTCCGGTGACCGCCAAGTTCCGCAAGGGGATCGACGACGACCTCATCACGTACCTCGACACCGGTCGCATCGCCATGGACACCGGCATCTCGGCGGTGGCCTTGCACGCACGCACGGCCCAACAGCACTACAGCGGAGAAGCGGATTGGGATGCCATCGCCGCTCTGAAACAAGTGGTTCATTCCATCCCCGTGCTCGGCAACGGTGACATCTGGACCGCCGACGACGCGTTGCGTATGGTCGCTCACACCGGATGCGACGGCGTGGTGGTGGGTCGCGGGTGTTTGGGTCGCCCGTGGTTGTTCGGCGATCTTGTGGATGCCTTCGCGGGTCGTGACGTGGCGCCTCCGCGTCGACTCGGGTTCGTGGTCGATGTGATGAAGCGACACGTGCGCGCCCTCGACGAGCATTTCGGAAGTGATTCGTCCGGGAGTGCGCGCGGGGTGAGGGATTTTCGCAAGCACGTGTCGTGGTATCTCACGGGCTTCCCGGTTGGCGGCGACATTCGCCATCGCTTGGCCACGACGTCCACCGTCGACGACGTCGATCGGTTGCTCGACGAGATGCTCGCCGCGCACGGCCCGGAATTGTCGGTGGTCGACGGTGGCGAGCGCATCCGTCGCGGCAAGACCAGTGGGCCCATCCGGGTGGCGCTGCCCGATGGTTACCTCGATCACCTCGACGACCTGACCGTTCCCTGCGACGACGACGTCATGGCGTTGTCGGGAGGCTGAGCGAATGGTCGCCGCTCACGTGGTGTTGGGTTCGGGTTCGCCGCGTCGATTGGAATTGTTGCGCGCGATCGGTGTGGAGCCGCGCGTGGTGTCACCCGACATCGACGAGTCGGTGATGCCCGACGAAACGCCGGTGGATTACGTGCGTCGATTGGCCTCGGCCAAGTTGGACGCGGTGATGCGCGAGGTGGGTGCGGTGTCGGTGGGTGCGGTCGTGATCGCGGCCGACACCACGGTGGAGGTCGATGGTGACATCCTGGGCAAGCCCGTCGACGACGCCGAGGCGATGGCCATGTTGATGCGCCTGCGTGGTCGCGAGCATCGAGTGCACACCGGATTCGCGGTGGCGGTGGCCGGACCCGGATGTCGAGGCGTGGACTGGGAGGGTCACGTGGAGGTGGTCACCAGCACGGTGATCTTCCGTGACGTTCCCATTCCCGAGTTGATCTCCTACGTGGATTCGGGCGAGCCCCGCGACAAGGCCGGGGCCTACGCCATCCAGGGTGGGGCGGCCGGATTCGTGGCTCGGTTGGACGGAGACATCGATGCCGTGATCGGACTGCCCGTGGCACGAGTGTCCGCCGTGGCCGCATCCTTGGGCTCGCCACTCACCTGAGTTCGTGCTTCTGGATGGTTTCGCGCGCCATGGCGTTCCGAAACCATTTCAGAGCGGAGTCACCTGGCCCGGAACGGAGTCACTTGGCGTCGACCAGCGCCTTGAGCTTGGTCAGGTTGCGTCGCCAAATCGCCTTCATCACCACTTGGCCGCCGACGATCTCGCCCAAGCGTCCGCCCAACCACCAGGGGAACGTCAGCTTCTCGCTCCACGTGAACCGCGTGCGCGTGCCACCGTCCAACGGAGCCAACGTGAAGATGCCCGTGCCGGTCACCAACCCGGTGTGGCGCACGCCCATGGCCTCGCCCGGGATCCATTCGGTGATCTCCATGTGGTCGGTCAACTTGATGGGTCCGACCTTGGTGTCGCACAGGAACTTGGTGCCCACGCCTCGGGTCTGGTCGCCTTCGAACCGAATGGCCACCGCGTCCGCCATCCAGTCGACGTGCCGCTCGATGGGCTCCACCACGTCCCATACTCGCGAGGGCGTGGCGTCGAGGTCGATGGATACGGTGATGCGGCTCATACCGCCAGTGTGCCGTACTTCAGGCGTGAGCGCCCACACGGCGCAACTCTTCGGCGGCCTGCTCGGGCGGAATGATGTTGATCATCACGCCGGTGCCGCGCTCGAAGCCCGCCACCGTGGTGAGCTTCGGGAAGAGGTGCACGTGCCAGTGGAAGGCGCCGTTGTGGTGATGGGGCGCGGTGTGGAACACCAGGTTGAACGCCACGTCGGTGAACACCTCGTTCAATTGCACCAGAGCGTCACGAATGGCACGACCCACACCGGCCACTTGGCTGTCGGAAGAGTCGGTGAGGTGCTGATCGTGATTGCGCGGGATGATGAGCATCTCGTACGGGCCGCCACTCCACCACGGGCAGACCACCACGGCATCGTCGGTGGCCAGGACCACCCGCTCGTTCGCTGCCAACTCGGCCTCGACCGTGGCACACAGAATGCAACCACCCTCGAAGCGAACGAAGGCCCGTTCTTCGTCGAGGATCTCGCCCGGAACGAACGGCAGACCGAGCAACTGTCCGTGCGGGTGCGAAAGAGATGCTCCGGCCTCGCGTCCGTGGTTCACGATGGCCTGGGTGTAGCGAATGTTGTCGGTGTCGGCGTGACTCTGCAGACGCTGCTTCAGCGTGACCATCATCTCGGCGCAGGCCTCGTCGCTGAACACTTCGATGCCGGCCTTGTGATCGCGGGTGAACACGAACACCTCGTGGGTGCCGCTGGCCTCGGCCATCACGTGCACCGGACCGAGGTTGCGCACCGCGAGCGAATCGTCACCGTCGAAGGCGGGGAAGAGGTTGGGAATGACGCGCATGCGCCAGTGGTTGTCGGGACCGACGCTGGCCAACGTGGGAAGCGACGCATCCTCGTTGCCGGGGCAGAAGGGACACGGACGCGTGGGGCCGGATTCGACGGTGGGGACGCGCGTGGCGAAGTCGGTGGGGCGCATGGCCCGCTCGGCGACGATGGTGACCCAGCGGCCGGTGAGGGGATTCAGACGTAGTTGACTCACGGTGTCCTCAGGATACGCAACGCGAGTGACGAATTACTTGTCATCGGGTGTACACGGAGACATGTGTCGGTGAATCCGCGACGAATGGCGACTTGGACATGTCCTCCCAGCGATCACGGAGTCGCAAGCCGGCGCGGACGGCCATCTGATCCAGCTGTTCGGGAGACGAATACCGGATGCTCCAAGGACGCAGACGCACGCCCCCGGTTTCGGTGAACTCCACGAACTGACCGTCGACGCGCTGATCGTCCGGGTGATGCACGTCGACCGACAGCACCACCCGGTCCGCGTGCATGGAGCGAACTCCCACCGTTCCGCCGGCCTTCCGCTCGGGATCGGGAACGGCGGCCTCGATGATGAACGTCCCGACGTCGGTCAGTCGTCGAGCCACGGCATCGAACAGAGTCTGCTGACGCTCGGCGGACTGCAGGCTGAAGACGGTGTTGTAGGCGATCAACACGGCGTCGAATCGACGATCCGGTTGGGACTCGACCATGTCGCCGAGAATCAACTCGATCGACAGTTCGCCCGCCTTGGTTCGACAGCGCTCCAACATGGCCTCGCTCGAATCGATGCCCACCACCGAGCACCCGGCGCGGGCGAGGGGTATCGCCAATCGACCGGTGCCAACTCCCAACTCCAGGACACCTCCACCCCGCGCCAACTCGGCGACCAAGGTCGTGGTGGCATCCACGTCGCTGACGTCGTCGTACCAATCGTCGTAGACGTCGGCGAATGATTCACCGTAGGTCGAGTCGTCGAAACCCTTCATGCGTGTCCAGTCCATCATGCCACCGCAGCCGGCGGTGAATCCGGCGACCGAGTGGTGGTGTGGGGGGTACTCTTCGAGCATGGTCGGCCCCGCGACGGACTCTGTGACGTACATGGATCACGCGGCCACGACGCCCATGCGCGCCTCGGCGATCGAGGCGATGATGCCGTTCCTCGACGCGGTGTACGCGAACCCCAGTGGGTCGCATCGTTTCGCCCGACTGGCCCGCAAGTCGGTGGACGAGGCGCGCGATCTGATCGCTTCCATCGTGGGATGCAAACCCGGTGAGGTGGTGTTCACCGGTTGCGGCACCGAGAGCGACAACGCGGCCATCATCGGGGTCGCGCGCCGTCGCGGTGGTGTGGCCGTGTGTCCCGCGGCCGAGCATCATGCGGTGCTGCACTGCGTCGAGCATCTGAACGGACGGGTGGTGGACGTCGACGCGAATGGATCCGTCGATCTGGGCGCCTTGCGAGCGGCTCTCGACGACTCGGTCGGCAGCGTCTCGGTGATGGCCGTGAACAACGAGACCGGCGTTGTCACCGACATGGTGGCGGTGTCCGATCTGGTTCGTCGACACGCGCCGAACGCCGTGCTGCACACCGACGCGGTTCAAGCGGCTTGCTGGATCGATCTGCGAGTGTTGTGGCCCCTCGTCGACAGCATGGCCATCAGCGCGCACAAGTTCGGAGGCCCCAAGGGGGTGGGCGCGTTGATCATTCGCGAGGGTGTCACCTTCGAGCCCATCGTGCTCGGCGGCGGACAGGAACGGGATCGGCGTAGCGGCACGCACAACGTGGCGGGCATCGTGGCCATGGCCGAGGCTCTGCGCGCGACCGACGCCGAACGCGAGCACGAGGTGGCCCGCATTTCCGCGTTGCGCGACCGGCTGTTGGCCGGCCTGTTGGCCATCCCCGGTGTGCGCCGGACCGTTCCCGACGCGGTGTCCGTTCCGGGAGTGGCCCACGTGTGCATCGCCGACGTCGAGAGCGAATCGTTGTTGTACCTGCTCGACGAGGCCGACGTGTGCGCGTCGGCGGCGTCGGCGTGCGCCAGCGGTGCCATGGAGCCATCACACGTGTTACAGGCCATGGGAGTGGAGCGCGAATGGAGCGCGGGGGCCCTTCGGCTGTCGATGGGACACACCACCACGCAGGCCGACGTCGATCGCACCGTTCGAGTGGTTGCGGAGTCGGTCGAGCGCATTCGTGCGGTGGCTGCTCGACTGAAGCGCGATTGAAGCGCGACTGATCCGAACCACATTCGTCGCGCCGTAGCCTGCGAACCATGAAGGTGCTCATCGCCATGTCCGGAGGGGTCGACTCGTCGGTCGCCGCCGCTCTGCTCGTGGAGCAGGGGCACGACGTGGTTGGCGTCACCATGCGCCTGTGGGGTGGCGAGAGCGACACCGGATGTTGCAGCGTCAGCGACGTCGACGACGCGCGCCGCGTGGCTCAACAGATCGGCATCGACCATCTCGTCTTCAACTTCACCGAGGAGTTCCATCGCAACGTGGTCGATCCGTACGTGAACGACCACGCGGTGGGAGTCACGCCGAACCCGTGCATCGAGTGCAATCGCCATCTCAAGTTCGATCGTTTGCACGAACGAGCGCTCGTTCTGGGTTTCGACGCCGTGGCCACCGGTCATCACGCCCGCGTGGTCGAGCGCGACGGCGTGTTCCGGCTCGCCCGAGGTCACGACGCGGCCAAGGACCAGAGCTACGTCGTGCACATGCTGGATCAGCGACAGTTGTCCCGCACGATGTTCCCGGTGGGGGAGATGAACAAGGCCGACGTGCGCGCTCACGCCGAACGACT
The DNA here is from genome assembly GCA_027491335.1 of Actinomycetes bacterium. GTDB lineage: Bacteria > Actinomycetota > Acidimicrobiia > Acidimicrobiales > Ilumatobacteraceae > Casp-actino8. The sequence goes on along the minus strand of JAIXWJ010000072.1, from coordinate 14,490 downwards.
CGGCTTGCGCACCGCCGGCAAGCCCGACAGTCAGGACGTCTGCTTCATCACCACCACGAAAGACGACGACGGTCGATCGGGTCGCTCGGCTTTTCTGTCCCGACGAATCCCGTTGCACGTCGCCGAGATCGTCGACACCGAAGGCGAACGAATCGGCGAAGTGGAAGCGGTCGAGATGGTCACCCTCGGTCAGCGACGTGGTGTCGGTGGCGGCGGTGGCACCAAGCGTTTTGTGGTGGATGTCGACGTGCCCGGACGTCGTGTGGTGGTGGGGCCGGAAACGATGTTGCTCACCGAGTCCGAGGTGGTCGGTCAGGTGTCCTGGAGTTCATCCGTCGTCTCCGGAACGGTGCGCGTGCAGTGCAGTGCCCACGGAGAGGCGAACCTCGCCGTCGTCGAGGCCGACGGCGACGACAACGTGGTGGTGCGGTGGCGAGAACCGCAACGACGCATCTCGCCCGGACAGAGCGCCGTGTTCTACGACGAGGCCGGCGACGTGGTGCTGGGTGGAGGCGTGGTCATTTCACCCAAGGTTCGTCCCGGCCTCGAGGGGCACACGGTCATCGACTTCACGTGAATCGCCTTCCCGCCGGGATCGGTGCGCGTGGCGGCCAGCACGACGGTCTCGAAGTCGGCCAACGTGACGCGTAGTGCGGCGCCACGACAACCCCCGGTGAGGTCGGCGGCGTCGTTGTCTCCCATCGTCACCGTGTCCACGGCTCGCACGTTCGACGCGAGGAACATGGCGGTCTCGGCCAACACCACGTGATCGTGGATCACCAAACCGGCCGGCACCTGCACGAACCATCGTCGCGAGTAGCGGTGAAAGCGCTTGGGGAGAAGCCACGACAGCATGATCGCCGCGGCCCCGAGGATCGCGGCCACCACCCAGCTTCGATCGATCGCGAACATCGTGGTGGCGGTGATCGTCGACACCCAAACGCACCAAGCGAGCACTTGAATGACGATCATCGCCGGGGGACACCGCAAAAGATGCCGTCGCTCGTCGCCGTACGCGGACAACTGAACGAACGAATCACCCACGTCGGCGCTGAAGACGAGAAGCGTGGCCACGATCGTCACGACGAGCGCGATGAGCGAGGCGATGTCACCGTCGTTCGACACCACGAGCGCGGTCGACACGATCAAGGTGGGGCAGGACAGACGTACCGCTGTGAGTGAAATGCTCGATGGCACGAGAACGCACAACAAACAGGTCGCCCAGGTCGCCCACATCGCGACGCTCGTGGCGAGGCGTGCGCCATCGGACCATTCGTCGAGCGTCGCGCCGCACAACGGTGCAACCACTCCGCACGCGACCACCGCGACGCGCATGAACCACAAGATGGCGTTCGGCCGTCGTGCGTCGGGTGATTCGGTCATGAACACAGCGTTACCGATGGGACCAAGGTCCCGGTAATTGGAGATCCGCGAATTCCCCTCGTTCGCGAACTCCCGTCGGCGGTGCGCTCGATTGTGGCGCGACGAGGGTCGCCTGCTACGAAAGTGTTGAGGGGAAAACATGGCGATGGCGGCGATGACATATCTGACCGGTGGTATCGCCACCGGCGTGGGCAGTCTTCCGCATCGCGACGCCCGCGTTGCCGCGGAGTTCGCGTTGGCCAGCACCCCGGATCTACCGGCGATTCCCTCCCTGCCCAAGCGCTCTCCCGCGGAATCCATGATCGCGCAAGCGGTGGTGGGCATACGTGGAATCAGCGTCGGCCAGTACGGATCGATCGTGGTCGACGTGCCACGGATCGATCCTTTCGCCCCGGTCGACACGGATCTTCAACACGACGCCTTCGTGGGTCTGCGCACCTTCCTCGAGGTCGCGGCGGGCCGAACGGCTCCGATCAAGTGGCAGTTCACCGGACCGGTGACGCTCGGTTTGTCATTGATGCGCGCGGGCGTGCCCGTGCACTTGGCGTTCGACGTCGCCGTTCGCGCGGTTCGGTCCCACGTTCGCAGCATTCACGAACATGTCGCGACCGCGCTTCCCGATGCGCCGCAGGTGGTGTTCATCGACGAGCCCATGATCGGCGACATCATGGACGAATCGTTCCCCATCGCGCCCGACACCGCGATCGACTTGATGTCGGGGGCCATGGCCGTGGTCGAACGTGATTGTCTGGTTGGTCTGCACAGTTGCGCCAACGTCGATCTCGCACCGTTGCTGGCGGCCGGTCCGGCGGTGTTGAGCGTTCCCGTGTCCGAGTCGCTCGTCGATGCCGCCTCCGCGCTGGCGGGTTTCCTCGACAAGGGCGGGCTGGTGGCCTGGGGTGTCATCGCCACCGACGGACCGATGATGAACAGTGCCGAGCGCGCGTGGAAACGTCTCGCCGGCGTGTGGTGCGGACTCGTGCAGAACGGATGCGACGCCATGAAGTTGCGCCAGCAATCTCTGGTCACGCCGGCCTGCGGACTGGCGTTGCACACCGAGGACAACGCGGCATCCATCATGGGTCGGGTGACCGACATCGGTGAACGCGTGCGCACGCAGGCGATCGCCACTCGCCTCACCGTCGGCGCCTGAGGTTCGCTCTCGCACCCCTGATCTACAATCTGGCCATGGCCGCCGGATCGAAGAAGTCCTCCGATGCCGCGGCACGTCACGCCGAATTGGCGCGCCTGATCGACCACCACCGACAGCGCTATTACGTCGACGATTCCCCCGAGATCTCCGACGCCGAGTACGACGAGTTGGAGCGCGAGTTGAGCGCCATCGAGCGCGAGCATCCCGAACTCGCCACCGAGTCGTCGCCGAGCGCGCGAGTCGGTGGGGCCATGGCCGAGACCTTCTCGCCGGTCGAACATCGCGTCCCCATGACCAGTCTCGACAATGCCATGGATCATTCCGAGTTGGTGGCGTGGGGCGAACGCGTCTCGAAGGGACTCCCCGACGGCGAGCCCACCGCGTACGTGTGCGAGTTGAAGATCGACGGTTTGGCGATGAGTCTGCGCTACGAGCACGGCGTGTTGGTGCAGGCCGCCACTCGCGGCGACGGTCGGGTGGGCGAGGACGTCACCGCGAACGTGGCCACCATCGCGGTGGTGCCCAAGACCTTGACGGCCGCGGCGGGCGTCGTCGTGCCTGAGGTGCTCGAGGTTCGTGGCGAGGTGTATTTGCCAGTGGAGGCGTTCGAACGTCTGCGCGCCGCCAAGGAGCAAGAGAACGTCGAGCGCATCGCGGCGGGTCGCAAACCCGAACCGGTGCCGGTGAATCCGCGCAATGCCGGCGCCGGAAGCTTGCGACAAAAGGATGCCAACGTCACCGCCTCGCGCGGGTTGGCGTTCTGGGCGTACCAATTGGGAGAGGTGGTGGGCGGCCCCGAATTCACGAGCCATCATCAAACGCTCGAGTTCCTGAGGTCCCTTCAATTCCCCGTGAACCCCAACATCGAGTTGGTGGACTCCGTCGATGCCGTGGCCGCGTACTGCGCGCGCTGGCAGGAGAACCGTCATCAATTGCCGTACGAGATCGACGGTGTGGTGGTGAAGTTGGACGACCTGGCCCAACGCGAGACGCTGGGCTTCACGGCGCGCGCACCTCGTTGGGCCATCGCGTTCAAGTTTCCGCCCGAGGAACGCACCACTCTGTTGCGCGACATCCAGATCTCGGTGGGACGCACGGGTCGCGTCACGCCGTTCGCCGTTCTCGAGAAAGTGTTCGTCGGCGGATCCAACGTGGAGATGGCCACGTTGCACAACGAGGATCAAGTGCGTCTGAAGGACGTGCGCCCCGGCGACACCGTGGTGGTGCGCAAAGCCGGTGATGTCATTCCCGAAGTGGTGGGGCCCGTTCTGGCGTTGCGACCCGAAGGTCTCGAGCCCTGGAAGTTCCCATCGGTGTGTCCGTGTCCGCTGAAAGGTGAACTCACCCGACCCGACGGCGAAGCCAACACGCGGTGCATCGAACCTGGTTGCCCCAGTCAGCGGGATCAGCGCATCATCTATTTCGCTTCGCGCGGTGCCATGGACATCGAAGGTCTGGGCGAGAAGACCGTGTTCCAGTTGTCCGATGCCGGCTTGGTCGCCGATCCGGGCGATCTGTACTCGCTCACCGTCGAGCAACTGCTCACGTTGGAAGGCTTCGCTCGCATCAGTGCGGAGAAGTTGCTCGTCGCCATCGATGCGTCGAAGTCGCGACCCCTTCCCAAGATCCTCACCGCGCTCGGCGTGAAGCATCTCGGGCCGTCGGCGTCGGAGGCCCTGGCCGTCGCCTTCGGCAACCTTGATGCCATCATGAGCGCATCACAGGCCGACCTGGCCAGCGTGGAGGGAGTCGGTGAGGTCATCGCGGCATCCGTCGCCGGATGGTTCGCCGTGCCCGACAATCGCGCCTTCATCGAAAAGATGCGCGCCAGTGGCGTCGAGTTCGGCAACGTGGAGGTCTCGCGTCTGCCGCAGAATCTGTTGGGGCGCAACATCGTCGTCACCGGTTCGTTGGAGGGCTTCGATCGTGACGGTGCCGAACGCGCCATCAAGGATCGCGGGGGCAAGAGTCCCGGGTCGGTGTCGAAGAAGACCGACGCACTGGTGGTGGGGGCCGAACCCGGCGCGAGCAAACTCACCAAGGCGCAGGAACTCGGCATCCCCGTGCTGGACGAGGCGCGGTTCGTGATTCTTCTGGAGACCGGCGAGATTCCCGACTGAGGGTCAGAGCACTTCGAACGACCACGAGAAACTGCGCGCGGTGTTGCGACCTTCCTCGATCTTCCAGAAGAGCACCGTCACTTTGTGGACACCGACGTCGTACTTCTCGACGGCGGCTCCCTCGGTGGGTTCGAACCGAATCAACGAGTTGCCCTGGTCGTAGATGGCGGTCTTGGGTAGTTCGATCTGCTGGCCGGGCTTCACGTCCTGCGGTGCCGCATCTTCCAGTCGGGTGGTGGGAATGGTGATGCCATCCAGAATCAACTCGGCCTCGTAGCCGTCGATCAGGTCCACCGAAATCTCGGTTTGCGACAGCACTTGACGGTCGTTGGGGGCGGGGGAGACTCCGACGATCTGATCGGGATATCCCAGGGCGTCGCGACCGGTGGTGGCCGACATGAATCCGAGGACCACCATCATCAGTCCCAAGGCCAAACCGGCGCTGATGAGCACCATCTCGATCGACGGGCGTCGCCGCCGACGTACCGCCGTGGACGGGCTCGCGTTGGCGCCCTCGTCGTTGCTGCCGTCGACGCTGGTGCTCAGGTCGGCATCGGCGGACTCGTGGGGGGCGTCGTTGTCGCTCACGACGCCATTCTGACCCGATGTGCTGGTGCTTTGCACCTTGTGACGGGGGCGATCGTCACACATTCGCAATACACCGCTAGTTTCCCAGCGATGTCCATCTTCGAGAACCATGACCCGGATTCGCTGATCGACACCCTGATCGAGGGTCGCTATCGGTTGCGCACCGAGACCAGTCGCTCGGGGTCCAGCACCGTGTTCGTGGCTCGCGACCAGCGGACCGACACCGATGTCTCGGTTCGGGTCTTCTCGGCCGATGTGAGCCGTCGGCGTGGCGATGCTCTGCTCGAGCAGGCCACCGCCGCGGAGTCCATGAACCACCCGCAGGTCCTGCGCACGCTGGCCTCGGGGCGCACGACGATCGCTGGCGCGAACCGGGTCTACGTGGTGCAGGAAATCCTCGACGGGGGAACGTTGCGGGACATGATCGACCGGGGACGCCTGCTGACCCCCAGTCAGGCCCTCGCGGTGGGCGTCGACGTGTGTCGCGCCCTCGATTACGCCCACAAGCGGGGTTTGACGCACTTCGATCTGCGTCCGTCGGCGATCGTCTTCGGCGAGGACCGTCGGGCCCGAGTGGCCGATCTGGGTGTGGCATCGGTGGTCTCCGAGGATGCCTGGGCCGACACCACCTCGGTGTCGCTCGAGCGGGCTCGATACTGCGCTCCGGAGCAGGCCACGGGCGAACCCTTCGACGAGAAGGCCGACGTCTACGCGTTGGCGTTGATTCTCGCCGAGGCCGTCACCGGTGTGGTTCCGTTCCTCGCCGACTCCGTGGTCACCACCCTCGGTGGACGCGTGGACAAGTTGTTCCCCGTGTCGGCCGATCTCGGCGGGTTGGCCTCGGTGTTGGAGAAGGCCGGCCGGTCGGATCCGTTGGAGCGTTCCAGTGCGGCCGACATGGGACGTGCCTTGGTTCAAGCGGCACCGTCGTTGCCTCGACCCACCCCATTGCCGCTCGTTTCGAGCGTGTCGTTCGAGGGCACCGGAGAAGTCGCCCGCCCCGCCGATACGACACTGATTCCCACCACCAGCGCAACCGACACGATGGTGATCGTCGAGAACGACGTCGCGCTCGACTCCGACGACGTCGACACCGATCGCGCGGACGCGCCGGCGATCGCTCGTTGGATCGTGGCCGCGGTCGCGGTGTTGGCGGTCGTGGTCGGAGGATTCCTGTTGTTCAAGGTGATCCAGAAGGATTCCTATGCGGTGCCCGCTCTCACCGGCGTGGATCTGGGCGAAGCCACCAACCTCGTCACCGAATTCGACTGGACCATCGTCGAGGTGGAAGAAGCCAGTGAGGACGTGCCCGCCGGAGCCATCGTGCGCACCGATCCCGAGGCCGGCGAGAAACTGCAGACCGGCAAAACCATCACCTTCGTGGTGTCCACCGGACCGCCTCCCGTGCCGCTTCCGGAACTGAACGCTCTCGACGTGGCGGCGGCAACCACCGCGTTGTCGGAGGCCGGTTTGGTGCTCGGAGCGCAGACACCCGAGTTCAGTGAGGATGTGTTGGCCGGTTTGGTCATTCGCTGGGCCGTGGCCCTTCAGCCGAACCTGGTGGCCGGCCAGGAAGTGATCAAGGGCACCGCGGTCGACATCGTGGTGTCGCAGGGACCCGCACCTCGCGTGGTGCCCGATCTTCGTGGAATGACCATCGATGCGGCCACCGTTGCGCTGAACGATCTGCAACTCATCATCAATCGCGCCGACGACGAGTTCTCCATCGACGTGCCCGTCGGAGGCGTGGCGACGCAGTCGCCGGCGGCCGGTGAGTCGTTGCCCAAGGGATCCTCGGTGACCGTGGCCATCTCGAAGGGCCCCGATGTGGTGGCGATGCCGAACCTGGCCACGCTCACGAACCTCGACGCCGTCAGAACGGCCATCACCAACGCCGGCCTCACGGTGGGCAACGTGACGGGGCGCGTGCGTGGTGCACCGATCGCCGCCACCGTGGGCGGTCAGGTGGTGGCCGCGGGCCAGCTGATTCCGCGGGGAAGCATCGTCGACATCGTTTATTACGGCTGATTTCTCGCGACTGATTCGGGATCGACTTTCCACCCGCTCATCGCGCGGGAATAAGGTGAAATCAAAGTCGAAGGAGAACGATCATGGGAGCACTCGACGGCCGCGTGGCCATCATCACCGGAGCCGGACGTGGATTGGGACGCGAGCACGCGTTGCTGTTCGCCGCCGAAGGAGCCAAGGTCGTCGTGAACGACCTCGGAGGTGCGAACGATGGCACCGGAACCGACATCACCCCGGCCCAGCAGACCGTGGCCGACATCAAGGCGATGGGTGGTGAGGCGATCGTCAACGGCGACAACGTCGCCGATTGGGACGGCGCCAAGCGCATGATCGACAGTGCGGTGGAAGCCTTCGGCGACCTCGACATCCTGGTGAACAACGCCGGCATTCTGCGCGACCGCGTTCTCGTGAACATGACCGAGGACGAGTGGGACGCGGTGATCGCCGTTCACTTGAAGGGGCACTTCGCGCCCACGCGTCATGCCGCCGTGTACTGGCGCGAGCAGGCCAAAGCCGGAATCACCAAGCCGCGCAACATCGTGCACACCAGCAGCACGAGCGGATTGTTCTCGAACCCCGGTCAGGGGAACTACGGCGCGGCCAAGTCCGGCATCGCCACGTTCAGTCAGATCTGCGCCAAGGAGTTGGCTCGCTACAACGTGAAGAGCAACTCCATCGCGCCCGCGGCCCGCACGCGTCTGACGCTGGCGACCCCCGGCCTGGAGGAAGTGCTCGCTCCGAAGGAAGGCGAGTTCGACAAGTGGGATCCGGCCAACGTGAGTCCGTTGGTGGCGTACCTCGCGTCGGAGTCCTGCGAGTTCAGCGGTGAGACCTTCTTCGTGCAGGGTGGTCAGGTGACCCGCGTGCAGTCGTGGACCAACGCCGAGACCATCGATCAGAACGATCGTTGGTCGGTGTCGGCGCTCGCTTCGGCGATGACGTCGTTGAAGCCCAAGTCCTGATCCGTGGGCGCCGACGCCCGCGATTCCAACCCGCGCACGCTGAACGTCGACTCCGTCGGGGTCGACGAATTGGGTGTGGTGCCGTGGCCCATCCTTCTTCGTCGTTGGTTGGGTCGTCGTGTTCCCATCGAACGTCACTGGGCCGTGTTGGTGGTGGTGTTGTCGGCGTTGTTCACCGTCGGATTCACCATCACGATTCTGGCGGTGTCGTTGGGGACCATCGCCGATGACTTCGATTCCAGCATCTCCGTGGTGTCGTGGAGCATCACCGGTCCGATGCTGGCGTTCGGTGTGGTGGGTCCGGCGTTCGGCAAGGCCGGCGACCTTTGGGGCCACAAGCGCGTGTTCGTGTACGGGTTGCTCGGCGCGGGAGTCTTCGCGGCGTTGACGGCGGTGGCGTGGGACGCCCCGAGCATGATCGCCTTTCGCATCCTCTCGGCATCGGCCGGAGCGGCCACCGGTCCGTCCACCATGGCGTACATCAATCGATTGTTCCCCGCCGATCAGCGAGTGCGCCCGCTCAGTTATTGGAGCTTCGTGAACGCCGGAGCACCGGTGCTAGGCGTGATCGCCGGTGCCCCGCTGGTGGAAGCGTTCGGATGGCGGATCATCTTCGCGGTTCAAGCGCCGCTCTGCATCCTGGGGGTGGTCATTGCCCTGTGGCTGCTACCCGACACCGATCGATCGACGGACGTTCATTTCGATGTGGCCGGTTCGGTGACCCTCGGATTGGGTGCGTCCATGTTGTTGGCGGGCGTGAATCAGGGGCCGAAGTGGGGATGGAGCAGTCCCTTGACCGTCGGACTGTTGTGCGCATCGGTGGTGTCGTTGGTTCTCTTCGTGCGCATCGAAAAACGAGCACGTGATCCTCTGCTACCACTTCATTGGTTGCGAACGCGCAACGTGGCGTATCCCGTGATGTCGCAGACGTTGGCGAACTTCGCCTATATGGGCGGCTTCTTGCTGGCGCCATTGATCTTGCGTGAGGTGATGGAGTTCGACACCTCGAAGATCTCCTTCGTCGTGATCGCCAGACCGCTCACCTTCGCTCTCGTGGCACCGTTGGCCAGCCTCATCACCATTCGGGTGGGGGAGCGGGCGATGGGCGTCGTGGGAGGATTCTGCGTGACGATGTCGATGTTCCTCTTCACCATGGTCGACTTCGGTTCGAACCTGTTGATGGTGTTGCTCGCGCTTGGTTTGTCGGGTGCGGGAATCGGCATCGCCAGTCCGGCCATGACGTCGTTGTTGGCCAACGCCGTCGACGAACGCGATCTCGGTGTGGCTGGTGCAATGCAACAACTCATGACCCAGATGGGTGCGGTGTTCGGTTCCGTGGTGATGACGACCGTGCAGCAGGCATCGTCCGACGGTGAGTCCACCGCGTCTTCGTTCGCCGCGGCGTTCTACGTCGCGATGGGGGTGGCCGTGGTGGCGATGATTCTCTCGTCGCGGGTCACCTCGACACCGCGCGGGGAACCGACTATTCGGTGATCGCCTTGATCTCTTCGGCGACCTTGGCGGTGATGTCGGTCTGAGGCATCTGCGTCTGCAGGGCCATCATCTTCATCATGTCGCCGGCCACCTTGATCTTGCCGCCCATGAAGGCCTGCATCGCCGCGGCCTGATCGTTGAGAGCGAAAATGGCTCGCGCGGTCGCCCAGTCGGTGGTGACGGTGGCGTCGGGGTTCTCGAGCTCGCCCAACTCCACTTCCATGTCACCCGACGAGGTGTCCATGTAGCTCTTCACGGTTCCATCTCCGAACGGAACGTCGGTGATGACCTGGTTGATGCGAATCACCGCGGTGATCTTGGGAGCCTGGTCCTGATACTTCGCACGGATCGCCTTGGCGGCGTCCATCCATTCTTCGGAGAGGAAAGGGAAAGCCATGGCGAGGAGATTAGTCACTCCCGGGGCCGAACCCGCCTGCCGGAGGTCAGCGCGCGGCGACGATCTCGGTCGTGAGGGTGACCGAGTCGATGAAGGGGAGATCGAGGTCGACCCCCGTGCCGGGGCCGGTGCGCAGCACCACGTGTCCGTGATCGAGAGTGATCGGATCGTGGACGATGTCGCGCTTCCAGAATCGCTCCGACGCCGAGACGTCACCGGTGATCGTGAAGTTCGGAAGGGCCGCCAAGGCCAGGTTCATGGCTCGTCCGATGCCGGTCTCCAACATGCCCCCGCACCACACCGGGATTCCCCGCTCACGACACACGTCGTGAACGTTCACGGCCTCCAGATATCCGCCCACGCGACCGGCCTTGATGTTGATGATGGAGCAGGCCCCCCGTTCGATGGCATCGACGGCGGCTCGCGCCGAGACGATCGATTCGTCGAGACAGATGGGGGTGCCCACCTGCTTGGCGATGATGGCGTGCCCGGTCACATCGTCCTCGGGTAGAGGTTGCTCGATGAGTAGCAGCCCGAATCGGTCCAGTTTGGCCAGATGGGGTCCGTCGTCGCGGGTGTAGGCGGTGTTGGCGTCCACCTGCAACGGAACGGAGTCGCCGAAGGTCTCGCGGATGACGCGCACGGGTTCGATGTCGGATCCCGGTTCGATCTTCAGCTTGATGCGCGCGTAACCCTCGTCGAGGTAACCGCCGATCGTGCGAACGAGAGAGTCGATGTCGTCGTGGATTCCGACCGAGACCCCCGACGGCACGCGATCGACGACCGAACCGAGAGCGATTGACAACGGCATGTCGTTGGCTCGAAGTTGGGCATCGAGGACCGCGGCTTCGAGGGCGGCCTTGGCCATGCGGTGGTCCTTCACGGGTTCGAGTAGTCGGGCCACGTCGGTGGCGTGCATGGGCGTGCCGTCGTTCGGAAGAAGTCGTGGGATGAGGTGATGAATCATCACGTGATGCGAACTCTCGACGTACTCGCTGGAGTACAGCGGGTCATCGCCCGACACGCATTCGCCCCAGCCGTCGCCTTCGTCGGTGATGGCGCGAACCAACAGGATTCGCCGGTCGTTCTGGGTGCCGAACGACGTGCGGAACGGGCTGACGAGGGGGAGTCCGATGACCCGCAGTTCGAAACCTCGTAGGTGGATCGGAGCGAGTTGGGTCAGGTTCATCATCGTGCGTCCTTCGTCCTCAGGATGTAGTCGCCATTGTTGTTCATGCCCACCACGTCGTGGGCGGTCAAGAGCGGACCCAATCGATCACGCATCGAAAGTCGCCACTCGTGCGCCGCCGTCGGGTCGAGGCGACGCAAGGTGACGATGTCGTCGGGAGTGGGAATCGTGATCGACGGTTCGCCCGAACCGAAGTCTTTCGTGGGGGCGGGCACCACGTCCCACCACGCCAACAACCGGTCGGTTTCGCCGGATCCGTTGATGTCGTCGTTCAATGCTCCGTAAAAGTTCACGTGGTACTCGATGGCTCGTGCCCCGAGTCGTTGCAGGTTGAACCATCCGTTGCGACGCACGAGCGGGTCGAAGGTCCATGTGATGGCCGTCAGACCCTTGTCGCGAGCCCAGTCGCGTTGGTGAAACTTCAGGCGCGCGCCCAGACCCGAGTTCTGCAGCTCGGGAACGACGCCGGTGATGTGCGAGTGCAGGCACCACTGTTGGCCGTGCTTCGCGAGTATCCCGAACGAGCAGCCGACCATCCGATCGTCGTCGAAAGCACCGGCGATGTAGCCGCCGGCATGGGCGAGGGCCATCAGGAAATCCGAGCTCACCATGTCGGACGCGGAGCCTCCCCACACCGCGCCGGCGGTGCGGCGCAACGCGTCCATCTCGGCCAACCCGTGCAGTTCACGGATCTCGATCGCCGTCACCGACCCTGCTCCGGATTCGAGAGTCGCTCGTGGGCGTCGCGGTACACCAATCGAACCGCCAACGACTTGTGGATGTCGGGCGCGGTGTCCGCGGCGAACTCGCTCTTGTACCTATCGTCCGTGCTCAGCACGACCGTGAAGTACATGCCGATGAAGGCTCCGAGAAATCCGGCCACGCGCATGAGGGACTCGGTCATGACCAGATCGCGGTCACTGATCGTCACGGTGAACCACACGTTCGCGGAGTCGGTGGACATCCATCCGAGTTGGGTGTCGAGTGGTATGGCGATGAATCCGAAGAGGACGAAGAACCCGGCGAGCAGAATCGCCACGAAGGTGACCTGCACCGCTTGGTTGAACGTCGAGACGAGAATCAGGTCGAGTTTCTCGCGGCGGCCGAGGGGACGTTCGTGAACGTCGGGGACGGGCAAACCCCGCGCGGGGCTGTCGGCGATCAACTCGGTGATCTCGTCGGACGAAGCGAAGTCGTCCAGTCCGTCGATCATCCTGGGGATGCCGGCCAGAACGAAGACGGCTCCGAGAACGAAGAAGATCGTGAGTCCGATGAGATACGGCAAACCGACGAGGGTTCCCGCCACCTGCCAGACCTCGGCGTTGATGAACAGGAAGACGGTGAAGAGCAACAGTTGGGGCAACGCGCGCACCACGAGGCGACCCAGCATGGACACCTGAGTCAACGAGGCGCGGATGGCCCACAACGCCAGGTGCCCGAGGGCGAAAGCGGCGATCACGTAGATGGCACCGAGGATGATGATGCCCTCGACGAGGGCCTGAAGGGCGTCCTCCCATTGGTCGAAGATGAGGCTCGGAAGCGTCGGTCCGATCACGAAGGCCACCAGCTCCGGCGGTCCCACCTCCTTGGGGACCGACCAGAACGGTCGGCGCAGCGCCAGATTCGTGACCGTCCAACCGAGGACGAGGACCGCGATGGTGACGGCGGCAGCGAAGAGGTTCCGCGAGGCGGACCATTCCGCGAGGTTCAAGGCGTTGAGCCCGCCCGCGAGATAGGCGAGCACGAGCAAGGGAATGGCCCGGGTCCAGATGTCGGTGCGTGCCGAGTAGTCGACGATGAAGTGCGGGACACCACGGCCGATGAACCAGCGCTCGATGGCTTTGTGCTGGATCTGATCCACGATGGCCAGCCTACGGCGTGACAATCGACCGCCCGAAGGGTGTGATTTTGAACGAAATGTCAAACCCGTTCGTTGGGAAGGTGCGTGACCGACCAACATGATGGGTCGATATGGCACGAATCCTCGTCTCCGAAGAAATCGCCGCCGGTGGTCTCGACCGCCTGCGCGCGGCGGGTCACACCGTCGATGTCCAACTGGATCTGACACCGGAGACTCTGCCCTCGGCGTTGAAGGGCGCGCACGCTCTGATCATTCGTTCGGCGACTCAGGTGACGGCCGAGGTTCTGGAGCAAGCCGATGAGCTGATCGTCGTCGGTCGAGCCGGAATCGGCTTGGACAACGTCGATGTGGAAGCGGCCACTCGTCGCGGTGTGATGGTGGTGAACGCGCCCCAGAGCAACATCGTGTCGGCGGCCGAGCACACCATGGCGTTGTTGATGTCGTCGGCGCGCAACGTGCCGCAGGCCCACGCGGCGCTGAAGGCCGGGCGCTGGGAACGCAGCAAGTGGGAAGGTGTCGAGCTGTCCGACAAGACCTTGGGAATCGTCGGTCTCGGACGCATCGGCAAGCTCGTGGCTCAGCGGGCTCTGGCCTTCGGTATGCGCTTGGTTGCCTACGACCCTTTCGTGTCGGCCGACCGCGCGCGTCAGATGAGCGTGGAGATGATGTCGCTCGAGGAATTGATGGCGCAGAGCGACTTCATCACGGTTCATCTGCCCAAGAACAAGGAAACCAAGGGCATCATCGGCACCGACATGCTGAACCGCGCCAAGCCGGACTTGCGCGTCATCAACGTGGCTCGTGGAGGGATCGTCGATGAGGCGGCTCTCGCCGAGGCCGTTCGCACGGGACGCATCGCCGGTGCCGCTCTCGACGTCTTCGACGTGGAGCCCTGCACCGACAGCCCGTTGTTCGCCCTCGACAACGTGGTGGTCACGCCGCACCTGGGAGCCAGCACCCGCGAGGCCCAGGACAAGGCCGGCGACACCATCGCCGACATGGTGAAGCTGGCGTTGGCCGGCGACTTCGTGCCCTTCGCCGTGAACGTGTCGGCCGCCGAGGCCAACGAAACTCTGCGTCCGTATCTGCCCTTGGCCGAACGTCTGGGTCGACTGTTCGCCACGCTGGTTGGTTCGGTGCCCAAGCAATTCGAGGTCATCGCCGAGGGCGAGATCGGTCAATACGACAATCGGATTCTCACGTTGAGCGCATTGAAGGGATTCTTCGGCGCTCTCAGTGACGAACCCGTGTCGTATGTGAACGCCCCGCAGTTGGCCAAGAACGCCGGCGTGGAGGTTCGTGAGACGTCCTCGCG